>NZ_JBQKED010000143.1:0-308 GCF_052121495.1 Faecalimonas sp. LCP19S3_D12 | reverse complement strand
CACTCGTTATGATAAGTTGGCATTCACATATATGGGGTTTATATGCCTTGCTTCAATCCTGATTTGGATAAAATAATCAAAAACTCATAATTTTCAAACACGCTCTAGCGCTTTCGGGGGTGATTTACAATCTGTTTGGAACAAAAATGGTCCGTTTAGAACAATCTGATTAAAAAAAGTAGAAAATATGCTATACTGAAGCCAACGGGAAAAGGAACGGGGAGGACTGTCTATGTTGAGTGGGAAAGGGAAGATTTTGTTGTGTTGTCTGATGCTCCTATTGGTGACTGGTTGCAGTGGAAAGAATA
>NZ_JBQKED010000142.1:0-309 GCF_052121495.1 Faecalimonas sp. LCP19S3_D12 | reverse complement strand
TATGCGATTTCTACTGCTCGCTCCTCGATATAATCTTTCATATACTTCCCCTGCAATTACTGTTGTTACAGTGTATGCAACGGATTCTTTTGGTATGTCTTGATATTTCAGTCTTCCGGCTCCGATTGATAATTTCCCCTTATGCCTCTATATTTATAAAGAAATATCATTTTCGTATACTCTAATATCCGGTTTATATGCTAGAGCGTGTTTGAAAATTAAAAAGTGCACAAAATATTTGTTTATAGCCCTTCTTTCATGGTAAAATAAAGAAAAAGGGGCTGATATTATGTCAAGACGTTACGAACT
>NZ_JBQKED010000141.1:0-311 GCF_052121495.1 Faecalimonas sp. LCP19S3_D12 | reverse complement strand
GGAAATATTGAAAAGTTGGCTTGAAATCAAGGTTTACGGACATTTTTCTTCAAAGAAAAGGTATCATAGAATACCGCAAAATATCGTAACAGATTTTTAAAATGGAGTAAAATTGGAGTAAAAGTTGAAAGAAAATGGAGTAAATATTTCAAGAAGATATGAAAGGAATGACGCAGATAGTAGAGATATTGTCTGCGTTATTTTTTGTATAATAGGAAATTCCGATTTTTGTTGGAACAATGAATGAAAATAGCCCGCACAAAGTCGGGCATGAGAACAAGATGACGCTCGTTAGAAGATATAAAAACCTT
>NZ_JBQKED010000140.1:0-362 GCF_052121495.1 Faecalimonas sp. LCP19S3_D12 | reverse complement strand
TTGATATTTTTCTTATCATTTCGTTTCTTGTATGCGATTTTCAAGGTACATTCTTTTTTGACTGTTTTATCAGTCATCAGAAATCAAAATCTCTTTTCATCTCTGATCACTGGTAAATCCAGCTATGTTAAACAGCACTGCCCTGCTGGTCGGGTTGACATGACGCTATTTTCCACTAATCAATACTACTATTTTTCATTTATCTTTGTGTTCATGTCTGTATCTATATAAAAAAGCTTTCGCTTATTTTCTTATAGATTCGGCAGCCACCTACTCTCCCACACCGTCTCCAGTGCAGTACCATCGGCCTCCCAGGTCTTAACCATCGTGTTCGGGATGGGTACGGGTGTTTCCCCTGGGCG
>NZ_JBQKED010000139.1:0-374 GCF_052121495.1 Faecalimonas sp. LCP19S3_D12 | reverse complement strand
TGTATGTAGCTGACTGTTACTAATCGGTCGAGGGCATAACCAAAAGGTGATAGGAACAAGAAGGATGAAGAGGAGACTTATCAAAGTGGATTGTATGTGATTTTGAAGGTACATAGTATAGAGCATTTGGTAATTGCCAGATGCTTTTCCGAATATATCAATAGTATATAGGGGATTGGTCAAATGGTATGATAGGAGTCTCCAAAACTTTTGGTGGGAGTTCGATTCTCTCATCCCCTGTTAAAAACCGCGTAAATACGCGGTTTTTTTGTATAATAGGAAATTCCGATTTTTGTTGGAACAATGAATGAAAATAGCCCGCACAAAGTCGGGCATGAGAACAAGATGACGCTCGTTAGAAGATATAAAAACCT
>NZ_JBQKED010000138.1:0-385 GCF_052121495.1 Faecalimonas sp. LCP19S3_D12 | reverse complement strand
CGTAGTAAAGCCGATTATCGGCAAAATCCTGAAAATAAAGGATGGAAGAGCTGAAATAGAATACAAGATAAAAGGAGATGAGTAAATGGCACTGAAAGCATTAACGCTGAACACACCCGCTGCTGACAAAGCGCATATTTTCGCGGAAGACGATGCGGCGATTTATCAAAGCATCATCGGCAACGATGGTGTGTTTGATATTGGCGAAAAATTTAAGACCACGGTAATCAGTAACAACAAAGTACGTGTTGGGAATGGAGTGTTAAATGTACAGGGACATATTGCACGTACCGTATATGGAGATTACACGGATATGACAATTGAAAATGGTGTTTCCGGGAAAAAGAGAAATGACCTAATTGTTGCAAAGTTCACAGTTGGTTCG
>NZ_JBQKED010000137.1:0-403 GCF_052121495.1 Faecalimonas sp. LCP19S3_D12 | reverse complement strand
CCCTGCTACACTTACTGCTCCCTGATCTACCGCATTTAATGTAATCTTTACAGTACAAGCCGGACTGGTTACATCATTTGTAGTCCCCGATACCACGCATGACTCTTTGTTTGTGATCAGATTATCCGTCGGCGAGGAAAGATTTAATGTCGGCGGAACCGTATCGACTTTGAATGTAACTGTTTTTGCAGCCACTTTATTTCCATCAAAATCCGCCGCATTGATTTCTATTGTGTGACTTCCATCTTTCAGGGTGATCGTATGCGTACACTTATACCCATTTGTCACCTTCGTTTTAGTAGGTGTCACGGAACTTGAATCTACTTTAATCGTAATTGTATCCGGGTTCACTCCACTGTCGTTATCTGTTACGGTAAATTCGATTTCCACGGTGGTATTCGTC
>NZ_JBQKED010000136.1:0-404 GCF_052121495.1 Faecalimonas sp. LCP19S3_D12 | reverse complement strand
CACTGCTGCCTCCCGTAGGAGTTTGGGCCGTGTCTCAGTCCCAATGTGGCCGTTCACCCTCTCAGGCCGGCTACTGATCGTCGCCTTGGTAGGCCGTTACCCCACCAACTAACTAATCAGACGCGGGTCCATCTCATACCACCGGAGTTTTTCACACTGTGCCATGCAGCACTGTGCGCTTATGCGGTATTAGCAGCCATTTCTAACTGTTATCCCCCTGTATGAGGCAGGTTACCCACGCGTTACTCACCCGTCCGCCACTCAGTCGCAAAAACTTCAATCCGAAGAAATCCGTTTAAGCGCTTCGTTCGACTTGCATGTGTTAAGCACGCCGCCAGCGTTCATCCTGAGCCAGGATCAAACTCTCGTTAAAAGTGTTTGTTCCGGTTCAGATAACTGCTAGC
>NZ_JBQKED010000135.1:0-410 GCF_052121495.1 Faecalimonas sp. LCP19S3_D12 | reverse complement strand
AGCTGCCGAAGGTGGGACCGATAACTGGGGTGAAGTCGTAACAAGGTAGCCGTATCGGAAGGTGCGGCTGGATCACCTCCTTTCTAGGGAAGAAAAGTAAGGGATTGAAAGAAATCTGTTGTTTAGTTATGAGTGCTCAAAGAGTACAAAATATTTCGGTGGCGATACGCCCAGGGGAAACACCCGTACCCATCCCGAACACGATGGTTAAGACCTGGGAGGCCGATGGTACTGCACTGGAGACGGTGCGGGAGAGTAGGTGGCTGCCGAATCTACAAAAGAAAAGAACTGGGTTTACTAGTGATCAGAGATGAAAAGAGATTTTGATTTCTGATGACTGATAAAACAGTCAAAAAAGAATGTACCTTGAAAATCGCATACAAGAAACGAAATGATAAGAAAAATATCAA
>NZ_JBQKED010000134.1:0-436 GCF_052121495.1 Faecalimonas sp. LCP19S3_D12 | reverse complement strand
AGGCGAAAGTGCCAGTATCGCAAACCAGCGTGATATGCTGGAAAAATACTGCGAAAAGCAGGGATGGGAGGTTGTGGCAGTCTATCAGGACGATGGCTTCACAGGTCTTAACATGGAGCGTCCTGATTTACAGAGGATGTTGAGAGCCATTGAGCGCAGGCAAATCAACCTTGTTATCACGAAAGACCTCAGCCGACTGGGGCGGAACTATCTGCAAACCGGGCATTTGATTGAGGACTTTTTCCCAAGAAACGGTGTCCGCTATATCGCCATGAATGATGGTATCGACACCCTGCGGGATAACAACGACATTGCCCCGTTCAAAAATATCCTGAACGAGATGTACAGCAAGGATATTTCCAAGAAAGTCCATTCCTCTTATCTTCTGAAAGCGCAGAAAGGACAGTTTACCGGGTGTCTTGCCCCGTTTGGGTAT
>NZ_JBQKED010000133.1:0-448 GCF_052121495.1 Faecalimonas sp. LCP19S3_D12 | reverse complement strand
GCCACTCGTTATGATAAGTTGGCATTCACATATATGGGGTTTATATGCCTTGCTTCAATCCTGATTTGGATAAAATAATCAAAAACTCATAATTTTCAAACACGCTCTAGTTCTCGTTCTTTTATCATCTCATTTAGAGTTTCTATTGCAATAAAAATCGAACACGCTGAAACGCATACTGCCACAAATGAAAAAAAGGTTCTATCTTTATTTGCTTAAATGGGTCTATATGTCTATTATATTCTTCTTTTACTTTTTCTGTAGATACCAGTAGTTTTAATGCTACTGTCTGTAAATCAATCTTATTTCTTCTCAATTTCCAAAAATAATACTTTATCTATAAATGAGCAAGTTCGTGATTTTGCATAAAAGAAAGACACCTCGATTCCATGTGTTGTATAATGAAAGTGCCAAAACAAACATTTGCAACATTTACGAAAGAAGGTGT
>NZ_JBQKED010000132.1:0-478 GCF_052121495.1 Faecalimonas sp. LCP19S3_D12 | reverse complement strand
GTCCCGGACAGAAGTCCGGGTTTTTCTTTTATCAAGTTTTCCACATTTCTAACTTTTTTCCATAGATTTACCAAGAAAAATGGTTCGGTTATCAACTTTATTTTCCAAGGTTTTTCAAGCACTTCATGATATAATTAGGGTATCAGGAGGTAGTGCTTATGATGACGAAAAATGCAGATAAAAAAAGAGAACAAATACAGATGTTTTGTATGGATGATATGGTTCCTCAAAACCATATGCTTCGCTTGATAGACAAAGCGATTAACTGGAACTTCATTTATGAACTTGTTGAAGAAAAATATTCTCCTGATAACGGACGTCCAAGTATGGATCCAGTTATGCTGATTAAAATTCCTTTTATTCAGTACCTTTATGGCATAAAAAGTATGCGGCAAACAATCAAAGAAATTGAAGTAAATGTTGCATATCGATGGTTTCTTGGATTGGATATGTTGGATCCCGTACCACATTTTTCTAC
>NZ_JBQKED010000131.1:0-508 GCF_052121495.1 Faecalimonas sp. LCP19S3_D12 | reverse complement strand
TAGACCCTCTCCAAGGTCTATATGCTATACTGTTGGAGATACTGTGGATTGTTTAAAACCTCCTACCATTCGATGGTTTACGAAAGGCTACAACCACAGTCTCTTTGTATATTTGTTAATCAGTTAGATACCGCATGACGGTTTATTTAGAACGAGGTTACAATCGCAAGGAGTACCTGTGGCTCTAAACAGTATCAATTTTATTCAAAGGAGATTTCTTATGATTTACGTTGGAATTGATGTTGCCAAAGATAAGCACGACTGCTTTATTACAAATTCAGATGGTGAAGTATTATTCAAATCTTTTACCATACTTAACAATCGTGAGGGGTTTGAAGTCTTATTTCAAAGAGTCGAATCCGTTTCAGATGATTTAACCAAAGTAAAAGTAGGACTGGAAGCCACCGGACACTACAGTTACAATCTTCTGGGATTTCTTCTTGATAAAGGTCTGACCACCTACGTTATCAATCCGTTACATACCAATCTTTACAGAAAAAGTCTCAGC
>NZ_JBQKED010000130.1:0-508 GCF_052121495.1 Faecalimonas sp. LCP19S3_D12 | reverse complement strand
GATGGGAAATTCCTTTTGTGTGAAAAGACCGGAGATGCACCGGATATAGGAAACGTGTTTGAAGGGGCAGATCTAGAAAAAATAAAGAAATATTATATGGATGAATACGATGAAAAATCCATCGCAAGATGCAATGAGTGCTGGGCAAGAAACCTGTGTGGACTTTGTTATGCAGCCTGCTATGAAACAGAAGGAATTGATATGGAAAGAAAAGAGAAGGTCTGCGGAGCCCATAGGTATGCCACAAAAGGAGAATTGATCTCGTATTACAGCATTCTGGAAGAGAAACCGGAAGTGATCGAAGAGATAGATGCGGTACCGTATTATTAAGGAAAGGTTTTAGATTATCAAAGATAATTTAAAATAAAAAAACAGACAGAAAGGAGGCGTTGGGCATGAGAAAAATCGTAGCAGGAAAGTTACAGACAGGAGCAGACTTTGAAGGCAGCAGAGGTGATTGCATTTGCAGTGGTACTATAGCTGTGAAAAATTCCCATTATGCAGGACC
>NZ_JBQKED010000129.1:0-530 GCF_052121495.1 Faecalimonas sp. LCP19S3_D12 | reverse complement strand
AAGGTCCGGAGCCGAAGGGAAACCAAGTCTGAATAGGGCGAATATAGTCAGTCGGAGCAGACCCGAAACCGGGTGATCTACCCATGTCCAGGTTGAAGTTGCCGTAAAAGGCAATGGAGGACCGAACGCACATCCGTTGAAAAGGGTGGCGATGAGGTGTGGGTAGGGGAGAAATTCCAATCGAACCCGGAGATAGCTGGTTCTCCTCGAAATAGCTTTAGGGCTAGCCTCATACGAGTCTTGCGGAGGTAGAGCACTGAATTTCCTAGGGGGCGTCAAAGCTTACCGAAGAATATCAAACTCCGAATGCCGCGTAGATGATGTATGGGAGTCAGACTATACGAGATAAGTTGGATAGTCGAAAGGGAAAGAGCCCAGACCACCGGCTAAGGTCCCAAAATGTGTGTTAAGTGGAAAAGGATGTGGGATTTCGAAGACAACCAGGATGTTGGCTTAGAAGCAGCCATACATTAAAAGAGTGCGTAATAGCTCACTGGTCGAGAGGTCCTGCGCCGAAAATGTCCGGGGCT
>NZ_JBQKED010000128.1:0-577 GCF_052121495.1 Faecalimonas sp. LCP19S3_D12 | reverse complement strand
GTCTTTCCGATACCCAAACGGGGCAAGACACCCGGTAAACTGTCCTTTCTGCGCTTTCAGAAGATAAGAGGAATGGACTTTCTTGGAAATATCCTTGCTGTACATCTCGTTGAACAGATTTCGCAGCGGGGTAAAATCGTTGTCCATGCCCTCGCTGGCACTGTCCACATTATCGTTGACAGCGATAAAACGCACACCCTTTTGAGGGAACAGCATTTCCGTGTAAAACCCTACCTGCAAGTAGTTTCGCCCTAACCGGCTCATGTCCTTGACGATGACCGTACCCACTTTCCCGGCTTCAATGTCCGCAAGCATGGCTTGAAATCCGGGCCGCTGGAAGTTCGCGCCGGAAAAACCGTCGTCGGTGTACCAGCGCAGATTGGTAAAGCCGTTCTGTTTTGCGTAGGTTTCGAGTATCCTTTTTTGGTTCGATATGGAATTACTCTCGCCTTGCAATTCATCCTCGTGGGACAATCTCGGATAAAGGGCGGTAATGAGGTTTTGGGTGGCTTGTCTTAACATAAAATCCTCCGTTTCCGACAGCCAGCCCCACTATTCCGTGGTTTCATTGTACCAC
>NZ_JBQKED010000127.1:0-601 GCF_052121495.1 Faecalimonas sp. LCP19S3_D12 | reverse complement strand
CGGCAGCGTCAGATGTGTATAAGAGACAGGCGTATGGGTGCGGAGGACCATCATTACCCGGGGGCGGGGTTTATTCGTTTCCCGACCCGGGGAGGGGTGTCGTGGTTGGTAGCATTACCGGTATGAGTGACCTTTGCGAGTGGCCGGTAGACATGTCGTGCTTCCCCCCTATCCCGGAGGGTAAAGAGGATGTGGCCCGCCTGGCTGTGGATACGGCTACGGAGATTCTGTGGGCGCTGACGGGTCGGCAGTTCGGGGTGTGCCCGGCGGTGTATCACCCGGGGGTTGAGCAGTGTTTGCGGTGCGAGCCGACGCTGTGGCGGGGCGAGTGGTTCAACGTGGATGTGTCCACAGCGGAGTGTATGCGGATCGTGCTGCCCGGCCCGGTGTTCGAGGTGACTCGGGTGGAGCTTTCGGACGGGTCCGATGGTGAGTTCGCGGTGTCGGGGGATGCGGTGGTGGTGCGTGGGGCTCGCCCGACGGCGATTCACTACCAGCGGGGTATTCCCGCGCCCCCCTCGGCGGGGTTCATGGTTGGCAGGCTCGCGGCGGAGCGGTATCTACGATGTGTCGATTCCGGGCGGTGCCGACTCCCCAAATA
>NZ_JBQKED010000126.1:0-603 GCF_052121495.1 Faecalimonas sp. LCP19S3_D12 | reverse complement strand
CAAATGGGAAAAGAAAGACCCGGAAAACGGGCGGTATATGTGGGACTTCTCCGTTATCAAAGACCTTTTGATGAATCCCGTCTACACCGGGGCGATTGCTTCCCAGAAAAAAGACTACCGCTTCAAAATCGGCACGATTGGGGAAAAGAAGCCGGAGGACTGGATTGTGGTGGAGGGACAGCATGAACCGCTGATTGACCGCATGAGTTTTGACATTGTGCAGAACAAGCTGAAATCCCGCCAGCGTCCGGGGCAGACCAATGAAATCAGCCTGTTTGCCGGACTGCTAAAATGCGGCGAGTGTGGGAAGTCGCTGACGATACGCTACACAAACGCAAAACATCCCCAGCGGATTTACTCCTGCAAGACCTACAATGCCTTTGGAAAGAACCACTGCACCCAGCACCGGATTGATTATGACACCCTTTACAGCCATGTGCTGCGGAAAATACGGGAATGTGCCAGAGCTGCCCTGATGGACGGGGAAGCGGTTGCCGACCGCCTGACCAATACCTGTGAAGCCGAGCAGCGGGAACAGCGGGAAGCAATGGAACGCTCCCTTACAAGGGACGAGGAACGGATTGAGGTTCTGGACAAAATGGT
>NZ_JBQKED010000125.1:0-661 GCF_052121495.1 Faecalimonas sp. LCP19S3_D12 | reverse complement strand
GATGGTAAAAGGACATCAAAAGATAGAGGGATCTAATTACTATTTTGATCTGTCAAGCGGAACAGTGTGGAAAGGCTGGGTGACTGAAGGGAACAAGATTTACTACTTTGGTTCAGATGGAAAGATGGTAAAAGGACATCAAAAGATAGAGGGATCTAATTACTATTTTGATCTGTCAAGCGGAACAGTGTGGAAAGGCTGGGTGACTGAAGGGAACAAGATTTACTACTTTGGCTCAGATGGAAAGATGGTAAAAGGACATCAAAAGATAGAAGGATCTAATTACTATTTTGATCTGTCAAGTGGAACAGTGTGGAAAGGCTGGGTGACTGAAGGGAACAAGATTTATTACTTTGGCTCAGATGGAAAGATGGTAAAAGGACATCAAAAGATAGAAGGATCTAATTACTATTTTGATCTGTCAAGCGGAACAGTGTGGAAAGGCTGGGTAATCGAAGGAAGTAAGATTTACTACTTTGGTTCAGATGGAAAGATGGTAAAAGGACATCAAAAGATAGAAGGCTCCAATTACTATTTTGATCTGTCAAGTGGAACAGTGTGGAAAGGCTGGGTAATCGAAGGAAGTAAGATTTACTACTTTGGTTCAGATGGAAAGATGGTAAAAGGACATCAAAAGATAGAAGGCTCCAATTACTATTTT
>NZ_JBQKED010000124.1:0-669 GCF_052121495.1 Faecalimonas sp. LCP19S3_D12 | reverse complement strand
AAGATTGAAAATGAGAAGTAGAGGGTATCCATTACCTTAAGCACACGACAAATAAGCCATCTTTCGGTGGCTGCTTTAAAAATTGAATATTGAGAAGTTAAGGTTATGCGGTTGCTGACTTGATTTTATAACCCTGATTTCTTGCGATAAGGATTGCCTGTTCTACCGTAATTTCACGGTCAACTGGAGGCAGGTCTGATTTCCTGTAAAGTTCTGCATTATAGTTTTCACCGTTTTTCAACATGTGGTATAATGCGGTAAGAAGCATTCTTGCTATGGCAATGATTGCTTTCTTGTGACCGCGACGCTTTTTGAGACGGAGATAACGGTTACGCATTTCAGGATGCTTTGAGCTTTTAACAACAGCGTTTGCGCACTGTACTAAAAGCGGCTTGATATAGCATCCGGCTTTGGAGACCCGGACAGATTTTTTCTTCCCTGCGCTTTCATTGTTGGTCGGAGTAAGACCAGCCCATGAGCATAAGTGTTTCGCCGAAGGAAAAGCCTCCATATTGGTACCGATTTCGGAAATAATTCCGATGGCAGTGAAGTCACTGCTGATACCAGGAGCGGTTTGAAGAATGGCAAGTTCCTGCTGATAGGGAGCGGCGAGCGCAAGAATGAGTTCTTCAAGCTCTGCTTTCCGGGATTCAAGGCTTTCATAATGAG
>NZ_JBQKED010000123.1:0-731 GCF_052121495.1 Faecalimonas sp. LCP19S3_D12 | reverse complement strand
CATACATTACTGCACTTCCACCTCTGTCCTATCTACCTTGTCGTCTTCAAGGGGTCTTACTAACTTGACGTTATGGGATATCTCATCTTGAGGGGGGCTTCACGCTTAGATGCCTTCAGCGTTTATCCCTTCCCGGCTTGGCTACTCTGCCATGCTCTTGGTAGAACAACAGATTCACCAGCGGCCAGTCCAACCCGGTCCTCTCGTACTAAGGTCAGCTCCTCTCAAATATCCTACGCCCACGCCGGATAGGGACCGAACTGTCTCACGACGTTCTGAACCCAGCTCGCGTACCGCTTTAATGGGCGAACAGCCCAACCCTTGGGACCTACTCCAGCCCCAGGATGCGATGAGCCGACATCGAGGTGCCAAACCACTCCGTCGATGTGAACTCTTGGGAGTGATAAGCCTGTTATCCCCAGGGTAGCTTTTATCCGTTGAGCGATGGCAATCCCACTTTATACCACCGGATCACTAAGTCCTACTTTCGTACCTGCTCCACCCGTCGGTGTCGCAGTCAAGCTCCCTTCTGCCTTTGCACTCTTCGAATGGTTTCCGACCATTCTGAGGGAACCTTTGAGCGCCTCCGATACCCTTTCGGAGGCGACCGCCCCAGTCAAACTCCCCACCTGACATTGTCCCCCAGCCGGTTCACGGCTGCTGGTTAGAAATCCAATACTGCAAGGGTGGTATCCCAACAGCGACTCTGCGGCAACTGGCGTCACCGCTTC
>NZ_JBQKED010000122.1:0-747 GCF_052121495.1 Faecalimonas sp. LCP19S3_D12 | reverse complement strand
ACACCTTCTTTCGTAAATGTTGCAAATGTTTGTTTTGGCACTTTCATTATACAACACATGGAATCGAGGTGTCTTTCTTTTATGCAAAATCACGAACTTGCTCATTTATAGTAGTATAAAAGAAAGATTTCCTGGTCTATCGGCTTTAATTGCTGGAAAAGTTTCTGAATAATTCTCTGCTGTTCTTTTTGTTCCATAAGCTTTTCTGATTGGTTATCAATCAAAACTACATCATCATATAGTTCCAGATTCCAATGTTTAATTGCGCGTATCTTATCTTTCGCTTTGTTTCTTGTAATCATACCTATATATGCCTTAATACTGGTGTATTTTTCATAATCAATTCTTTCAGCAGTATTCCATAATGAGATAAATACATCTGATACTACTTCTTCCACATCTTCGTTTCTACCTTTTCCAGCAAGTATTTCTTTTGAAATCGTAGTGACATATGCATTATATCTGTTCATGATTTCCTCTAAAGCCTTTTCATTTTTTCTCTGTAGTTGTTTTAATAACTTTCTTTCCTTCATCTGTAAGAATCCTGATTTTTTTCTTTTTGTATCAATACGTAAAATTCATAATTCAGGTTTCAAAAAAGAGGAGATATTTTATAATATTTTTTTCAAAGATTATTTACTCAAACTTCCCACACCAATAAGGTGTGATTAACCTTGAAAATTCAATATTTCAGCCAATTAAAAAGGCATAAATACGTTCCTTTGGTATAATGGAATTGTCGAAAAA
>NZ_JBQKED010000121.1:0-884 GCF_052121495.1 Faecalimonas sp. LCP19S3_D12 | reverse complement strand
TAGAGCGTGTTTGAAAATTAAAAAGTGCACAAAATATTTGTTTATAGCCCTTCTTTCATGGTAAAATAAAGAAAAAGGGGCTGATATTATGTCAAGACGTTACGAACTAACAGATCAGGAATGGGAACAGATTGCATCTTTACTCCCTCCTGAAAAAACCGGGAAACCCGGACGTCCTTCCAAAGATAACCGTACCATGCTTAATGGGATGGTCTGGATTGCACGCAGCGGCGCACCCTGGCGTGACTTGCCGGAGCGTTACGGTCCTTGGAATTCGGTATACAGTCGCTTCCGCAAGTGGATTGATGACGGAATTCTTGATAACATCTTCCGGGTACTCAGTCTTGAAGCCGAACTTGATGAGCTCTCTTTGGATGCTACAATCGTTCAGGCTCACCAGCACAGTGCAGGTGCAAAAAAAGGGGGCCTCCTAACGAGATTGGGCACAGCCGCGGAGGAGCCAGTTCCAAAATCCATGTAGCCGTAGATGCTTATGGCTATCCTGTCTATCTGATGCTTAGTGAGGGACAGCGTAATGACATTAATTTTGCCATCCCCTTGCTGGAGCATATGGATATAGAAAAAAGCAGTGTGCTTGCAGACCGCGGTTATGACAGTCAAAATTTGATTGATTATATCTATGAAAAAGGAGCTGAACCAACCATCCCATCCAAAAAAGGAGCCAAATTTGAGCGTCATTGCGATTGGTGGCTATATAAAGAGCGGCATCTGGTAGAAAAATACTTTCTCAAACTGAAAGGATTTCGCCACATTGCCACTCGTTATGATAAGTTGGCATTCACATATATGGGGTTTATATGCCTTGCTTCAATCCTGATTTGGATAAAATAATCAAAAACTCATAATTTTCAAACACGCTCTAG
>NZ_JBQKED010000120.1:0-937 GCF_052121495.1 Faecalimonas sp. LCP19S3_D12 | reverse complement strand
GAAGGTTTTTATATCTTCTAACGAGCGTCATCTTGTTCTCATGCCCGACTTTGTGCGGGCTATTTTCATTCATTGTTCCAACAAAAATCGGAATTTCCTATTATATAAAAACAGACGAGACTTTAAGAAGTCTCGTCTGTTTTTGTATGTCGTGGATTTTCCTTGATTACCATACATGCTTTTGTAGCTTCTACTGTGATATCAGAAATATATTTGTTCGTATAGAAGCTGATCAAAGGTGCAGCAGCAGCGGGAGATGTGACAATGTATTTTGGTTTGAGACCGTTCAAAGTCAATGCAACTGTATCTGCAATACAACGGTCACAGGTACAGACTTCAAACTGACGCATAAAGTATATAATCTTATCACGTACAATCTGTTCAATTATATTCAATACAATAAATTCAGGCTCTTTTTCAGCAACCGGTGTCTCATCCACTTCTGGTTCTGAAACTTTTTCCGTCTCTACAATTGGTGCTTCAGCTGCAAGCTCGTCAATGGGAGCGACCTCCTCTTCTGGGAGTGGTTCCGGTTCTGGAATCTCCAATACTGGCCCTGGTTCAGGCACCGGCTCTATATCAGGGATTATCTCAACCTCTGGTGTGCTCTCTGCCTCCATAAATTCAGATAAGAGTTGCTGATGAATAATATCAGATACGGCATCTTCCTTGCCGCTAGAGTCCATCTTAATATTGGAAACAACAGGTGAAATTTTTTCTTTTTCCTTTTCTTTTTCTTCCGGAACAGGTTCGTTTTTTGCTGGCTTTTGTCCGGTACTGCCAGATAGTAAATTCAGTACATGAGCAGTCTTATTCGTTTTTTTTGCCATTTTTATATCCATTCCTTTCGCTTTGCTCAGGCACAAAACGTTATGAAAACAGTTTTCTACCCGGCTTTTTTTCTTTATAATTCTTTTTGTAGGGAACTCGGTATACT
>NZ_JBQKED010000119.1:0-937 GCF_052121495.1 Faecalimonas sp. LCP19S3_D12 | reverse complement strand
TTTCCTTTCGTTGTTGATATATTTCTTTGTTACCTATTGTATGGCGAATATCTTCTGCTTTCTCCATGTATTCTTCCCATACATGTCTGGTAATGACTTTTACATGATCTTTACTTTCTGTGCATTGATGCAAGTATGGGCAACTACTACAGAACAATCCGCAACTCTTATATTCACGATATCCATCTCGATTTGTTGTACTGTATTTTAAAACCTGGTTTCCAGGACAGACGTAACAATCATAATACTCATCGTAGGCATACTCATATTTTTTGAAAAAACCTTCTTTCGTCATTGGTCGTTTGTACGGAAAAAGAGGTTGGATTCCATCCTCCAAGAGAAGATGGGCGATGGCAGGCGTTTTATAGCCGGCATCCATTATCATCATATCCGGTTTGAAATCTTTTATTTTCTCATACAATAGCGGGAATGTACGGCTATCATGTTCGTTTCCGGGATGAACAGTATATCCTAAAATCCAACCATGTTTATCACAAGCTGTTTCTACTGCATATGCAAAAACATGTTTATGTTCTCCTTTACGAAACCAGCCACTTTCCGGATCGCTGGTGCTGCACTTTTGTGTTTTTGCTCCTTCCGGAATCTGAGATTCTGTTTCATCTGCAAAACTTTCTCCTCCGCTTGCAGTTGGTGGTGGAGAATCATTTTTATCATTATCTTTCAAAGGTTTCTTCCCATGTGCCGCCCGGTCTTTCTGAATTTCTTCTTTTAATTCCTGCTCGTACCATAATGCCTGTTCATGTGCCACCCGTTTTCTCATCTTTTTACTATTTGCACATGCTTTCACATGTGTAGAATCCACAAAAATATGTTCTGTATCCACCAATTTGAATTTCATGCATTCTTCTAAAATCTTTGAAAAAATCTGTTCAAAAAGATCTGTATCTTTAAAACGACGTGTATAGTTCTTTCCAAA
>NZ_JBQKED010000118.1:0-951 GCF_052121495.1 Faecalimonas sp. LCP19S3_D12 | reverse complement strand
AAACACACTACCGAAGCCGTGGAATCATCGAATGATGATTGGTAGAGGAGCATTCTTAAAGAGAAGAAGCTGTACTGTAAAGAGCAGTGGATTTTTAAGAAGAGAGAATGCCGGAATGAGTAGCGAGAGGAAGGTGAGAATCCTTCCGGCCGAATATCTAAGGTTTCCAGAGTAAAGCTGATCTGCTCTGGGTAAGTCGGGGCCTAAGGCGAGGTCGAAAGACGTAGTCGATGGATAACAGGTTGAAATTCCTGTACTATGATATGACAGAACTGTGGGGACACGTGTGGAAAGTGGAAGCCGGGAATGGAAAGACCGGTGCAAGCAAGGTAGGAGACTGGTTGGCAAATCCGCCAGTCAATCTGAAGATGTGATGCGTACTGAAATATAAGTAGGGAAGTCCGTGAGCCATGCGTCAAGAAAAGCCGCTATTGTTCATATCGTACCCGTACCGTAAACCGACACAGGTGGATGAGGAGAGAATCCTAAGGCCGACGGGAGAAGCATTGTTAAGGAACTCGGCAAAATGACTCCGTAACTTCGGGAGAAGGAGTGCCAGTGAGAGCTGGCCGCAGAGAATTGGCCCAAGCAACTGTTTAGCAAAAACACAGGTCTATGCAAAACCGAAAGGTGAAGTATATGGGCTGACGCCTGCCCGGTGCTGGAAGGTTAAGGGGAGAGGTTAGCGGTAACGCGAAGCTTTGAACTTAAGCCCCAGTAAACGGCGGCCGTAACTATAACGGTCCTAAGGTAGCGAAATTCCTTGTCGGGTAAGTTCCGACCCGCACGAAAGGCGTAATGATTTGGGCACTGTCTCGACAATGCACCCGGTGAAATTGAAATACCAGTGAAGATGCTGGTTACCTGCGCCAGGACGGAAAGACCCCATGGAGCTTTACTCCAGCTTGATACTGGGATTCGATATTGCATGTACAGGATAGGTGGGAGACT
>NZ_JBQKED010000117.1:0-959 GCF_052121495.1 Faecalimonas sp. LCP19S3_D12 | reverse complement strand
AATGCTTCGGGAACAAAAGTGGAAGAGGGCATTTTTTTCGTTGAATCAGGCATATCATATTACATTGATTTTGATTCAAAGAAGGCAGTTCCAATCTGTAATAAACCGGATTGTCGGCATCTTTCTGAGTATGAGGACAAAAATACCAATTGTAATGCGGCAAAAGGGAGCTTCCAAATATTCCCCTATCAAGGAAAGCTCTGTGGAATGGAGTATAACGAAAATGGAACAGAACTCTTTGTTTCAGAACTTGATGGCAGTAATCGGACGTCTAAAGGGAATTTTATAAATGAAGAAGGCTCTTATGAGTACGGGGTGGTTGTACAGAATGAATTGTTTTATTTCTATTCAGATATCATCGGTATGACTGAAACAGACGGTGTGGAGAGCGTAAAAATGAAGTGGCATTTTAATGTCTTAGATTTGAATACGATGAAGCAGGAAGAAATAATGACAGAAGAAGCTGATTATATGAAGATGCTTGGCGGAACAAAGGAATTTCAAATATTTTCTGTTATTCAAAATCAGAGCGTGACCCATTATAAATTGGATTATAAAAAGAGAACAATGGAAGAAATCCCTTTTCAATCTGATGGATATGGGTATATTACCATGTCATTAGATGAAAACAGCTTTTACTATGCAGGAGGAGACGCACATCTAAAAGAAAACATTTTTCAATATTCTTTTGATTCAAAGGAAACAGAAGTTTGTGTGAAAAAAGAAGAGATAGCGGATTGGGCGGAAGATTCCAAAATGGCAGTAATAGGCGTATACGATGAAAAGCTCATTTTCGGAGTTCATGCAGGGAAAAACCCCCGTTGGTTTTATAAAGATATGAATCAACAGAAAATTTATGAATTGTTACTTCCGCAGAAGCTGCCGAGAGAGGGAGCGCAGATAAATAGTATCATAGGTCAAACAAAAGATGGATTGTATTTTGATTATTATATTACTAA
>NZ_JBQKED010000116.1:0-993 GCF_052121495.1 Faecalimonas sp. LCP19S3_D12 | reverse complement strand
TATCCATTCCTTTCGCTTCGCTCAGGCACAAAACGTAATGAAAATGTTTCCCTGAGCTTATTTTTTCTTTATAATTCTTCTTGTAGGGAACTCGGTATACTACAAATCACGAGGAGGTGAGTGGGCTGTCCGGCTTGCCGGATGACCGTATTGTTATATGTGTAGACTGTCTTTTCAGGCACAAATAAGTGTGACACCAAGCACGAAATCTTATCTCTGTTTAAACAACTTCGTTTATGGCTTAGACAGTCAGTCAATTCCGTCTCTCCCTATAATCTTTAGCGAACCGCTCCGGTTCTGAAAGGAGTCCCTATGGCTTTAAAAATCGTGTACAAAATCTGTTGTGGCATTGATGTCCACAAGACTTTTGTAGTCGCCTGCATTGCTTCTACTGACAAGCACGGCGTTACCTCTTACGAGCGCCACCGTTTTTCTACCTACACGAAGGGTTTGAAAAATTTGTTACAATGGCTGCTCGAACATAATTGCAAGGATGTCTGTATGGAATCTACTGGTAAATACTGGATTCCTGTTTATAACATTCTCGAAAAAGATTGTTCGATTGTCCTTGCTCATCCAAAGTATGTTAAGGCTATCCGTGGAAAGAAAACTGACAAGAAAGATGCCAAATGGATTGCTGACCTGTTTAAGCATGACCTTGTTTCCGGTAGCTTTATGCCTCCTGCTGACATCCGCCAGCTTCGTGACCTTATGCGTTACCGTTTCAAACTGACCTGCTTCAAATCAAGCGAAAAGAATCGTTTGCAGAACTGTCTCACGGTTTCCAATATCCAGTTGGGAAACGTTGTTTCGGACACCTTCGGCAAATCTGCTCAGGCAATACTGGATAAGATTTTAGAAAACCCTGAAGATACTTCCTTTGACCTTGAACCCCTTGTTTTCAAAAGTTTGAAAAAGAAACTTCCCGAACTGCGTGATGCCATTGACGGCTATATCACACCGGAACAAGCGGGAAAACTCAAGATAATCAAG
>NZ_JBQKED010000115.1:0-1009 GCF_052121495.1 Faecalimonas sp. LCP19S3_D12 | reverse complement strand
TTCTTTTTCTTCCTTTTTCCTGCATAATAGACTTATGAATATCTTACAAAGAATCTTTACCGACTATTATGAAGAAATAAAATATACCCTTCATCCCAGAAAGACTGAGATGGAAAATATCGATAAGATGTTGGGCTGTGGCGATCCTTCCTTTGGCGGAGCTATGTATGTCTGCACCCATTGTGGCAATTTTAAATTTGTCCCTTTCCGTTGTCACAGCCGCTTTTGTCCCACTTGTGGTAACAAATATGCCATGGAACGCACTACCAATATGTCTTTTAAACTGGTCAATGTTGCTCATCGCCACTGTGTTTTTACCATTGATGAAAATCTCCGTGATTTTTTCCTCCATGACCGCTCCCTTCTTAACTGTCTTTTTCATGCAGTTAACAGCGTCATTTCCCGTATGTTTTTCAAACTTAATAAATCCAAAAACTTCACTCCTGGCTTTATCATGGTTTTACATACCTTTGGCAGAGACCTCAAATGGAATCCTCATATCCATTGCCTTCTTTCAGAAGGTGGGTTTAGTGATGATGGCTTCTGGCGTCATGTCAGTCACTTTAATTATTCTTACCTTCGCAATGCGTTCCGCACTGCACTCCTGAATGAAATGCATTCTAAAATTGGACCTTCTTTTAAAAAAATCAAGTCCAAATGTTACAACGACCATAAGCAGGGCTTCTATGTCTATGCCAAACCGAATCTTTCTGATTCCAAAACAGTCATCAAATACATTGGGCGTTATCTTGGTCGCCCTGTAATTGCTACATCCAGAATAGACAGCTATGATGGTGATACTGTTACCTTCCATTACAATCGGCATGAAGATAATAAATATATTGTAGAAACTCTCCCGGCAATTGATTTTATCAAACGATTAATTCGTCATATCCCTGAGAAGCACTTCAAAATGATTCGATATGGTGGCTTATATGCCAGACATCGAAAAACAGACGAAAAACTTTATCGTGCGATCTCGAAAAGCAAACATCGTATTTACCGGAGT
>NZ_JBQKED010000114.1:0-1011 GCF_052121495.1 Faecalimonas sp. LCP19S3_D12 | reverse complement strand
TTTTGAGACATACTGACTCCCACGGTCTGAATGCAGAATTAAAGGCTCATCAATATCGCGTCTTGCTTTTGCTTTATTTATTGTTTCAATCACGCAGGATACTTCCAATGTTTTAGAAAGCGTCCAGGCAATGATTTTTCTGGAATATAAGTCCATAATACTGGTTAGATAAACAAATCCGTCTATCGTCCAGATATAAGTAATATCAGAACACCAAACAGCATTTGGACGTTCTGGATTAAACTGTTCATCAAGGATATTTTTCAATTCGCTGCTGAAGTCAGAATCTTTGGTTGTGATGGTCCATGGTTTGACCCACTGGGCTTTGATGCCCATTTGCTTCATATACTTACCAACGGTACGTTCGGAGATGATTTCTCCTGCTTTGCGCAATTCCTTAGTAATTTTAGGGGCACCATAGTTCTGTTTTGATTCATCATAAATATCCTGAATTTTAGTTTTTACGGCTTCACGTCTTTTTTCTGTATTAGAAGGAACACGTTTTAGCCATGCGTGATAACCAGAACGAGAAACGCCAAGATATTTCAACATTCCGGAGACAGAAACTCGGCGTTTTGCCTTATGGGCAGTTTCTGCCATCTCTGTAACTTCGAGATAAATGGCTTCTGTCATTTTCCCAGAATGTTGATTGCTTTTTTTAATACTTCAAGGGCATCCTGTGCATCTCGTAATTCTCGTTTCAATCGTGCGATTTCTTTGGCTTCATCAGAAGCATAGTTGCCGGAACCACGGCTTTCAATATCACCTGTTTCACGCAGCTCTTTCTGCCAACGTGATAATGTCTGCTGACTGATTCCTAAGTTCGTAGCACAACCTTGTAGTCCTAAGTTTCTATGGTCGTGATAGTACTGGACTGCGTCCAGCTTAAATTGTTTGTCATAGTGCTTTGCCATAATGAGATCCTCCTTCAGTGCGATACTTACATTGTACCATGATTTTTCTTATAAGGAATTCTCATTTTGACTTGTACTATTTATATTCTAGCACCAA
>NZ_JBQKED010000113.1:0-1120 GCF_052121495.1 Faecalimonas sp. LCP19S3_D12 | reverse complement strand
ATGCTGATAAAAAAAGAAGTCAAATGCTCATGTTTTGTATGGATGACATGGTTCCCCAAGACCATCTTCTTCGAAAAATTGACAGAGCAATTGATTGGAACTTTATTTATGACTTAGTAGAAGATAAATATTGTGCAGACAATGGAAGACCAAGTCTGGATCCTGTCTTATTAATTAAAATCGTTTTTATTCAGTATCTTTATGGGATTCGAAGCATGCGCCAGACAATCAAAGAAATAGAAGTAAATGTTGCTTATCGCTGGTTTCTAGGTCTTGATATATTAGATGGAGTTCCTCATTTTTCAACATTTGGGAAAAATTACACACGTCGGTTTAAAGATACGGATCTGTTTGAACAGATTTTTTCGCATATCTTAGAAGAATGTATGAAATATCATTTAGTGGACACTTCTGTTATCTTTGCAGATGCTACTCATGTAAAAGCTTGTGCAAACAGCAAAAAGATGAGAAACAGAATTGCAAAACAAGAAGCTCTCTGGTATGAGGAAGAATTAAAAAAAGAAATCAATGAAGATAGAAAAGCACACGGGAAAAAGCCTTTAAAAGATAAAGAGGATCATAACCAAACTCCACCTTCTGTTGGGGGTGGGAATCCTTCTAATGAAGAAGATGCCATTCCGAAAGGAGTAAAAACACAAAAATGTAGCACAAGTGACCCGGACAGTGGGTGGTTCCGTAAAGGAGAACATAAACATGTTTTTGCATATGGGGTGGAAACTGCTTGTGATAAACATGGATGGATTCTGGGATATTCTATTCATCCTGGAAACGAACACGATAGTCGGACATTCAAGACACTTTATGATAAGCTGCTATCATATCATCCAGAAATGATGGTATTGGATGCAGGATATAAAACCCCGGCAATCGCACATCTTCTGATAGAAGATCAAATCGAACCATTGTTTCCATACAAAAGTCCGCAAACAAAGAAAGGATTCTTCAGAAAATATGAGTATGTATACGACGAATACTATGATTGCTATATATGTCCGGAAGGAAAAATCCTAACGTATTCTACTACAAATCGAGATGGTTACAGGGAATATAAAAGTAACTGCAGGGATTGCAAAGATTGCCCAAACCTTTCAAAATGTAC
>NZ_JBQKED010000112.1:0-1224 GCF_052121495.1 Faecalimonas sp. LCP19S3_D12 | reverse complement strand
GAGGTGACAAACTATAAATAGTCAAGTGGTTTTTGAAAAAAAGTTTGTGTAATAAAAAAGGGTAACTTTAATAGATCATCTGAAAACACCGTATTTCAGATGGAACAGATAACATTATGTAAGGTGGATATTAGCGTAGTTTTTGAGCGTTAAAGTCTATATCCTGCCTCTCCAATGCATAAATGACTCTAATCAGTTTCTTTGCTACATGAGTAATGGCTACCCTGTGTTTCTTGCCTTCTGCACGTTTTTTTGCATAGTAAGTTGCAAAGGTTAAGTCAAAACGGATTAAGGGAAGGCAGGCGTTAAGAAGGACATAACGGAGTTGGGAAGAACCATGTTTTACCATTCGACCACCATGAGATTCTGTTCCGGATTCATCTATTCCTGGCTCAATTCCAGCAAATGCAAGCATCTGCCCGGGATTGGAAAAGTTGGATATATCACCATATTCAGCATAAATAACAGCAGCTGAAATAGGACCAATACCAGGGATGGACATATAGTGAGGATGTACTTCTTCAATAAGCTTAATAATCTCAGATTCCAGAGTATTTATTTCATTGGAAAGAGATTTGTATAGAGTCAACAAACTGTTTAATTCTAAGTCAAAAATAGAATTATTGACACCGACGGTGTTGGCAGCAAGCTCTTTGAGGCGAAGAAATTTCTGGATAGAAAACTTGCCTCTGGAAATGCAGCGAAGTTTATCGTAGGAAACAGAATTCATACGAGCCATTTTCTCGGCGGAACCATAGTTTTCGAGAAGATACAAGGCTGTTTTTGATAGCCTTTCATTGAAGAATGGTTTGAATTCCGGGAAGGTATGATCTAAAACATTGGTTATCTTCACAAGGTAAAAGGAACGCTGGCGAATTAGCCTGTCACGTAAACGAGTTAGTGACTTTAGGGAATAAGCATGGTAAAATCCTTTTGAATGGGGTTTGTACTCAACAGTCATTAACCACCGGGCTATTGATTCACAGTCAACAGAATCGGTTTTGGTTCGCCTTAAAGTTGCAGACTTTTTGTATTCCTTGATGAGAACTGGATTAACTTCCATGAAGCTGTGGTGGGCATTCTCAAGGAAGAGTTCAAGATTGAGGGCATAATGGGCAGTTGATTCAAACCCTATTTTTATATCCTCAGGATTGGAGAGAGAATTAAGTGAAATGAGCAGTTGTTCAAAACCATCCTTGTCATTAGTGAGGGTGAATTTAGAAA
>NZ_JBQKED010000111.1:0-1253 GCF_052121495.1 Faecalimonas sp. LCP19S3_D12 | reverse complement strand
CACGACAAACGCATGAATGATCCTCTTTTTCTGACTTTGCCTGCTGTCTCTTTTTTAAGAATTTAACACTTCTTCTAAATGCTTCATTGGGCGCAATCCAATTACATACCGTTTTTTTCTCATTGACAGTTTATGTCTTGATACTTCCGCTGTTTTTAAGATACTTAAACTCCATTTTCTAATAATGTTCTGATTTTGGGCTGCTATCTTGTCTATTGTTGTGTTTGCATCTTCACGAAAGGTTACATCTAGATGCCAGTGCATACTTTCTATACTCCAATGCCCTCTCACTGCTCGGCTTATCAACTCAATATCTTCTCGCAAACTGCTGATAAAATAACGATATTCCTCTTTCTCTATTCCATCCGTCTCAAGGGTTTTCTTCTCCATAACAATACTTTTCAAACCCTTCCATTCTTTCTTTTGCGCCATCCAGACTATATCTTCTGTTTGATAATACTCCCTCGTTTCTATCTGGCTGTGGGCTTTTTCCTGTGTCTTTTTATAACATCCTTTTTCTTGGATTTCTTTCAAAAACCTCTTCTCTTTAAAATATTCTTTTACCTCTTCGTACATTGTCCCCTGATTTCCTTTCAAGGCAAGGACATAGTCAGCACATTTTCTCCTGATCTTTTCTGCAATCCCCTTTTGTGTTCCCATTGCATCAATTGTAATTACCTGATCTTTTATTTGTATTTTTTCCAGCAGTTCCGGAATTGCTGTTATCTCATTGCTTTTTTCCTCCACTGCCTTTTGCCCAAGGCAAAACCCATCTTCCTTACTCCATGCTGAAACAATGTGTGATGCTTTTTCTTCCTTCCTTTTATTCGCGCACATGGTTTTTCCATCAATACAAATGATTTTTTTCAACAGTTCCCCATCATTTCTGTTTAACCGTTCCTGCCATTTCGCATAAAGCTGCTGTAAGATTTCAGGCGAAATCATCCCCATAACCCGACGGATTGTGTCATGAGACGGAGACCCATTTTTTAACTCAATATATTTTCGCAGATAATCCTGGTAATCTTCTGCAAACAGAGCGATTTCTACCCAGTCGTCTGCATTGGCGAGTGTAGCAAACAATACAATCACTAAAATATCTTTTAATGTATGACGCACTTTTCTTTGCTGACGTTTATCCTCAATATATTCCATCCACTCTAACAATTCTTTCATAAAGAAACACCTCTTTTCTCTTTAGTTTATCAGAAAAAAGGGATGTTCACAATTTATTTACTCATGCGTTTGTCGTG
>NZ_JBQKED010000110.1:0-1285 GCF_052121495.1 Faecalimonas sp. LCP19S3_D12 | reverse complement strand
TGAGGTGACCCCTCAAAGTTAGACTTTCACGAGACGACTTCGGTCGTCTCGTTTTTCTTTATGCAGCTAGAAGATGGAGCCTGTATTGAACAGGACTCATCCATCCTAACTTTTCTTTTATTCGTTTCTCATTGTAGTATTTTATAAAACGTTCTATCTCAGATTTTAATTCCTCGTAGCTATAATACACAACACCATAATAAATCTCCTGCTTAAGCAAGCCAAAGAAGTTTTCCATTACAGAATTATCCAGGCAGTTTCCCTTTCTAGACATACTTTGAAATATTCGTTCTTCTTTTAGTCTATCAGAATAGGTCTTCATCTGGTAAGCCCAACCCTGATCAGAGTGAAAAGTTCTTCTGAATGGGCAGTCTGCCGTAATTTCAATTGCTTCATTTAAAGCTTCCATTATATTCTTAGCAGAAGGTTTCTTATCAATCCCATAACTTAGAATCTCTCCGTTGCACATATCCATAAACGGATCTAAATAAAGCTTATGTATAGTCATGCGTCCTTTTTCATCAACTCCATAATACTTAAACTCACTAGTATCAGTAGTGATTTTCTGATGAGGAACATGTGTATTAAAACGCCTGCGAATCCTGTTCGGAGCAACAGTACCAACCTTCCCTTTGTAAGAACTATATTTTCTGCTCTTGCGAGTGTATGATACTACCTGCAATCCAAGTTTTTGAACAATACGCTGGATTTTCTTTTTGTTTATAACATATCCTTGGTTACGTAATTCCGCCAGAATTCTGCGATATCCGTAATCCTTATGATCTTTACGAATTTCAAGTATTTTTTCCTCGACTTCTTTATCAGGATTTTCCCTGTCAAAACGCTTTTGCCAATACATATATGTTGCCTTTGGCATTCCGGTATATGAGAGAAGAGCTTTTAGTTTGAATCGTCTTCGGAGACTGCTGATAATCCGAGCTGTTCTCTCGTTTTTGCTTCGTCCTCTAAACGCAGCCTCCTCAGTTCTTTTAAAAATGCATTCTCTATCCTTAATTTTAGGAGTTCATCTTCCAGTTCTCTTACATGCTCAGCGCTTGTATCAACGGAAGTTTCTTCTAATGGTTTACTTTGCGTAGTGTTATCTGATTTATCCAATGTTTTCTTTCGACCTTTCTTACGTGGTCTCAACGCATCAGGACCAGCTGCGTGAAAGCGATTAACCCAGTTAACAATCAAAGATGGGTTGGTAATGCCTTCTTGTAGAGCTAAATCTTGATATGAGATTTCACTTGATAAATACAATTCTACAACAGAAAGCTTTTTT
>NZ_JBQKED010000108.1:0-1308 GCF_052121495.1 Faecalimonas sp. LCP19S3_D12 | reverse complement strand
CTAGGGTTCGTTGATCTTCATTCTGTCTCTGCTCCATTGCAAGTAACATGTATCTGGTAAACACGATTGCTACGTGAGCAGTCAGTGCATCATAAGATAAGCTATGACATTCACCAATCAGATTCAGCATAGACTTGCAGGTCTTGAAAAAGACCTCGATTTGCCAGCGTTTGCCATAGATGCGGATGATTTCTTCTTCGGAGAGCGATGTATCTGTGCATATGAAAGCAAGCCAATCCTTACGATTGGCCTTGTTTCTTACGCAAACGATTTTTGCTGGAATGGGATTCTCTTTCCCTACCATCACATCAACAGAAAGAAGATACCTGGAACGGCCACGACGTTTCTTGTTCCTGGAATATATTTCCTTGATATTAAGCTGGTCCTCACCATAAGTGTACTTGATGCGGCTGCTTTTCTTGATCATGGCAATGACATCCATTCCTCTAGACTTAAGCGCAGTTATCTGTGCAGGATTGGAAAACCAGGAATCAAAAAGGACATATTCTGCAGAAAGCCCCGCAGATACAGCGGTATCAAGGAGTGTAAGCATTGCCTCCGGAGCTTTTGTCTGTGCAAGCTTACGACGCTTTCCGGCAAGAGTTCTCTTATCAAATGCCTTCACAGGGCCGATGATGTTCGACTCTTTGGATGAAGCCAGGAGACAGCTGTTTACAGGAATCAGCGTATTCCCATCGCTCCAGCTTACGGTCAGCATACGGAAGCCTTTCTTGTAGTTCATTCCCGTATGATCAAAGACTTTAGATCCCAGTTCTGTCTTTTTGCAGCTTGTACGATGGAACAGACTGTCGTCGATGATAAACACGTTCTTACGGGAGTCATCAGTAAGGTGCTTTAGATCATTCTTCACGATGTCAGCAGCAAGAAGTGATGTAAAACGGAGCCAGTTGGTTTTCGTAGAATTCAGAAAACGATAGAAGGTGTTCTTGGAAAACGCTTCTTTGAAGGAACCTGTTTTCTGTTGCATATACATACTTCTTCCAGTGAAAATGTTCCCCATCTTATACTTAAGCAGAGAAACAGCGGAAACGCCTTTCTCTTTGGTGCCGTTGCATTGCTTCAACAACCTGCCAACGTGATGCTTGATAAAAAACTTCTGGACACAATCAAGTAATGCTACCTCATTGCTATTGTTCTGTGATATACTGGACATGGCATAAATCCCCTTTTCTATTTTGGTTTTTCGACAATTCCATTATACCAAAGGAACGTATTTATGCCTTTTTAATTGGCTGAAATATTGAATTTTCAAGGTTAATCACACCTTATTGGTGTGGGAAGTTTGAG
>NZ_JBQKED010000107.1:0-1329 GCF_052121495.1 Faecalimonas sp. LCP19S3_D12 | reverse complement strand
CTATAAATGAGCAAGTTCGTGATTTTGCATAAAAGAAAGACACCTCGATTCCATGTGTTGTATAATGAAAGTGCCAAAACAAACATTTGCAACATTTACGAAAGAAGGTGTCTCTCGCAAATACTATACATCATTCCTCATTCATATACAACCAGTTTAAAAAATTAAACTTATGCAAATTTTATTCGAACCGAGTAATAAACCATCTTATGAGTATCCTAATCAGTATTTTCATTTCAGGATATCATGGAAAAACCACGAACTTTGCTAAAAACAGTTCCTGCCACAGAACTACGATTGCCCATTTCCTCAATTCCGGAAAATGGGATGATTCATTACTTTCAGATACGTTAAAATGCTCTGTCATTGAGATTATTTATTCAGAAGCAGCACGCACCGGAAAGCCTGTTCTCTGTATTGTGGACGATACGATCGCTTCAAAGACAAAGCCTTCGTCACAGGCTTTACATCCGATTGAAGATGCGTATTTTCACCAATCCCATTTAAAGGGAAAACAGGATTACGGGCATCAGGCAGTTGCTGTTATGCTTTCCTGCAATGGCATTGTTCTGAACTATGCTTTTGTAATGTACAATAAGTCCATTTCCAAGATTGACATTGTACAAAGCATTGCAAAGGAGCTGCCTGTTCCACCGGTAATGTCCTATTTTCTTTGTGACTGCTGGTATGTTTCTGAAAAGATAATCAATACCTTTGCACAGAGAGGGTTCCATACCATCGGTGCTTTGAAAACAAACCGTTTGCTGTATCCATCGGGAATGAAGAAGAAACTTCGTGAACTGGCCGCCGAATTGTCTGTTACACATCGTGAATTTGACCTTGTGACAGTCAAAAAACGAAACTATTATGTGTACCGGTACGAGGGAAACCTCAACGGCATAGAAAATGCGGTAGTTCTTTTGAGTTATCCGGAAAAAGCATTTGGTAATCCCAAAGCATTGCGTGCTTTCATCAGTACAAACGCAGCCCTATCTACACAGGAAATTCTTTTCTGGTATGTGTGTCGATGGCCTATTGAAGTATTTTTCCGCCAGTGTAAGGATAAACTGGCACTGGACGGCTATCAGATACGCTCTGCACAGGGAATCAAAAGGTACTGGCTGCTTATGTCACTGGCACATTTCATGTGTGCAGTGGGTACTGGTAGGTTCTGTTCGTTTGAAACTGGATATCACGAAATCTGTGATACCATTCAGCTGGAAAAGTATCGTTATCTTTTTCAATGCGCAAAGGAAAGTAATGATTTTGATTCATTTATGAAATTCGCAGTGTAGTTTTGTGCAATTTTTCAAATTTGCTCATTTATAG
>NZ_JBQKED010000106.1:0-1346 GCF_052121495.1 Faecalimonas sp. LCP19S3_D12 | reverse complement strand
TTGATTGCTATCGGGGGACGTATCTACACCGTGCATACTATCTTAGAGGATGGAGAGTATCTGGAAGTTGACAGCATGGCACAGACCGTCATAAAAACCATGATGAATGGAACGAAAGTAAATTTGTTTCATTATCGTGGACTTGATATTTTTCAAAAGATTCTCCCGGGAAAACAAGTTGTAAGCTGGGATGGAAAGTTTGATTTTGATATTACACTATTCAAAGAAAGGAGCGAACCGGAATGGTAGAGCGTGTAACACAAAGCTTTAACGGCGAAACAAAAGAGATGGAACATAAAAAGGACACTATATATGAAGGGGAAGCAAAAGCACCAGAACAGCAATTGAAAACGGCAGAGCTTAAGAGCTATTATCCCCTTCGGATTTCAGCGGAAGATGACGCAGGAAATCGAACCGATGAAGTAAAAATGGTGGAAGTTTTGAACAAGCCAATCTTTCCGATACAGATGATAAGTGCGACAGCCGTCGGAGAAGAGAAAGGATACATAGAATGTGAAACTGATTTAGACATCGGAGATACAAATGATTTTGAAATTCGCATGAGCCTAGACGAATGGAAAAGGGAAATGTGTGATTACGGATACCGCATGTACGTGCCAGATACAGAGTATGGCGGCATTTTGGAAAGCATGAGGGTTGTTACAAAAAGCAATGAGATTGTATGGAGTGGACATACCTGGAGAGGATTGCTGACACAGAAAGTGGTAGAACCGCCTTCTGGGTCCGACCACCTAATCTTAAATGGGGAACTGAACGATGTAATCAGAGCATTGATTGCAGAACGATTCGGTTCTCTTTTTGTTGTACCAAAGGTAAATACAAAGGTAATCTTAAATAATTGGCAGGTAGACAGATATGTATCACTATATAATGTGATAATGAAGTTTTTGGATGCAAAAGGACACCGACTGCAGATCAGCTACCGAAAGGAAGAGGGGCATCCATATGGCTATGTAGAAATACAGGCGGTTCCGGTGGTAGATTATTCTGACTATCTGCAATACGATCAGGACTGTAATATCAACTTTGACATAAAGGATTATCGAATGGGGATAAATCACTTGGTATGTGTTGGGAAAGGGCAGAATGAAGAACGTATTGTGCTGCATTTGTATGTCCAGCAGGATGGAAGTGTGGGAAGACAACAATATTACACAGGACTTGCGGAACGTGCGGCAGTCTACGATTTTTCCAGCGCAGAACTTGAACAGCTGGAAGAAGATGGAGCGAAACGGTTGAAAGAATTACAGAACTATAAAAGCGTAGATTTAACCATAGATGATATTGATTTGGAAATGGGAGATATCATAGGCGGAAGAGAGCAG
>NZ_JBQKED010000105.1:0-1428 GCF_052121495.1 Faecalimonas sp. LCP19S3_D12 | reverse complement strand
ATCGTATTCATCCATATAATATTTCTTTATTTTTTCTAGATCTGCCCCTTCAAACACGTTTCCTATATCCGGTGCATCTCCGGTCTTTTCACACAAAAGGAATTTCCCATCTGTCTTGACATAGACCCTCCGGTTCCCTGGAATGCAGCAGCCGTTTCTTCTGAGGTCTTTGCATGGTTCCTGTGTCTGTCTTCGGTTATGTATCCGCACCAGTTTATCCGCTACAATCCCTGCCACATAACTTTTTGGATCCTCTTCTTCTAAATCCCTTGCCAGTGCCCAGCCTTCGATGGCATCTAACGTGAAACCGTCCAGTTCCTCTCCGATAAACTCCCCATCTCCAGCATACTCCATAGAAATATCTTCTTCTCTCACGCTTCCGTATTCTACGTAATCACATTTCTTCACCATTTCTTTTGGCAGCCAGCCCAGACCTTCAAAAAACTCCTTAATCGCATCCAGTTTCTTTGCACTGAACGGCGGACAGACCACTGTATTGATCACAATACTTTCCTTTGCCCTCTCTCCAAAGGCTTCTACCAGATATTTTAATCCCTGTATTGCTTTCTCAAAACTTCCTTTTCCTCCGCTCATCACTCTGTAAGCATCATGGATTCCTTCTGGTCCGTCTATACTTGCCAGGACACTCATTCCTTCCACTCCTGCCACATATGCCGCGATTTCTGGTGTTACCAGTGTCAGGTTCGTGGAGAAAGAAAAGGTCAGTTCTTTTCCTTTTATGATCTGCCGGCTGTAATCTATTGTCTTTTTCATCAGTTCAAACTGCACCAGTGGCTCTCCTCCATAAAAGGATATCGCCACTTTATCTCCACTGTTATCCCTTGCATACTCCACAGCACGTTTTGCCACATCCCAGGTCATGGCTTTTGGCGAGAAATTCCGATACCCTTCATTATGTTCGTTATAGATACAGTAGCGGCATCTCATGTTACACTGTTCTGTCAGTTCCAGGATGACCTGCTGCAGATCGTACCGGAGCAAGTCCCTTAATGTTTCATCTGTTTCCCTTACAAACTTTAAATCCGGTGAAACCTGCAGGATATGCTCTGCTTCTACCATCTCCCAGATATTTCTGTATGCAGCCTCCAGTTCTTCTTCAGAAACTCCATCCACCTTATCAGGAAGACTTGTCTGTTCAAACAGACTTTTTAAGATCTGGTATTCATTTGCCCCGCATTCAAACACTTTCCCGGTTCCTGTATCGTACATATACTGTTTATTTCTGGTAGTGAAAACAGTTCCCAGGCTGTATCCATGCTCTACATCAATGGTTTCTTTGATCTTTTTCAGGTGTTCTTTCATTTTTATATCCATTCCTTTCGCTTTGCTCAGGCACAAAACGTTATGAAAACAGTTTTCTACCCGGCTTTTTTTCTTTATAATTCTTTTTGTAGGGAACTCGGTATA
>NZ_JBQKED010000104.1:0-1435 GCF_052121495.1 Faecalimonas sp. LCP19S3_D12 | reverse complement strand
CTGATTTTGAGACGAATACCGCAGTACCCATTTGTAATAAGCCGGATTGCCGCCACCTTTCAACAAGGGAAGACAAAAATACGACATGTAATGCGGCTAACGATGACTCTATGACCATATTTCCATATCAAGGAAAGCTATATGGGATAGAAACTAGGGAGGATGGAATTGGATTTTTCGTATCGGAACTTGATGGCAGTAATCGAAAAAGTAAAGAAAATTTTATTGATGCTGGCGGTATCTTTGATGAAGGAATCATTGTTCGGGATAAATTATTTTATCTTTATGATGAGACGATTGATATTGTTGAGAGCGATGGGATACAGGAGGTAACGCTTAAATGGCATTTTAATGTGTTGGATTTAAAGTCGATGAAGCAGGAAGAAATTCTGTCAGAGGAGACAGATTATATGGGTCTGCTTGGGGGAACAACAGAATATATGGTATATTCTGTCATAAGAGAGGGTGAACCATCTTTTTATCAATTTGACTATAAAACGAAAAAGTCGGAAGAAATCGCCCTGATTAGTGGTGGGTATGGAGAAATTTATCCGGTTTCCGATGGAAAAAGTTTTTACTATATAGGGGGAGAGAAAAAATTAAGCAAGAATGTAAAGTATAAGGCAAATACAGTGTATCAATATCATGTTGATACAAAAGAAAATGAGGTTTGTGTGAGTGGAGCGGAGATTCAGGACTTCATTGGTGAAGATGCAGAACTGATTTTATTATACGGTGTTGTAGATGAGGGAATTGTCTTTTGGGCACATCCACAGAACAGAATGCTTTTCAAAGAGAAGGAAAGTGGAAGGCTTCGAGAATTATCCTTGCCAGAAAACCTTCCGGTGGAAGGGGCGAGACTGAATAGCGTTGTCTGCCAAACAGAGCAGGGATTGTATTTTGATTATTATATCACCAATCAAGAGACCGGGGATAAGGGAGACTGGATTACATGGTATGGATATATCAGCTGGGAAGATTTACTGAGTGGAAAAAATGACGTAAAAGTAGTCTTGTATCCGCGAGTTTCTTCAGGTGGGGCTCTCGTAGATAAAGATGGAAATGTGATTGGTACGGAATCAAGGTAGATTTACAATCTGTTTGGAACAAAAATGGTCCGTTTAGAACAATCTGATTAAAAAAAGTAGAAAATATGCTATACCGAAGCCAACGGGAAAAGGAACGGGGAGGACTGTCTATGTTGAGTGGGAAAGGGAAGATTTTGTTGTGTTGTCTGATGCTCCTATTGGTGACTGGTTGCAGTGGAAAGAATACTGATGAGAGTGAGAAATCAGAAAAATTCCAATCGGATTATATGGAGCTGAATGCTTCGGGAACAAAAGTGGAAGAGGGCATTTTTTTCGTTGAATCAGGCATATCATATTACATTGATTTTGATTCAAAGAAGGCAGTTCCAATCTGTAATAAACCGGAT
>NZ_JBQKED010000103.1:0-1577 GCF_052121495.1 Faecalimonas sp. LCP19S3_D12 | reverse complement strand
AGCTGCCGAAGGTGGGACCGATAACTGGGGTGAAGTCGTAACAAGGTAGCCGTATCGGAAGGTGCGGCTGGATCACCTCCTTTCTAGGGAAGAAAAGTAAGGGATTGAAAGGAATCTGTTGTTTAGTTATGAGTGTTCTGAAAAGAGGAAGTTCTTCGAACTAAGGCTCGAAAGGACCTCGCCAAGAACGAAGAACAAAGTTTTGTTCTAAGCTCGTGGAGAACCTCGCTAAGAACCAACTTTTCGGTGGCGATACGCCCAGGGGAAACACCCGTACCCATCCCGAACACGATGGTTAAGACCTGGGAGGCCGATGGTACTGCACTGGAGACGGTGTGGGAGAGTAGGTGGCTGCCGAATCTATAAAGAAGGGCTTATAGCTCAGCCGGTTAGAGCGCACGCCTGATAAGCGTGAGGTCGGTGGTTCGAGTCCACTTAAGCCCAGGTCTTTAAGTATGAGGCTGAGGAGGTAAGGTTCACTTAAGCCCATCGATAAAGTAAATATTGAAACATACCATTTGGGGGTATAGCTCAGTTGGGAGAGCGCCTGCCTTGCAAGCAGGAGGTCACGAGTTCGAATCTCGTTATCTCCATTCGATAATTGGAACTACAGCAAATCTGTTGTGGACAGTTATCAAATGTACCTTGAAAATCGCATACAAGAAACGAAATGATAAGAAAAATATCAAGACATCCGAGGTAATTGTTAAAACTAATAATTAACTCATTCGAACACAACGAATTAAAAAAATGACCTATTACCAACGCACATCACGCTAGGTGTGTGTAGCAGACATTCATTCCCGTGGATGGAAGCAGTTGGTTATGCTAGAAAGAGCGTATGGTGGATGCCTTGGCACTAAGAGCCGATGAAAGACGTGATAAGCTGCGAAAAGCTTCGGGGAGGAGCAAATATCCTATGATCCGGAGATATCTGAATGGGGAAACCCGGCGGAGCAACCCTCCGTCATCTTAACGCGAATCCATAACGTTAAGAAGGGAACCCGGTGAACTGAAACATCTAAGTAGCCGGAGGAAGAGAAAGAAACATCGATTCTGTGAGTAGCGGCGAGCGAAAGCGGAAGAGCCCAAACCGATCTGCGTGCAGGTCGGGGTTCGGACTGCGGGATTGACGAGCGAGTCTAATGGAAAGGTTTTGGGAAAGCCTGCCAGAGAGGGTGAAAGCCCCGTACATGAAAGACGAGTGAGCATGGCAGTATCCAGAGTACCACGAGACACGAGAAACCTTGTGGGAATGAGCGGGGACCACCCCGTAAGGCTAAATACTCCTTAGTGACCGATAGCGCATAGTACTGTGAAGGAAAGGTGAAAAGGACCCCGGGAGGGGAGTGAAAGAGAACCTGAAACCATATGTTTACAAGCTGTGGAAGAGCTTTCTATGCTCAACCGCGTACTTTTTGTAGAACGGTCCGGCGAGTTGTGCTGGCTGGCGAGGTTAAGGACTGAAGGTCCGGAGCCGAAGGGAAACCAAGTCTGAATAGGGCGAATATAGTCAGTCGGAGCAGACCCGAAACCGGGTGATCTACCCATGTCCAGGTTGAAGTTGCCGTAAAAGG
>NZ_JBQKED010000102.1:0-1611 GCF_052121495.1 Faecalimonas sp. LCP19S3_D12 | reverse complement strand
GTATAGAAGGTTTTTATATCTTCTAACGAGCGTCATCTTGTTCTCATGCCCGACTTTGTGCGGGCTATTTTCATTCATTGTTCCAACAAAAATCGGAATTTCCTATTATATCAAAAATTGTGGAGAGATAATTACATATCCCTCCACAATCACACATTTCGTACTTTCTTTGTATATGCTAATCCCACACATAATATCACCGGAAATACAATTGCCGCCAAAGTTCCCATCTGCAAATTATCTGCAAAATGACCGGAAACCATTCCTACGACGGTCGGACCTCCTGCACATCCAAGATCTCCTGCAAGTGCCATCAGCGCAAACATCGCTGTTCCACCTCTCTTTATGGACGCCGATGCCATACTAAACGTTCCCGGCCACATAATTCCTACAGATAATCCGGTAATTCCACAAGAAATAAGCCCCAACGTCGGTATCGTGAAAAATACAATTCCAAGATAAGAAACCACACATAGCATGCTGCTTCCAATCATAAAACGCTGCAAATTTATTTTTTCTCCAAATTTTCCATAATATGCTCTGGAAAGTCCCATACAGATTGCAAAGAACATCGGTCCTGCCAGATCTCCGATTGTTTTGCTTACACCCAAACCTTTTTCCGCAAATGTAGATGCCCATTGACTAACAGCTTGTTCACTCGCTCCGGCACATATCATCATTAAAAGAAATAGCCAAAATAGTTTCTTTGAGCATAACTCTTTTATCGTAAGCCCCTTCTCTCCTTCTTCTATCAATGGTGCAATTGGGACTTTTGCGAACAAAATTGTATTCGCCAATGGAATACATGCCCATATTATCGCCATGATTTTCCAGTTGTCAATTCCAAAAACAGCAAAAAAGACAGTGGAAAGAAATACAACTCCAACATGTCCCCAACAGTAAAATGAATGTAAAAGACTCATTGCTGCCTCCTTATTATCCGTTGGGCACGACTCTATTATCGGACTTACCAAAACTTCCAAGAGACCCCCTCCTGTCGCGTAAATCATCACTGCAATCAAAAGACCTACAAATGGCTCTGAACAATTATCCGGCAATACTGTTAACAGCAATACTCCACCTGCTGAAAAAATATGCGCTATTAAAATCGACACTCGGTATCCAATCCGATCCACGAATCCAATTGCCAATAAATCCACCAATAGCTGTACTGCAAAATTAATCGTCACAAGGAGTGTAATCTTGGACAATGGTATTTGATAGGTTTCCTCAAAAGTTAAAAATAACAGCGGAACAAAATTATTGACAATTGCTTGTACAATATACCCCAAAAAGCATGCATAAATTGTTTTATGATATTGATTTTTCATCAACTATTCTCCTCCGGAAATGAATATTTTTAATTGCATAGGAGTCAATTTATTATAAAACTAAAAGCATCTGGAAATAATCTCCAGATGCTCTATACTATATACCTTCAAAATCACATACAATCCACTTTGATAAGTCTCCTCTTCATCCTTCTTGTTCCTATCACCTTTTGGTTATGCCCTCGACCGATTAGTAACAGTCAGCTACATACATTACTGCACTTCCACCTCTGTCCTATCTACCTTGTCGTCTTCAAGGGGTCTTACTAACTTGACGTTA
>NZ_JBQKED010000101.1:0-1675 GCF_052121495.1 Faecalimonas sp. LCP19S3_D12 | reverse complement strand
CATTTTTATATCCATTCCTTTCGCTTTGCTCAGGCACAAAACGTTATGAAAACAGTTTTCTACCCGGCTTTTTTTCTTTATAATTCTTTTTGTAGGGAACTCGGTATACTACAAATCACGGGGAGGTGAGTAGGCTGTTCCTCTTCTGGAATGACTGTATTTTTATATGTGTAGTTCGCCTTTTCAAGCACAAATAAGTGTGACACCAAGCACGTAATCTTATCTTTGTATAAACTACTTCGTTTATGGCTTAGGCGTTCAGTCAATGCCGTCTCTCCCTATAATCTTTAGTGAACCTTTTGGTTCTGAAAGGAGTCCCTATGGCTTTAAAAATCGTGTACAAAATTTGTTGTGGTATCGATGTCCACAAAAACTTTGTAGTGGCTTGCATTGCTAAAACGGATAAGCAAGGCGTTACCACTTATGAGCGCCATCACTTTTCAACCTACACGAAAGGACTGAAACAGTTGCTCAAATGGCTGCTCGACCGTAATTGCAAGGATGTCTGTATGGAATCTACAGGTAAATATTGGATTCCCGTTTACAATGTCTTAGAACACGACTGTTCCATTGTCCTTGCTCATCCCAAATATGTTAAGGCTATCCGTGGTAAAAAAACTGACAAGAAAGATGCGAAATGGATTGCTGACCTGTTTAAGCATGATCTTGTTGCCGGTAGCTTTATGCCTCCTGCTGACATTCGTCAACTCCGTGACCTTATGCGTTACCGTTTCAAACTGACCTGCTTTAAGTCCAGCGAAAAGAATCGTTACCAGAATTGTCTCACGGTTTCCAACATCCAGTTGGGGAACGTTGTCTCGGACACTTTTGGTAAGAGTTCTCAAAAGATTATTGCTAAAATCCTTGAAAATCCTGATGATACTTCTTTTGATATCGGATCTTTAATCCATGGTTCCATGAAAGATAAACTTCCTGAACTGGAACTCGCCATTGACGGATATATCACTCCGGAACAGGCTGCTAAATTAAAGATCATTAAAGAACATTTTGATAACCTTGAAGCCCGGAAAGCAGAGTTAGAAGAACTCATTCTTGCGCTCGCCAATCCCTATCAGCAGGAAATTTCCATTATCCTAACCGCTCCAGGTTTTAAGAACACCTTTACTGCTATCGGTATCATCTCCGAAATCGGAACAAACATGGAGGCTTTCCCTTCGGCGAAACACTTATGTTCATGGGCTGGTCTTACTCCAACCAACAATGAAAGTGCAGGGAAGAAAAAATCTGTCCGGGTTTCCAAGGCCGGATGCTATATCAAACCACTTCTTGTACAGTGTGCAAACGCTGCAATCAAGAGTAAAAAGCATCCGGAAATTCGTGACCGCTACCTCCGTATCAAAAAGCGTCGCGGTCACAAGAAGGCAATCATTGCTATTGCAAGAATGCTTCTTACAGCATTATACCACATGCTCAAAAATGGTGAGAATTATAATTCAGATTTATACCAAAAATCTGATATTCTTCCGACAACTCGTGAAATCACGGTTGAGCAGGCTATTTTAATGGCTCAGTTTCAAGGTTTCCGCATCAAGTCAGCAACGGAATAACCTGTAACTTTGTCTACATATTCAATTTTCAAAGCAGCCACCGTAAGATGGCTTTGTTGTGATACGATTAAGGTAATGGATAACCTCTACTTTTCATTTTCAATCTT
>NZ_JBQKED010000100.1:0-1723 GCF_052121495.1 Faecalimonas sp. LCP19S3_D12 | reverse complement strand
GGTTCTTTCCAATGTTAGTTGACTTTTCGCTTTAATTCAAGTCGTAACAGTTTTGCTTTCAGTAGTTCAAAACTGTTACGGCCATACATAATCCTTTTCACTACTTTGAGTTTATTCACACTCCCCTCCGCAAGCCCATTATTATACCCCATCTTAATTGCATTTTTTACTGCTTGTATATCCCGCTTCAGCCCATTCATAAAACTGGTGATTTCTTCTATATCCAGTAACGCACATTCTTCCATCCATTTTTCCAATTCCTTCGGTTTTTGGGAAAACAAGACTTCCTTAAAATTTTTCCCAACATCATACAGTCTCCCAATTATTGGATATTGCTCGATAACTTTATCCAGTTGCTCCTGACTGAATTTTTTTATCTCGTCAATCGGCTTATACAGCAGTTTTATCAGCCAGCGTCGCTCCAATTTTTCACTGGAAGTTCCCCCTGCTTCTCTTATTAGCTTTCTTTCCCTTGTTGCATACATCCGAATTGTGGATTCTGCACCTGTATAACCCTTTTCACGGATATATATATTGATCTGACGAAATGTCTTTCCTTCTGATAGCAGCCGTTTGATATCTTCTCCATAGGGTTTGATCTTACTTGGGGCTGTTGTATTATACTTTCCACTTGTTGGATTATAGTGTGGCTTCAAGTATTTTGCCACAGTTATCCGGTTGATTCCTACTTCCTTTGCAATTTCTCCATTATTTAATCCTGTTTCCTTTAATTCCCTTACTTTTTGTATAGTTTCTTGTTTCTTTTCGAGACTTGCATTGTGTTCTCTGGTTGGAAAATCTTCCTTCAGCGGCCGATTCCAGTAGTCATCTGTTTTTGTCCCATTATAGTGGGAGGATTCCTCAGGTAGCAAAAAATTTGCAGCTAAAAATCGAGTCAGAAATTTCTTTGCCGCATCGGTGAATCCTTTCAGTAGATGAAAACGGTCGCTGACCTGCTGGATATTTTCATCCGCCTTTTTAATAGCTGAATGGTAAGAAACAGAACCATCTCGTGAAACAACTTTTATATTGGGATAAGATTTTAGCCATTCCGCCACATCATCAATCTCTCTCGAACTGAGAAGATCGATAATCCGGTGAGTTTCAATATCGACCATGATTGTACCGTAGGTATATCTTTTACGAAATGCAAAGTCATCAATACATACTTTTGTGACCATTTCTTTCTTCGGAAGGGGGATATCTTTTTTTTAAGAGATTGCAAATGGTACTCTTACCAATATCCGCAATCCCGTCTTTCAATATATTTGCAGCTGTTAGTGAACTGACACTCAATGAAACATCCACGATTTTATCTAAAAGACGTTTTGTCTTTTTGCTTTTTGTAGAAATGAAATCAAAAGTTTCGGCAAAAGTAATATGGGAACAATCTGGATTACAACAAAACATTTTTCTGTTAGAGAGAATAATCTTTGTCTTTTTTCCCATGATAGGGAGATCCTGAAAACTGCGCTCATAAGCACTGTGTCTCCTTGAAGATGGCTGTCCACAATATGGACAGAGCACTTCGTCCCTGTTACTTTTTACATAGATATAAATAGTGTCCCCAATAATTTCATGCCGAATGTAATCTAAATGTTCATCTAATAATCTTATGAATTCTTCCATTTTTGTCCCCACTCCTAATCCCTTTATCTTGTTTATACTATAACACATGTAGGAGCAAAAGACACTATGAATTCAACCAACATTGGAAAGAACC
>NZ_JBQKED010000099.1:0-1753 GCF_052121495.1 Faecalimonas sp. LCP19S3_D12 | reverse complement strand
AAACTATACCACAATAAGTCTCACACCGATGTTCCGAGCAGGTACACCGGTGGAACAATATGCTCACACCGTTTCAAGCGAAATATTCACACCGGTCGGACGAAATTTGCACAACTACACGACATTGCGAAAGCAAGCTATTATTGGAGATTATGAAGAGTCCGGGAAACTTTCGTGACAACAGCCGACAATTCACCGGCTTTTATAAAAGTTTCTTACTCTGCGATACAGGAAAGAAATAAAACGCCGGAGTGCAAAATTGTTGCTATGATCAGAGGTAGAAACCACATCACTTTGGAAATCATAGACCAGGCATCTGCTTCATTTTTAAATACACTTTTGGGAGTGATGATGGATGCTCAATAATGCAACTAGATTAAAAAAAGGTGTATATAGCAACCGGTTTTACGGAGCTTTACAGAGGTATTGACAGCCTTGCTAGAATCATACGTTTTCAGTTTCATCTGGATCCTTATGATAGGAATACATTGTTCTGTTTTGTGGCAAGCGTACTGACCGAATAAAAGGACTCCTCTGGAAAGGAGACGGATTTCCCCTTCTATACAAGTGTATTGAAAATGGTAGCTTTCGATGGTTGTATACAAAAGATGAAGCGCTGGAGATTACCACAGACTAGTATCAAATGTTAATACAGGGAATAGAGGTTCGGTTATGGCAGTTAAGTATACGGAAGAACAATTAAATATAGTTGATAAGTCGTTTTTTATCCATCTTCTTTTGCAACAGCAGAAGCAGATGAAGGTCTTAACAATGATATAAAAACAATATTTTGAGTATTAATTTGACCTATTTTAGAAGGTGAAGTGTTTGTCGATAAAAGTATGGTTAGATATAGAACTGCATTGCGTAGTGTCATATGTGTTAGGATTAAAATTTAGAAAAAGACTAGCCATGTCCTTTATTATAGTATGTTGAGGAAATCGACACAAATTGCATTCCAATCTAAATTTTTGGAAGGACTTACAGAGAAAATAAAATAAGAATCTAATTATCCACAGTTTCAGCTATTCTTGCTGAGATTGTGGGTAAATTGAAACAAATCAATGCCGCTTCAGGCAAATATTCAGAAAAGAATATAGGAATTCTTGATTATCAAAAGTAGATTTTAGAGTTGGAAATTAGGAAGGGTGGTAGCGTATGTCACTAAAAGATGAGTTTGCAGGATTAAATATGGGAAGTTTGCTTGGTGGACCACTGTCGGCAGCCACAGATGTAAGTTCACAGCTTGCTAATTCCGCAGTAGAATTTATCAATAAAGTTGGGTTTGGTGAGAATGGAAAAACGCAGGTGATGGATTTTGAGGCAACAGCAAACAGCAGGTGGAATCTTAGGATTATCAAAGTGAATGTAACTAGAAATGTAAGTAATTATAGCTTGAATACGAAAAGTGCAGACAATTCTGTGAAATATCATGTGAATGTTCGACTAGGCGACAATGAGACACCGGAAGCACTTGCTCGCGTTTTGGATATTCTGGAGGTGAATATTACTCCTTTGCTAGTGGAGAGCGCGTTAAAAGACGGAAACGAATGAAGAAAGTACGATATTTACAATGTTTCAGTTAAATAGTAAGCGCTTACAAACAAACAGTTGATAGTTAATGAAAAATTATATATAATCGTACTAGAGCGTGTTTGAAAATTATGAGTTTTTGATTATTTTATCCAAATCAGGATTGAAGCAAGGCATATAAACCCCATATATGTGAATGCCAACTTATCATAACGAGTGG
>NZ_JBQKED010000098.1:0-1859 GCF_052121495.1 Faecalimonas sp. LCP19S3_D12 | reverse complement strand
CGCATAACCTTAACTTCTCAATATTCAATTTTTAAAGCAGCCACCGAAAGATGGCTTATTTGTCGTGTGCTTAAGGTAATGGATACCCTCTACTTCTCATTTTCAATCTTTCTCTCCTTATCTGGATTCTGATAGGAAATGCCGCTCTTTGCCATTCCGATTCGATACAAATCTTTCATACCCACACCAATACTTCGTACACTTTCTAAAATATCCGGCAGTTGAAACACATTTGCAACAACAGAGCCTACTATTCCGAACATAATGGTAGAGCAAACCATCGACCACAGCATACGCATCCACTCATTTCCTGTCACATCAAAAAACAATCCCATCACCTGGTCTTCCACAAATCCCATAAAGTAATCTACTCCACAGAAAATCACAATGTACAAAAGCGCTGTACGCAGTCTTGCAAACATCTGATATGTAATCCGCAGATTCCATCTCCTCTTCTCCTTCTCGCAATCTTCTTCGTAGCATTTTCCTATGCACTCTTTGGTCTGTAAGCCCCTGTCACGCTTTCGCTCCTCCGATACCACACGAACGGCTGTGTCCCATGGTGGAAGCTCTATCTCCTCAGACTGTTGTCCTCTCTCTTTGCATTCCTTCCAATATAACATCAGTCTTTCGGTCAAATCCTTCTGGAAGGTGTCTCCTTCCTTGTCGTAATGTTTCGACACCTGATAAATACTTTCTTCTACTGTATAGTTATAGCAAAGATCGACCACTGCCTTTGCAAGCAGCTGCTGTGAATCGAGTGCTGCCTTTTCCTCTGATACAAGTTTTTTTATCCAATTCGTGCGATTGTTCATCAATTTTTTTGTTCTATCTTCACGGTATAATTCTTTTTTTGTTCGCTCCAGAATCTCTATCGCTTTCGGCAATCCCTCTTCCAATTCCCTGCCAGATTCCCCTGCAAACAAAGACTTAGGCTTTCGAAGTATCTCCACAATCTCCTCATAAAACTGCATAAAATTTCTCTTTTCTCCGGTATTTGCCGGCTGCCCTGAAATTTTCTCCAGACTCATCATCAGAATCATTCGCACAAATCGAATTACATACTCAAGATCTTTCTTCTTCTCTTCCTCTTTTTCATTCTCCATTAACTCTTCCAAAACAGTTGTATCACTATACTGAAGCGCATGCCTCATCTTCTCAAGTAAATCTTTCTCTGCACAGCGCACAGGCAGACCCGAAAACAAAAACTCCTCCTTGCTCGAATCGTTGCATTTGTCAATTGCGTTCTGTATATATTGCGACGGAGTTCTGACATCTCCATATCTTGAAATTTTAATTGCCCCAAGCGCAAACAACTGCACCATCTGTTCGTATGCTTTTTCATCTCTAATCGCACACAAAAAAGCTTCTGAGTCCGTCAATTGATTAAACGAAAGCACAACCGTATTTCCCTTTTTGACAATCTCCTCAAAAAGTGCCTGCTGACCTTTCTGGATCTCTTTCTTCGAATTTCGCACTGAATCCAATTCAAATAAATATACAAAACGCCTCATCTTTTGTTCCCCCTGTGTTCTAAACCGCATTTCCTCTTACTATTCGTATTCTTCTAATGCTGATGCAAATACTTTTCTCTTGTTGCCATACCTCCCCTGATATGTCTTTCTGACTTATTTTGATCTAAGATCTTTCGTGCCTGATTGGCAAGCCCTGGATTAATCTGCAAAAGCCGTTCCGTTACATCTTTATGTATGGTACTCTTACTAACTCCAAATTTTTTTGCGGTCTGCCGCACTGTCGCCTGGTTCTCAATAATATAATATGCGATTTCTACTGCTCGCTCCTCGATATAATCTTTCATATACTTCCCCTGCAATTACTGTTGTTACAGTGTATGCAAC
>NZ_JBQKED010000097.1:0-2139 GCF_052121495.1 Faecalimonas sp. LCP19S3_D12 | reverse complement strand
TAACTTATTATAATTTTACCCTTACATTTATCCTTATCTTGTGTTATGATGAGAACAGAAACGAGGTGTGCATATGTTTGTCAATAAAGAAGCTGTAGGGAAACGGATTTTACAGATACGCAAGAAATACGGTTACAGTATGCAGAAGTTTGGGGAAATCATAGACAATGCCCCGAAAGGCTCTGTAAACAGTTGGGAAAAGGGAGTGAATCTCCCCAATGAGAAACGCTTGAAGCAGATTGCCACGTTGGGAAATATGACGCTTAATGAACTTCTGTATGGTTCATTCAAAGAATATGTAGATATGCTCATTACAGAAAAACTGGGGATTGAACTGCCGGAAGAATTTACAAAAACTTTTTATACTCTTTTAGAGCAGAAAGGCTTTACCTACGGGGATGATATCGAGATTGTCCGGCTTGTGAACGGCTTTCTGACTTATCATAACCTCACAACGAAAGAAACCGCCATTTTCTATCAACCTACCGTATACTCCGTCGATTATTTTGACGGTATCATACAAAAGGCTGATTCTTCCGTTCTGGTCTGCCGGGCATATGCAGATAAAGCAAACAACATCTTACATATCATTCCGGCTTTTGAGAATGAACAGACAGAAGAAGTAACATACTTCTTTCATGCACTGGAAAACATAACTGTTCCACACAACAATAATTACTTCACTTCCGGCTTTCTGACACTCGGACTGGCATTGAGAGATTCTAAGGTGATTGTCTATGGAATTGACGAGGAACAGGGAACAGCACAGGTTATCCCTTACGAATATGATTGCGAATCAGACGCTTATATCCAGAATAAACATCTGGCATATATCAGACAAGAGAACTTTCTTCGAGAAGCCACGAAAGAAGCGGTCTATCGGAAAATGCAATCCGACCAGAAATGACCCATAGAACAGACAAGAGGACTTGCAAGGTTTGTGACCTTTCAAGTCCTCTTATGTATCATGGTGCTATTGGCTGTGTCCGTTCCGTAAAGGACTGCCCTACGGCGTATCGGCTTCGCCTTGTTCCTTTACCTCACTATTCTTTCTGAACATAAACACATTTGCTATTTCCGCAATAATATTGCAAATAAAACAATTAGAACTAATATAATTGCCAAAAGAATAAATCTTATTTCATCGTGACATCCTAATCCAATCCACTGCAATACTATTATTAACACAAAAACTAATAATGCCCAATGGTTTCTTTTCATTTTCATTTCTAATAAGTTATTCTTACATCATCTACCACATAATCATACATTGGATCTCCATACATATTTCCTCTATTCACACAATGTGTATCAAATTTAAAATATGCTACGGATTTACCCGAATTAAGGAATGATTTTAAATGACTGACGTAAGCACTCTCTCCACCAATAAAATTAAGAATTACAGAAATACCAAGTCCAATTGCTGCACCAACAGGAGTTCCACCTAAAACAGCTAAGAGTAAAGTCCCTAAAGATTTAGTTGCACCCTCTCCCATATTTATTGCATTAAGTGCCGCTTCTGCCTGACTTCTTGTCATTGAATATGAAAAAGTCTTATTTTTTACAGTACAGTGTCCAATTCCACCACCCATTCGTGTTTCTTGAGCAGGAACTATATATAACTCTCCATCTTCATAAATTATAGTATAACTACCATTGGATAAGTCAACCTCTTCTTTACTGCAAGTACCCTCCGAATTGGCATTTCGATTATATTTTTCACTAGCGAAAGCTACCGTTGACATCGAAAATACTAAAACCATTGATAAAATAATTGCTACACAACGTTTAATCTTTTTCATGATTTTCCCCCTTTCTTGAGGAATTTAAAATTTATAGATGATTTAAAAAGAATGCGCATACTTTTATATGTATTTAATATATAGTACGATTTTCGAAAATAAAAGACTTGTTTTCAATTATTTTTTCTGTTATTTTAAAAATATGGGGCTTTTTTTATATTTTTAAGTTTCTCTAACAAACTTTTTTACCGTCCTTTGGACAGTTTTGGGACAGCCCAATGTAATTAAATATAACAAACTATGAAACGGTTAATTTTAAAAAAGCCCGTATTTCCGGGCTTTACAGCACTTTGTAACACGATATAAACCAGTCCGATAATCCCTCATTCCTTTA
>NZ_JBQKED010000096.1:0-2150 GCF_052121495.1 Faecalimonas sp. LCP19S3_D12 | reverse complement strand
ATAACCTGTAACTTTGTCTACATATTCAATTTTCAAAGCAGCCACCGTAAGATGGCTTTGTTGTGATACGATTAAGGTAATGGATAACCTCTACTTTTCATTTTCAATCTTATACTTCCTTTCTTACCCCTTTACGCCCCTTTTTGGAGCATATCTATTTTGAAAATTCTGCCTTAAAAATTCTGATAAATAATTTTATTTTCACAATTTCAATATTATACATGATACATCCTCTAATGTCAAGAATTCCGCTGGTTTTCCACACGACAAACGCATGCAACCCAATTACATACCGTTTTTTCTTAATCTTTTCTTTTTCTAACAATTCTTGCATAAAGAAACACCCCTTTTTCTTTAGTTTATCAGAAAAAAGGGTGTTCACAATTTATTTACTCATGCGTTTGTCGTGGAAAAGCCGTGTACTTGCTATTGACTGGATCGGCTAGGTTTGCTATCTGCTCGATAAACTAGAATTTTCTATTGTGCTATTCTTCTTTAATTCTTTCTTCAATGCTCCAATAATATGCATTATTTTTAGATATTCGGATTTGCTTCGTTTCATCTTTTCCAACTTCGAATATTTTAACTGACTTTGCAAGAATACTCAAAACTTAAGCATTTTCCACATCATTGTAAATAAGAACCAGTTTTTTGCATTCCATGTTTGAAAAGATAGTTTTACTATTCAGTAACCAATTAAGATACTTTCTATATGTCCATCACACTCTGCAAATATTTCGCTTAACGTAATCTCTGGTTTCTGCTTATCAATCAAATAATCCAACAGGGTCAAGCTGTCATCTGTACCACCAATGTAATTACCCCAATACTTTTCAATATACATGTTTATTCCCTCCCTATCAATACCGATTTTCCGCTCTGTTCGACTTTCCGGTTACTCTGTCAAGTCATAGGCTTCAAGAGTTTTTTTGGAATTGAACATTTTTATAGATGCTTCAAGCATTTCTTCAATATAATCGCCATCCCCCATTGTAGCAAAAAATAGAATGTCTTCTCTTCTAAAACCATTCTTTTCAAATATTTCTTCTGGAATTTCCTTAATATTCTTTTCCAATACAGAAAGCAGGGTTTCGGCAAAATTCCATTTTTCATCGGATGGCTCGCAAAAGTCAATTTCTTCGTCAGCATCAACAATATCAACAAGTGGCTGATATAAGAAATCTGGATAACTTGCATTTTCCCACTCAAAATACTCATCTATCTCAGTGCTGTAATCCCATGACATATAAAAACCGTAAAAGTCGTCAGTAGTGATAAAACTAATGGCACAGGCTTTTTCCCCTTTTGCATTTTGAAGTATCTTGTCAATTTCATTTGGTAATTCTTCAGAGCATTTTTGACGAAACTCTTTAAATACTGCTATATCCATTTTTTACTGCTATATCCATTTTTATTTTTCTCCTCGTCTTTTTATATCTGTCAATTCCGAAGTTATATCATTCATATATCTTTCCCATATAAAGAATTTGAGCAAATACCCGGAACTGAATAATATCCCATTTTATATCATTTGCACGAGCAACAGAGTAGTCCTCTATCCAACCTGCCATTTCACCAAAACCCATTCTACACTTCTGTTTTATCTTAAGTTGTATTTTTTTCTGTGCTAAAAGTATTTTCTTAGTATCATCCATAAACAATACTACTAACTTTCGATTTCTACCTTGCTCAACTCCTGATAACTAGGAAGTTAGTGAATTACCAATCTCTTTCCCGAATAGCCTCCTCTATATCAATAGGAATGTCAAACCATTCTAAGATGTAACCAACAGTTTCTCCGATACAATCACGCGCAACAGTTTCGATTTCACTGCCATTTTCATCAAACTCATCTTGTAAGTCGTTGATAGCACAGACTACCTCGTCCAACTTCTCCTGTACAATTTCAGTGTCTATTTCGCCATTTTCCAACAGGTCAATGACCTTTTGAAGTTCATCCTCTATTTTGTCCACTAAGAAGTTGGGAAAATATTCGTCTTGGTACATTTCGTCCAATAACTTATAATTTGTGTCAAATGCTTTCATTGTTATATCCATTCCTTTCGCTTCGCTCAGGCACAAAACGTAATGAAAATGTTTCCCTGAGCTTATTTTTTCTTTATAATTCTTCTTGTAGGGAACTCGGTATA
>NZ_JBQKED010000095.1:0-2253 GCF_052121495.1 Faecalimonas sp. LCP19S3_D12 | reverse complement strand
TAGTGCTTTGCCATAATGAGATCCTCCTTCAGTGCGATACTTACATTGTACCATGATTTTTCTTATAAGGAATTCTCATTTTGACTTGTACTATTTATATTCTAGCACCAACTAATATGGACATTTAGAACTTCACATAGAGGAACTGCTGAAAGAAAAAGGGATTAGTAAGAATACCATTTGTAAAGAATTGGATATACCGAGGTCTAATTTCAATCGTTATTGTAGAAATGAATTTCAGAGATTAGACGCACAACTAATCTGTAAACCGTGCAGTTACTTAGATTGTGGAATAGAAGAATTGATAGAGTATGTGAAAGAATGAGAGCCTGTCGGATTGAAGAAAATTCGTGCAGGCTTTTGTGATGTCAAGAAATAGAGAAAACGAAGTGAGGTCAAGGAACAAGGCAAAGCCGATACGCCGTAGGGCAGTCCTTGACGGAACGGACACAATCAATAGTACCATGATACAGCAGAGGACTTGCAAGTCCTCTTGCCTGTTCTTTAAGTAAAGTGCTTCTTTCTGAATTTCTTTTTCAAATGCTTTGATGTGACTGCCTTGTATTCCTTCATTGATATAAAAGTAATCATCAGTTTATTTTATTTGAACTTCGGCAATTTTTAATTGTTTATGCAGTGGAATTATTAAGTGCGTATGATATTCAAAAACTGGTGGAATACCGGAATATTTCAAAATGGGTAAAAATTAGCACACCGTCTATTTATAAAAAGTGATTCAATTGGAATAGAAAGGTTTTATTTCAAGTCGGCTTGAAAAGGAAGGGAATATGCCGGAAAAATCGATGTATTCCTTAACGGAAAGTGGCGAGAAGGAGTTTCAAAGATTGATGCACGAACTCTCCAAAAAGCTGATTCATATGTTTTTAGATTTCAATGCAGTGATTGTAAATTTAGAAAATATGCCAAAAGAAGAGCAGCGAGAATGTTTGGATGTGATAGAAAAGAATACGGACATTCTCATGAAATATTTGGAAGAAAACCTAAAGTTAAAAGAAAAAGCAGAGAATATTCCGCCAACAGGCATGGCGGTTCTTCATCAGCAGATTACATTGGCAAAGGCGATTCAAGTGTGGATTGATGACTTAAAAAATACAACATGGTAATTCGTTAAGATGTCACTTGTGGAAATTAAATATGAGTGCTAAAATTTTATCAGAAAAAGATTTTAAGGAGGCACGCGTTATGAGTATGAAAGAGAAGATGCATACAGGAGAGCTTTATCTGCCAAATGATGAAGAGATTATGAATGAGCAGTTACAAAGACTGGAGAGGTTATATGATTTTAATGCGACACGTCCTTTAGAGCAGGAGAAGAGGACGGCGTTGCTAAAAGAGATGTTTGCGGAAATCGGTGAGGGCTGTTATATTGAACCCCCATTTCACTCTAACTTTGGTGGCGGACATGTACATTTTGGGAAAAATATTTATGCCAATTTCAATTTGACATTGGTCGATGACACTCATATTTATGTGGGCGATTATACAATGTTTGGTCCGAATGTCACAGTGGCTACGGCAGGGCATCCGATTCTGCCAGAACTGCGCAGTCAGGGGTACCAATATAATGCGCCTGTTCATATAGGAAAGAATTGCTGGATTGGAGCAGGGGCGATTATCGTGCCGGGAATTACGATTGGAGATAATGTTGTGATTGGTGCAGGAAGCGTGGTGACAAAAGACATTCCGTCCAATGTAGTGGCAGTCGGGGTGCCATGTGAGATACTTCGCAAAGTGAATGAACATGACAGAGAATATTATTTTAAAGACCGAAAGATTGTATGGTCTGAGGATTAAATGAATGACAAAACAGGAGGATGTTTCATATGGAATTAGTAAATCATGTAGAAATCCCTGAGATTGGGCTTGGCGTTTATAAGATGGAAGCGGGAGCTGAGATGAACGAAGCAATTGGAAATGCATATCAATATGGCTACAGATTATTTGACACAGCTCAGATGCATAAGAATGAGGAGGCATTGGGAGATGCGTTGAAAGAAAATCATATCCAAAGAGAGACTGTTTTTCTGAACAGTAAAGTGGATAATTGTAATCAGGGATATGAAAAGACCATCTCAAGTTTTCATGATTCTTTAAAAAGATTGCAAACAGATTACCTGGATTCTTTTTTGTATAATAGGAAATTCCGATTTTTGTTGGAACAATGAATGAAAATAGCCCGCACAAAGTCGGGCATGAGAACAAGATGACGCTCGTTAGAAGATATAAAAACCT
>NZ_JBQKED010000094.1:0-2522 GCF_052121495.1 Faecalimonas sp. LCP19S3_D12 | reverse complement strand
AATATATTCCATCCACTCTAACAATTCTTTCATAAAGAAACACCTCTTTTCTCTTTAGTTTATCAGAAAAAAGGGATGTTCACAATTTATTTACTCATGCGTTTGTCGTGGCTGTATCCACGACATACGCATGAATGAACGAACTATGAACAAACTTGCAATAAGATATATTTTTTTTGTTTTCTCCCAAAAATCAATATTTCGCATACAATATCTGCTCTCAGAGCATATTGTTAACCAAATATTCCTTCATGTATTTGTTGTGGCTGTATCTAGTTATAAATTTTTACTAAGAAAGAGTTTATGAATGCATAATCGTTTTTTACTTCGCTACCGCCTGTGAAAAAATTTTCCAACGTCCTTTTACATTTTCATCTTTGTCTGTATTTCTTCCACAATATTCTAGGTATTTTTCCTGCTTATTATAATTCTCAAAAAAGTCTTTTAGACATAACAGATAGGTATCTCTTCATCTCCGTACACCATATCCATTGCTGCAACTACCATTAGAATGGAGAATTTTTTTATCTTATCCATTTTATCTGTAATCTTTTCATCTAACTTATCAACGATCTCTAGGGCATATCCAATTATGGATACTTTCCTCTGAATCACTGTTCAATTCTTCTGATCAAAAGTAGTATATTCGTATCCAGAAACAAGCATTAGTTCGGTCCAAACCTTACATACAGTTCAGAAACCTCTGTTCATAAATCGCTTCCAGTATTTTCTTGGCTGCAAGCTGCACAATCTTGTTCTCGTAAGAAGCAATCCCCAACGGTCTCATTTTCCAGTTACTCTTTGGTATATACACCCTCAGAGCTGGCAAAGGTTTGTATGCCTTGTTCTTTAACCATCTTACAAGATTTGTTATGTTTTTTCCAAATGCTCTTCATACTCCACTTTTGTCACTCGGTCAATACCTACTACTTTACTATCATCTAATTCTTTATGGCATTGCATAAGCATTTCCGCATTTATCATGGGATACAGAGACGTGAACTCTGGCTCCGGCGTTGTCGCCGATATTTCTGCTATTCTTTCTGATTTTGTTTCCATCAATACCTCTGTTCCTGAGCACAGTTGATGTATTCTCAGAAAGACCGTTACTATGTTGAATTTTACTTCTCCAATAATTTCAAAAAACGCTTATCATTCATCTGTTCACTCGTGATATAGTTTCCATCTAAAAATAATGCATATGTTGTAATTGCTGTCGGAGCGTTTTGCGCCTCCTCTTTACTCTGTAAATGAATCGCTTTAAATTGTATTGCTTTTTCTTTTGCAATTCCCTCAATTACAGGAACATACTTCGCATTAAACGGACATTGACTTGTATAATACAAAACATACCCCATTTCGTCAGTATGGGGATGTTTCGCACATTCTTTGAATTGTGGCAATGTGCTATTTTCTACAAACGGTAAATACCATAATTGAATACCATTATCAGCTTCATCACAAACTTGAAATCCTTTATACTTCAGAAATTTAGGGTCAGCTAAAAATGGTTTCTTCTTTGCCGCTGCTAAAATACACAATCCTTTTTTCCCTTTGTTTTTACTGTCCTCAATACAAGCGTTTAATAAATCTGATGAATAACCATGCCCTTTAAGCGAACCTGCAACCCATAAACAATCAATATACATATATCCATCTGCTGAAATTGGATTCCATGCATTTTCAGCAGGGATATATTCAATAAAACACTTACCTCTTTTTATACTTTTGAGAAAAACTAAACCATCTTCAAATCCTTCTGACAACCATGCTTTTTTTGAAGATACTTGAATATCATTGTTATTAGAAATCGCACAACATATATGCTCTTTTTCAATATTTTCGTTCGTAACCTTAATATATTCCATTATATAAAACCTCTGTCACATTCTAATTTATATCACTAAATCCTATCCGAATATGAACTATTATATCACAGGAATATGAATAACTCTATAATTATCCGCATTCTGCTTCCTTTTCCTGTTTTGGTTCTCTGTTCTACTTTAAAATGCTGTCTATGTTCTGCTTGATAACGTCATATTCTTTGACTTTTGTTTTCAGTTTGCCATAATAGGCGTAAAGGGCTTCTTTCTGTGCTTGGAGCTTCCCGCATTCTTCCTGCATGGCGACGAGGTTGGGGAGCTTGATACTGCCCGCCGCTTTCACACCGCTTCATAGAGTAGCAGACTGCTTTCCTGCTTCGCTCAGTCGGTCTGAATTTCTGCTATCCTTGCGGTCAAATCTGCATACTGCGTAAAGTGTATAGAACTTTTAATCCATAAATTTACCAGCAAAAATTATCTCTTTCCTCCCTCCAATCTTCAGACTAAGTTATTTACGATATTTAAAATAATCCCACTATCTTCCGATTATCTTTTATTTTATTCAGTCTGTATAGTATTATTATTTACTAAGACTTCCCATACCCCAAATGGGACTTGTTCCTTGAAAATTCAATATTTCAGCTAACAAAATAGCGATTTATGCCGCAGTAGCCAGTGGATGGAGTGCATTACGCA
>NZ_JBQKED010000093.1:0-2549 GCF_052121495.1 Faecalimonas sp. LCP19S3_D12 | reverse complement strand
TGCAAATTTCGTCCGACCGGTGTGAATATTTCGCTTGAAACGGTGTGAGCATATTGTTCCACCGGTGTACCTGCTCGGAACATCGGTGTGAGACTTATTGTGGTATAGTTTTCTCGTGGTAAAAACAAACGAGAAAGGAGCATACAATTATGCAAAACTGTACTACAATTCTTGGAATCATAGATATGCGTCAGCGTGGCATATCCTATGATGATTGCCGTAGCCGATACAAAGTTGGCTGTAGCACAATTACTCTGATCATGAACCGCTTCAAAGAATCCGGCAAAGATCTTGATACGCTGAAACAAATGTCGGCAGAGGAAGTGGAACATCTATTCTTTCCACCCGAAAACCTCCGCCGAAAAGATGATTCCGTTATGCCTGATTACCAAGCCGTCTATGAGCGGCTAACTATGCCAGGAAGCAAAGCAAATCTCTTTTATCTGTGGCTGAAATACAAGAAGGACTGTCCTTCCGGTTATCAATACACACAGTATTGTCTGTATTTTAAACGCTTCGTTGAAAAGCATTACGGCTCGGAAGCTGTCAGCATGGTTGTGGAACGGATTCCAGGAGAAAAGGTTTACATCGACTGGGTCGGTGATCAACCAGAAATTCTTGTGGATTCATCAACTGGTGAAATAAAAAAGGTACATTTTTTTGTTACAACTGTTGGAGTAAGCAACCTTATTTATGCGGAAGCCTTTGAGAATGAAAAACTGCCCAACTTCATTGCCGGTACTGTTCATGCATTGGAGTTCTATGGTGCAGTGCCTAAATATCTCGTACCAGACAACTTAAAAACTGCAATCACCAAGCATACTAAGGATGAACTGGTAATCAATAGTGTCTATCAGGACTTAGAGAATTTCTACGATGTAGTAATCCTTCCACCACCTCCTCGCAAGCCGAAGGGAAAACCAACGGTGGAGAAGTACGTTCAGTTTCTGGAGACACATCTGTTGGAAGACCTGAAAGAAAAAGTTTACTACAGTATCGAAGATATCAATCGTGATGTACGGCAAAAAATAGCGGACATCAACAACGAGAAAAGGACCTCCCAGTCCCTTTCCAAGATAGAAAGTTTCCTTCGATATGACAAACCACAGATGAAGCCACTTGCCGGTGAATCCTTCTCGCTGTGTGATTATAAATACTTTGCCCGTGTACCGAATAATTACCATCTGTTGTATGATGACCACTATTATTCAGTATTGTACACGTATTACAATCAGCCTGCAATTCTTAAGGCTACAATGGCAGAGGTACGAATCTGCGACCGGAATAACAAGCTGATTTGTACCCATAGAAGATCCTACAAGGACTTTCCCAAATACATCACCAAGCCGGAGCACATGGCTCCAGAGCATCAATACTACAAAGAAGTGAATTCTAAAGATGGCGCTTATTACAGACGATGGGCCTCGAGTATCGGTCCATATATGGGTAAACTTATTGATTCCGTGCTTCTTACACCTCAGCACGAAGAACAAGCCTATAACAGTTGTAACGGCATTCTTCATATGTGTAAGAATCAATCCAGACTTTTGCTGGAAGATATCGCAAAAACATGCGTGGAAAGTAATGCCTGTAGGTATTCTTATTTCAAAAAGCTCCTGAAAAACATGCAGGACAATCATTCGATACCGACTACATCCTCACTTCCAGAACATAGTAACTTACGAGGGAAGGAGGAGTATCGATGATAAATAAAAACCAACTTTCCACAGAGGACTATGAAATCTGCAGTAAGCTTAAAAGTATGCGGTTCTCCGGTATGGCAGAAGCATTGGAGGAAGTGTTTGCAGATCCCAATGCAGAACTTCTTCCATTCAGAGAAAAAATACAGCGTATCGTGGATGCTGAATGGAATCTGCGCTATTCCAAGAAACTGAATCGTTTTATCAAAAAGGCAACCTTGAAATATCCCGCTGCTGATCTGGATGAAACGCTTTATAATCCGGAGCGACAGCTGGATGTGCGCACCATAGAGGAACTTTCCAAATGTGAATGGATTGAACAGGGAAAAAATCTTGTCATAACAGGAAAAACCAGTTCCGGTAAAAGCTACCTTGCCAATGCACTTTGTATTTGTGCCTTGCGGCAGTTCAAGACAGTCCGGTACATGAAGGCTAGCCAGTTGATAAATGAGTTGTCCAAAGCAGAAAAACTCGACACTTATCAAGAAGAACTGAATCTGTTCGCTGGCTATGATCTTCTTGTCGTTGACGATTTTGGATTGATGAACATGGATGTTAATAAGTGCCGAAACTTATTTGAGGTATTCGACAGCAGAGATCCACATAAATCTATCCTTGTAATCTCTCAGTTCCCTGTACCTGCCTGGTATGACATGTTTCAGGATCATACTTATGCAGAGGCGTGCCTTGCACGCATGCTTAGTGGAGCCTACCGTTTGGAGATGAATGGTAAGAACATGAGAGATATGGAACCTATTAACAAGTAACAACAAACGGATAACGCACCGCTGGTGCGAGCCTCTTACACCGCTAACGCGGGAAAGGGGCTCCGTTTATCCGAAATGTGCA
>NZ_JBQKED010000092.1:0-2661 GCF_052121495.1 Faecalimonas sp. LCP19S3_D12 | reverse complement strand
TGGAAAAGTATCGTTATCTTTTTCAATGCGCAAAGGAAAGTAATGATTTTGATTCATTTATGAAATTCGCAGTGTAGTTTTGTGCAATTTTTCAAATTTGCTCATTTATAGTATACTATTACAATTATTTGAAGATAGAAGAAATTGCATTACAACTTAATATGAATCCGCAGACCATAAAAACCAGACTTCGAAGAGGCAGAGAAACTTTGCGTAATGCTTTGCGTAGGGAGGGCTATAAGGTTTATGAAGATAAAAATTAGTGAGATGTTGGATAATTCGGTTGAGATTATAACAAAAGAAGAAGAGGATATCGGTAACCTTACAGACATTAAGGACAAGGTATATAAAAAGATTATTCGCAGAAAAAAATATTCTTATTTTTTAAAAGCAGTGACAGCAGCCGGTAGTATATGTTTGGTAACTGGCGGTATTGTCCTGGCAAAAACTATTTTGTCTCCAGGCGGGAAAGTAGAGAAAACAGAAAGCCTAGAAAAAGAACATACCTTTTATGAAAAAGATACAGAAAAAGGAAATATAGAAATAGATATTCAAACAGAATTGATTGATAACGCTTATCTGTATCAAGAAGGGATTCCTATTGCAAAGCATATTTTAGAAATAGATACAGAGTTTTATAAGGGAAATCAGCTAATATATTTGGAAAATGGAACAATGCTGATTATACAGGAAAATGGAAACGGAATTTTTTTAGAGGATAATGAAATGGTTAAAATAAGTGTTAGCCAGGAAAACATGGGAAATCAAGCTGGACATACATTTGAAATAGGATATATAGAAAATGGAAAGCCATTTAAACTGGATATTATTGAGGCAGAAGAATCTGAAGTCTGGCTGAAAGGAGGAGAGCGGAAAGAATATTTTCCATATTTTAAAAATATATCCAGTGATCGCATTATCCTGAATTATCACATAGTAAAGGAGATAGAAGACAATGAAAAACTTAAAAAAGATGATAGTGGTAATAACTCTATCATGTATGATGACAAGTAATGTTCCGGTACAGGCAGCACAGGAGCAGCAAAATGTTATATATCAACCAAATACAAGAATGGGGATATCCAGCACAACATTGAGTGCAGGGGAAACGGTTAATATTATCGACAATGATGGCCAGGCATTTTATGTTCCGGGCGGGGCTAAAATCAGCTTTTCAATTAATCTGAAAACATCAGGAAGTGTAGAGTTAGGGTATAAAAATCTAAGTGGTGTGAAAATGAAAAAGTACAGTGGAACAGGGAAAAATCATAGTACCACATTTACAATTGGAAGTACGGGATATTATAAATTTTATGTAACCAATAAATCTGCCGGAACAATTACCATTACGGGAGGGAGTTTGAATTTTTAAATGAAGAGAAAGAAAAAAATATGGATCGTTATAAAATGGATTATAGGTATTATCATTATAATTATTTTATTAGGGATTATATGGAATACTATTTGTAAGAAAATAGATGAATCCAAAACGAAAAATGCGTATGGTAACAGCGTGCAAATAGACGGAAAAAGTATGGTTGTGGAGATTGTAGGAGAGGAGCATGACGGTCCGCCGATTATCTTGCTGCCAGGTTTGGGAGAACCATCCCCTATTTTAGAATTCAGACCTTTAGCAAATGAGTTATCTAAAAAGTACAAGGTGATTACGGTTGAGCCCCTTGGATATGGATTATCTGATGGAACAAAGCGTGAACGGACAATTGAAAATATTGTAGAAGAATTGCATGAATGCGTAAAGAATTTGGGTGAAGAAGAGTATTATCTTATGGGTCATTCCATATCAGGATTATATAGTTTATATTGGAGCCAGATATATCCTGAAGAAATCAGGGGGATTATAGGAATTGATCCATCTGTTCCGAAAATGACAAAGAAAGAGAACAATCCCTTTCCGGTAAGCATTCAGTTTATTAACCAAATGTCTGCATATATTCAAAAAACAATAAATATAACTGGGATTACAAGACTTATTTCTATAAACAATCCGAAAAAAATTGTTTATGCAGATTTCAGATATCCATATTCAGAGAAGGAACTGGATCTTTTCCGTATATTAACACTGGATAAAGGATATAACGCAACGGTTATGGCAGAGATGAAGAGTCTTGAAAAGAATATGGAAGTAGTAGAAGATATGAAAATTCCGAAAGAAATACCAGTATTGGAATTTGTTTCAAAAGAGAATTGCAAGACTATGCCACAGTGGGAACAACTACATAGGGATATTATAGCAGATAAAGAAAATGGAGAAGTAATTTTGCTAGAAGGTTCTCACTATTTACATTTTGAACAGAAGAAGGCAATTGTTGAAAGAACTATACAGTGGATAGAAAACAAATAACTACTCTGGTTTCAAAAGAATGTCAATATGTCTTTATACTAGTGGAATTAGAGGTCATGGTGTAGGAATTAGAATAATTAATATTATGGAACATGAAAGAAATACAGGGGAATTATTTCTTATTGATTGAAGACATTAGAAGCGGATATGTTATTGAAAGCATATCCGTTTTGTGTTTGGAAGATTTAATAACTCAAACTTCCCACACCAATAAGGTGTGATTAACCTTGAAAATTCAATATTTCAGCCAATTAAAAAGGCATAAATACGTTCCTTTGGTATAATGGAATTGTCGAAAA
>NZ_JBQKED010000091.1:0-2738 GCF_052121495.1 Faecalimonas sp. LCP19S3_D12 | reverse complement strand
ACCTGATTGTGATAGGTAATCCGCCGCTTTTGCCATATCTCCCGATATGGTAGTCAGGACGGATTTTCCCCCACGTCGCACCGTGCGTGCGGCTTTCGTCGCACACGGCGCTCCATCAATACGGATTAGTTGTTGCGTGTATGTGAAACTACCAGTTTTTCCCTATAACTTAAAATCTTCTTTTGCACTTGTTTTTCATAATCACTGATGTCCATGCCCGGCGTGTTAATCGCCATAGAGCATTTCTTGTGTACTGATATAAGGTTGTTGACACGGTTTACTTTATCCAGCGGAAGATATGGGTTAATTCTATGGGTGTATGGAGCATGGTCTATCAACCATTTTCCGCAAACCCTGCATTTGAGCCGGTCACGGTTCAGGGCGTATGCCTTATTCATGACAAACTCAAAATTGTTCAGATAGCCCCATTTACCCTTTAAGACAGCGATTGACGCATTTTCTGAATACACATCATCCAATCTGGCTTGTATGCGTTTCTTCTTAGTGCGCCTGAAATTGATTTCCCGTCCTTCGGCAGTATAGGGCGTTTCTTTTGGATTTTTCCCTCTCGTTTCCTGCCAGTTACAGAACGTGAGCGATGTAACTCCAACATAGATGTCACGGTATTTGACAGAAGGTATCTTTTGCCTGTAATTCTGGTGTATTCGGGGAAGGTTCTGCGTATCTTGGGCTCGAATCCATTTCCCTTTATACTGTTTGAGCCGGCGGCTCGCTGCAAGTTGTATCTTTCTGCCATATTTGTCCATGCTCACGCTAACCCATGTGCAGCATTGATAATACTGGATGACCCCTCGTATCTGGCTGTTAATCCGATTGATTTCATCAATCAGCTTTTCACGGCTTGTATCCCGTGGGATTTTCTTAATATTATCCGCTATCACATCAACTTTGCGTTTCAGTCTTTCTCTGTCCGGCTGTGTTCTGGTAACATAACCATGTTCGCCTTTCCCCTTTACTACCTTAAACTCGTATCCGAGAAATGTGGCGTGTTTCTTTCTTACATCCGTAATCAGTGTTTTCTCTTTGGATAATGTCAGCTTCATCTCTGTTTCCAGAAATTCCTTTAACGATGATTTCCAAAATTCAGCATGTTCCCGGCTATCTGTAATAATTACAAAATCGTCGGCATACCTCACTAGGAATCCCGGCACCAGTCTGGTCTTTTTCAATGCCCTTCTTTTTGCGGAATCCTGATTGTATTTGTGGGTGGTGTTTTTCAATTCCCACTGTTTTGTTACCCATTCATCCATAATGTCGAGATAGACATTTGCAAGCAGAGGGCTGATAATCCCGCCCTGCATAGTGCCTTCTTCATTTACTTCACATTCATCAAGAACGCCTGCTTTCAGCATTTGTTTGATGATTTGAAGCACACGCCGGTCTTTAATTCCCAAATGATATAGTCTGCGAAGAAGTATAGCGTGGTCGATATAGTCGAAACATTTACTGATGTCTCCTTCCACAAACCAGTAATAACCTGTGTGGAAAGTGATGAAATTCAGTCTTTCCAGCGCCATTGCCGTATCCCTCATTGGGCGGAAACCATAAGAATGTTCAAAGAATAGCGCTTCTACAATGGGTTCCAACACGATACGCATACATTCCTGTACAATGCGGTCCCGTATTGTAGGAATACCTAACGGACGCTTTTCCTTTTTCCCCGGTTTGTCAATATATTTCCTGCGTATTTTCTGTGCTTCAAACTTTTCAAAAGCTCTCTGGATGTCGTTAATAACCCATCGGTAGGGTTTTTGCAGATATTCCCGCCGCATAGTCTTGTTATCGACACCGGGAGTATCACTCCCATGATTGCTCTTGATATTGTGAATTGCAGTCACAATCGTTGTTTCTGCTGACATAATTTCCAGTAAGCCTTTGAAGGCAGGGTATTTTCCTTCCTGTCTGGCTTTCCTGCTTTGTTGATACAATTCGTCTAACAAAGTGCGTAATTCAGTTTCAGTTTTTGGGCAGTCGAATTGTTGTGCCATACGCACCACCTCCTTCCGAGGTTGTGTTTCTGGTTTTAGTCAGGTTTGCCTACGGCTTCCTCGACTTTCTGTTCACATACGAATCCATATTGACTATGCCCCTTCGCTCCACTCCCATTACAGGAGCTTCATCACTACTACGGGCTGATGCCCCGTGGATTAACAGGTCATTTCCTACCTGTGCGGCAAGGGTGACACCTTACTTGCACCGGCATGTACCGGAGCGCCGTCCACGGTTCCTTTGTTCCCTATATTCTAGCTTTACATTTAGTTTTAGCCCGTCCCTCTGACCCGGCTGCCATCACTGGCTTGTGTGATTGATTGCCAGTGACATTCGACCATTCCGGTTTTCTGCCGTTTTCCACCAAGACATATTTCAACGGCGACAGCACCCCACATGGGGAGGATGGCTGTGTTATCATCCCATCGTTTACGAGCCTTACACTCAGGACTTTTGTCGATTGCAACAAAATATACTGGACATGACTAATTTATAGCTTCTTGCGGTTATCCAAGCTGTCTCAAGCTTCTTCCCCGCTTTTCACCGAGCTTCGTACAATTCACCTGTCACAATGAAATGCACGTCGGAGATTAGAATTTTTGTAACCCGTCACACCGGGTCAGACAGGAACTTCCCCTGTCAAATCGAATATAGAGTTCAGATTTCATTAGAAATCTGTCTTGCTTTGTTCCATATTTCTATGGAGATTAACAAGAAACAAAGCGCAC
>NZ_JBQKED010000090.1:0-3477 GCF_052121495.1 Faecalimonas sp. LCP19S3_D12 | reverse complement strand
AATGCACTCCATCCACTGGCTACTGCGGCATAAATCGCTATTTTGTTAGCTGAAATATTGAATTTTCAAGGAACAAGTCCCATTTGGGGTATGGGAAGTCTTAGTTAGTAAGTTATCTATATAGTTTGTCTGTTGCATGCTTTTTACTCCTTTTATTGCTGTTTAACTTTCATGATACTGTTTTGGTTTCCAAAAGTCAACGTATCTGCTATAATACCATTATTGGATTTTATTTAAAGGAGATTTTTTATGCTGACAAACACACTTACAACCGAGCCAGTACGAAAATTATTCTTTCGTTACCTCATTCCTTCTATCTGCGGAACGATGGTAACGTCTATTTATGTACTTGCTGACACAATTATTATCGGGAAAGGAATTGGCATTGATGCTATGGCTGCATTAAATATCATCCTCCCGCTGTTTAATATTTTCTTTGGCACCGGACTTTTATTTGGTGTCGGCGGTTCTGTCTTAATGTCGATCGCCCGCGGAAAAGGCGATACTCAGACCGGAAACTGTTATTTTTCTGTCGCAGTACTTTTGAATGCCATCACCTGTATTTTATACATGATCCTATTTTTAAATTTCATGGAACCGATTGCACGTTTTCTTGGCGCAACAGATGTGACAATGCCTTATGTACTCAATTACGCGCCGTACGTGATCTGGGGACTTAGCTTTTTTGCATTCTCCACTTTTTTACAGACCTTTGTAAGAAATGATGGTGCACCAAAACTTTCCATGATTGCCGTTGTATCCGGCGGTGTCCTGAATGTTGTTTTAGATATTGTTTTTGTATTTCCTTGTAAAATGGGCATGGCAGGAGCAGCAATTGCAAGTGTGCTTGGATCCGTACTTACAACTGTTATTTTGCTGTTCCATTTTCGCTCTAAGTCAAACGGACTGCATTTTAGCTTAAAGAAATTTTCACCTGTATTCATCACGAATATCTACAAAAACGGATTTACAAGCTTTCTTGTGGAAGTCTCATCCGGAATTGTAATGTTTGTTTTCAACTTACAGATTTTAAAATATATTGGTGATATCGGTGTGAGCATGTATGGTGTCATTACAAATACCGCTATTGTAGTCATCTGCCTGTGTAACGGAATCAACCAGGCTTCTCAGCCGATCATCTCAACCAATCATGGTGCAGGGCTTATTGATCGTATTGAGACTGTAAAAAAACTGGGACTGAAAACGGCATTTATCATCTGCTCCGTTCCGGCTGTTTTAGGATTGATCGTGCCAAATTTGTTTACTTATATTTTTATGAATCCAAATGAACAAATACTTTCCCTTTCATCCACTGCAATTCGTATTTATTTTGTTGGATTCTTTGTAATCGGATTGAATATGTTTATCATTGGTTATTTTCAATCTACAGTAAAACCACAGCTTTCATTGTTCCTCTGTCTTTCCAGAGGGTGTGTACTTGCAATTATCTTTGTATTTGTGCTGCCTCCGCTTATCGGAGTCATTGGAATCTGGATATCTGTACCGCTTGCTGAATTCATTACACTGATTGCCGGAATATATTTCTTGAAAAAGAATGAAAAGGAGAGGATCGCATGATTGCATTAAAATTGCCGGAAGTAAAAGAATGTATGTCCAAGCTGTTATTATCGGACACCTTCGACTCATTTTTATTCATAGAAGGAGAAATTGTCACCTATAATACATTTTCCATTAATGGATTTCTCAAAAAAGATTTTTTTGAGAAAGACCTGGCTCCTTCCCGAGATTATTCTTTGTGGAAAGATATTAGAGAGTACGCATTTTCTTTGATCAAGGGGAAAAAAACTCCCCTTAGTTTTCGCTTTGTATTCGGACTGTCAGAGGCGAATATTGAAAGATTACTGAAACAGCAGGAACTGAATTTCCAGCCACAAGATGTGCAGGGATTGTATCTCAATCTAAAATATGATGGTCAGAATCTTACCTGCGTCACCGGAACTTCCATGAGACTGTTCACTTTGGATAAGTCTTTGGAGGAAGCATGGGATCAGATGGTTCAAAGATTCTTTTTGAAAAAAGAGATTAGCGCAGAAGTCTTATAAGATGAAAAAGTAATAGAGGTCACGGTATCTCTATTACTTTTTATTTTATGTTGTATTTCATATACAAGGAATCTCTATAGTCCGAATCACTCGCCGCCTTAACAAGCAATTCTGTCAATCCCAATTCCAACAATTTTAAAATCAACTGACTATAACGTTTTTCGCCGTTCTCCACTCCATCCTGATACAAATCATCCAACGCTTTACACATATCAACTTCCTCCTTCTTTTGATATTCCTTCAACTGTTTTTCCGAGCCTAACAACATACGTGCAACAAGGTAACTTTCCATATCCATATGCTCGAAATATTCTTTGTGTCCGTTCATATAAAGTAACAGTTTTTCTTTCTCTTTTTTATATTCTAACATACCTAATACATACTGTAAATCTGAGTTCAAGCAATTTTCTTTTGCCAATTTTTTTGCATCTACTAAATTAATTTTGTAATTTGGTAAATACTTCCCAAAAGTATCTTTTTCTTCATTTGACAAATCTAAAAGGCTATGAATGTCAAGACTTCCATCCCATTCCTCATCTCCATAATAAAAAACCAAAGAAATTACAGGCACAAGTTTATCGTTTTTTGTAAATCCCGAAAGAAATTCTGCAGAATTATGATAGTTCTTTTTCTTTTTATTGCCTTGCGAGATTTGTCGAATCTGATCTGTATAATCTAATGCATCATAAAGCATACCACGAACAGGCATCGCATAATGAATCTCATCTTGGTTTTCGCATGTTAGAAGTATTAACTTTGCTCCTAAAGTTGATTTCATACAAATATCGTGAAATCGCTGCACTAAAACCTCTTTTCCATTGTTTGATTGGAAAGACAAATTTTGCCTTGTATCCATTTTTTCTAAAGTATCTGCTGTAAAAATAGGTTTCCCATGAAAAAGTGCTGGATTATATAAATCTGCAAAACGCTCTTTTTCAGATAGCCACCCACTAATCCTAACATCATTTTTCCCCATATAAAATTTTCCTTTCTTAAATTGAGATAAGTGCGAAACGCACGACTTTGGTAAAGACTTGTTATTTCTAAGGCAAGAACTGCCTTTGAATAAATTTAAGCTATCAAAAAATCACTCTTTTGTCAACATCATTTGAAGTATAACCTTGCATAATCTATTGAGATGTTCTATATTAAAGATACCAAAAGAACAACCGTCAAAGTTGTTGACCAATAATGAAATTTGAAAAACCACCCTTGTCCGTCACGACTTAGGGTGGTTTTTCTATACACTAATGACAAAAATTCTTTCCTTGATTATTTAAAAACTCGGCACGCTGTATTTATATTTTCATTTTTATATCCATTCCTTTCGCTTTGCTCAGGCACAAAACGTTATGAAAACAGTTTTCTACCCGGCTTTTTTTCTTTATAATTCTTTTTGTAGGGAACTCGGTAT
>NZ_JBQKED010000089.1:0-3553 GCF_052121495.1 Faecalimonas sp. LCP19S3_D12 | reverse complement strand
TAAGTTATAAAAAGATATAAATAAGTGTCTGAAATGAAAATAAAAAAAGTAAGGAAAAAAGTAAAATAATTGTTGACAAGAAGAAAAAGCAGGTCTATGATGAGGTTAAGAGGTAAGGAGAAAAGTAATGAAATAAATATAAATGTGGATATGAAAAGGACTTGTCACACTTACCAGATACTTATTCACCATGATTTCAGAAAAGGAGAAATGCAGGATGCAGATTACATTGACAAAGGAACAGGTCAAAGAAGCGTTCGGGGAACTCCGTTATATGGGAGCAGACTACTGCTACAAGTATGATAAGGAAACCCGGAAGAAAACCGAGGAAGTGGAAGCATTGAAACTTCATCTCGGAAGCATGAAACTTGGAAACAGCGTAGATATCCGTCTGGAAGCAACAGAACTTCCAAAGGTAGAGCCTTACACAGTGGTAGAACTGGAAGAAGCGGTATATGCCCCTTATGTGCAGAGAGGAAACTTCCCGGTATTGGTGGACAGAATCACTTGTAAGGATATCCATGCTGTTGCCGGAAAAGGAAACGTGTAAAGGCTGTTCCCGGACATTCTCTGCGGACTGCTCCGTACAGTGTGAAAGGAGCAAAGGGAGCAGAGGAAGTTCCGGGAACGTGGCGAAAGCCACGGCAGACTACGAAAGGCAGGGATGATAATAACGGAAGTAATGAAAATTTCAGAACCCCCCTATACTAACAGGGGGGTAACTCGTCAGAAAGAAGATTTGACAGCACTGATTGACTGGTGTCAGATTACCGTTAAAGAAGTAGATGTGTTCACGATTATAGAAGATATCCTGCGGATTCCACTGAGTTTTATGGAACTGCATGGTAAGGAAAAAGGGATTGCCGGACATGAACTGATAGCAAGATTTGACAATATCAAGATTCTGAAACCGACAGGAAATGCACAGTACGAGGGATTCCAGATTCTTATGAGCGGTTCGGGATGCAGGAATTATGAAAATTTCCTTATGATGAATAAGGAAACGTGGTTTGATTTTCTGGAGAGAGTTTGCAGATACCCGGTGAATTTTCCGAGGATAGACTTGGCGATTGATGATAGAAAGCCTTATCTGTCTATCCCGGAATTGATTCGTCTGAAAAACGAGGGGCTGATATCCAGTCAGTTGCGTGATACATCAGAGAATCGTTCTGATAAGCTGAAAGAGGATGAAATAGAAGCACAAGGGAAAACGCTCTATCTCGGAAGTAAACACAGTGATTTTCGGATTACATTCTATGAAAAGGGACATGAGCAGGCAGAAAAGTTCGGAAAAGAACTCGACCCGGACTGGAACAGATATGAACTCCGATTCCGGCATAAAAGAGCAGTCAGATTAGTGGAAGAGCTTCTGAAAGACAGGGATGTGGCACGGATTGCATTGTCCGTGTTAAACGAGAAAGTAAGGTTTTTGCAGAAGCCGGAAAACAGTATGATTACAAGAAAACGGCTCTATCCCACTTATCCGCCGTGGGAAGAACTCATGCAGGGCATAGGGAAGATAAAACTGACTATGAATCCAGAGAAAAAAACACTGGAACGAACATGGCGGTGGTTGAACGTAGCAGTTTCGCCCTCTTTAAAACTAATGGATAAAATCGGAAAACTGGATAACAGAGATTATATCCGCCAGTTAATAGAACGGGGGCAGATGAACGAAGAACATCAACGGATATATGAGGACTATAAAAAATCTTTCCTTTTGAGGGAAGAAGAAAGGAGAATCTTTGACAGAACATACACAGAACACGATACAGACAAAGAAAGCCCTTACAGTAAATGAAGCGTCAGAATATACGGGAATTGGAAGAAACAATCTGCGAAAGCTGATAGCATGGCAGAAGATTCCGGTCATAAGGATTGGAAATAAGATTCTTATACGTTCTGAGGTTTTAGACGAGTTTTTGAAGAAAAACGAGGGGCATAATCTGAAAAATAAATATGAAGTAATTGCAGTATAAACACAGATAAGCATATAATACTGTCAGACCAGTTCTGATAGTCCTTGCACGGAAAGGAGCGTGCAGATTGGGCAAGGACTTAAAAGGAAATACGTTGCCGGATGGAATCGTACAGAGGAAAAATGGAAGTTTTCGGGGACGTTTTCAATATAAAGGCGAAATTTATACAAGAGATAATACAGACTTGAAAAAGCTGATAGAAGAAATGGAAGATTTACGCTATGAAGTCAAGCATGGGTTGAAAGGAAAGGGCGATAATATCACTCTGGATACATGGTTTGATATCTGGCTGAATACCCATAAGAAACGGACTATCAAAGAGAGTACACAAGTGCGTTATGATGATTTTTACAGACGCTATATAAAGAAACAGATAGGAAAGCAGCGTGTGGCAGATTTCAATCCGATTATTTTGGAACGTCTGCTTCAGAATATGGCGGATGATGATTACAGCACAAAGACCATACGGGATGTGTACAATATCCTCAATGCAATGTTTAAATATGCGGTACATAATAGGATTCTTACATTCAACCCATGTGCAGGGGTAGAAGTTCCCAAAACAAAGACAAAACCGATAAGGGTGCTGACTGTGGAAGAACAACGGGAAGTATTGGAACATGCAAAAGGGAGAATACACGGGAATCTTATACAAGTGGCACTCGGTACAGGGATGCGTGGCGGAGAATTACTTGGGCTTACATGGGATGATGTGGACTTTCGGAAACGGGAAATCTCTGTAAATAAGACATTGGTGCATATCAAAGATAAGGAAACGAAAAAGTATGTATTCAAGTACCAGACACCAAAGACGAAGAACAGTATACGGACGATTCCTATGCAGGACAGTGTATATAAAGCTTTAAAACGTCAGCGGATTCAGTTGAAAGAAATGCAGTTGTCAGCCAGTGAATGGAAACCGTTAGAGGGATTTGAAAATCTTGTATTTGTTGGAAAGAACGGGAAACCGATTACAGAACACACCTTTCAAGTGACATTGGACTGGATAGAAAAATCTATCAATAAGGAACGGAAAAAGCAGGCAGAGAAAAACAAGGCAGAGTATATACCGATTCCGCATTTCTATCCTCATGCTTTACGTCATACATTTGCCACAAGGTGTTTTGAAGCCGGGATTGACGCAAAGGTAGTACAAGGATTCCTCGGACATTACTCCATAGCAATCACACTGGATTTGTATACGCACGTCACGGACGATAAAGCAAAAACGGAAATGGATAAATTACAGAGTTTATATAAGGAAATCATATAATCAGAACAGAAACAATGGAAAAGAAAAAGGATAAGTGCAACATTTCTTTAGAAAAAGAACTGTCCCAAAACTGTCCACGGGGCAGAACGGACACAGCCCTAAACAGCGAAAACCCGCTAACCACAAGGGCTAACGGGTTTCGTTGTTTTATAGTTATCTAAAGGAATGAGAGTAAAGTGTACATCTTCAGAAATCTGAAGATGATTACTTTATGAGGGGGGAGATAGTTGTTCTATCAACTATCTGACTCTAAGTATAAAAGAAAAATGTGTCCAAAATATGATTAGATTCTAAAAGAAAA
>NZ_JBQKED010000088.1:0-3830 GCF_052121495.1 Faecalimonas sp. LCP19S3_D12 | reverse complement strand
GGTCAGACAGGAACTTCCCCTGTCAAATCGAATATAGAGTTCAGATTTCATTAGAAATCTGTCTTGCTTTGTTCCATATTTCTATGGAGATTAACAAGAAACAAAGCGCACGTCTTGCACAATGAGCATACCTAACTTTTTGAGCTGCTTCCCAAGCTGTTTAATATCAAAGCAGACAAGGCGGTTATTCAGTTCCACATTGGTACGGTGATTAAAGACGTTCAGACTGCCCGAAACATATAGCTCCAACGCCGCCGCAATGCGGGCGGCTTCCGGCTCCGGCTGTTTCAAAAGCTCGTCGTAAAGGTCGCCCAAGATAGGCATTTTTGCCGGGTCGGGGTCGGCAAGGAACGGACGGTACACATTCCTTACAGCCCGGTCAATGACCGTCTTATCAACAGGCTGCAAGCCCTCCTTGCCGCCGATAACAAGCTCGCATAGGGAAAGGAGAAAGTCGGATTTCAAGGCAAGGGGGTTGTCGTCCTCGCTGTAATTGAGGTTTATGTCCATAGGGTTAATGTACTGCGTACTGTTCGGGGAAAGGTTGATAACCTGTCCATGCAGACGATTGACAACGGGGGCATATTCGCACTCCGGGTCTGAAACGTAAATCGTATCTGTGGTAATGAGAAAAGCGTTGACGATTTCCCGTTTTGCAGAAAAAGACTTGCCGCTTCCCGGCGTACCCAAGATAAGCCCGTTGGGGTTTTTAAGCTGCTTGCGGTCGCAGAGTATCATGTTGTTTGAAAGGGCGTTCAAGCCGTAGTAGAGGGCTTCCCCCGTTTGAAAAAGTTCCTGCGTGATAAAGGGGATAAAGATTGCGGTGCTGCTTGTCGTCAGCCCCCTTTCAATGGCAATGCGGTTTTCCCCAAGAGGGACGCTGCTCATCAGCCCGTCCTCCTGCTGATAGTCAAGGCGGGTCAAAGCGCAGTTGTATTTCTGTGCAATGCCCGCCGCCGCGAAAATGTCATTTTCCAGTTTCCGTTTGGTGTCTGTCAGGTTCACCACAAGGAACGTGAGCAGAAACATTCGCTCGTTGCGGCTTTGTAAATCCTGCAACAAGTTCTTTGCTTCGCCGCCGTAGGTAGCAAGGTCGGACGGAATGATGTCCATGTCATAACCGCTGCGTACCGCCTTTTTCTGTTCTTCAATCTTCATCTTGTCAAGGTCTGTGATTTTCCGCTTAATGGTCTTGATTGCTTCGCTTTGGTCGATACTGCGGATATGAAGATTGACGATTACCCCCGTTTCCAAATCCAGCATATCCGCTAAGATACGGTCGTTCAGCTCCGGGGCAAGGATTTCAAGAAACGATACCGCACCGATTTTACGCCCCATGCGGAAATATCTGCCCTCGCCGAAACGGAATGAGGACGGGGCGATAAAGTCTTTTGTACTAAGCCCGGACGGGGCAAGCCAAGCCCAATCAAAGGAGAACGGTTCGCCCTCCGGGTGGAATACCCCATGCAGCACCTTTAAGCGTTCCGCACCGTTTAAGGGGTGTGCCGATACTCCAAGCACTTTAAAGTTGTTGAGTATATCGGTTTCCAAACGGGCAAGGCGGGATTTTGCCGCCGCCAAGTTGTCGGCTTCTATGGAAAAGGTGATGTACTTCTGCTTTACAAGCCCGTTGTTTCCCTTTGCAAGCTGATTTTTCAGCATATCCGTATATTCGTTTCGGATAGAGTTGAAAGCGTCGTCCTGCTCCGGGATATGGATAGCCTGTTCTGCCTGTTCCCGCTGCGCCCCTTGATTGATGAAAGAGAGCTGCACCGATACGGAAGCGTCAAAGTAGTTTAAGAAGTCGCACCAGTTTTCAAAAATGGCGGTCTTGTCGTCGCTGCCCGCAAGCTGATAGTTTATATCTTCAAATGCGATACTCTTTGAATATTTCTTATCCGTTACCTTGCAGATACCGTCCGGGTACATGGCAAGGTACGGGATAGACTGCTGCGCGGTGTGCGCTTTGCCGTCGCCCTTTGCATTTCTTATGAGGGCTTCAATCTGTTTCTTTTCTGCGCGGGACAGCTTGCGTTTTTCTTTTTTTCTTGCCGCGTCCTGCGCCTGTCTGCGTGTTGCCTTTGACAATCGCTGATACCTCCTTTTCTAAATTTCGCTGCCGCTGTAAAACGGCATATAGGTTTTCCGTCCTGTAAGGGCGTTCCTTTGGACGGACAAATTTAGTCTGAATGATGTGTTTTACCAAGACTTCAAGGGGCTGTCCATGCTTTTCATACATGGCAAAGAGGAAGCAGGGCAGCATGACAAGTATCATCACGAACGCTGCAACCGTCGTCCCCGCGTTGTCTTTGAGCAGAAAGAAAAGCGGCAATCCCACAAGGAGAGCCGCCCCAAGACAAATAATCTGCCGTTTGGTAAGGTTGAACGCAACCTTTGTCTTGACTTTGGATAAGTCTTTCGGTACGGGTACATACGCCATTGAAAACCTCCTTTCTGCGGATATGCCCGCTTAGTGTGCGGAAAAAATCTGTTTTGCAAGTGCGCCGGATTTGAACAGGGAAAAACAGAGGATTACCGTATAGGCTGCAAGGGAAAATATCGCGCTGTGTAAGTTGTCGGCGATTATCATGTCGTTTACAAGGACAGCGTAAATGCCGACGCATATCATAATCAGAAAGCCTTGAAAACCAAGCGCGAACAGCCCTTTTAGGTAATTGGTGCCTATCTGCCCCCATTCCCGGTTTGTCATGGTAGCGAATGGAATAGGCGAAACAGAGCAATAGGCGTAAATCTCTATCATTCTGCCGTAGAGGATAACCGTTATCAGTACGGACATGATTTTCATGCACAAGCTCACAAGGCTTGTTTCAAGCATGAGCAACAGTAGTTCGGGGATTTCCATATCGTTAAGCCCCTCTTGCATGGAAGCGAGGGCTTCGGAAACGTCGATTGCCGTATCGCCTCCGATAACCCCCGCCGCGCCGGAAACAATATGCTGCGCCATGTCAAAGACTGCCATTGTAATATCAAAGGTGTGCGTTACCAAGAAAACGGCAACGAACGCTTTGAAAAACCACTTGAAAAACATGAACGTGTCAACGTCGTGCATATTGTTCTTGTCGATAACCATGCTGATTAGCTCGTAGCATAGGACATAGGTAATGACAAGCCCCGCAATGGGGACAATCACATTTTCCGACAGACTTTGTATCATGGAGAAAATGCCCTCGTTCCACCCTTGCGGGGTCTTGCCTACCTCGTTTGCGATAGTGCCTACTTTTTCGTTTACGTCCCCGAACATAGTTGACAGATTACCGTTAATGGCTCCGATTAAGATACCTTTTATCCATTCGTTAATCGCGTCAAGTATGCTCTGCATAGGCTATCCCCGCGCTTATCCGAACAAGCCGGAAAGCAGGGGTACCAGTACCATACCGATAAGGGCAACGCCGCCGCCCGCCATGAGCTGTTTTATCCCCAATTAGGTGTAAAACTCTGCTCGATGGCGGGCGGCGGCGTACAAAAAATCTATATGGTGTTTTTAAGAGAACCGTCCCGGCGGGACAGGTCAGGCAGTGACCTGTTCCACCTCCGGGATGGGTTTGAGATTAAAATGAATTTCGATAGAAATGTGTCTTGTTTTATCTTCGTCAATGCGCTCATGCACGACGATTTCTTTGATTAAGCGGTTAAGGGTGGCTGCGTCCAGCTCTGTGATGTTGGCGTATTCCTGAATGGCTTCCACCCATTGTTTTGCATCATTGGCAAGCTGGACTTCATCGGACAGCCGCTTTCTGCCCTCGGACACTTTTGCTTTAAGCTCCGTCTGCTCGGTCTGTGTCTTTTCCAGCATGGTGTTGAAGTTCTGC
>NZ_JBQKED010000087.1:0-4245 GCF_052121495.1 Faecalimonas sp. LCP19S3_D12 | reverse complement strand
GCGTAATGCACTCCATCCACTGGCTACTGCGGCATAAATCGCTATTTTGTTAGCTGAAATATTGAATTTTCAAGGAACAAGTCCCATTTGGGGTATGGGAAGTCTTAGTTATTTATTTTTCAATCTATCTTAACAACACTTTTGAATAAAAAAATAAGAAGACTTAACAGCCTCCTTATTCTTTATTATTCTATTTGATATGTAAATACATCTCTATGCTGTTCGTGCAAGATTTGCATTCGCATTTCGGGTTACTGTTCCATTACTGCCACAATAACCAACACAATATGCTGGTCCTGCATTATGAGCATTTGCCACTGCTACAGTTCCACTGCAAATACAACCTGCTTTACTTCCTTCAAAATGCGATCCTGTTTTCATTGTTTTTGTTTTTACTAATTTCATGCTTTATCTTCCTTTCCTTGTTATGATGTTCGTGCCAGATTAGCGTTTGCATTTCTAGTTACTGTTCCATTATTGCCACAATAACCAACACAATATGCTGGTCCTGCATCATGAGCATTTGCTACTGCTACAGATCCACTACAAATGCAACCCGCTTTATTTCCTTCAAAATTGGAACCTACTGCGATCTTTTTAGACTGTACTAATCTCATGTTTTCCCCTCCTTCCTCTGTAACTTTTTATTTTAAATCCTTCAAAATAGATTTAAAATTCTTATTTCGTTTCACAATGTATAGTATATACATACTTCGTATGGTTTTTTCGTCTTTTCTGTGTAGTTTTTGTGTAGAAACCTATTTTCTCATATTTGTTATTATATTCTCCTTGGCAAACAATTTCTTAATGTCATAGATGTCTTTTTGAACATTTCTTTCTTCTTTTGAAAGCATATCCTTAAAAGTAAAAGCATTTATAAAATATTCTCTTAAAGAGTTACAATTATAACCTATTGGTTCTTCCTTTAAAAACTTCAAATATCTCTTTTCTATCTCCGTTACTGGCAAATTTTCTATTTCTCTACAAATGTCTTTCCATTCTAAAATCTCTTCTATCGTTACCTTAATAAATTCCTGCTTAGGAGATAAAAATATCTTTTCTACACCAACCTTACCTACATTTTCTTTTAAAAATTCTTGTATTACATAAAGTAAATCTTCATTTATTGAATCAGCATCCGATTTTCTCTCCCTATATAAATAGTATGATGCATTACCCTGTTGATTTTTGATGACAAATCCACCTGTTTCCGCATAAGACAAAATCTTTTCTTTAATCTTCCCGTGCTCTCCACTAAGATTTGCAATCCATCCGTCTCCAATGTTCTCCAACGTTTGTGTTGATGTAATCCAAATAATACATACATTTTCTAGAAAATAAAATCTTTTGAAAAATGTTCTGATTTCGTCATTTGATATGGAACGAATCGTTTTGGGGGTTCCTATGGATAAATGGTTTTCATAATCGGTTCCATTTAATAATATACGAAAATCCGAGTTTCTATTTTTCACTTCATATGCTTTATATTCCTCAAGAATATCTGATCTTACCTTCTCAACATCTTTCATTTCTAAATACTTACCTTTTAAAATATTCTGTATGATATCTATTACACACTCTAACGATGTATCCTTTACATCAAAATAATAGGTTGTTGAATAAAAATCCGTATAGGCTGAACAAAGATACCTCTCCTCATTTTTGTCAAAAAAATTCATTTGCATATGCTCCAAAAAGTGTGCAATTCCTGCATTTTCTATACCTTCTGAAGAAGAACCTACATTGATTGTTAGTGCTATATAGTTCATTCCTTGAAGATTTTCTAGTGGACACACACATTTTGTTATTTGATTTTCACATTTTGAAAAAAAATTAATCTCTCCCAACCCAGTCACTCCTCTCTATAAGCCTCTGCTTGTATGCTATAAAGCTTTGCATATTCTCCGTCTAATTTCATCAAATCTCTGTGATTCCCTTTCTCTATAATTTTCCCGTCCTGTAAAACTAAAATTTCATCTGCTAATTTTACTGTAGAAAATCTATGTGCAATTAATATACTTGTCCTTCCTTCCATTAAACACCTAAATTGTTTATAAATCTCATATTCTGCCTTAGGATCCAATGAGGCTGTTGGTTCATCTAATACTACAAGCGGAAAATCCTTCATAAAAATTCTACTGATTGCAATTTTTTGCCATTGCCCCAGAGATAATTGGATCCCTCCACTCCATTCTCTATGTAACTGTGTATCATACTTTTCCGGCAAGGAAGAAATAAATTCTGTTGCCCCAGCTTTCTCTGCTGCACAGTAAATTTGGTCAATATTTTTCATTTCTTCTACATTTCCACATCCAATATTTTCTCTAACTGTCAATGGATATTTTACAAAATCTTGAAATACTGCCCCTATCATTGTTTGATAAGATTCTGTATCAATATCACATATATTGGCTCCATCAATTAAAATTTCCCCCTTATCTGGAACATATAACTTTAATAACAACTTAATAATAGTGGTCTTTCCAGATCCGTTCAATCCTACAATAGAATAACAGTGTTTAGCATCTATTGTGAAAGAAATACCTTTTAATATATATTTTTCTGATTCAGGATATCGAAACCATACATTTTTAAATTCTATCTTTTGAAAATTTTTATTAAACGATAACGAGTTCTCTATCCTTTCCGTTGTTTTCATGTCTAAAAATTCAAATAGGTTTTGTATATAAAGACCATCTTCAAAAATTGTGACTATTGTATTTAATATTGTCGTAGCTGAACCTCTAAAATTATCAATGGAATTTATATAAAGAGAAAAATCTCCAAGGGTTCTTTTATCTAAAATAACCTTTAAAGTAATATATATTTTAAAAAATAAGATTGCAGCCTCTTCTACCAAATCTGTCAAGGATAATTTTTTGCAGAAACTACTTCTGATTTTTTTATCTTCTTGAATATATCCATCATATTGTTTCAGTATGTGCCCCCGAAAAAAATCATGTACATGATAAATTTTCATTTCCTTTATATTTTCATAATCAGTTACAATATCTTTCAAATATGCTATAAAGCGTAATCCTTCAAATCGCTTAGTATAAATTTCATATTGTGTAACTGCCATCTTCATACTAACAATTAGTGTTGGTATGCAAATAAAAATACACAATAGCATAATTCCAACATTAAGACTTGCTAACACTGTGATGGTTCCAATCAAACTGCTAAAACTTTGAATGAAGTTTGTTAATGTCGCCAATAAACTGATGGATCTCCCTGTCGATTCTTCATTGACTTTCCTAATTTTGTCATAAATCACTGAACTGTCAAAATACTTTAAATCCGTATCTTTTACCTTTTTCAAAATCAAATCACTTGTATAACGATTTAAGTAACTTGATAAAATATTCTGTTGATAATCTTTTATTCTCATCAGTACACTCTGCAAATAATTGAATATAAAATAGAATATTAACCAAAATAAGACCGGTGCAATGTTTCCTGAAACAATTGATCGACTCATATCATCAATAAGATATTTCCAAATAACCAAAGTAAATGGGATCGTAATACCTGAAACAATACTCACTATCATTGTTTTAATAAAATTGGACTTCGAGCTATTCCATAATAACCGAACTACTCTGCTTATTATCAAAAAAAATTCTTTGCTTTTTTTGATTAAACTCTTTAATCTTTTCATAAACTTTCACTCCACTTACTTTTATAAAAGGAGACCGTACCTACTTGACAGTCTCCTTCTTTTCTTATAACATAATATTAAACCTTTTAACTCTGTTCATATATCTATTTTTATAGAATTTGCTTAGGTATTGAACAGAGTTATTTTTCTTTTCCAGACTGACACGTTCTGTTTAAAATACATCTTCTACGCAGTTCTTGCAAGATTTGCATTGGCATTTCTTGTCACCACTCCACTGTTGCCACAATATCCCACGCAATATGCCGGTCCTGCATTATGAGCATTTGCCACTGCTACAGTACCATTACAAATACATCCAGCCCTATTTCCTTCAAAGTCTGTTCCTGTTTTTGTTGTTTTTGTTTCTACTAATTTCATAATCCAATACCTCCTACTATTTTGTTTTTGCAAGATTCGCATTAGCATTTCTAGTCACTACTCCGTTGTTTCCACAGTATCCCACGCAATACGCTGGTCCTGCATAATGGGAATTTTTCACAGCTATAGTACCACTGCAAATGCAATCACCTCTGCTGCCTTCAAAGTCTGCTCCTGTCTGTAACTTTCCTGCTACGATTTTTCTC
>NZ_JBQKED010000086.1:0-4657 GCF_052121495.1 Faecalimonas sp. LCP19S3_D12 | reverse complement strand
CGGTATGTAATTGGATTGCGCCCAATGAAGCATTTAGAAGAAGTGTTAAATTCTTAAAAAAGAGACAGCAGGCAAAGTCAGAAAAAGAGGATCATTCATGCGTTTGTCGTGGGATACAGCATGTAAATATTGACATATACTATATATTGTGATAAGGTAAAAAGGAATTTACATTTATACTCATAAATATCAAAGATGAGTACAAAAATTTCTTCCGGTATAGAATCGGAAACACGTTTTAGAAACAGGTGGCTGTTTCAGTTAAGAAATAAAGATTTATAAGGTATTTAGAATGAAAAACATTCTAGGTGCCTTTTTTTATTTCAATCAAATGCAAAGGAGGATAGCACATAAGCCACAAAAGAAAGAAGAACAGGAGGAAAAATCATGAATCAAGAGTATTTAAAGGGGATTCACAGTGAGATGTGCAGTAAAGATGCAGTTATTTTTCAGGCTACGGAAAATAATATTATCAGTTTCTTGAAGAACAGCTTATCAGCAGAACGCTCTGAAATAAGAACGCTAGATGGGAAACGCTTTTTAACAACGATAAAAGGAAAATGGATTGATATTTGTCCTGACAGGGTTTATTTGGAAGAAAAGTTAAAACCATTGATACAGGCTGTAAAAGAAGGAAGAAAGAGGCTGCTGCCATTACAGAAGATCAGAGTAGAACAATTAGAAGGATATTGTCCACCCTTACCAGATTGGAACTATTTTTTCTGGTTAGGCTGCAGCAATGAAGAATACGAAAAATATAGGAACCAGAAGGAACCTAAAACAGTCCCATATAAGGCCTTCGGAGAGGAATTCCCGATACAGTTAAAAGTAGATGAATATATGGGTACAGGGAATCTGTCAATCGAAATGATTAACTGGAAGTATAAATATCCTTCACCATGGGCGGTGCTGACTGTTGATCTGGATGAGGTATGTGAAAAAGATTGCTCTTATGTGGATACAAACCATCATGGAAGAAAAATATTGTCGTGGATCATAGAAAATGGATTAGGGGAAGTGACAGGAGAAAGCAAAAGAATCGGATATTGTACTTATGAGAAAGTTCACTTCATCCCTGAAAAACTAAAGGATTATGATTCTGAAGGGTATCAAAAATATGAAACAAAATTTGAAGAAATATAAAAACTGGATAATAAAAAGTTTCCAGAGAACAGGAGGAATCAGGATGAAAAATTATGAGTATGAACAGAATAAAAATTATGAAAGTACAAAACAAATGTTTGAAGCATGCCGAAAGGATGTAGGTTATACTAAGAGAGTTAGAATAACAATACCAACGGTAAATGATGAGATTTGCTTTGCCGATATTCCGGAATATGGAGTTTGTATCACTTCGCAATTTGAAAATGGTCTATGTGGGGAAATTATCTGGTGCCGTAGTGGAGATGATATCTATATGTTACATAGCAGTATCCGTCTGGCAGACCATACAGTATGGCTTCAGATGGATAAAAAAGGAAACGGCGAGGCACTGCATTTAAAACTTTTTCAAAATGAAGGGAATGTAAACGGACAGAAGGAGGGGTTCCAGGGGATTTACATTTCGCCTCTTATGCAGGTGAAACGGTTCTATGAAGGCTGTTTTTGGCCCAATTATATAAAAGGCATAAAACCAGTAGCAGAGGAGAACCTGAACCTATACGAAATTTTAAAAAGGATTATAAGATGTATTGGATCTGATTTTCAGTATGATTTAGAAACAATGCAGATATAAGATATGGCATTTAGAATGAAAATTCCAAGTGCCTTTTTTATACCCATTTGGCAGGAAAGAGTTTTCCTGCCAGAATCAAAAAAAGGAGATGGATTATGAATGAACTTATAATGACAGGATACGTTGCGACAGAACCTGAAATCAATGAATTTAAGAGGAAACGACGCAAGAACAAGAAGACTCCTCAATATGGTCTAGCTGCTAATTTTCGTATTTCGGTAAAGCGTTCCTTTAAGAAAAAAGATGGAAAAAAATATGATTATTTTTGCTGTTCGGCTTTTGATAAATCAGCAGAATATATCGAAGAGTACATTGAAGAGGGGGATTATATTGGAATCCATGGAACACTTTTAAATGACAATTACGAAAATGATGATGGGGATATGGTATATAAGGATCAGATTACTGTGATCCGGATTGAACTTCTTAGAAAGCGAAATGACGAAGAGGAAGAATATGAGGATGAGGAAGAGACAGAAGATGATTATGAAGACGACGATTATGAAGAGGAAGAATATGAGGATGACTACGAAGATGACTATGAAGATAACGAAGAGGAGGCAGATGAGGATGAAGAGTACGAAGAAGAAAAAGGATATCGTAGAAGTGTAAGAAAAACAAATAAAAATACGGCATCTTCGTATAAGAGAAACAGTAAGCAGAAGAAAAACTCTCCTAAAAAGAGAACAGAATTAAGAAAAAGAGAGAAAGCAAATTCAGAAAGAAGAAACCGGCAGGCGAAAAGACGTTCGCCAGAGAGAAAACGTAGTGATGGCAGAAAGCGTAATCTGGTAGATGAGGAATTTGAGCGTGTACAGGAATCAGAGTATAACAATTATGGATTTGATTGAACATAGAAGTGTTTTAGCAGAAAGGAACTTGTACTGTTATGAGTAATAAATGGAAATACTTTCTCAAAAAGTATCAAAATTTTTGTATTGTATCGGGTATTGCAGGATTTCTGTTAGCCCCGTTTTTATGGCCGTTTTTCCTCGCAATTCTGGTAAATACATTATCCTTGACAGTGCCGATTCTATTGGTATATTTAGCAATTTGCCGATTGAAAAAGAAACCAGAAGAAGTAAAAAGAGAGAAGTCTACAGAGGATTCCCAAAGTGGGAAGCAACAAGCAAAAAGAGATGAAGAAAAGACAATGAAAAGAGAGAAGCCGATTGTTCAAACTTCCAGACAGGAACAAACGGCGGGAAAGAAAATGCAAAAAGAAAGGGAAACATGTGTTTCTAAAGAACGAAATGAAGTAGATAAAGCAGCAAGGGACTGGTATATCATGGAGGGAAGAGAAAAAATTCATCGTATTTCCATGAAACTGGCGGCAGAAGGCATTAACTCTTTTTCCATTGGAAAAGATGGGCTGTGCAGTATTCGAACAGAAAAAGGCTTTTGCAGGGTTGCAGCAATTCGTGATTTTCCGGCTCAAAAGATTCTGACAATCAAGAAAGAATTGGAAAAAGAAGGGACTTATTATGTAAAACTCTCTGGACGCTATATGTGGATTACAAGGAGGTAATGTTTTGTTAGAATGCAGATATTCTTCTTCCATTTATTATAATCAGGAAAATGGATATACTGTGGCGGTATATGAAACAGAAAATGAAATTCCTGAAGGGAAGAATGGAATTGGAAAACAGCAGTTTATAGCCGTTGGCTGTGAACTGCCCCAAAATGAAGGGTTGGATATATCTTTAAAAGGACAGTGGAAAAAATCGGAAAAGTATGGGAAACAGTATCATGTATCTTCTTTCCAGATTCAGATGCCAACAACAGAAGAAGGAGTGAAAGCGTACCTTTCTTCCGGATTGATCAAGGGAATTGGACCTGTTATCGCAGAAAGGATTGTAGAACGGTTTGGGAAAAATACCTTCTATGTTTTTGAAGAATGTCCGGAACGATTGCTTGAAATTCCCGGCATTACACAAAAAAAACTAGAAAATATTTTAGATGGATATTATCAAAGTGAAAATATTCGTCAACTTTCGCTTTTTTTATCTTCTGCGGGTGTAACACCAAAGAAGATAGAAAAAATACAGGAACATTTTGGACACAAAGCAGTCAGCATTATTAAAAAAGATCCATTCCGGCTGTGTGAAATGGAAGGTTTTGGATTTAAAACGGTCGATCCAATAGCAAGGAAAGTGAAACATTTTCAGGCAGATAATCCTTTACGGATAAAGGCAGCCATATTATATGTTTTAAAAGAAGCAGAAGGGGAAGGGCATCTCTATTTAGAGGTGCCTGAAATTTTAAGAAAAACAAAACCCCTGTTGTTTCTGGGGGATAAAAAAGGCAGTGTCACAGAACGTAAAATTCGTGATGCAGGAAATTCCCTTATCAAAGATGATAAAGAACTGGTCTGCAGTTATACAAAAATTTACTCTAAGAAAAATTATGAGGCGGAACAAAAGGCAGTGCTTCAACTTGCGGAATTTAGCAGATATCCATTAAAGCAGTATGAGGTAGAAAAATGGATTTCCAGTTTGGAGACAAAAGAGAGAATCAAACTGGCTGAAAGACAAAGAGAAGGGATAGAAATGGTCTTTCAAAATCCGGTTTCTATTATAACAGGAGGACCTGGAAGTGGAAAAACAACACTGCTGCGTTTTATTGTCATGATACAAGAAAAAATAAATATGGATAGCATGATCCTTCTGGCAGCACCTACTGGGAGAGCAAGACAAAGAATGTATGAGGCAACCAGATATCCAGCATTAACGATACATAAGAGTATCGGGCTTACAGGAGCAGAAGGGGAAGATGCTTGGAATAGTGGAGAAATGCTTTCGGATGATTTAATTACTCAAACTTCCCACACCAATAAGGTGTGATTAACCTTGAAAATTCAATATTTCAGCCAATTAAAAAGGCATAAATACGTTCCTTTGGTATAATGGAATTGTCGAAAAA
>NZ_JBQKED010000085.1:0-5085 GCF_052121495.1 Faecalimonas sp. LCP19S3_D12 | reverse complement strand
AAATCTGAAGATGATTACTTTATGAGGGGGGAGATAGTTGTTCTATCAACTATCTGACTCTAAGTATAAAAGAAAAATGTGTCCAAAATATGATTAGATTCTAAAAGAAAAGAAAATTTTATTAAGTTAATCTTAAGAAGACTTATGTTGTATATAAAAGGGGATAAACAGAGGAAAAGCCGGTCTTATGACCGGCAATTATGAAAAAGAAAATGATATAAAAAGATTAATATCTTTTATGGTTATTAGTATACTGGCTTTTTGTGTAAAAAGTGTGATAGAAAAGTAAGAAAAATGTGAACAGTTTTTGAAGAATCAATGAAAACGTTCCGTTATTTCTTATTTTTTGATTGGCAAAGTAATTTTTGGTAAGTGCCATCAATCAATATGGCACCAAGCGGGGCAGTGATTAAAATTCCTAAAACTGCAACGGAAAGTACAATCTGTCCGCAAGGGAGCCCCATAGCAAGCGGAACAGATCCAATAGCAGCCTGAACGGTAGCCTTTGGAAGATAGGAAAGGATACAGAATAACCGTTCTTTTTTTGTGAGCCTCGTTCGGATAAGACATATCGCAACTCCGACAGAACGAAATAGAAGTGCAACCAATATCATGAGAATGGCAGCGCCGCCTGCGTTCAGTGTATAGCGGATATCTACAGCAGCTCCGACCAAAACAAACAGAATGACTTCTGCGGCGAGCCACAATTTCCCAAATTTATCAGAAAGCCTTTTGGAAACAAAAGTGGTGCTTTTAATTTTTAACAGGCATGCCATGCTTACAACAGCTAAAAGACCGGATATAGATACAATGTCTTTCATCCACGTTTCAATTGCCATTAACAAAAAAGAAATTCCTAATACAATAATCACTTTCATACTGTTTCGGACACAATGCTTGTGTGCATATGCTGTCTCGAAAAATAAACTGAGCAGATACCCGGTAATACCACCGAGTACGATGCCGAGCAAGATGGAAACCGGAATATTGACAAAATCCATCAGATGTGCATTTCCACCTTGAGCCATATTGGAAAATGTGGAAAACAGCACGATGACAAAAATATCATCGCAGGAGGCACCGGCAAGGATAAGCTGCGGAATACTTTTATCTGTGCCGTAATTCTGGTCCATCAAGCGGACCATTCGTGGTACGACAATAGCAGGAGATACTGCAGCGAAAACGGCTCCCATGACAGCTGCCTCAATCGGTTTAATCCCCAAAATATGAGGGGCAAAAAGGAAAAAGGCGAGTATTTCAAAACTTGCAGGTACAAATGACATCAAAACAGCGGGACGCCCGACTTTTTTTAAGTCAGACAGATCTAATGACAATCCGGCCTTTAACAGAATGATGATCAGAGCCATTTGCCGTAACTCGGATGAAATGGACAAAATAGAAGGATCAAGCAAGTCAAGAACATAAGGACCTAGAATAATTCCGGTGATGAGCATTCCAATAATACGAGGTAGCTTTAATTGCTGACAAATAGCTGCGGCAGCAAGACCTACAAGAAAAATAAATGCAAGTGATGTTAACATAAATAACAATCCTCCTCAATTTCAACAAATGTTTTGTAAAAGTCATAGAGCTTTCCATTTTCTTTGGCACGCAATAAAAATCGGCTGATTATAAAACCGGTGCGGTATGTCTTTTGAATCTGCGACAGCAGTTGAGACAAATTATTAGGAAATCCTTCCGTGACTTCTTCTTTCATCAAACAAGCCATGTAACGGTGTCTGCTCTTCTCCCAAAGTACCTGAGTATCGGGAAACAAAGAACGCTGTTCAGACGGAATCGTCAATCCCCGAAGCTCTGACTGAATATGTTCTGAATGCTGTACACGAGAATACAGATACGGATTCTCAATATATTGTCGGAGTTTTTTGATTTCACCTAAATCAAAAGAGACAATACAGTCGGTATCGATATCTACTTCTGCGAATGGATGGGATTTCAGCTCATTTAAAGTATCTATGGCATTTAGATGATTGCGAAGTTTTTGCATTCGGTGCTGAAGCTCTTGCTGTTGCTGAACTAATTCATCAATTTTTTCATGTAATAAAAAGGAATGCTCTTCAGGGGTGGACTGTTCCATCGTTTGTATCTGATTGAGCGGGAGTCCCAGACTTTTGTAAAAAATAATATCGGAGAGATTCATAAAGTCTTCTATTGTATACTCGCGGTAGTTATTTTCGTGATTCTTTTTTGGTGTCAAAATCCCTGTGCTTTCCCAGTGACGTAAGGTGGAAGCAGGTAGATTGAAAAATTCTGAAATCTCTCCAATATGAAATTGCTTTTTCATGATGATTGCTCCTGATAATTTTTCTTTCATTATAAGATATTTTGTGTTGACCTTCAAGTAACTTTAAGGTTTAAAATAGCACTGAGGAGGGAGAACATATGGAAAAATTATTGATTTTTGATTCGGCGAAGGAAGTACGGTTTGGAAAATTATTAAAGTTTATTATCCCAACGTATTTGACGGCATTGTTTAATACGGTATATACCATTGTGGATGGAATTTTTGTGTCGTCCTATGTGGGGACAAATGCATTAGCAGCTATCAATATTGTGTATCCGATTGTAAATATATTGACGGGAATTGCACTGGCGTTTGCAACAGGTGGGAGTGCACTTGCAGCGCTTCATATCGGTGGGGAAAGAAAAGAAGAAGCAAACAGAACATTTTCTGTCAGCATGCTGCTGTCACTGTTGGTTGGCTGCGGTGTATCTGCCTTAATCTGGATAAAACTTCCTGCGCTATTGGAATTACTGGGCGCGACACAATTAACGATGAGTGATTGCAAAACATATGCTTTTTGGTGGCTTGTCGGTACTCCTGTTGTCATTGGAAAAGAGCTGCTTACTTATTTTATTCGCGTGGACGGCTCACCCACTTACAGCTTTTTGACGGCGCTTTCAGGAGGTCTCCTAAATATTGTATTGGACTATGTTTTTGTGGGATGTATGGACATGGGGATTTTGGGAGCTGCACTTGCTACGATTTTAGGACTGCTACTTTCTTTTTCTATGGGACTTTACTATTTTGTGAAGAAGAAACATACCTTGAAATTTACATTTCGAGGACTGTCTTTCAAGATAGGATTTAACTGTATGATAAACGGAACGTCCGAGTTTGTGAATCAATTGGCAATCGCGATCACAACAATTGTTTTTAATAGAACGGCGATGGCGTTTGCCGGAGAAGATGGGATAGCTGCTGTCTCCATTATTATGTATCTGCAATTTTTGTTTATTGGGGTTTATTCCGGTTTTTCTATGGGAATGGCGCCTCCGCTTGGATATGCATATGGAGATAAAAAACTTGATGTATGCCGTGCCCTTGAGAGGTATGCATATCGTTTTTTCAGTATTGCCCCGATTGTAATTTATGCATTGACTTTTTTTCTGGCACCAATGTGTGTATCTTTTTTTGCTGACAAACATAGCAGTGTATATACACTGGCGGTTTCCGGAATGCGGATATATGGTTTGGGATTTTTGTTTTCCGGAATTAACATTTTCTCAGCAGTACGTATGATGGCTTATGGGAAAGGATATTTTGCAGGAGCAATTACATTCCTTCGCTCGTTCGCGTTGTTGTTGCTGTTTTTGATAGTGCTGCCACAATTTTGGGGAATGAATGGAATCTGGCTTGCAGTTCCAGGAGCGGAAATTTTAACGATGTTTGTTGCAGTTCTGGCGTTAGTTTTTATCCCGCGAGGGAGAAAAAGTGTCTGTTTTGAAAATAATCGTGGTAGACATAAAGAAAACACAAAAGTAGTAAAATAGCACAATGTTTGTGGTGAAAAACTATATATAACATACAAAAATAATAAAAAACAAAAAATTAAATTGACGAAAAGTGAATAAAGTGGTAGCATATAAACAAACAGGAAAACCTTTTCCTGTTTGTAAAGGAGGAGAATATGGCTATTACAATTGCAGACATTGCAAAGGAGGCTGGAGTATCCATCTCTACTGTATCTAGAGTGATGAATGGGACAAAACCGGTAAGTCCAAAATTAAAAGAAAAAGTTTATAAGATTATTGAAAAAAATAATTATACGCCCAATGCATTGGCACAAAGTCTGATAACTAAAAAAACCAATATTGTAGGAGTCATAGTTCCAGATATATCGAATGTTGTATTTGGAGCACTTACAAAGGGAATCAATGATATTTGTTCAAATGAAGGTTATACAATTATGGTCTGTGAATCTAGAGGAGAATTGGAAGAAGAACTGAAACTTTTAAATATTCTAGAGGATAGGAAAATAGACGGTGTATTGTTTGCAGGAGTAGATGTGAATAAAGAACTGACAGATGCGATGCAGAAAAAGGAATATCCGGTAGTGTTAGTAACTCAGGAGGCGGTTCAAGGTGAGCACGTGATAGATACAGTTACACACGATAATTTGCAGGCTGTTTATGATGCGGTAAGATTTTTGTATGATAGTGGTCATGAGAGGATTGCATATATAGGCGGGCCAAAACATGATTTCTCATCTGGACAAAAAAGAATCAAAGGATATAAAAAGGCATTGGATGAATTGGGGATTTCCGTACCAGAGTCCTATATAGAACAAGGTGAATTTTCATTTCAGTCAGGATATGATGGAATGAAAAAGATTTATGAAGAGAATAGTATCTTGCCGACAGCAATAGTTGCTGGAAGTGATTTGATTGCATTAGGGGCAATGCAGTTTCTAAATAGTATCGGTATGAGTGTTCCAGCAGATATGTCAATTATCGGATTTGATGATTTGGAATTTTCCATTTATTGCAGACCAGAACTATCAACCGTTCGGATTCCATATTTCGAAGAGGGACAAAAAGCAGCAAAAGAACTTTTAAAATATATGAAAGGAACAAAGGAGTATGCTGCAACACATTATGTAGCACATAAAATTATTAGGAGAGGAACCATAAAAGATATTCATAAATAGATAAAGAGCTGAATGTATCAGCTCTCAGACTGTAGACAAAGTCCCGGACAAAAGTCCGGGCTTTTCTTATGCTTCAGTTATCCACAATTCTTTTTTGTAGAATTACTTTATCAAGAAAAAAGTGTATGTTATC
>NZ_JBQKED010000084.1:0-5214 GCF_052121495.1 Faecalimonas sp. LCP19S3_D12 | reverse complement strand
TGCCGACCGCCTGACCAATACCTGTGAAGCCGAGCAGCGGGAACAGCGGGAAGCAATGGAACGCTCCCTTACAAGGGACGAGGAACGGATTGAGGTTCTGGACAAAATGGTAATGCGGCTTTATGAGGATATGATTGCAGGGCGTATCAGTGAGCAGAACTTCAACACCATGCTGGAAAAGACACAGACCGAGCAGACGGAGCTTAAAGCAAAAGTGTCCGAGGGCAGAAAGCGGCTGTCCGATGAAGTCCAGCTTGCCAATGACGCAAAGCAGTGGGTGGAAGCCATTCAGGAATATGCCAACATCACAGAGCTGGACGCAGCCACCCTTAACCGCTTAATCAAAGAAATCGTCGTGCATGAGCGCATTGACGAGGATAAAACAAGACACATTTCTATCGAAATTCATTTTAATCTCAAACCCATCCCGGAGGTGGAACAGGTCACTGCCTGACCTGTCCTACCGGGACGGTTCTCTTAACAACACCATATAGATTTTTTGTACGCCGCCGCCCGCCATCGAGCAGAGTTTTACACCTAATTGGGGATAAAACAGCTTATGGCTGGCGGAGGTGTTGTTTTGATTGGTACACAGCTTATTCCTCTTTTGAGCGGATTATTTTAAGTAAACGAAAGGAGAACCGCCCATGTTCGATGGCATTTTTGAAGCAATCGAGGAGTGGATGAGGGGACTTCTGACGGGAATGGTGGAATCCAATCTGACAACAATGTTTACAGATGTTAATGAGAAAACCGGAGAGATTGCGGCTCAGGTTGGACAGACACCACAAGGCTGGAACGGAAGTATTTTCAGCCTGATACAGAATTTGTCCGATTCTGTCATTGTGCCGATTGCAGGCATGATTATTACATTTGTACTTTGTTATGAACTGATTTCCATGTTTACAGAAAAGAATAACATGCACGAGGTTGATACATGGATGTTCTTTAAATATTTTTTCAAAATGTGGGTAGCTGTGTATCTGGTCAGCCATACATTTGACATTACTATGGCGGTGTTTGATGTAGGACAACATATCGTCAATGCTGCCGGAGGTGTCATTGAGTCGGATACGGCAATCAATGTAGACACGATGCTGGAGCAGATGAAAACAGCAATGGAATCTATGGAAATCGGGGAACTTGTGATATTGGCATTGGAAACCATGCTGGTCAGTTTGTGTATGAAAATCATGTCTGTACTAATTACGGTAATTCTATATGGAAGAATGATAGAAATTTATCTTTACACCTCGGTTGCACCAATTCCATTTTCCACGATGTCAAATCGGGAATGGGGACAGATTGGAAACAATTATTTCCGTGGGCTGTTTGCCCTTGGATTTCAGGGATTTTTTATGATGGTGTGTGTCGGTATTTATGCAGTGCTGATTGCGACCATTGAAATTTCAGATAACATGCACTCTGCATTGTTCGGAGTGGCAGCATATACCGTAATTTTATGTTTTAGTCTGATGAAAACAGCAAATTTAAGCAAATCAATTTTTAACGCACATTAAAGGGGGAATGAAGATGGGAAAATATCAAGTGATTTATGCAGATCCTCCGTGGGCATATCGGGTTTGGAGTAAAAAAGGAAACGGGCGATCAGCGGAAAGCCACTACCCAACCATGAGCATAGAAGAAATAGCAGATTTGCCAGTAAACGAATTGGCAGATGAAAATTGTGCATTGTTTTTATGGGTTACATTTCCACTTTTAAAAGAAATATGGAAGGTAATTGATGCGTGGGGATTTACCTATAAAAGTGTAGCATTTGTGTGGATCAAACAGAATAAAAAAGCAGATTCTTTGTTTTGGGGTATGGGGTACTGGACAAGAGCCAATGCAGAGATTTGTATTCTTGCAACAAAAGGAAGTCCAAAACGTTATTCCAAACGTGTGCATCAGGTTATTGTAAGCCATATTGAGGAACATAGTAAGAAACCAGAGGAGGCAAGAAGACGGATTGAGCAGTTAATGGGAGATGTGCCACGTATTGAACTGTTTGCACGTAGAGAAACACCGGGATGGGACGTGTGGGGAAATGAAGTTGCCTGTTCTTTGGGAACAGAAATATTACAGGAAAATAAAAGAAAGGAAACATCAGAGAAGAAGATGGGAGATTTGCTGAACCTGTGACAGCCATTTTCACTCTGGTCGGAAAAAAGATGGCATTTGTATCCGTACCAAAGGATTTGACAAAGGTAAAAAATAAAGTGGTCTTAAATTTGACAAAAAGGCAGCTTCTTTGCCTTTCGATTGCGGCGGCAATGGGATTACCGTTTTATTTTTTAACAAAAGACTGGATTGGGACGAGTAATGCAGCAACAGGTATGGTCATTCTTATGGTTCCAGCTTTTTTATTTGCAATGTATGAGAAAGATGGAATGCCACTGGAAAAGATTTTGTTCCATATTATTCAAGTGAAACTGCAACGTCCGGCAGTCCGCAAATATGAAATAGAAAATTTTTATGAGAAGGAGGAAAATTTGCAGACGGAGAGAAAGAAAAAAGGAGGGAAGCCTGATGGTAGACAGAATGGATAAGAGAAAACCTGTAAAACTTACAAGAAGTGAGAAAAAAGCCATGAGGCGTACAGAAAAACTGGCAGTAAAATTAGAAAAAGAACAGGAAAGGGCAGATAAAATCCGCAGGAAAAAGGAAGCAAAAAGAGCTGCCCGTGAGGAAAAGAGGAGAAAAAAAGGAAGCAGAAAAAGTGGAGCGCAGAGAAAGGATAGGAAACCTACACTGAATAAGAGAACAGAAAGGAAGCATTCCTATTCAGAAAAGAAATCTTCTACCGGAAAGGTGAGATGTACCAATGTGAAAAGAAAACAGGAACGGAACATATCAGCACAGAACTCCATTCCATACAGAGAGATGGCAAAAGACGGAATTTGCAGGGTTCAGGAAAAGTATTATTCCAAAACAATCCGTTTTTATGATATTAACTACCAGCTTGCCCAGAATGAAGATAAGAATGCTATTTTTGAAAACTGGTGTGATTTCTTAAATTATTTTGACAGCACCATACATTTTCAGATTTCCTTTATCAATCATCACAGTAATATGAAGGAATTTGAATCCGTAATACAAATTCAGCCGCATAATGATGCTTTTGATGATGTGCGTATGGAGTATGCACAAATGTTAAGGGATCAGCTTGCAAAAGGGAACAATGGTCTGGTACGGACAAAGTATATTACTTTTGGAATTGAAGCAGAGAATATCCGGGAGGCAAAACCAAAACTGGAGCGTATTGAAGCCGATATTTTAAATAATTTTAAGGTTCTTGGTGTGTCTGCATATCCATTGAGTGGAGAAGAAAGGCTGCAAATCCTCTATGAAACTTTTAATCCGGAAGAGAAAGTGCCATTTCAGTTTTCTTATGACAGGATATTACGTTCCGGCATGGGAACAAAGGATTTTGTAGCGCCTACCAGTTTTGTTTTTAAAGAAGGGAAAACCTTTCAGATGGGAAATACCATAGGGGCAGCGTCTTATCTTCAGATTTTAGCACCGGAGTTGACAGATAAAATGCTGGCAGAATTTTTGGATATGAACAGAAACCTGATCGTGAATCTTCATATCCAGTCCATAGATCAGATGAAAGCCATTAAACTGGTAAAAAATAAGGTGACAGATATTAACCGTATGAAAATTGAGGAACAGAAAAAAGCAGTACGTGCAGGGTATGACATGGACATCATACCTTCTGACTTAAATACATACGGAGGAGAAGCCAAGAGGCTGTTGGAAGATTTACAGTCCAGAAATGAAAGAATGTTTTTAGTGACAGTTCTTTTCCTGAATACAGCGAAAACAAAGCAGGAATTGGATAATGCGGTATTCCAGACTGCCGGGATTGCACAGAAATATAATTGTTCTTTACGGCGTTTGGATTATATGCAGGAGCAGGGATTGATGAGCAGTGTTCCGTTGGGAATGAATATGATTCCGATTAAACGGGCATTGACCACCACATCTACTGCTATTTTTGTGCCTTTTACCACGCAGGAGTTATTTATGGGAGGAGAATCCCTATATTATGGCTTAAATGCGTTATCCAATAACATGATTATGGTAGACAGAAAGAAACTGAAAAATCCAAATGGTCTGATTCTTGGTACGCCGGGGTGCTTTACCGGGGAAACAAAACTGCTGTTACCAGATGGAAGAAAAGTCAGCTTCTTAGAATTGTTTGCAGAGAAAGAGGAAGTTTTTGTCAATAGTTTTGATTTCCAGAAGCAGGAGCTTGTAAAAGCCAGAGGGTATGATGTGCGCTGCACGAAAGAGGTTACAGAATTGGTAGAGGTAGAACTGGAAAATGGAGAAACGGTACGTTGTACTCCGGATCACTGGTTTCTTACGCAGTCGGCAGGATATGTGGAAGCTTGTAACTTGAAAGTAGGAGCAAAGTTTATACCGGAACATGAAGTGAAAGCAGTCCGTTTCCTGAATTTAGAAGAAGCGGTTCCTGTTTATGACATTTCCGTAGAAGGTTATCAGAATTTTCTTTTATCCTGTGGCGTAGTGGTACATAATTCAGGAAAATCTTTTGCGGCAAAGAGAGAGATTGCCAATGTGTTTTTTGCAACACAGGACGATATTATTATCGGAGATCCGGAGGGCGAATATTATCCGTTGGTACATGCACTGGGGGGACAGGTAATTCATATTTCCCCGACAAGTCACGATTATATCAATCCGATGGACATCAATCTGGATTATTCAGATGATGACAATCCTCTTGGATTTAAGAGTGATTTTATCTTATCTCTTTGTGAGCTGATTATGGGTTCCAGAAATGGAATTGAAGCAGAGGAAAAATCAGTGATAGACCGTTGTCTGCCACTGGTATATCAGAAGTATTTTGAAAATCCAATACCGGAAAATATGCCGGTACTTGGAGATTTATATGACTGCCTGAGAAAACAGGAAGAAGTACAGGCACAGAGGATTGCCACAGCACTTGAAATTTATGTCAATGGTTCCCTGAATGTATTCAATCATCATACGAACGTGGAACTGAATAATCGTATTGTATGTTTTGATATTAAAGATTTGGGAAAGCAGCTAAAGAAGTTAGGAATGCTGATTGTGCAGGATGTGCGCTTTGTTTCTTGTTAATCTCCATAGAAATATGGAACAAAGCAAGACAGATTTCTAATGAAATCTGAACTCTATATTCGATTTGACAGGGGAAGTTCC
>NZ_JBQKED010000083.1:0-5504 GCF_052121495.1 Faecalimonas sp. LCP19S3_D12 | reverse complement strand
TAGTATACCGAGTTCCCTACAAGAAGAATTATAAAGAAAAAATAAGCTCAGGGAAACATTTTCATTACGTTTTGTGCCTGAGCGAAGCGAAAGGAATGGATATAACAATGACAAAACTTCAATCCCATTCGTACTAAATTCTGCATTCGCAATATAAGCAAGCTGATTGATATTTGAACCGATTTTGTTTAATTCATAAATCACTTTTTCATAATTTTTATCGTCTGCCTTTCTTGCCTGTCCAAACAAAATCAAATCTCGTATGTATGCAGATTTTGTCATGCCTAGAGCATTAGCTTTATCATTGAGTAATTGTAATTCTTCATCAAATAAGTAGACTTTAAATGTCCGTTTTCGGTATCTATGATTTTCGCTCATGATTGTTCCTTTCTTTTTCAAGCAATACTGAAATAAATTCTTTTGGTAAAATGAACTATATGTTTGTTATGAACAAATTAGGGGGGTATTAGGGGGAACACCCCAGTGTAAACGACTAACAAGCGGATTAATACTACAACGAAGTGAGAGCATTAATCCCCTGCTTGCTAATGATAAATTTTGAGTATCTTTCCCATTTTGCCAACGCACAAAATTGACTACCCTATCTTCTTTTTCGTGTTCAGCCTTTTTGACTTGAAGCACGAAAAAACAAATTTTATTTCAAGTTCTACATACCAAAATCAACAACGTAACACCACATATGTTGGTGGGGATATTCTTTCCATTTTGCGGTGTTCTCCCCCACCCTCTACGGTGTTGCGTTCTTCTTTTTTATGGCATCTTCCACATCCACGAACTACCTCTTTTTACAGATTTAACACCTAATTCTTGTTTTACATTTTCTATAGTTCTTTTAGATACTCCTAACGTTCTAGCCTGTGTGAAAACAGATGAAGCAGGCACTTCTCGCCCATCACTTAAAATATTTTTGAGAAAGTCTATTGCTATCTTATGTTTATCCGCATTAGCCCCTCCCGACAATAATTCATCCGCTGAAACATCAAATTCTCCCATCCATTGAAAACCACTTTCACTAAGTCTAAAAGCCATTGGTTCACCTTCTCTTTCAAGGTTGTTTTTGATTTGCACAATTGCTCGGACACCACTGTCATTTGGTGTTCTCCCTACTAAAAGAACGCTCCTTGCAATTGCAAAAAAGTCAATAGAACCGATTCCTCGATAAGCCGCCTTTGTTCCACTGCTTTTATTCATATGCCCCACTAAAACCACTGCACAACCAGTCCTCTCTGCCATGGCACTTAGCTTTTTTGTCATCTCTCTTGCTTCATTTGCTCGGTTCATGTCTACTCGGTCTCCCAAATATGCTTGCAGAGGGTCTAAAATCAATAGCTTGGCATTTTGCTCTCTAATTGCAATTTCTAACCGTTCATCATCCATATACAAACTCTGCTCCGTATCATCTATCACTTTAATTTTAGAACAGTCTGCATTTGCACTGAGCAATCTCGGTTTTACTGTATCTGCTAATCCGTCCTCTGCTGTTTGATAAATTACATTCATTGGCTCAGATATCTCCATGCTTTCATCAAACCCTTTGCCTTGCGATAACTGTGCTGCTAACTGCAAGACAAATGTTGTTTTCCCTTCTCCTGGGTCTCCTTGTACAATTGTTAATTTACCAAATGGTATGTATGGCTTCCACAGCCACTTTATTTCTTCTGCCTGTACTTCATCCATGCTGATAATTTTCACTTTATTTTCCATTTTGTTTTCCTTTCTCTTGCTCTATGCCATACCATTATGATAAAATTAATTGAGAATTTATTTTTACCTATTAGGTATGGCTCTTGTATCTTCCAAATACAAGGGCTATTTTTTTGTAATAAAATTGTCATTAAGTATCATATTAAGTTGCTCCAACAGGAATCTAATTTCTTCCAAAATATCTTCTAACTCTTCTTTTGGAACTTGCCCTATTTGTTCTCGCAAGCGCCTAATCTCGATGCTTAATCGGTCACTTTGATACTTCCCTGCATTTATCTCCACTTTTTTGTATAAAAGAGATTTTCTACAGTATTCCCCTTTCGGCATTCCAGTCACTTTAACACGTGCTTCTATCGCTTTTCGTTCTTCCAACGTTGCTCTAAAACAAATAATCTGATTTCGTTTTCTATTTTTGTCTAACCCACTCACTATAAATTCTCCATATATTCATTTTGTAGTTTTTCTGCTAATTTTTTTTGCTTATCTGGATATAAATGTCCATATACACTTAATGTTATGTTAGGAGATTGATATCCTAAACGTCTCGACACTTCCAATATTGGCACTCCCATATGTATCAAATGCGATGCATGACTATGTCTTAAGTCATGGATTCTAATTTTTTTTACCCCACTTTTTTTAATCCCTCTCTGCATCTCATGCTCCAAAAAGTATTTGGTAATCTCAAAAACTCTATCCTCTCGTTGCGGTTTATACGTACTACTTATATAGTCCTCCAAATCTGCCATTAAAAATTGAGGAACAGATATAGACCTTTTGCTATTTGGTGTCTTGGGGTCTGTGATAACATCCCGCTTCCCAATTCTTTGATATGACTTTGTTATATTAATCATATTTTGGTCAAAATCAACATCCCCTATTGTTAAAGCAAGTAACTCTCCCAAACGCATCCCCGTCCAATATAGAACTTTAAAAGCAATATAAGACTGTCTCTTATCAATCAATGCATCATTAAATTTAGTAAACTCCTCTTGTGTCCAAAACTGCATCTCCTCTGCATGACTTTTTCCGATGCTTCCTGCTTTACGCGCTGGATTATTTGGTAAATTATAATATTTTTCTGCATAATTAAAAATCGCAGATAATTGATTATTTATAGTTTTTATGTAGGTAGGCTTATAGTTTTGCTTTAACAATTCATTCTGCCACTTTCTCACGTCAACTGGCGTTATTTCATTGATTCTTTTTGATGCAAAATACGGTAAAATCTTGATATCTATAATATATCGTTTTGTTTGCATGGTATGCTCTCTCAGACGATTACTCATGTCTTGATAATATATATCAATAAAATCACCAAATAGCATGTTAATATCACTTTGTTGTGTAAGCAAAAATTTTTGTAACCACTCTTCTGCTTCTCTTTTTGTACAAAAGCCACGTTTTGTTGATTTTTTGCGAATCCCTCTCCAATCTGTAAATCGATACTGTATCATCCATTTACCTGTTTTGGGGTCTTTTTTAGCACTTGATGCCATATTTAATCCCCCCTTACTTACCATATCCATACCATTTCTCTTCCAAGTAACGCCGTGGGCATTTACCCGATACTGTAATAAAGCCTTTTTTGTCTAGTTCGTTGTTAAGGCGTCTGATAATCTTGTAAGCCTGTCCTGTAGACACTCCTAGGGTCTCTGATAGTTCTGTTGCTGTTACATAATTTTTCTCTTCTGTGTTCATATTATTTCACTCCTTTTATTTGTATATTACTCGCTACTTATCTATATATTATATGTAGTGATGTATATTGTTAATAGTGATTTCATATTTATCTAGAATTCGTATTATATAAATGATATAATATATTTATCTTAAAATATGAAAGGAAATAAAAATGACTATTGGAGAGAAAATCAAATATTGCAGACAACAACTCGGCATCACACAAACTCAATTAGCAGAATTAACTGGTATGCATCCTGTTTCCATTAGAAAATATGAAACAAATAAGATGCAACCTTTAGCACCACAATTAGAAAAATTATCTGATGCTCTTGGCATTAGCTATAATGCCTTGAGTGGTAATGCTAGTGCTGGATTGCGCCTTAAAACTCTCGGAGATTTAATGGGAATCCTCATTGTATTTTGTAATACAGGTCTCATTAAGTTTTCTGGAGATAGAAATGAAGATAGTTTATTAAAAATTGAAACTGTAAAAATACAGGTAAACCCTATTCTCTCACCTTATATAGCTATTGACTATACTACTTTAAATGAAACTCAAAGCCTTCCATTACAAAATACATTTATTAATATAAAAATTGAAAAGCTTTTAGAGGATCTTTTAGTTTGGGAAAAAATAAATTTTCTTTATCAGCAAGCATTAGAATCTGCGGGAGAAGCTCCCAATAAATCTACACAGTTTTTTATAAATGAAATCAAAGATAAAAAAGAACGAATCGAGCTAGAACTGCAACGTTCTCAAATGATGCTCGATATTTCTCAAGAAGTGAAAATAAACTTAAATACTAACTATTAATATAATCTACATTCACTTTTGTACTCAAAATGTACTCAGGCACAAAAAAAGAACCTAGAATCCCTTGATTTTTCAAGGTTTCTAGGTTCTTTCTTTCTATTCAAACTCCAGACAGACAGTATGCCATATAAGTGAAAATCATTGATTTTAAGGCATTTTCAGGAACTATTAACCACTAAAATCTATATGAAAAAAAATAAAAAATGCAATAAAAATGCAATCGAAGTACATTCAGATTTATAAGATAGACCAGCAAAACCTCAATATCTTTCCTTTATAGACGTTCAAAACTGAGCGTCTATTTTTTTACCCTAAAACTAGAAAGGACGTGATACCACGAAGAAATCACCACCGCCGGAGCGTTCCCCTCCGCTTCCAGACCAGAACCCAAAACCAACTATCAAACACAACATTCAGAAAGGACAGGTACATCTATATGGAATTAAAATTTGTTATCCCCAACATGGAAAAGACATTCGGCAACTTGGAGTTTGCCGGAGAAGACAAAACAGAACAAAAAAGAATCAACGGACGCATGGCGATACTCTCTCGCAGCTTCAATCTTTATTCAGACGTACAGAGGGCGGATGATATTGTGGTTATCCTCCCTGCCGAAGCCGGAGAAAAACATTTTGACTTTGAAGAACGTGTGAAGCTCGTCAATCCCCGTATCACCGCAGAGGGCTATAAAATCGGCACAAGGGGCTTTACCAACTACATTTTGCACGCTGACGATATGATAAAAGCGTAAGGAAAAGGAGGACATCAGACTATGAGATTAGCAAACGGAATCGTGATTGACAAGGAAGCAACATTCGGGGCATTGAAATTTTCTGCCCTCCGCCGTGAGGTTCACCTCCAGAATGAAGACGGCTCGGTATCAGAAGAAATCAAGGAGCGTACCTATGACTTAAAATCCAGAGGACAGGGGCGTATGATTCAGGTTTCTATCCCTGCCAGCGTGCCATTAAAGGAGTTCGATTACAACGCAGAGGTGGAACTTATCAATCCGGTGGCAGATACCGTGGCAACGGCTACCTTTCAGGGAGCAGAGGTGGACTGGTACATCAAGGCAGAGGATATTGTCCTGAAAAAAGGGGCTGCCATGAATCCCCAGACACCGAAGAAAGACGCTCCCCCTGTAAAATAGCAGCTAAATAAAAGAAAAGCGAAAGACTAACTATTAAAAGTCAAGTCTAAAATGAAAGGTTTTTAAATGAATTGCAAAAATGCATTTCAGATATAGTTGAACCTTGAAAACTGCATGACAAACAGAGTG
>NZ_JBQKED010000082.1:0-5610 GCF_052121495.1 Faecalimonas sp. LCP19S3_D12 | reverse complement strand
TCTATCATGCCTCTTTCTAATTGTCAATACTTTTTATATTTTTTATTTTATTTGTACAATTGGCACAATTCATCTTCCCATAGCTATCATTTCTTATCTACTTTCCTTAAAAGATTGACCTAAAATAAAATTTTCATTCTCATCGGATGTTCCTGTTCATTCTACACCATCCGCCATTGTAAATACCTTCAAAATCATTGACAAATAGCCCTAATTTGTATTACTATATATCATGTAGAAAATACTCTACATAGGGGATTGGTCAAATGGTATGATAGGAGTCTCCAAAACTTTTGGTGGGGGTTCGATTCCCTCATCCCCTGTACAAAAATACTGCTCAATCTTCTGGATTGAGCAGTATTTTTTATAATGATTCTAAAATTTCCTTTGCCATTCTGATTCTGTCGGCACTTGTTCTCCAAATCTCATATTCACTCATAGATGCAACTCCCATACTTATATCTTCTTTTCGATATTTCATTTCGCTGTCCAATGTTACTTTTCCAGACATATGATAAGTGTGACTTCCGGTCTCTTTATAAAGGTTTGAAATTATATTTCCATCAACACCGCCCGCAATCAATATATCTAACTTCCCTTCTACCTTTTCTACCAGCTTTGCAAGCAGCTCTGTCCCCTCTACACAATTATTTTTCTGTCCAGAGGTCAAAATTGTATGAATTCCTAATTGTTTTGCCTGTTCCAATGTTTCAAACGGATTCTTACACATATCAAACGCCCTGTGAAGCGTAATCGACATATCTTGCGCCTCTTCAATCAACTCCTTCATCTGCTCTGTATGAAGTGAACCATCTGGTCTTAGTGACCCTATCACGACGCCATCCGCTCCAAGTTCACGAAACATTTTCACCTCTTTTTTTAACATCTCATGTTCATAATCTGTATAACAAAAATCTCCAAATCTTGGTCTGAGCAATGTATGAATACGGATGTCAACATGTTCCCGAACTGTTTCAAATAATGCCTTTGATGGAGACAAGCCTCCAATCACAAGCCCGCTACACAATTCGATACGATTGGCCCCTCCTCTTTTTGCCTCTATCGCAGATTCTACAGAATCTACACAACATTCTAAAATATAGTTATCCATCGTGTATTCTCCTATTCTAAAATTGCTTCTGCAAAAAATACCGGCAAATGGAAATTCGGTACTTCACTGTCAATCGGAGAATAACTTCCATAATGCTCTATAGATGCATCTTCTGAAATTTTATAAAAATTACAGTAAAATAATTTCCCTGATTTTATTTTTTCTAAATCACAGATTTTATTCAGAAATGTTTCTGGTATTGTCACTTCCATTTCCCATTGATTCTCACTCATCTTTGTTCTGATATCCGCCATACGATATTCTTCTTCACTTAAAAATTGTCTATTTTTTCGTCCTTTGCCATATTGGGCATACATGGCACCATTGGCGTTAATTTCAAAATTAATATACATAGAATTATTCGTCAATATTTCATTTTCCTCTGTGAATGCCAGAAATACTTCCACTGCACTGTCTTCACAAACCATCTCTTTATGATTTTTCCAACCACGTTTTGGGTCTTTTTCTTCGCAGATCATTTTTACGTAAAATCCTTCATTTTCCAAATAGCCCATCCATCCATATGTCTTTGGCTCTTGTTTACTGTTCCACATATATTGATCGATAAAAAATGTTTCACAACTTTCTATTTCACTTTTTTCACGGATTTTTTTTACAATATATCTCATTTTTCCTCCTGTTTAGAAATAAGGAGATGCATTATATGCACCTCCTTATTATTCTTTTATATATGTAATATTTCTATACCTGACTTATTTACATAATTTTTTGAATTCGTCTGCTACATGCTGTACCTGTGTACCAATAATAACCTGTACGCTTGTTTTTCCTGGACGAATTACACCTGCTACACCTGCAGATTTGATTCTCTTCTCATCTACTTTTGTATAGTCTTTGATTTCAAGACGAAGTCTTGTGATACAGTTGTCGATAGAAGTAACGTTTTCTTTTCCGCCGATACCTTCTAATACGATTCTTGCAACTTCTGTGAAGTTATCGTTTGCCAAAACAACTTTTGTCTCATCATCATCGTCTTCTCTACCCGGTGTTTTCAGGTTAAATTTCACGATTACAATTCTAAATACAATATAGTAAATAGCAGCTACGATAAGACCAATTCCTAATAAGTAAATCGGATTCAATGCCATAGGAGCTTTGAAGCTCAAGAACCAGTCAACGAAACCGGCACTAAAGTTAAATCCTGCTCTAACTGGAAGAGCTGCAACAACTGCTACTGTAATACCTGTTAATAATGCGTGTACTACGTAAAGTCCTGGTGCAAGGAACATGAAAGCAAATTCCAATGGTTCTGTAACACCTGTAAAGAAAGCAGATAATGCTGCTGCACCCAAAAGACCTGCTGCAACTTTTTTCTTGTTTTCTTTTGCTGTGTGGTACATAGCCAAAGCACCTGCTGGAAGACCAAACATCATAACTGGGAAGAATCCAGCCTGGTACATACCTGTTACACCTTTTACTCCACCTTCAATCTGTCCCCAGAATTTACCGATATCATCGATACCCGCAATATCAAACCAGAATACAGAGTTCAATGCGTGGTGTAATCCGAATGGGATTAATAATCTGTTGAAGAATCCGTAGATACCTGCACCGATTGCACCTGCACCCATGATCATCTCACCAAATGATACTAATGCCCCGAAGATTGCTGGCCATGCGAAGAACAGGATAAGTGCTGCCACAATTGACATTCCTGCTGTAACGATAGCAACAGATCTCTTTCCACTGAAGAAAGCAAGCGCTGAAGGAAGCTTTGTCCCTTTGAATTTGTTGTAGCAAGTTGAACCAATCAAACCTGCTAAGATACCTGTGAACTGTGTTGTGATTTTTCCGAATGCCGGAGCTACTTCTTCTACCGGAATACCTTTTAACATACCAACTACTGCCGGTGATAATAATGTTGTGATCATCAACCATGATACAAGTGCTGCAAGACCACCTGTTCCGTCATTATCCTCTGACATACCAACACCAACACCTATTGCAAATAAGATACCCATGTTGTCAATGATAGATCCGCCTGCTTTGATCAAGAAAGCAGCAATTGCGCTGTTAGCTCCCCAACCTGTAGGGTCAATCCAATAACCGATTCCCATTAAAATACTACATACTGGCAATACAGCAACTGGAAGCATTAGGGATTTCCCTAATTTTTGAAGATATTTCATCATAATTTTTCTCCTCCTTTTCTCTCAATCTTTTATGAGTTATCTTCGCTTATATAAAAGTCCGCTCTGCAGACTTAAATACCTATTTTACTAATGTCATAGCCTCATCTAAAACTTTTACATGTTTTCCAGCTTCTACTTTCACTTCTTTGTAATCCGGTGTATTGCAAACTACAACTGGAGAAATTATTTCAAGACCGGCTGCTTTGATTGCTTCGATATCAAATTCAAGCATCAAATCACCTGCTTTTACCTCCTGTCCTGCTGAAACATGTGCTGTAAACGGCGCTCCTTTTAAATTCACAGTGTCAAGTCCTATATGAATCAAGAGTTCTGCTCCTCCTGCTGTCTTCATAGAAATTGCATGCTTCGTATCGAAAATCATCTCAATTCTTCCATCAACAGGTGCTACCACTTTACCCACTGTTGGAATGACAGCCATTCCTTTTCCAAGAATTTCCTGACCAAATGTCGGATCACTTACTTCAGAAATTGCAACTACTTTCCCTTCGATCGGCGATCCAATCACTTCTCCTTCTTTCTTTCCAAATCCTAATTTTCCTTTTAATGCGTTTAACATCTCTTCTCCTTTCTATTGCTTGCTTTCTTCCAATTTATGAAGTTCTATATAAATTCTTCTAATATGGACTGCAAGATACGTCATCTCATCTTGAGAGATCGTGTAATTCTGATATTTATTTTTTATATAGTCTACAACCTTTTTACTGCATTCATACTCATGCGGATACATTTTCTGAATCATCAAAGAGAGCTCGGTCTCTCCATCATCCAGCATCTGATTCGAAAAAATTCTTTGCACCAAAAACTTCAGATGCGTTACCAAACGTGAATAATGAAGACTTTCCTCGTCTAGCTTCATTTCAAAAAAATTCTCAATAATACTTAACACTTCCCGAATAGTTGTAGTTATTCTCATTGTATTACTCATATCGGAATCATATTCTGCATTCACAATATGAAGTGCAATTGAAGCCGCCTCATCTGTCTTAAATTCGATTCCTAAATCCTTGCGGATCAAAGCAATCGCATATTCTCCAATCAGATATTCACTTGGATAAAAGCTCTTCACTTCCCACAAAAGTGGATTAGGAAATTCCATTCCATCCTTTACTCTTGTAATTGCAAAATTGATATGATCAGTTAACGTAATATAAATATTCTGGTTGATTCGCCTCTTCAAAACACTCTTGGCATAATCTATGATCTCCACAGAAGTCTGTATATGCTCTAATGGCATCGCTTCTAAAAGTTCCTTGAACTTTCCAATCTCGCTTTCATCATTCAATCGAAAAATTTTCTCAATTCTCTCTTCTGGTATCTTCTGACCTGCCTTTGCATGGAAACCAAGCCCTTTTCCCATTACTACAATTTCTTTATTCTCATCATCTAATGCACTTACGATATTGTTATTAATTATTTTGACAATCTCCATAAAAAGACTCCTAAAAAATAAAAAACCAAATCAAAGCAGATCAATCATCATAATCTACCAGACTTGGTTTTGCCTGCCGAGCAGTAACAATCCATTAATATTTTTTGTCTAAATCTATGATAACAATATTGTACATGAATGTCAAATACTATTTTATAGATTCTTTATTTTTAATTAAGATTTTACTAAGATTACACTCTTACTCTTCCTGTCTCTTACAAATGTCTGTGTTCCAACTCTCTCAACAGTTTTCTCCTTGCCTGATAATCCGGTAAGACCTTCTCAACATGATTCCAAAACCTTTCTGAATGGTTCATCTCCTTCCGATGTGCCAGTTCATGTACAACCACATAATCTAACACCTCTTCTGGCATAAGTACAAGTTTCCAGTTAAAATTCAAATTGCCCTTGCTACTACAGCTTCCCCATCTTGTTTTCTGCTCTCGTATCGTAATTCTCCCATAAGTGATATTCATCATCTCTGCAAAATACTCTACACGTTCCGGAATCACACGCAAAGCTTTTTGAACTCCCTTCAGCCTTTCCTCTTCTGAAAGAACCTCATTGCTCATCTGCCTTTCTGAAACCTTCTTCAAATTTTTTTCTATCCACTGTTTCTTCTCCTCAATAAACATCTGCACTTGATATTTGGAAATGCCATATGGTGTCCGCACAATTACTTTGCCATCTGTCTTAATCTGAATGCTCATTGTTTTTCTATTCGAACGAATCCAATCATATTTTATCATAACCTAATATCCTTTAAAATCTAGTATACAATACGGTATAAAAAATAGGCTTCGCCTATTCAGCTCCCCTTCCCCTCAATCTTGAGGGGTTAGGGGGTTTCTTTTTCTTCCTTTTTCCTGCATAATAGACTTATGAATATCTTACAA
>NZ_JBQKED010000081.1:0-5631 GCF_052121495.1 Faecalimonas sp. LCP19S3_D12 | reverse complement strand
AAGGTTTTTATATCTTCTAACGAGCGTCATCTTGTTCTCATGCCCGACTTTGTGCGGGCTATTTTCATTCATTGTTCCAACAAAAATCGGAATTTCCTATTATATAAAAAAGGACGGGAGAATACTTTCCCCCGTCCCCAATCTCAATCCTCTTATAATTCGCAGTTATTCACTGTTCTTGGGAATGGTAAAACGTCTCTGATGTTCGACATTCCTGTTAAGTACATTACACAGCGTTCAAATCCAAGTCCGAATCCGGCATGTCTTGTAGAACCATATTTTCTAAGATCCAGATAGAACTGGTACTCTTCCGGTTTCAAGCCCATCTCATTCATACGTGCCAAGAGTTTTTCGTAGTTATCTTCTCTCTGACTTCCGCCGATAATCTCACCGATTCCAGGAACAAGACAGTCAACAGCAGCCACTGTCTTATTGTCATCGTTCATCTTCATGTAAAATGCCTTGATATCCTTCGGATAATCTGTTACAAACACAGGACGTTTGTAAACCTCTTCTGTAAGGTAACGCTCATGTTCTGTCTGTAAATCTGCTCCCCACGATACTTTATAATCAAATTTGTCATTGTTCTTTTCTAATATTTCAATTGCCTCTGTATAGGTCACACGTGCAAAATCAGAACTTGCCACATTGTGCAGACGATCCAAAAGACCTTTATCTACAAATGAGTTGAAGAAATTCATCTCTTCCGGTGCATTCTCTAATACATAGTTGATGATGTATTTTAACATTGCCTCTGCAAGCATCATATTATCGTCTAAATCTGCAAATGCAATCTCCGGCTCTACCATCCAAAATTCTGCCGCATGACGTGTAGTGTTCGAATTCTCTGCACGGAATGTCGGGCCAAATGTATAGATATTGCGGAATGCCTGCGCATATGTCTCACCATTCAACTGTCCGCTCACTGTAAGGCTTGTCTCTTTATTAAAGAAATCCTGACTGTAATCTACAGTTCCATCTTCGTTTTTCGGAATATTTTCCATATCCAATGTTGTCACGCGGAACATCTCTCCGGCACCTTCACAGTCGCTTCCTGTAATAATTGGTGTGTGTACATACACAAACCCTCTTTCCTGAAAGAACTGATGAATTGCATATGCGATCAAAGAACGTACTCTAAATACTGCCTGAAACGTGTTTGTTCTCGGACGCAAATGTGAGATTGTTCTTAAATATTCAAAGCTGTGACGCTTTTTCTGAAGCGGATAATCCGGTGCTGACGCTCCTTCTACCACAACTTCTGTTGCCTGAATCTCAAACGGCTGTTTTGCCTGCGGTGTTGCTACAAGTGTTCCTTTTACAATAATTGCCGCACCTACATTTAACTTAGATATCTCTGCAAAATTCTCCATTGTATCATGGTAAACAACCTGCAGTGTCTCAAAAAATGTTCCGTCATTTACAACAATAAATCCAAATGTCTTTGAATCTCTGATACTGCGAATCCAGCCGCCCACTGTAATTTCTTTGTCTAAATATTGTTCCCGATGCTTATAAAGCTCTTTGACTGTTACTAATTCCATAACCAAAACTCCTTTATTTTCACTATTCCTTATAGTATAACCTATTTTGCGCCATTTTCCTATAGTATTTCTAACAATTCTCTCACATCTCTGATTTCTTTGTCAAATGTCTCTACATTTCCAAATCCATATGCTGCAAATATAAATGTAATTCCTGCTGCTTTTGCCGCCTCACAGTCCCCCTCCGTATCTCCCACATAGACGCAGTTTTGAAGATGATTCCGTTCTATTACGAGACGGATATTCTCACCCTTACTCTTCTTTGTGTCACCATAGCACTCCGTATCCAACACATACTGTTCCAGTTGATTCTTTTTCAAAAACAGCTCAATATACCCTGATTGGCAATTGCTGACCACACAGACTTTATGTGTCTTTGCGAACTCCTGAATCGTCTCTTTCACACCCGGATACAGCAAGTTCTCCTCGCATCGCTCCAGCACCTCATGTTCATACATGCAGCACAGTTCCAATGCCCGTTCTTTTTCCGCTGCACTTGCGCTCGGAAATAAATGATCGGCAATCACATTCATCGGCTTTCCAAACTCTCGTTTAAGCGTATCCGAGGTAAGCTCCTCACACTCAATACCAAGCTCTTTCACCGCAAGATTCCACGCCTTGGCAACCTCACCTGTAGAGTCCCACAGCGTCCCATCAACATCAAATATTATATTCTCTATATTCATACTTTCTCCTGTCTGCCCGGAAATGTAATTTCCAGACGCTCATTTTGATACTTTACAAGATGCTTCCAAATCACTACAAAGGACAAAATCCCTGTTCCCGCTGTGATTCCAAGCGGTCCCCTCTTGATTATCACCATTCCCCAGAAAATTGCGAATGTGACAACAGACCGGAAAAAGTGAGGCCGAATGACAATCACAATAGAAAACACCAAATAACATACCGCCAAAATCAAAACCGGTCTCCAATAAGGGACTAACCCGAGCAATACTCCAAATGATACTGCAATTGACTTTCCTCCCATCTTCGGATTCCAAAACGGAAACGCATGCCCGAGAACCGGTGCAGCCAACACCAAACCCAAAATAAGGTGTCGAGGATTTAACACGTGCATTGCCGCATGCACCGGCAGATATCCCTTCAGAAGTTCCAGCATCAATGCACAGAATCCTATCGGTGCTCCAGCGCAGAGAAATGCATTTGCCACTCCCGGATTCTGATCCGGACTTTCTTTTGTGACATCGATCTTCTTTATATATTTGGGAAGTAAATATCCATATAATACACTCCCAGACAAATATCCAAAAAGAATATAAAACAAATATTGTGTTGTCATCTTTTCTTCACTTCCTATTCCTCACCAGATAGCTTCTTCAGATGATGATAAATCTTCTCTGTCGCCATCGGCTTACTGTTAATCTCCTGAGCACGAATCATCTCACGGCGCAATCTTTCCTTCTCCAAAATCTTCTGTCCAGCCCTCAGCTGTCCAAAGAAACTCTTTCGCCCAATTGACATATGCCGTTCCTCGAAGAATTCCAGATTCCGATTCTCACATCCCGGAATTGGATTTGTGTGGATGATCGGAATTCTGCTCACCGCTGCTTCCGTACTGCTTAAGCCCCCCGGTTTCGTAAAAATGACGTCACACGCTTCCATGTACTCTGCCACCTGCTCTGTGAAACCAAGGATGCGTACCCTTCTATCCCTTCTAAGTTCTCTTTTCAAAGCCTCTTCCAGTTTCTTATTATTCCCACAGATTACAACAATCTCTTCATTTTCTTTCAGTCTTCTTGCAAGCTCCATCACAAAAATCTGGATCTTTCCAAATCCCATACTTCCACTCATTACAAGATAAATCAAGTCGTCTTGAGGCAACTGACAGATTTCTCTGGCTTTTTTCCTGCCCAATCTCCTGCCAAACTTTTCTCTGACCGGAATCCCCCAAGGGAGCAGCTTTTCTCTCGGAATACCCCTTGATACAAATTCATTTATCAAGTCTTCATGCGGAATCACATAATAATCACACTCGGTCTCCTCCCAGAATGGAATACTTGTGTAATCGGTCGCAATCGCAACGGTCTTCTGCCTCAAAATTCCTTTTCGCTTCATCCACGTCAATGTCTCCGCCGGATACAAATGCGGTGTCACAATTATATCAAAGTCTTTATTTTCCAAATATTGTTTCAATTTTTTACCCAATCTTGCACACGCAAAATAAACCGGTGATTTCCGCTTCGCCGAAGAAATCAGCCTCCCCAGCCGATATACCAGCCCAAAAAGGTGCGGACAATGCTTTACCACATTAACATATAAGCCTCCTACAGCCTTCGATGTCTTTTTGCCACTCAGCATCATCAGATCAATAAACTCTGCCTGATCCCCATGACTTTCTATATATTCCTTTATGGCTTTCCCGGCAGAATTATGCCCTTCTCCTGTGTTACAAGATAATATCAAAACTTTCATGTACTGTTGTCCTTTCTTTTATGAAGTGAACAGTAACGATTATAGCATTAGTAAAAGAAAAAAGCTAGGTGACACTTGAAGAAGCTCTTGAAATGTGCTATATTGAAAATACGAAAAGGGAAACCACAAGCGGCTACCCAATAATTAAATGCTTAATTTACACTAAGCCGTCATTATTGCAGTAATGGCGGCTATTTTCGTTTATCCTTGAAAATCTCGTAACAAAGACCTACAAGGGCAACAATGAATATTAACAACTGAATCAGATCAGAATATGTAACATACATCAGCATCGCCCTCCTTTCTTTCGTCTGGAGGGTTCGCCCCTCCGTAAAAGAGGGTAAGCCGCCCGGCTTTGGTTTCCCATGTCGTGATTATAGCATATAATTGTTAATATTCAATACCTATGTTCTGAATATATTTTTTCGACTTTTATCAGAATTTTTCTTAGCAATTTCATAACTTACAATCTCCCTGTGTTTGTGATAATACACCTATATCACTTTAGTACTATTCAATTATCAATGTACCACATTCCTCATCTAAAAATTCATTTTACTCCTTTACTCTAACATTTCCTCACTGAATTGCAAATTCCGGTTCAACTGAGCACTGATTCCGCTATAAACTGAACACGGTTTCCGATTGTATCGGAGCACCATTCCGCTCAACCTGAGCAACAATGACATGTGCGATACATGGCAACGGAAACTCCGAAAAGAAGGCTTCCTTATTTCCCTTTACCCCTTTTGCGCTAAATCCAAAATGTTCTGCTGCCTTAATTACACCATACACATTTGTGCCCTGTTTATCTGTGCCTGCTACTTCACGAATTCTAGTAATGCTAATTTTGTATCCATTTTGTTTGCATATCGTTGCTATGCATGCTGCACCACAATCTGTAATATCATGCTGCATTATACATTGATATTCCATAATTATATCCTTTCACAATCTTTATAATTTATTTTAATATAACTTATTCACCCATTGCCCCTATGCTACCAATAACAAAAAACGCTATATATAATGTAAAACCAATGCTTAGAAATTCTTTTTTTGCGCAAAAGCTCTCAACACAATCTTCATCCTTTAAAATAAACATTGTTTTCCCTTTAAAAACAAATATTAACACAGCACTCGTTACAAATACGATCTGTAGTACTGTTGTAATTGCCCCAATTGGTATAAAATCTGATATTATTACACCAAATAAATTAAATGCCATATGCAAATAAATTGCATACTTTATTTTTCCTGTAATAATCACGATATTTGCACACAATACCCCCAAAAACATCGTGTATAACAACTGCTCCAAATTTGCATGATATAATCCAAAAAACAGACTACTAATCGCAATCGCTATAACTTTTCCATATGGTAGTAGCTTTTCTAACAATATTTTTCTAAACAAAAGTTCTTCAAAAATAGGTGAAACAATTACCGCACAAACAAAAAGTAAAACTATTGGCACATTCTCCACATAAGATTCGACAACACCTTCATTCATTTCCCCGTTTATCAAATATATTTTAAGACAATTTGGTGCTAGAATATAAATAGTACAAGTCAAAATGAGAATTCCTTATAAGAAAAATCATGGTACAATGTAAGTATCGCACTGAAGGAGGATCTCATTATGGCAAAGCAC
>NZ_JBQKED010000080.1:0-5766 GCF_052121495.1 Faecalimonas sp. LCP19S3_D12 | reverse complement strand
TACCGAGTTCCCTACAAAAAGAATTATAAAGAAAAAAAGCCGGGTAGAAAACTGTTTTCATAACGTTTTGTGCCTGAGCAAAGCGAAAGGAATGGATATAAAAATGAAAAAAAATATATTGTTTACTATGATACTGATTATCGCCTGTATCATATATGTATATCGTTCATCATCACAGGATCCCATGACTTCCACACCTTCTGATAAGCAGTCCACATCATCTTCGGGTACTAAAGAAGTGTCCACATATACCCTGTCCACAGATGAGACTGCCCCCATATTTCAAGATGGTAAATACTCTCTTTCCATCCCAAGCAGTATTGGGATTATAACTTATTATAACCAGACCGATGCCCGATGGGGTAACACCATGTATGGTGGAAATGATCCCATATCAATCTACGGCTGCGGACCAACTGTTCTTTCCATGCTCGTATCAAGCTTTACTGAGCAGGAGATTGCGCCAGACGCTATGGCAGCCTGGGCAAGAGACAATCATTACTGGGTCAGTACTTCCGGTTCTGCCCATGCCCTGATTCCTGAAGGTGCTGCATATTACGGGCTTTCTGTGGAGCCATTTTCTGATTACACAGAACAGGGAATGATTCAGGCATTGCATGATGAATCTATCTTTGTAGCCTTGGTAGGTCCCGGTCACTTTACCTCCAGCGGTCATTTTATCATCATTGCAGACTATTGGTCTGGTTCAGCTGTTCGCATTGTAGATCCGAATAGTCTGGAAAATACACAGATTCCCTGGCAGGCCGGACTTATTTTGAACGAATTGAATTATTCAGCCCAATCCGGTGGTCCTTTATGGAAAATTTCTATAAGATAGTTACTTACAATGTTCTACTTTTTATGCTATAATTCTAGTAAAATGAATATACAACAGAGGGGGAAACATGGATTTTTACAATTTATTACAAGATTTAAGAATTGATTCTACAGATACGCTGCGCCGCTTCGGCAATCAGCAGTCTATTTTGGAACGCTTCCTTTTAAAATTTTTGGATGACTCTACTATGCCTGCTTTAAAAGATGCATTCAGTTGTCATGAGTTCGGGGTTTCAGGCACTCGGCTATCTCAAAGATTATCCCGAAATTGACTTGATCCTTCTTGATATGATGATGCCGGGAACAGACGGAATGACTGTTCTGCATGAACTGAAAGTAGATTCGCATACAAGGAATATTCCTGTAATCTTTTCTACAAGTCTAGATGGCATGAATATGAGAGCAGATGCGTTAACTGCCGGTGCAAGTAATTTTCTGACGAAACCAGTCCATCAGGAATTGATGAAAATAAAAATTGCACATCACATTCAATTTGCGAGTGTATGAGAGAAAATAAAATCTTAAAACAACGTTTCAATTTGATTCTAAAAGTACTTGAAGATGTTGATTTGTAGCAAAAAGAAACGGGAGAATCTCTTAACAATGAACATTCTCCCGTTTCTTTTTTTATTGATAGTATGAGTCTTTTCCAGCAAGTTTTTTACTCAAAACCCGATCAACCGCAATTGTCTTATCAAGTGTATGCTTCGTCTGCACTGCTAACTGACAAATCTTTTGCTCCATTGCAGAGTTTTGAGTGGAACTCTCCTTCCCATTCATGAGCTCCACAAGATATTCTCTATTCTGTCCCTCAACCGCATCAAGTAATTTGTGCAATGCATAATCTTCATCTCTTGTCTTCTCTATCTCACCTTGTCTCATATTTAAAAGAAGTTGTACCGACTCTCTATCTCCTACTGAGAGCATATCTGCCAGCTCTTTTGTGAGTCTTTCAATCTCTAATACTCCTCGATACTTTCTTTGCATTCCTTTCAAAATTTCTTCCATAATTGCCTGAATTTCAACCATATGTAATTCTCCCGCTCTATACATCCGCTTTTTTCTCAGCCTCTGAAAACGCATCTCTAAGATCAACTACTAGTGGCTTTAACTCAACGATAATCTGTTTATTTCTAGAGGCCTGAAGTCTGCTAATCTCATATAAGAAAAATTCATACAGTCGATGAAGCTCCTGACTAATCTCATAAGCATTATTCAACGTATCATTCAAATACTGCACGATCTCTTTCGAACGTGTTACTGACTGTTCAAAAGCTTCGTAATTCTCATCTGAAAGCGCTAAATCCGCTCTTGTCAGTCTTTTTAAGAGTTCATCATACAATAGCAATAGCATCTCTCCTCTTGTCATTGTCGATACTGACTGTGCCTTATATTGTTGATATCCATTCTGATACATAATATTTTCCTTTCCTTAAAGACTAAAAGCCGCCCCCAAACTGGCTCAATGCACTACTTTGACTGTTCATCTGTGCAATCAGACTCTCCAGAGTTGTAAACTGACGAATATATCTATCCTGCTCCATTTTCAAAGTATCCTGAAGGCTGGAAATTCTCTTATCAACTTCTAGTATCTGTTTATAAAGTTCATTCTGTGTAATACTTGCAGGTGATTTAATTGATCCCGCTCTGTTAATCAAAATTCCTTTTGGCTCCCCGATTGTCTTCGCATATTTGTCCAAAACATTCTTTAGGTTCGTTGCAATTCCGCTTGACTGAACAACATTGCCAGCCTCGTCTTTCACCTGTTCTTTTGTAAATAATTCTTTTACACCTTCTGGATCAGATTCAAGTGCTGCTTTAAATTTCGATTCGTCAAAAGACAATTTTCCATTGTCAGATGTTGTAGAAGATACTGTAAGTCCTATTTTCTCCAATGCTTGCAAATCTCCAGATCCGAGAACAAAACGAAGTCCATTACTTAATCCTTTTATATCATTATCATTAAACAAAAGTCCTTCTTTCGCTTTTTCTTCCCATGCCTCAATCTCACTCTCGCTTAGCTCCTTTTTCTGTTCATCTGTAAGAGGTGCATAATCACGGTCTGGCTTTGTCTTTACTTCCTTATTCACAAGCTCGATAATCTCATTGAATTCTTTGACCATCTCTTTCACAGTCTCTACTATTTTTTCATTATCAACCTTTGCATCAAAAGTAATCGCCTCGGTATCATCTATCTTATTATTATCTTTATCATATCCGAAAGTTCCGTTCAAAGTGATCGTCATTCCATCCACTTTAAATGTATTGGAATCTCGCGTAATCTCAACCACTTCATCTGAACCGGCGTATTTTACCTCCAATTTGGCATCTTTTCCCTTTGCCTCATCTGTTGTAATATTATCTCCAAAAATTCCTTTTAATATCTCTTCGTTAGCACTATCTGTCTCAAACTTAAAACTTCCACTTGCCCCTTCATTTTTTGATGTAAATACAAACTTATCGGTTGTACTCTGATAAGTTACCTGAACACTTGTCTCCTCGTTGATCCGATTCATGACATCCTGCATCGTATCACCTTTGGAAATCTCAATCTTCACATCTTTGATTCCATCCTTAATTGTAAATGCAAACTTTTGATCCGGATGATCTTTAAACCATTTTGCAAGCTTATCTGCTCCTTTTAACCCTGATTCTGCAAGTGTAGAATTTAAATTCACGCGATTGGATTCACCATAGGCAGTCTTAAATGCCCCATTTTCTCCCAACATTCCTATATCTGCCGAGGACAATGCCAGAACTGAACTATTATCTGGTTGTCCATCCGGCGTTGTTGTTTTGAATGTAAAACTTCCCGTAGTTCCAGTTGTAGTTGAACCATTTGCATCCACAAAATCAACTTTTACTCTTCCTTTACCAAAGGCTTCATCAAGCTGTGTCTGCATACTAGTTTTCAACATTTCTGAGAGTTTTCCATCCTGACTAGCTTTTTCCAATTCCTCTTTCGTCGGCATCTTAATCGTCTTTGATGTTCCATTATAATTAAACGTCAGACTTTTTCCTGCAATGCGATCAATAAACGGTGTTTTTGTAATCAACTTATCTTCGGTAACATCCTCATTGGATGTAGCTGATGTATTGGTAAATACAACCTTTTCAAAATTTCCATCTGCATCTTTTTTGTTAAATCCAAGATATTCAACAGCACTTCCACCTGTTAATTCTAACGTATTACCCGCCTTCTCCTTATCTATAAATTGAATTTTATTACCATTCTTTTCTACAGTAATAACATCTGAAAGCTTCTTTCCGCCACTTACTTCCACATCCTTGAAAGCACGATTCATAGATTCAATTGCATTATCCAATGTGTCATACTTATATTCTTTTCCATCTTTATCCTGCCCGGTAGGAAGTGTAACACTGTACTCTTTGTCTCCATAGTTGAATGTCAAAGTCTTTCCTTCCAGATTCTCAGATTTTTGTTGCTCTGTTAAATCAATCTTCCCTGTCTGCAGAGTAGAATCTGACACTCTGTCAGAAGATGTCAGCTGTGCCTTTTTCGCCAGCTGCTTAATACGCTGAATCTCCAATGTATCTGCTGTATTGGCAGATCCAGATACACTGACATACTTACTGTTCGCTCCAAGGGCTGTAATCTTATTACGTCCCCATAAAGAACTGCTGAACAAATTGGTTCCAGATGCATATGTAGAGGTATACTTATCTGCAAAGGACGTCAACTTATCTGTAATGTTTCTAATTGCTGTCTGTTCCCATTGTAACAGTGTCTTTTTCTGTTGTTGCTTATTAATCTTTGCAGTCGTCCCTGATGTCATACCTTCAATTAATGAATCTCTGTCAAGTCCACTGGCAAGACCACCGTATCCTCTGATTGTACTGCTCGTTGTTCCACTTAAACCACCAATATTCATAATCATTCTCCTCTTTCTCTTTTATTTTGCAAAGGTATTCTGTTCGCTATCAAAATTTTACTCTGTACTTATCTATCGACATATAGTATACTTTAGTTAATAGTTTTAATATTACAAATGAGAATGAATGGAGGAATTTATTTTGGCTACTGTTATTGCTCTTACCAACCAAAAAGGCGGTGTAGGCAAAACTACAACTTCTGGTGCACTCGCTGCCGGACTCGCCTCTTTTTATGATAAAAAAGTGTTAGCAATTGATTTAGATCCACAAGGGAATCTCGGTTTTAGCCTCGGACTTGATATCGAGGATGGATACACAATTCATGATGTGTTAAAGGGTACTGTCTCGATGAAAGATGCCATTCAGTCCGTGAATGGCTGTGATATCGTCACTTCCAATATTTTATTGAGCAGTGCGGAACTTGACTTTGCAGGTGCGAACCGTGAATTATTATTGAAATCAGCACTTGATTCCGTTTTGAACGATTATGATTACATTATTATTGATACCCCACCGGCTCTGAATATCTTGACTGTCAACGCTTACGCTGTAGCAGATCATCTTATTATTCCGATGGCTCCAGAGATCTTGAGTCTTCTCGGTCTTACACAATTAAAGGAAACTGTCGATTCTGTACGGCAAAGTGTGAACCCACATCTTAACGTACTTGGAATTCTTTTAACAAAATATAACCGTCGCACACTTCTTGCTAAAGAAGTCAGTGAACTGGCTGAAAACATTGCCACTCAGATGGATACTTGCGTCTTTGATGCAAAGATTCGCCCTAGCGTCTCTGCCGCAGAAGCTCCTGCACACGGCGAAAGTATTTTTGAATATTCACCACGCTCCAATCCGGCAGCTGACTATCGCGAGTTTATCACAGAAGTGTTGCATCGAATTGGACATAGTGCGTCTAGGAGGAATTAAGATTGAAAATGAAAAGTAGAGGTTATCCATTACCTTAATCGTATCACAACAAAGCCATCTTACGGTGGCTGCTTTGAAAATTGAATATGTAGACAAAGTTACAGGTTA
>NZ_JBQKED010000079.1:0-5861 GCF_052121495.1 Faecalimonas sp. LCP19S3_D12 | reverse complement strand
TCGTAAACCATCGAATGGTAGGAGGTTTTAAACAATCCACAGTATCTCCAACAGTATAGCATATAGACCTTGGAGAGGGTCTATAAACACTACTACTTTATAATACGAGGATGTGGGATTTTGACATTTAATAATGTTGTTGATCGTCAAATTCGGCTGTCAGATTGGATATATAAGAATTTAAAACCGACAAAAATGATAAGGGCGGATTTTTACAATTCTTTCCAAATACTCGAAATCGTGCGCGAGTATCTGCCTTGGGTAACACACGAAGAACTTAAACAAGCAATGGCTAGATGCGGATTTTATGCAGACTTTACATATTACGATGATGAGCATAGCACTTTAATTTTTAATGTATCTAGAAAAAGTTTGCGGAGATTAGAAAGGAGACAGAACAATGACAGAATATGAAGAGAAGAAGTTAGAACAACTTGAACGAATTGCTGATGCGCTAGAGGGAATCAATGACAATCTAACCAAGTTGTCTGATTGCATTGGCTACATACCGCCGAATCATTTTCAAAGTAAAGGGTATTACTTTTTACGAATTGCAGGAAATGTTGATACAAATTAAGAGAAACGCCCTCATCTAACGGCAATTAGACAAGGGCCATGTATCTATCTTGATGCCTGCCAGCGTTTAAGAAATGATACATGAATATTATAACAGATATTCAGTGAAAGGAATAGGTGAAATTATGGGATACGAGGTAATTAATGAAGAATTGAAGATTGCAGCTTGTAGCGTTTGTGACTTAACGCTTGAAATGACACAATCTATATTAAAAAATTGGCCAGATGGAATCAGTATTAAAGAGTTGACAGTGTTCACGGATAGTAGAAGTGGGTATCTTGTTTTGAATAAAGAGTCCGATTTGTATGATGTGCTTCTTGCTACTGCTGAAAAATATCTATCCGCAGATACTGCAGGGCGAAATGAAATTATAGAAAATATACCGGATATGTTGCGAGGTTCGTTGATAATTATGCAAAAGTTTAGAATTAATAATGTTGTGAAGCGTGAAATCTTCTATGCATCTAGGGGCTGTATAAAAGAATGCGAAAGGCGTGTTTTGAAAGAAATATTATGCAAAGCAGAAAATCCATATTCTGCAGTAATGAATGCGTTTCGGTACGGTGTCATTCGAGGAAAAAGAACAGAGCGCAGAAGAAAGGCAGGTGCAGTCAATGAAGCCAATTAATACATACAAGAAATGCTTATGTTGCGGAAGAAAGTACCAAGCTACAGCAGAACGGGAGAAATGCTTGTGCGGGGGTCATTTGTACCTGATCGGCACGGTTTACCAGCCGAAAATCATGAGAGGAGGCAAATAAAATGCTTTACAGAAGTGACATGTTGAAAGAGATAGAAAGGGCGTTAAAGGATGCAGCATATGCAGATGTACGAAAAATTTACATGCTTTTAGTAGGTGCCGGACTTATCAAGGAGGAAGAAGAGTATGAGCGTGAAGATTAAAATATCATATACCACAGACGAGGAACTAGAAGAGGTTACAAGACCTCTTTCCTCTCTTGTGAAGAGTTGGAAGAAACAACCGGCAAAGGGGAGGTATAAAAGGGCTTACGGTATCTTGAACCGTGAACGAAGCCCGAGCGAAGCGGGAGAGGGGGTTAATTCGTGAATGATTCAAATTTAATACCGAACACCGAGCGAAGCCCGAACGAACTACGGGAAATGGGAAGAAAGGGAGGTATCAAGAGCGGAGAGAGCCGGAGAAGAAAGAAAAGGCAGCGGGAAATTATGAAGCTATTGGCAGAAAATTTCAGTAAATCAGAAGAGTGCAAGAGACTACTGGAATTTATGAAAAGAACATTGCAATAAGCTGCGACATTTGATATAATTATTTTAGAGCAAATAGAATAATATAAGTACCGCACTGGGTTCCTCTCATCTCAGTGTAAGCCTATACAGGGCGTGGGAATAGCTAAAGTCGTGAAATGCGACCATAGCCGTTCTTACGTCCTTTTTTATTTGTTCTATATTCTTCTTTTTTTATTTACACTATTCTTTTTTCAATTTTATGAATAGCCGACCGGGCGTAAAACGGGGAAAGGACATGAAAAGCATGGAAGAAAATGCAATGAACACCAGTACACAACTGGGCGGAAATAAAACACAAACACAGCAGGCGGAAACTGAAAAGATGTTCACACAAGAAGAAGTGAATAGAATTGTGCAGGAACGTCTTGCAAGGGTAAAAACACCAAATGAACCGAATCAGAGTGAACTCGACTTGCAGGCGCGTGAAAATGCGTTGTATGTCCGTGAACAGGTAGCCGAATTTGGACTGCCAAAAGAGTTAGTGGATGAGTTCAAGGGGATGGATAAAGTAACCGTAGACAAATGTATTAAGATAATCGCCCCATATGTGCAGAAATTGAAAGAGCCGATACTAAACGCTGTCGGACCGACTAATAACGGGGCAAGCGGTACAGAAGCCGCTCAAATTCGTGCTGCTATGGGGCTAAAGAGATAGGAGAGTAAAACATGGCTATTGAATTAGTAACCAAATACCTGCCTTATGTAGATGAACTTTTCAAGGCAGAAAGTAAAAAATCGCTACTGACAAATGATGATTTCGATTGGACAGGGGCAAACACTATAAAAGTGTATAAAATTGGAACGTCTGAAATGAATGATTATGACAGAGCTGGGACGGGGAGCGGAGCAACAGGTTCACGCTATGGGAATGTTAGTAACCTTGATGCAACAACTCAAGCAATGCTCGTTCGAAAAGACCGTTCTTTCACATTCGTAATTGACAAATTAGACAGTGACGAAACAGGAAGTACATTGGAGCCAGCTTCGGCACTTGCAAGACAGTTAAGAGAAGTTACAGTGCCGGAAGTGGATTCTTATGTGTACGGCAAGATGTGTGAGGATGCAGGGACAAAACCGGAACCAGTAACATTGACTGCTGATAATATCTATACTGAGATTGTAAAAGCGACAACGGCGCTTGATGATGCGGAAGTACATGAGACTGGAAGAGTTTTATTAGTTGTTCCTACAGTATATCAGATTATGAAACAGAGTAAAGAAATTGTACTCAACACTAATGTTGGTGAAGATATGCGATTAAAAGGGGTGATCTCAAATTTAGATGGTATGAATGTGATTAAAGTATCATCTTCACGAGTACCAAAAGACTTTGGGTTTATGGTTGCACACCCTTGTGCGACAGTAGCACCGACAAAACTTGCAGAATACAAAACACATGACAATCCTCCGGGAATCAGTGGCTACTTGATTGAGGGACGTATCGCATATGATGCACATGTACTTGATAACAAGAAAAAGGCGATTTACTACCAGCAGAATAAAGCTGCAGTGTAAAAATAATATAAATACCTCGAGCTTTCAGTTTTGATTGTTCGGGGTATTTTTTGAAAGGTGGCGCAAATGATGGACAATGAACAGTTAGTTGCCCGAATCAGAGCCGGAGTTGATACTGCTGATAATATGCTTATACTGTATGAGCAGAATCATGGATTCATTCATAAAATGGCGTTGAAATATTCGGGATATGCAGAAATAGAAGATTTAAAACAAGAGGCTTATATAGGATTGTGTGCAGCAGTAGAGCACTATGACGAGGATAAGGGCGTGGCGTTTATCAGTTACGCAGGCTTTTGGATTAAGCAGACTATGCAGCGGTATATTGATAATTGTGGCGGTGTGGTAAGACTTCCGGTCCATGCGAGAGAGTGGATAGCGAAATACAAGAAGATATTGCGGGAATATCGCCAATATTATGGCAGTGAGCCGTCTGAGCGTGAGCTGTGCCATCTTTTAGGTGTTGACCGAGAAAAGCTCCACACAATACAGGAAAATGCGAGAATTGGGCAGATAAAGAGCCTGAGCGAAGTTGTGGGCGGAGAAGAGGAAGATTTTACGATTGAGGATACCATAGCATCAGATGAAGATATAGAGGCAGATGTGGCCGAAAGATTAGATACTGCTGCCATGAAGAAAGAACTGTGGATTGCTGTTGATAAACTGCCAAGGGAGCAGTCAGAAGTCATCAGGAAAAGATACCAGCAGAGCATGACCAGGAAAGATACAGGAGAGGCTCTTGGTATTGCTGCAGGTGCGGTGCAGAATTTGGAAAGCAAAGCCATAAGAACGCTTAGAATCCCAAGTAGATCCCGGAAGTTTAAACCGTACTTTGAGCAATATCTGTCAGCACACAGCTATCACCATGTAGGTGTAGAGAATTTCCAAAGGACATGGATGAGTGAGGTTGAGCGTGAGGCGTTGCGGGAAATGGAATGGGAAGAGGAGCATAGGCGCATCATGGAAGAGAATGCAAGAATCAGGAAAATGCTAGGGTATGCATAGCGGTGTTGTGTGATACTAATATGATACTGAAATATCTGCAATAGATAAAATTAAATGATTTTGATGTGAATTTAGCGGTTAAAAAGCAGAATAAAAATCCGAAAAAGTATATAAAAACATGAAAGACATTGTGCAGAAATAGGCAGTGCGAATAAAATAAGAGGTAGAACTCCGTATGCTTGCATACAGGGAGGACTGCCTCTTGTTTTATTCATAGGGCATATGCCCGTCAAGCGAACGAGCCTGCCTCGTGAGCTTGTGAAGCACTGCCGTAGTAAGATGACTTGTAAGAAGGTGTGTCGCATTTTTTGCTTTATGGGGCGTCACCCCACAAGCGAACGAACTTGTTCGTGAGCTTGTGTACGCGGCTTATGTATGCTTGGAAATATTTCAAGAAGACATTAAAGGAATGCGCAGATAGTAGAGGTATTGTCTGCGTTATTTTTTGTGATTATAATGGTGTAAATAATTACAAAGTATGATATTATGAGAAATAAACAAATTAGAAGCTGGAGGTGCTTTGAAATGAGTAAAAATAATAGATTTGAAGTAGTGTATCAAGAAACGGGATTAAAAAGTGAGAAAACAATATATGTTGATAAAGAGACAGGAGTAAATTATTTTTTTATTGCAAGTGGATTTGGAGGTGGTTTAACACCACTATTAGATGCGGAGGGAAAACCTATTATTACAAAATAAATCATAACATTAAGAACTAATTTAGGTATGGGTGTTTTTTATGATTGGTTTTTCAGGATGTGGTTCAGTATTAAGCACTGAATTGACTCCGGAACAGTTGTATTTCGATGATCATAGTATTATAGATATGTTTGTTTATGAAGATGCTGCCTATGTAAATGTTACAGATATAGACGGGGTAAAAAATGAGAATTTCGAAAAAGACAAATACATTAGAAAAATAAGCAACATTGGGATAACAAATGACTTCAATAATTGGGATGCTACTCTTTTGCCTATCAGAACCGAAATCTATGAGTTCGACAATAATCAAATATTATTGGAAGATCTAGGGGAAAAGTTTGTTCCATATGTGAAATATGTTGAGAGATAGGGAGAGTTAACACAATAATGCTTGTTGTAGTGACAAATTCCATTAACATTAAGATTTGAAATTAGAGGTGATGAGATGAACGGTGATTATCTATTGTATGTTATATTTGCAATTATGGCGATTGCCTTTTGGAATGAAAAGGGTAGTTGGTTATTTGCAGGATATAACATGATGAGTGATAAGGAAAAGCAAAAATATGATCACAAAAAATTATGCAGAGTAATGAGTTGCTGTGTAGGAACTGTCGATATACTTCTGATAATATCACATATCATGGGTGACAATGAAAAATCAGAAAATATTTTTACCCTACTAGAGCGTGTTTGAAAATTATGAGTTTTTGATTATTTTATCCAAATCAGGATTGAAGCAAGGCATATAAACCCCATATATGTGAATGCCAACTTATCATAACGAGTGGCA
>NZ_JBQKED010000078.1:0-5870 GCF_052121495.1 Faecalimonas sp. LCP19S3_D12 | reverse complement strand
GCGTAATGCACTCCATCCACTGGCTACTGCGGCATAAATCGCTATTTTGTTAGCTGAAATATTGAATTTTCAAGGAACAAGTCCCATTTGGGGTATGGGAAGTCTTAGTTAGTAATATCTGCTTTCCCATGTATGTAATCATACTTTATTTTCTTTCCTTCACCATATACTCTTTCATAGGTGTCGGAATAATTAAATGATAAGATATGATCTGGATTCAACCCCTCTATGTCTATACTCTTTTTCGTGACAATAATTTTTCCAACAAATTCAGCAATATAAATTTCCAATGCTCTTATCAATCTTTCAAGTTCTTTATTCAGATAGCCCACAAAATTGTCAATTGCATCTGTATCCCCGTACATATTTCTTAATGACCCTTTTGCAACTTTTGGAAGCAACATCAGTATTTTTTGCTCTCTTTTTTCAGTATTTTGGGCCGAATCACCACTTTTAATTTGAAATCTCGCAGAATCTAATGCCTGAATTACTCTTGATATTTCTGTTTCAAAATCTATCCAATTCTTACCTATAGCATAGGAATCACAATTCAAAAAATATTCCAACCAAACATTTTCCTTAATATGTGTATACATTTCATCCAATGCTTTGTTCTGCGTTATAACCTTTAGTTCAGAACAACCGTCCTCTTTATAGCTTTGGCATTTTCTTTTTTTGAAAGCAGCCGACAATGTCTTCTTAATAGAATCATCCATTTTCCAATCATGTAAATTCGTTTTGATAAAGTCATCCACAGAAGTATTTTCGTGAAGTGTATAAATTCTTCTTGCTCTTTCGCAAAACTCAAGAAAATCTTTATAAGAAGTCGGTAAATTATGCTCCAAATCAAATCCATTCCCTATCAACAATATATTCATCTGTAATTCCCTCACCATTTCATATGTAATCTACTCCGTTTTTCCATTTGTTCTTCTTCATATTGTGCTCTTTATCAAATATTCTGATATGACCAAATAATATAGAGTATTTTTCAAAATTGCTACTCATTTAATTTTGTGTTGCAACCATACTTTTCGACTGTTATAATCAGTGCATGGGTGCTACCTAATATAACGGTAGGCGGTTAGTCCTTCACCAGAGGGACTGTGACCCTCTGATTACATAGAAACCTACAAAGGAATCCACTGGAAAGGAGGGCTAAGCCAATGAGTATTTTAGATTTTATCGCAGTAGTTAGCTTCGGCTTAACCTGCTTCAGTATCGGATACACATTCGGTAAAGATAATCATAAATCACAAAAATAGCCGCCCCAGTCTGGTAAACTAAGCGGCAATTTTTGTCTAAGTTTATATTCGACTAACCATCTATCGGTAGCACTCTTTCTACGATTATATTATCATGTCTTAGTAGAAATGTCAAAATCTTTCTAATTAACCCCCTACCCTATCTCTCTCTAGTATCTATGTCAAACTTCTCATCTACAAATTACATTTGTTTTTCAACGTATCTCTTCTTCAGTTCCATCAATGAGAACCTCATAAGTCGTATCCAATACTTTTTTAATAGCCTGCAATTGACTAGCTTGAATATGTTGCACACACCGTTCTATTTTTACCAAGCATTCTCTCGTCATATCACATCCTTCTATTTGCAAAAGACGGACTAAATCTGTTTGCCCTAACCGACGTTTCTTTCTGATTTTACGAATGTTTATTCCTATTTGAATATCTTGCTTAATCTTCTGTTCCATGTTTCCCTCCAAAATGGACTAATTTCAGTCCATTTAGTATTTATACTAGTAGGTATCTATGATATAATGGGACTGAAACAAGTCCACTTTGCAAAATAATGAAGTTTTACAATGAAAATAAGAATTCGGTGTAACGCTACTACCAAACAAAATTGAAACATTCTTATAAAATTCCAAAAATACATAGAGCAATATAAAAAAGATATCTCTCAAAACGCTTTACGCGAAAAAGATTTCCCAAAGAATTTGCTTAACAGAACATATAGGACTTTCGTTGGCTCAAGTTGATAGATATCGGATTTTTTCAAATAAATGCATTTCACAAATTCAGGACCTGATACAGAATGTTTTCCTTCCGTTTGGTGCTATTGATTATATTGAATACTTCATTTAAATTTTTCTAACAGATGAAAGGAGACCCCAAAAATGTCTAGTAAACCCGAAATACAGCTTCGTGTATCCAACGCTTATATAAAATATTGTGAATTAGAAGACAAAAGTAATAAAAAAAATATTAATGAAAAATTAGATGCAACTGACTTGAAATTTCTCACTAGGATTTTCAAATTTAACATATCTAAATCTCGCAGCCAAGATATTATAAGCCAAGTCGAAAAATGTTTTAAAAAATGGTATTTAGTTAATGCAAGTCAAAAAGAAATTACTGATGATTGCATAAAATTATCAAATATGCGCATGACTGCTAAGAACGCAAAAAAAATATGGAAAAGCTATAGAAAATATTATTACGCAGAAGAAGTTCTTATTAAACAGCCTTTTAAACTCTTTCTCAAAGAGGAGTTGAATATTTCCACCGATATAAAAAAAGGTGGATGGTGTCACTACTGGAATTTAGTTCGTTTATTCAAGGCAGTAGAAGACCTTGTAAAAAATAATGAATTTAGCAGTAGTCCTCACAAAATATCAGAACGTCAGTTTGTCCTATTTAAAAAATCTGGTCTTATGTTTCAAAAATCAGCCTATTCTCTGATGAAATGCGCGATCTATCATCCCACCAAATGCATTGAGATAGTGAGAAACTGCCTTGATAATTGGGAGAAATTTAGCATGAATGGTGGGCGAGAAATACTTGAAGAGTATTTAGATTCAGAACTCATTGATATTAAAAAGAGACAGGACTCCCACGAAAAATTAGTAAAATTTGGCAAATCATATTTGCAAACAGAAAAGAAATGCTATCCTATTATTCCTCGCAGAGAACCCTTTCGCCTTGCCAATGGTAATAAAATGATAGAAATGGATCTAAACGGTTGGGCACTAAATGGAGATGTCTATGGAATTGACGCAAAAACATCTGTTAACGATATAAGAAATTTCCTGAATAAAGATAAATATAAAATTTACAGCAACTTTTGTAATAAATTTTATATTTTAACAGACAACATAGAAGTCGAAGAATTTATGAAAAATGAAAAAAATCAAAAAAAATATGAAGATTGTGATAAATTAGGAATACTATTTTGTGATTCAGAAGGTAACATCACAGAAAAAAAGAAACCCGTCAATTGCAAAACGCCCCAATCTATGCACATTTATATAGAAAAACACTTTAAAAATAATATTTGCTCCCGATTGCAAGCAGTCACATTATGCGAACAGGATACTTGGCAAACAGCCCTAGAAAAATTCAAGAATGCAATAGAACAATCTTAACAACAAGTCACACTTTGGAGTAGGGAGTATTAAAAAAAGGAACTTGGTTGGGATATCACTATATCATAATATAGTGATATCCAAAATCCGAAAATATTTTCACAAATATCAGCAGAGGTGAAAAATTATGATGTATCCATATTTAACACTACCAGATGAAACCGACATTGTCCATTCACATCTCATCATAGAAGATAGTGTGCAAAAAATCCTTGTCCATTTTGAACGCCCTACGGAAGATGGATTTGACTCAGCCCGCTATTCATTGTTAGAATATGAATGGCTTTATAACAAAGGGTTCTCTGAAAATGAAATTTCACATTTTGAGCAATTTCTCCACGAAAAGAAAGAAGAGCTATATCAATCTGCCTATAGGAAATCGTATACCGCTCCAACTGAAAAAAGCGTATGAGATTGTTCAAGGGATAATATCCTCACCTGCGAGGACATTATCCCTGTTTTTGATAATGTAACTACCGTTCGTATTCTTTTTGTTTCCTGCGAGAATTCTCTCGTTCTTCATCCTGCTCGTCCATTAACATTTCCACTTTTGTCTTCTGCTCTTTTTGATTTTGCTCTGCTTCCATTTCTCGTCCAGTCATGCTCTGAATTCGTTCCAATGTTTTCATGCAATATTCAAAGTCTTTTAGTTCATGTTCCAAACATTCTATTGCCAATTGTAATTTTTGTTTCTTCCTTTGACACTGTTCTAATTTTTGTGTGTATTCCAACATTTTCTCGGGATTTTTCACTTTATATTTTTCCATTAGTGTTTCATAGCGTTCAAGAGCCTTTTTATCCTGTTCATAATCTGTCTGCATATAGATAGCATCATTTGAATGTAATTCCATGCGATATTTGATTTTTTCATACTCGAAAGGCAGTTGATATACCGTTTTTACTTTTTTTATTATTGTGTCAAGATGTCCCACTTGCTCTTTAGTGTTATAGAAATCCGCCCATACCTTTCTAGACGCTATCTGCACATCCTGTAATGTGGCATATCCTGTCACTTCCAGAAAATGCAAACTATATAACCCTTCCTGTATCTCCAACAGTACTTCTTCTTTTATCGTAGAATCCAGTTGGTCTTTCTTCTTTAAACACTCAATAATATCATGCTCTGCTACCGACCGTTTAACAAACAGAATCTCTCCATCTGACGAGAGCGTTTTTCTCCATTTGGAATGGAGACGCTGAATATCAATTTCTCCATACTGATAGGATGTGTTGTATGGAATTTCATTTATTTCTTCACGTGATAACTCTGTATTTATTTCATTAAGAACTATTTGCTGCTGTTTTCGTTCTGCTTCTTTCTTATCAATACGTTCTGTCAATTGCTCTCGTGTATACGCTCCATCTTCAGATAACGAAGAATCCCTTACTCCCTTACTTGCTTCGGTGGGTATAAAAGTAACATGCGTCAACCAATCACCATTTTTCTTTTTGTCTCGAATTGTATATCCATATTCTCGAAGAAGAGATAACAAATGTTCATAAGAAAAAGCATCGGGTAATAATCGGTCGATATCTCGTCGTACAATTTCTTGATACGATAATTTTTTCTGTTTCCACTGTTCATAAGATTGTGTATGACGGTAATTTCCAATATCATCTCTACGATACATTTCCTGTTTTCTCTTTTGAAGTAATTTATTCTTGCGGTCGGTAGGCTCATAATATCGTGTCTTTCCATCAGCATCTTGATATTTGATTAAATTCATGCTTTTTGTATTGTCCAAGACCTGTAATCCATACTCTTCGCACAGCCTGTCCGAAACACTTCGTATCTGTCGTTTTGTTTGATGGCAGTCATTCCATTTTTTTCCGTTATTGTTCCACGCACAAATAGCAAAATGATTATGTGTACATCCAGTATTTGTATGAGTAGAAATAGCAACCGGAAAATCCGGAAATATTTCTTTTGCCAGTTTTACTCCGATTTCATTTGCTACTAAAGGAGAAATAGATTCTCCAAAATTCTGCCACATATGATATAAAACGATTTCTTTTCCGCTTTTGCTTCTTGGTGCTTCTCTTCGATATCTGCCACATCCATTTGCAATCGTAATATCCATAGAACGTAGAATATCAGATGGGTACGCACAGTTGATGGAAGTATTTAATGTATCGTAAACAATTTCACCTTTTTTATCATTTATTGTATAAGCAATATGGCTTTGTATACTTCCGTCTTTCTGTTTCCACTCGTCAATATTTCTGACACTTTCTATCTTATCATTCATAATATATTTGATAGTGCTAGAAACATTTCCTACAATGGGATGAATATGAGTAATCGCCATTTAAAAATCACTTCCTTTTACAATTGCAGTTAATTCATCAAATTGTTCCAAGAGTTCTTGATAGTGAGAAGATTGAAAATGAGAAGTAGAGGGTATCCATTACCTTAAGCACACGACAAATAAGCCATCTTTCGGTGGCTGCTTTAAAAATTGAATATTGAGAAGTTAAGGTTATG
>NZ_JBQKED010000077.1:0-5902 GCF_052121495.1 Faecalimonas sp. LCP19S3_D12 | reverse complement strand
GCATAACCTTAACTTCTCAATATTCAATTTTTAAAGCAGCCACCGAAAGATGGCTTATTTGTCGTGTGCTTAAGGTAATGGATACCCTCTACTTCTCATTTTCAATCTTCTACCTCCTCTTTCAACACTTCATAAATATAAGAAATCGGCAGTCCGACAACGTTATAATAGTCTCCTTCTATCTTATCTATATGGATTGCAAACCTCCCTTGGATTCCATACGCCCCCGCTTTGTCCATGACATTTTCATGTTCGATATAGTCTGTGATTTCTTCTTCACTCATCGGATTTACAAATACTTCCGTGCACACTGCATGATTGACTGTCCGGCAGTTTCCGAACTCATCAAAAATCAAAATCGCAGTCCCGGTATAAACCTGATGTGCTCTTCCTTGCAGACTCTGAATCATCGCAAATGCATCTTCTTTTGACTTTGGTTTACCCAAAATCTTTCCATCCAAAGCCACAACCGTATCGGCTCCGATCACGATCACATTTTCTTGTTCCAAACTTTGCGCGACATCATCAGCCTTCAAAAGAGACAGTTCTTCTACAATCTCATCCGGTCGCTCACTTTGATAAACCTCTTCTTTTTTGCTCACCTGAATTTCAAATGTAAATCCAGCCTGTTTCATCAACTCACTTCTTCTCGGTGATGCTGAAGCAAGCACAATTCTTTTTTTTCTCATTTTCTCCCCCTTTTTGGCAATAGAATTGAACTCAAAATTCCCACAGCCAAGCCGAAAATTGCGGGTATGATCCACACTAACTGTTCTTTATACAACGGCAGACTCTTTAAAACCGTTGTAATCACGCCCATTTTTATCCCAAGCGTTCCTAATATATACAAAACGCTTGTCAATCCTGTCATCAGAATCGTAACCGGATAGACAAATCTCCATTTTGCGATCCACGGATGCAAAAATGCCAATACAATCAATACGATTGCCATTGGATAAATCGTCTGCAAAATCGGAACTGATACTTTCAAAATATTGCTCAGTCCAAGATTGGATACCAGAAAACTTATTCCGGCAAAGACAGCGCTCCACGCAATATACGGAACCTTTGGAATCAGTTCTTTGAAATATTCACTACAGCAGCACAATAAGCCGACACATGTATTTAGACATGCAATCAGAAAAATAACTCCGAGTAAAACAAGTCCTGTCTGTCCAAATATTTTCTGCACAACATATGTCAGAACCTGCGCACCATTTTCCCCGTTCTGATACGTTCCACTCACCATCGCTCCGATATAGCAAAGCGCGCTGTATATTGCAATCAGGAGTCCACCTGCAATCAGACCTGCCTTCATCGTCTCCTTGACAACTGCCCGCTCCTCAGTCACTCCTTTGGCGCGAATTCCGAGTGCGATTACGATTCCAAAGTTCAATGCTGCAATCGTGTCCATTGTCTGGTAACCTTCTAGAAATCCTTTTACAAAGCTTCCTGCCTGATATGCCTCTGTCGGCGCCCCAAAGTTTCCTGATTTAAAAAACAGCGCCCGCACAAATACGATAAAAATCAACGCAAGCAGACATGGCGTCAAAAATTTTCCCAAACATTCTGTCAATTTTTCCGGTTTCAAAGCAATCAAAAATGCCACGAAAAAGAACGCCGCTGAATAGATCAGCTGTACTTTTCCTGCATCGATACCCGTCGGAATAAAAGGCAGCACTGCCATCTCAAAAGAAGTGCTTGCCGTTCTAGGAATTGCAAGTCCCGGTCCAATCGACACATAGATTAAAAGGGTAAATATAGACGCAAAAACAGGATGAACTCTTCTTGCCAGCACATCCAACCCTCCTGATTTTGCGACGGCTGCCACACCCAAAATCGGAAAACCTATCGCTGTAACGGCAAATCCCGCCATGGCTATCCATACATTTACGCCTGCTTGATTTCCTAAAAACGGCGGGAAAATCAAATTTCCCGCTCCAAAAAACATGGAGAACAATGTAAGTCCCACTAATATTGTATTCTTTTTTGTCAATTGATTCATTTCTTCCCTCTTTTCTTTTTTTCACATATCCGCTATTATAGCATTTTGGGACGCTATGTTCTACTGTTTTTTTATTTGAATTGTGCTTTCATTTTCTCTCTTTTCAACTAAGCCTTTTTATCAATTTCTGAAATCGTTCATCCCCCCGTAAAAATCCTATCTCCTCATCGTTTTCCAATGCTTTTCTCAGCATTGCTTTTACCATAGACCTGTCACTCGTCTCCGCAAATTGCATATGTCTGTACAAATCTGCTTTTTTGAAAGAATCCATCGTTTCTATGCTGGCAATCTGTTGTTCTAAAAGTATAAGACACTCCTCTTTATCCTTTCTATCCAATGCCATATTGAATCTCGGAGAAAGAATCATATAGTCGCTCATCTCTAAAATACGTGAAATTTCCTCCGCCTTTTCCATCAGTATTTCTGCTCTTGCAACATCATTTTTCTCCATCTCCAATAAATAAAGTCCTTGAAAGCAAACATTGATTTCCGAACAGCTCTGAAAGAGAATCCGCTCCAAAAGTTCATATGCTTCCTGTCGCTTTCCGGCCTTTCTATAAAGCATTACCTGAAGCCTATCCAAATTTATCCATTTCTTCGGTATTCTATCAATATAACTTTGTGCCAACTCATACTGCTCAGTCCGCAAACATTCATTATACAATGCAATAATCGCTCCCTGCCTGATTTCTTCCTCCTCACTCTCCAAAGCCCTGTCATAAATAGCGAGAATCTCTTTCTTATACTGTTCTTTTCCACGCACATCCTCTATCCCGAAATAACTATCCAAAATCTGCGCCAAGACAAACGCCAACTTTCCACAGTTCGGATACTCCTGTATTTTCTGCATCGCACTTCGAAACACATCCTCGTAAGGCTCTTTCATCAGGCGCTTCCCGATTTCATTTGAAATATTAGCGATCTCCTGCTTTGTCAATTCTTCTCTATACGATAACAATGTATCCGTGCTAATTCCCAAAAGTCTTGCGATTGGAGCTAAAAGCATAATATCCGGGCATGCATTTCCGCTTTCCCTTAGTTAAAGATATGAACCCTCTTTATCAGTCTACTTTTCCAATAAATCGGTAGTATATCTCTATTTCCTGTATTCTTTCATTGTCCTCATTCGTTGTTGCTTCGTGAATGAGGATTTTTTCTATCATTGCATTTAATAATGGTGCTGTCAGTTCCTTTGGTACGGAATACTCCTTGATTAACTCAATCCACTTTTCAGCACCTATCATATCCTGTTCCATTTTACTTAATTCTTCTCTTAGGTTGGTTATCTGCTGTTCCAGTTCTATCTGCTCTTTTTGATATTTCCCCGACAGCATGATGAAGTTTCGTTCCGTTATCTTCTCACAGGCTCTATCTTCATACATTTTCGCAAACAAGCGGTCAATCTCATTTTGGCGGTTCTCGGCTTTCTTCAAGGCACTTGCCTTTTTCTTCTTTTCCCGTATTCTCTCTGCATTGCCAGCCTTTTGTATCTTATTCAACACTTTTTCTTCGTCCTGCTGTACTGCCTTAGCCCAATACTGCAATCGCTCCAATACGGCTTGATACAGCACATCATAGCGGATGTAGTGCATAGAACAATAACCTTTACCAAACTGTCCGTAGAAACTGCAAGCATAATAACTGTAAGGCGTTTTATTTGCCGTATTCGTTCCAAACCGCATAGACCAGCCACAATCCGCACACTTGACAAGCCCTGCAAATATCGGCGTTGCTTTTTCCTTTGTCTGTCTACGCCTTGATTTTATCTGTTCCTGCACACGATAAAACACTTCCTTATCAATAATCGGCTCATGGGTATTTTCTACTCGAAACCATTCACTTTCAGGCTTACGCACTTTCTTCTTGCTCTTGAATGAAACTGTTGATTGTCGATTATGAACGCTGTTTCCGATATAGACTTCACTTTTTAAGATTGCCTTGACATGAGCAATCGTCCACTCATAACGCTTGCTGTCGGGCTTTCCCTCAAAGATATGTGCAAAAGTACCGTACCTTGTAAAATTCAGCCAAGACGCTGTCGGAACTTTTTCTTCTCGCAGTACCTTTGTGATTTTGGCACTACCGTAACCTTGATAGGCTAGGGAGAAGATTTTTTCAACAATCCATTTTGTTTCCTCATCAACCAGCAGTTTTCCTTTGATGTCGGGGTGTTTCTTATATCCTAACGGAGCATAAGCCCCATAATATGCACCCTCTGCAAATTTTGTCTTAAATGCAGATTTCACTTTACGGCTTGTATCTCTTGCCACCCATTCATTGATGATATTCTTAAATGGTGCAATCTCACTTTCGCCTTTTTCGCTGTCTACACCGTCGTCAATCGCTATGTAACGGACATTATGGCTGGGAAAATACAATTCTGTATATTGTCCTGTCATAATATAATTTCTGCCAAGTCGGGAAAGGTCTTTCGTTACAACACAGTTGATTTTTCCTGCCTCTATATCTTCAATCATTCTCTGGAAACTCGGTCTTTCAAAATTTGTTCCCGACCAGCCGTCATCAATATATTCATCAATCACATTCAAATGATGTTCTTTTGCATATAGACGTAACATACTTCTTTGTGTGGTAATGCTGGAACTTTCGCCCTGTAATTCATCATCTCGGCTCAACCTAAGATAAAGTGCAGTATTGTAAATCTGTTGTTTCATTGTCAGTTATCCTCCTTTATAACTAACCCGTGTTTACAATACCTGCTTGCAAGTAAAGTATAACACGGGTACTTTTTGCCATTCAATCTATTTCTTACAACTGCACCGATTTTATGCGATTGTCTGCTTTGCTTTTTCCAGCATAACATCCGTCAGAAGTTCTTCCATTGTCTTTCCCTTTTCGGAAAAATGTTCTTTTACAACAATCTTTGTTTTTCCTCTGTTGCCAATGCCACACTTATTATTTGGCTTTTCCTGCCTTGTTTTTACAATATCAGCAATAACACATACCCCCTTTCTGTAAAAATCTTTTCTAAGCAATTCAACGGCTTTTGTCATAGCCCACAGGAGTTCCACCTCTGCATAGTTCTTATGTAGCCGTACCCATTGCGTGCGACGCTCTGAACGCTCAAGCTGTGGCTGTACGGGAGTATCATTATCAGACAGGACAGGTCATGGCGGTAGGAAAGGACAAGTTTCTTACAGGAACACAGATAAGGTTCGCTCGCTTTAGCAGGGAAAAGGTCATGGCGTATCTGTTTCAACGGCTCGCTGTCTGTCAAACGTATTGAACTGCTTTATTCAGTTGTCAAAGAACACGAAAGAAGAAAATCGTCTTTCCTATATACCGCGTTGGAAAAGAGCAGAAACGTAACCAATCTTCAAAACTTTTTTCTTTTCCTGTACCATATAGGGAAAGAAAGTGTCATTCTGCTAAGTTGATGATGAAAAAATCTGATTTTCTTTTCACACCCTAACTACCCATGCAACGCCGTAACTGCCAACTGTGGAATAAAAGATTTTCTTTGCTCCATATAGGGAACGGAAACTGCCAAATGTTAAGTTGAAAATGAAAAGATTTTCTTCTTTTCACACCAATACTCAACTGTTACTATCTGTTTGAATACAAATTGATGATAGTTTTTCTCTTTTCATAGAACACTGTCCACTCAACTCGATTTTCCGACATTTTTTCAAAAATTTTTCTTCTTTCACTCCATATAGGGAATGGAAACCTCGATTTAATGAGTAATTTTGAAAAAAAGTTAGATTTTCTTTTCTCGCACCATATCTGTACGCAAGTAGCCGTTTTGTTGCAGATTTTTTGAAGAAATAAAAAATAGGCTTCGCCTATTCAGCTCCCCTTCCCCTCAATCTTGAGGGGTTAGGGGGTTTCTTTTTCTTCCTTTTTCCTGCATAATAGACTTATGAATATCTTACA
>NZ_JBQKED010000076.1:0-6335 GCF_052121495.1 Faecalimonas sp. LCP19S3_D12 | reverse complement strand
TCAGGGTTATCTTGTCATCTGTTGTTTAATTATCAATGTTCTTTGTTTTTGTTGTCTTGCGACAGCTATATTAGATTACCACATCTCTTTTCGCTTGTCAACAACTTTTTTTATTTTTTTGAGATTCTTTTTTTCTGTCATTCGTTTCTGTCTGTTCGAACCTCTCTTGTGTTCGCCGCATCTCTCAGCGACGAATGTTATTCTATCATGCCTCTTTCTAATTGTCAATACTTTTTATATTTTTTATTTTATTTGTACAATTGGCACAATTCATCTTCCCATAGCTATCATTTCTTATCTACTTTCCTTAAAGGATTGACCTTCAATCTCTCTCTTCCAATAAATCCGAAACTGTTTTGCATCAATTGACTCAATAAAGCGTTTTTTATACATCAAAAACTCTTCTAGATCCATCATAATATGATATAGTTTTGCCTCATTTTCAAATTCTTCAAAATTTCTCGGAAGAGTATGCTCTTTCATTTGCTCCAGCACTCTTTCCAATTGTGTCATCTGTAATTTCGGATCATTCATCTCAGTGACATGCTTTTTTACTTCTTTGATATAATCAGATATAATGTCTGCTTGTCTTGGAAGATTTCGAATTTTCTGCATTTCCGCATGCAGACTCTGCAGCACCCCACATTGTTTTAAACGCATCTCAAAATAGTAAATATAATAGCTCGGATGTGAATGAAATGTATTATTCTGATACTCAACCGCCTGTTCTACAAATTCTTCCAAATCTTTTTCCAATGCACTGATGTCTCTCCACACATGTTCTCCAATTACTTGTTGTTTTAAATATCCTGCCAATTCTTCTAATATTTCCTGCATTTGGCATTCTACATGACGCATACTTTGTATGATATCTTGTTCATGACTTCCATTGATATGAAAAAGATTCAAAATAATTGCAATGGTAATTCCTATTGCAACAAGCAAAAACTCATCAAATATAAATGCAGCCGAAAAGTCTTGTGTAGCCAAAAAATGTGTTCCGATTACTGCGTTGACAGAAATCGTATTTCTGCACCCTAATTTATCACAGAGCAATATCAGGAAAAACAGAAAAATCCCAAATTCAATCCATTTGCCAGACATCAAGTGAAAAATTCCCCAGCAAAGTGCAACTGACATCAAAAAAGTAAGGACTCTGAGGAGGGACAGTTTTAATGTCCCCCATTTTGTCGATACGAGCGAAAGCATGGCAATAATCCCTGCCGAAGGCGCAAACTGCAATCCTATCTTTTCCGAAATATAAATTGCTGCACTTCCTCCGATCGCAGTTTTTAATGCCAGAAGCAACAACTTTTGCCTTTTTAATTTTACATGCTCACTCATATGTTTCTCCTAAGTCCTTTCTCCTATTTTTCTGTCACTACTCCTCTATGATAATTCCAGTTTTCCTGTATACAACTGATAATAGGTTCCTTTCATCTGAATCAGATCTTCATGATCTCCACGCTCAATGATCTTTCCATGTTCCAATACGATAATCGCATCACTATTGCGGATAGTCGATAATCTATGTGCAATTACAAACACGGTACGACCTTTCATAAGATTATCCATACCTTTTTGCACGATACTCTCTGTTCGAGTATCGATACTTGATGTCGCTTCATCCAAAATCAGCACCGGTGGATTCGCAACTGCTGCTCGCGCAATCGAAAGAAGCTGTCTTTGTCCCTGGGAAAGTTCCTCTCCATCACCACTTAATACTGTATCGTATCCATTTGGGAGCATTCTGATAAACTGATCTGCATGAGACAGTCTTGCTGCTTCATACACCTCTTCATCTGTCGCATCCAGTTTTCCATATCGAATATTTTCCATAATTGTTCCTGTGAACAAATGTGTATCCTGCAGTACAATGCCAAGCGAACGTCTCAGATCATCTTTTTTAATCTTTGTAATATTAATTCCATCATAACGGATCTTTCCGCCCTGAATATCATAGAAACGATTAATTAAATTCGTAATTGTCGTCTTTCCGGCTCCTGTGGAACCAACAAACGCAAGTTTCTGTCCTGGCTTTGCAAACAGACTGATATCCTGAAGAATAACTTTGTCACTGTTATATCCAAATGTGACATCCTCAAAGCGGACATCTCCTTTTAGCTCTGTGTAAGTAACTGTTCCGTCTGCTTCATGCGGATGTTTCCATGCCCACATACCAGTTCTCTCTTTGCACTCTACAATATTTCCCTGTGCATCTTTCTTTGCATTGACAAGCTCTACATATCCTTCATCCATTTCCGGTTCTTCATCAATCAAGTTGAAAATACGTTCCGCACCTGCCAGTGCCATTACAATCGAGTTAAACTGCTGCGCTACCTGCATGAACGGCTGTGTGAAACTCTTTGTAAACTGCAGGTAAGACGCCATCACTCCAAGCGTAATTCCTCCAACTCCCTGAACAGATAAAAATCCACCGAGTACGGCTGTCAATACAAACTGAAGATTTCCGATATTTCCAATAACCGGTCCCATCATGTTTGCAAACGTATTTGCATTTGCCGCGCTTTCGAACAGCTGCTCATTTAGCTTGTCAAATTCTTCTTTTGATTTATTTTCATGATTAAACACTTTTACGACACGCTGTCCATTCATACGTTCTTCTACGTATCCTGTCACATCAGCAAGTGCAATCTGCTGGCGAACAAAGAATTTTCCACTGTTTCCACCAATTTTCTTTGTCACTAACAGCAGCACACCAATCATCACAACCGCAAGTACAGTTAGTAAGGGACTTAAAATAAGCATAGAAATAAATGTTACTATGATTGTAAAAAATGACATCAATGCCTGCGGAATTGACTGATTGATCATCTGTCTCAATGTATCTGTATCATTTGTGTAAAGACTCATAATAGAACCATTTGTATTCTGGTCAAAGTAGCGAATCGGAAGCGTCTGCATATGCTCAAACATGTCATCTCTGACTTGCTTTAACACACCCTGACCAATCGTTACCATCATTCTTGTATACACAAAAGTAGAAACAACTCCCACTAGAAAAATACATCCCAGCACCGCCATAGCCTGATATAATTCCGCAAAGTTTGGCTGCTTTTGTCCGATCAACGGAATGATAAAATCATCCAATAAAAATTTCAAGGACAACGATACTGATATAGATGCCACAGAACTTAATAAAATGCAGACAAACACAATAACAAATTGCACTTTATACATTCCTGTTACATATTTTAGGAGACGTTTTGCTGTCTTTGCTGTGTTCTTAGACACTCCGGATTTTTGATTCTTACTCATCGTCTCCACCTCCTTTTACTTGTGACTCGTATACTTCTCTGTAAATTTCATTTGTTTCAAGCAATTCTTTTGAAGTTCCGATTCCGCTAATGCGGCCTTCATCTAATACAATAATCTGATCTGCATCTTCTATAGAAGAAACCCTCTGTGCAATGATAATTTTCGTTGTATTCGGAATTTCTTCCCTAAATGCTTTTCGAATCAATGCATCGGTCTTTGTATCAACCGCACTTGTCGAATCATCCAAAATTAAAATCTTTGGTTTTTTCAGCAATGCCCTTGCAATACAGAGACGCTGTTTTTGTCCACCGGACACATTGTTACCGCCTTGTACAATCATCGTATTATATTTATTCGGGAACTCCTGTACGAAACCATCTGCCTGAGCCAGTTTACAAACTCTTTGTACCTCTTCGTCGGTTGCATGTTCGTTTCCCCAACGGATATTTTCATAAATTGTCCCTGAGAAAAGAACATTTTTCTGTAATACCATGGAAACCTGATCTCGCAGTGCCTCCAAATTATATTCTCGGACATCAATTCCGCCTACTTTTACACTTCCACCTGTCACATCGTAAAGTCTTGGAATCATCTGAACAAATGTTGATTTTGCACTTCCGGTTCCACCGATAATACCGATTGTCTGACCTGATTTAATGTGTATGTTAATATTTTTCAAAGACAGGTTGCCACCTTCTCCTGCATAACTAAAGTCTACATTTTCAAAAGATATGGAACCGTCCGGAACTTCTTTTACTGCGTCTTCTTTGTCCTGCATCTCCGGAACTTCTTTTAACACTTCTTCAATACGATCTGTAGATGCCTCTGCAATCATAATCAAGACAAACACAAAAGTCACCATCATCAGTGACATCAAAATCTGCATTGCATACACCATAATACTTGTCAGTTCGCCGGTCTCCATCGTCTGGAATACAATATTGCGTCCCCCCAGATACACGATCAGCAATACTACGATATACATCGTAAATTGCATTACCGGAGAGTTCCACGCTACGATTTTCTCCGCTTTTGTAAATAGGTTATACACAATTTTTGAAATTCCATGAAATTTTTCAATCTCATGTTCTTCGCGTACATATGCTTTCACGACACGGGAAGCATTGACATTTTCCTGCACAGAATTATTCAAAATATCATATTCGTCAAACACCTTTATGAAATGCGGATGCGCTTTCTTCGCAATAAAAATGAGCGCGCCTCCTAAAAGCGGGATCACTATTAAAAACAACAGTGCAATCTCTACATTGATCGTGAGTGTCATAATCCATGACAGAATCACCATAATCGGCGCTCTCGCCAAAAGACGGATACTCATCATATATGCCATCTGCACATTTGTAATGTCGGTTGTCATTCTGGTCACCAAACTCGGTGTAGAAAAACGGTCAATATTTTTAAATGAAAAATCCTGTATTTTATAAAAAATATCATGTCGCAGATTTTTCGCATATCCAGCCCCTGCTATTGCGGCAAATTTTCCTGCCAGCACACCAAACCAAAGTGCAAGCATTGCCATCACCACAAGAATCGCACCCATTTTTACAATGTATCCTAAATCTCCTTTGGCAATTCCCACATCGATAATCTTTGCCATCTGTAATGGAATCAAAACTTCCATAAACACTTCCAGGATTACGAAAAGCGGTGCCAGTACAGATTGCTTTTTATATTCTCGAATCGATTTTAGTAATGTTCTATTCATTGTTTTCGTTTTCCTCCTTTTTTTCTGATTGTTTTGTCTCCGTCTGTGCAAGATTGTCAAACATCTTCCACAATACACACATGCACATCGAAAATTCTTCTTCTGAAATTCCTTTTGTCAGCCGCTTTTCCATAACGCGTATATTTTCCAGAATCTCTGCTCGAAGTGCCTCCGCCTTTTTGGTCGGAACAATCCTCTTAAGTCGGGCATCTTTGCTAGAAGATTCTCTGTAAATAAAGCCGTTCTTTTCCATCAGCTGAAGAATACCGGTTGCCGTTGATTTTCGTATCTGAAATTCTTCTTCTACATCTTTTTGGTAAATCTCTCTGTGCAACGTCTCTAATAGGATGAATTTCAATACATGCTTTTGCATCGTTGTAAGTCCGTCATCTCCACAGGGTATAATATTCTGACGTTTTAAGCGATGTGATAACATATGAATCAACTTTCCTGCATGAACCTTTTGTCTTTGTCCGTCTGTTTCCTGCACATCTTCACTTCCTTTCATTAGTTAGTTTCCTAACCTTTAATCAGTATAATGAAAGAAAATTTTATTGTCAAGAGAAAAGATATTCCTATTTTCTTTTTTATTCTCTTAATACTTTCCCTTACTCTGTCTCCATCGTTGTAATTGACACCTTTTTGTAGGAATTCCCCTCTAAATTCTTCCATGTAAATGTCTCATCTTCCATAATCATATAACTATGCTCCGAATCCTCTTTTGGGATAGATACAGAGCCCGGGTTCATATAAACAATATTGCCAACGGTTCGATATGCTGGCACATGAAAATGTCCGTTTAACAAAACATCGCCCGCTTTCAGCATCGGAAGATGTTCTGCGTTAAATGTATGTCCGTGTGTGGCAAATATCATGCGGTCTTTTACATATAAAATACAGTACTCTGCCAAAACCGGAAATTCCAATACCATCTGATCCACCTCTGTATCACAGTTTCCACGGACGCAAAGAATGTCTTCTTTGATATCATTCAACATCTGAATCACTTTCTTTGGATTGTATTCTTTTGGCAGATCATTTCGCGGTCCGTGATATAAGATGTCCCCCAGAAGCAGCAGCTTATCTGCTTTCTCTCTCCGATAGGCCTCAATCATTTTCTCACAATAAAATGCAGAACCGTGTATATCTGATGCAATCATAATCTTCATATTCTCTTCTCCTTTTATACAAACTTAGGCGATACTATATTAGCATCGCCTCAGACTGTAGACAAAGTTGGTGCTGGGAGTTATCCCCAGCACCACTTTTCTGTAAATAGCCTCTGTTTTAATAAAAATCTTAAAAAACTCCAAGATTCTTTCATTTTAGA
>NZ_JBQKED010000075.1:0-6956 GCF_052121495.1 Faecalimonas sp. LCP19S3_D12 | reverse complement strand
TTTTCTCTTTTAAGAATCTTTCAGGGTTATCTTGTCATCTGTTGTTTAATTATCAATGTTCTTTGTTTTTGTTGTCTTGCGACAGCTATATTAGATTACCACATCTCTTTTCGCTTGTCAACAACTTTTTTATTTTTTTTCAAATTCTTTTTAAGTTGTTTTTGTCTCTCCTTGACAACGAACGTTATTTTATCATGGCTTTACGTAACTGTCAATACATTTTTTAATTTTTCTTAAAAATACCGCAAAATAACTTTCCATCGTTATTTTACGGTACCTTTTTCCTCATTATTTGTCTGAAATTTTCTCTAAAACTTCGCTCCTACCTAAATCTGGTAATAGCTTCCAAAAGTGGATTGTGATTATACAAAAATGTAAGCATCTGACTATCTGCAATATTTTCAAAACAAATCTTTCCTATTGATGTCGTATACAATAGTGTCACAACAATCAAAATCACCCAGATAATAATCACTCCTGTTGCCATTCCAAGCACTCCGCCCGCAATTCTGTTGAGTCCCCCTATAACCGGAAGATCGCTGATCAATCCAAGCATATAGACAATTGTGCGGACGACTATTGTAACTATTAGAAGTGTCAGCAGAAATCCCACAAAATCCGCAATCACTTTCGCCATATACGCCCCAACATACTCACCAAACGTACTGACTCCCAGATTTTTGTAAATCTCTGCATTATTATTTTCTAAGAGTAAATCACGAAATAATTGTGGAATATTTGCATTTTCAATCGCTGAAATCTGCTGTTCTCTCGTCAGATCAATCTTTCCTATCAGATTTTTTATGTCATCTTCCGTAATCCCAGCCGATTCCAAATCAATTCCATCTAACTTTTGTCCATTGATTTCAATCCCCGATAAATCCATATCTTCCAAATCCGGAGTTAATAATTCCACACATTTTTCCTGTACCATCGTCTCTAAAGGCGTCACTTTTAAAATTCCTTTACTCACATATGGCGTAAGAAAAACCACCAAGACGATAATAATGATTGTTGCAGCTAATGAAGCCACTATTTTTATAAACCCTCGAACCAAACCGGCAATCACACATACCAAAAGTATAATACCGGCTAAAATTAATAATCCATTCATATACTCTCCTATTTCACCAGAAGGACTTCCTGAAGTCCTTCTGCACTTATCACCATGTATTTATTCAGACCCGCCATTCGGAAGATTTCCATAATACTCGTCTCCATCTTACCTTCAAACTTACACACCCCAGAATAGTTCAATATCATGCATTTATCTCCATCATATAAAACTATCTGATTTCTGGTCATTTTTATATTTCCATACTCACCCTCAAAATCTTTTGACAGTATCTGTTTTCCCTTTGTATTATAAATGCGGAGTTCATATCCGCTTTTTCCAGAATTTTTCAGAACAAGCGCTACTCCACTCTTATCATATGACACGCTTTTTATCTCTTTTTTGATCTTTATCTTTTTGATCTGCTGAAGCTCTTCCAAGCCACTGTGGAACACCAGCATATCATTTCCTATCAACACAGAAATTTTCTCATTCAAAAACGCAACCGTCGGAACCACTTCGTTCTCATATTCTTTTTCAAAAACTTCGTGATCTTTCTTCTCTTCTCCCGCCTCACCAAAATTGTAACAAACCACTTTTGTCATCGCCTCGCTGCCTTTTGTAGATAAGTATGAAACAAGAAGCGCTTCTCCATTATTGGAAATGGCAATATCCAATGGATACCCAGTATTGGCAAGTGAAGTATTCTGCTCCACAAGTATATTCCCTTTTGCATCATAACAAATAATCTGCTGTGTGGACTCACCTTTAAGCACTGCGCCTACGATTCCCTGTTCCGAAACAACCAGCTTTTGGATTGGACTCGTTGTTTTAATCTCTCCTTTTAGTCCATCTTTTTGGAATACCAAAATACTCGTCCCACCTTGATCTCCCACAGCTACAGCCCCTTTGCACACTTCTACAATCGGATTCTTCATCTGACATGGCTGATTCCATATCTCCTCACCTTTCTTATCCAGATAAACAACACCATCCCGACTATATTTCAGGATACCTCCCGCATACTCTATGTAACTGCTATTATCCGCTTCCTCAATCTTATATGTAGCCTTAACTGTTATATTCTCGTAAGTTTGATATTCCAAAAACATCCCCACACCTACTGCCGCCACGACAAGTGCCACAGCTCCGATTGCAATCCATCTAAGGACACGATATCTGTGAGCCTTTATCTTTAACTCCATCTCCCACATTATATCTTGTTTGTCTTGTAATTCTTCTATAATATTTTCTACAATCTCCTCTGTTGGATCCTCTTTTTTCTTTACAATATGAAAACCAAGCTTTTTCTTCATATGCTCCCCTTTATTTCTTCTTTGGTTCATGCTACTTCAACAGTATAGCACATTTTACTATGGTAACAACAATTTTTGTCCGATAAAAATGAGATTTCCATCCTCTAAGCCATTCATCTTACAAATTGCTTCTACATGTGAGATATCCCCATATACTTTTCTACTAATCGTGGCAAGCGTATCTCCTTTTTCTACCACATAAACATCATCTTCCAGAATTGTTTCCTCTATGTTTTCCCGTTCTCCATCGCTCTCAACAGCTTCTTTCTCTTTGTCCTCTTTGACAATTTCTCCTCCTGTCTCCATCACCTCATCTCCTTCTTTATTAGCAACTGATTTAGAAATAATATCCAAAGATTGCTGAACTCCCTGCATTTTATCATAGTTGTTAATCATCGTAATCCCAATCACAAATACCACCAAAACCAAAAAGGTACTTGCCGCATATACAAGTCTTGCGCCGTGCCTTTCTTCGTTTTTTTCCATCTTCTCTTTTATGGCATCGCGAAAATTCTTTGTAACTCGATCTTCAACAGGTTCACTGGGTGTCATATTATTGTTTTTTCGACTTGCAATCATGTAATTTTGCATTTCCAAATTTTTTTCATAATAAATATAATGTCCACCACACTCCATCAGTTCCTGATATTTATGTATGTAAAATTGCTCTTCCCGGTCTAGTGTATTCTTTAACACAAATATACTTTTTTCTTTAGAAAAAAATTTCTTATGTATTTTCTTTATATTATGAGTAGCCTCTGATGGTTGTCCAGAAACACTCAAAAACCAGCCTAGAATCTCTGCATTTTCAAAATATTGTTTGCAGATCTCACATGCATTTTTCCAAACCGCATCTTGAATTTGAATATCCTGCCCTTTCACGGTCACTTCACACATCCGAATCGCTCCGTATATATAAATCAAATCCTGATCTTCTTCTTGTACTTTTTCTCCAACCAAAAACGCCCCTATCGGCATCTGGTCAGTCTTATCACATAGTTGATTAAAAAACGTGTCTACATAATCTTCCACATAGATTTTTGAACTATCACTCACATTTCCTATTTGTCGAACATTTTTCGGAAGTTGTTTCTTCATTTTCTTTCACCTCATCTGCATATTTTTCCCCATCATAGCATATGAAAAGTGCTGAATTTATCATACGATGTCATCTATTTCAGAAAATGTTCGACACAAATCATAAAGAAAAGATAGGAAAAACTTTTTTCTCCTATCCTTTCTACATCATCTTCTTTTACTCGTCTCGCATGCCCCGCAATATTTGTCGGTAAGAGTCGTAATAAACCCTTCCTTTGTTTTTGGTATTCTAAAAAAAGTAACTGGCCACATATGATTATAGATAATATCTTTTTCAATCTCATTCAATTCAAAAAATTTGCTCGCATTCTTTAACGCTGTCTTCGGATGTGTAAGTCCATGAAAACGATCTCCTGTTTTTTTCGCATGCGTGTGCCAGTCATATAAAAACAAGTCATGTAGCATCGCTCCTCTCGCCGCCGACCTTGCATCTAAATGAAAAAAACGGCACCACTGATAATTGTAATATGCCACATGTACACAATGCTGGTAGCAATTCGTCGTGCCGTGATGAGGATATAATTTCATACGAAGCACGACAGGATGTTCGGCAATATCTCGAATGCAATCGTAAAAATCATATTTCCATTCATCCCGCAGACTGTATAGTTTATCTTGAATTTTTCTAAACATTTTGCATCCCTCATAACATTTTGATTTCTCAAACATCATAAAACATAAGAGGCGAAAGTGTCAACACTCTCGCCTCTTATGTTTTTATTAAAACTCTTTTATTTTTTTATAAATGCTTTCCGCATCTAAACCGTATTTTTTAACCAACTCAACTGCCGGTCCTGATTCTCCATAAGTATCATTGATACCAATCTTCAGAACTTTTGTAGGTGCTTTTTCCGATAACACATCACAAACCGCACTTCCAAGTCCGCCAATCACGGAATGTTCTTCAATTGTAACTACTTTTCCAGTCTCTTTTGCAGCTTCCACAATCAATTCTTCGTCCAAAGGTTTGATTGTATGGATGTTAATTACTTTTGCATCGATACCATCTGCCGCTAATTTTTCCGCCGCTTCCAGTGTCTCAGCTACCGGAAGACCTGTGGCGATCAAAGTGATGTCCTTTCCTTCACGAAGAACAACACCTTTTCCAAGTTCAAATTTATAATCTTCACGATCGTTAATTACCGGAACTGCAAGTCTTCCAAAACGAAGATAAACAGGTCCTTCATGCTCATAAGCAGCTTTTACTGCCGCTCTTGCTTCCACATCATCCGATGGGTTTATGACAACCATCCCCGGAATTGTTCTCATAAGTGCAATGTCCTCGTTACACTGATGTGTCGCACCGTCTTCTCCTACTGAGATTCCTGCATGTGTCGCACCGATTTTTACATTCAGCTTCGGATATCCGATAGAGTTACGAATCTGCTCAAATGCACGTCCTGCCGCAAACATTGCAAACGAACTTGCAAACGGAACCTTTCCTGTTGTAGCAAGACCTGCTGCAACACCCATCATATTACATTCTGCGATTCCGCAGTCAATGTGACGTTCCGGAAATACTTTCTTAAATACGCCAGTCTTTGTGGCAGCTGCTAAGTCAGCATCCAAAACAACAAGATTCTCATGTTCTTTTCCTAATTCTACAAGGGCATTTCCATAACTGTCACGAGTAGCAATTTTCTTTACATCTGACATAGTGCTTCACCTACTTTCTCTAAATCTGCCATTGCAACTGCATATTGTTCTGCATTCGGTGCAGAGCCATGCCATGATGCCTGATTCTCCATAAACGACACGTTCTTTCCTTTGATCGTCTTTGCAATGATCGCTGTCGGCTGACCTTTTGTCTCTCTTGCTTCTTTAAAAGCTGCATCCAAAGCATCAAAGTCATGTCCATCCACATTGATCACATGGAAATTGAAAGCTTCAAACTTCTTGTCGATTGGATATGGCGAGCACACTTCATCAATTGCACCATCAATCTGAAGTCCGTTATTGTCTACGATCACAACAAGATTATCCAGTTTTCTGTGACTTGCAAGCATTGCTGCCTCCCATACCTGTCCTTCCTGAATCTCGCCGTCACCTAACAGTGTGTAAACTCTGTAATCTTCATTCGAAAGTTTCGCCGAAAGTGCCATACCTACAGCAGCTGAAATTCCCTGTCCAAGGGAACCACTTGACATATCTACTCCTGGAATATGTTTCATATCAGGGTGACCCTGTAAATAAGATCCTACCTTACGAAGTGTAATCAGATCTTCCACCGGGAAAAATCCTCTGTGAGCCAATGCAGCATAATATCCAGGCGCTGTATGCCCTTTTGATAATACGAAACGGTCTCTATCTGCTTTTTTCGGTTCTTTCGGATCGATATTCATTTCCTCAAAAAATAAATATGCGTAAATATCTGCCGCTGACAGTGATCCACCCGGATGTCCGGATTTTGCATTGTAAACAGCCGTCACTGCACCTTTTCGAACCTCATTAGCTATTTTCATTAATTCTAATTTGTTCATGAGCTGCCTCCTACTTTTTCATTTTACGTTCAATACACTCTTGATTATATTTGTACCATTTCAAATATGCAAGTACATTTTCATTATTCACCAAAAACAGCTTTGTAATCCGCCTGGAACTTTGCAATTCCCTGATCTGTTAAAGGATGTTTTGTCATCTGTTCAATCACAGCATATGGAACAGTCGCAATATCTGCTCCGGCCAAAGCACAGTCAGTCACATGGATTGGATTTCTTACGCTTGCTGCGATGATCTCTGTGTCCAGCCCTGCAACTGCAAAAATCTCTGCAATCTCGGAAATCAGATCCACACCTCTGACAGAGATATCATCCAACCTTCCTAAAAACGGAGAAACATATGTTGCTCCGGCTCTCGCAGCCAGCAATGCCTGATTCGCCGTGAAAATCAAAGTCACATTTGTCTTAATTCCTTCTGAGGACAATACTTTACAAGCTTTGAGTCCCTCCACTGTCATAGGGATTTTCACAACCATGTTCGGATGGATTTTCGCAATGGCTCTTCCTTCTGCAATCATTCCTTCTGCGTCAACAGTTGTAGCTTTCACTTCTCCGCTGATTGGTCCATCTACAATCGATGCAATCTCTGCAATAACCTCTTCAAAAACACGTCCTTCTTTTGCAATCAGTGACGGATTGGTTGTAACTCCACAAATCACACCCATATCATTTGCCTTTTTAATATCCTCTACATTTGCTGTGTCAATAAAAAATCTCATATTCATTTCCTCCTTCGACCACTAAATATCCTGAATAATTCTTTATGAACTCATTATATCATCCCTTATTCTCCCGTCAACCGGGCACATTTTTATTAGTAATTATTTTTATTAATATTTTAAACTTATTATTTCTATAATGTGAAATATTTTCCTTTGCTATAAAAAATAGGCTTCGCCTATTCAGCTCCCCTTCCCCTCAATCTTGAGGGGTTAGGGGGTTTCTTTTTCTTCCTTTTTCCTGCATAATAGACTTATGAATATCTTACAA
>NZ_JBQKED010000074.1:0-7047 GCF_052121495.1 Faecalimonas sp. LCP19S3_D12 | reverse complement strand
ATTAAATATAACAAACTATGAAACGGTTAATTTTAAAAAAGCCCGTATTTCCGGGCTTTACAGCACTTTGTAACACGATATAAACCAGTCCGATAATCCCTCATTCCTTTAGATAACTATAAAACAACGAACCCCGTTAGCCGAAAGGTTAACGGGGTTTCGCTGTGTATATTAAACTTCTTTTTCAATTATATTATACTGATATGTACGTAAATTTGCCTCTAATACTGCCTCCTGCTCCACTCCTTTTCTAATTATTCTAAGATGTTCCCCATTTACTTCACAAAAACATTCTCCGTCAAATGCCTTACTCCTATTTCGAAATCGCATTAAATCCCTTAGCTTTTTCACAACTGGTCGTCTCAGATTTTCTTTCACTTCTGCTATTGAATAATAATGTCTGTTAATATTTCGTCCTTCTTTTGTTTTTTCAAGCAATGCTAGATCATTCTCCCCTGCAAGCATCCCAACATAATAGATTTGCGGGATTCCGGGTGCAAAGAACTGAATCGCTCTGGCTAGCAGATACGCATCGTCATTGTTTCCAAGCGCAGAATAAAAACTGCAATTAATCTGATAAATATCAAGGTTATTATATTCTGCACTGCTATATTTTTTCTTAACATTTGCTCCTTTCTCATAAAGAAGCTCTTTTGTTTCTTCAATTTCTTCTGATGTCAGTAAATCAACTACATCAACTACACCAATTCCATCGTGGGTATCTAACGTTGTCATTTGTTTTCGCGGACAAATATCCAGCCAATGTTTCAATCGGTCTCCCCTATGTGTATATAAAGCATGAAGCACAAGCATAGGAAGGGCAAAATCATATACCCAAAATCCTTTCTCAGCGATTTTCATCTGAATAGAATAATGTTCATGAATTTCAGGAAGGATCTCCACCTCGTATTCTTTTGCAATTTCTTCTATTTTAGAAAGTAACTCCCACATCTGGGGTTCTACAAAGAAACAACTTGTGTTCTCTTTTTTTGCTGCATACGCAAATGCGTCCAAGCGTATTACGCGTGCTCCATGTTTACACATAAATCGAATTGTATCTTCAATGAACTTTTGCGTCAATGGTTTTCGAATATCTAAATCAATCTGCTCTTCTCCAAATGTACACCATATTTTTTCTGTTGTTCCATCAAAAAAGGTAAGATTGACATATGGTGCCTTAGGTTTTCTTTTGTAAATTTTCTCTATCTGCTCCTGACTTGGTTCTCCATCTTTCCAAAATTCTTTATACCTTATAAACAGGTCTTTGTATTGAGAATTTTCTTTTTTCTCCTGAAAATCTAAATAGTATTTGGAATGCGCAGAGATATGATTTACCATAAAGTCATACATAAGGTCATATTTTTTTCCTATTCTTTCCAAATCTGAAAAATCTCCAAACTTTTTATCCACCTTATCATAACACATTGGTGCAAATCCTCGATCTGCGGAAGACGGAAAAAAAGGAAGAATGTGGACACTCCCTATTGCCCCTTGATAATGCTCATCTAAAATCTGTTCCAGTTCCTTAAAATTTTTTCCCAAGCTGTCTCCATAAGTAATTAACATTACTTCATTCTTCATTTCATCACCTCTTTGCCCAAATCTGTTTTTCCATTTTTATTTCTTTGTTTGGATTCGCAAGTGCGTCGTCCATAATCAGGCAAATATACATATCTTGAAGCGCTTCTTTTAAACTATAAAATTCTATCCCATTTTCCAGATAATCTGCCATTTTCATCATACAAGTAGCAACCGCAATCTCATCATCGTTCAGCCTTGCATTTCCAAATGGATTTCTATAGAGGAATTCTTCCCCTAGCATAATACCATAATGTGACCATTCCTGATTATTATAGACACCGAGATCAATTCGGTTCAATTGCTCTGTAACCGGAATATTCTTTTCCGTCAAGTAACGAATTGTCAGATCATCTATTTCTCCCCGAGTTCCCTGAATTGTAATCTGTCTCGTCCGAATAAACGAATGATATTGTGCCGGATCTGAAAAGTCAAAATAAGCCACCTTCCCATTATCGAATTCCATTGTCAAGCGATCTCTGGAACATTTGAAAATCTCTCCATTAAAATCCATTCCCTTCCGTCCGTATGTCTCTGTTACATTAAACCAGTACCGTTTTCCATAAATTACTGCATTTTCAAATCCAGAATTCAAAAATCTCCTTATAATACTTGCCCCATGGTATCCATGAAGCGCCGAAATATTTATATTCTGTACTTCTCCAATCTTTCCCTCCTGTAATACCTGTTGCCACGCCGCATACAATGGTTGTGCAAAATATTGTTCTGCAATTTGTATTTTGGCATTATATTTTTTGTAAGTCTCCCATAGGCAATTCAGTGCTGCAATATCTTCACCTGGCGGTGTTTCACATAACACAGGAATTCCTTTTTCAAACAGTTTTCGTAAATATTCTGATACAATTCCTCTTTTAATTGCAAGCACGATATAATCTGGTTTCTCTAATTCCAATTCTTCCAGTGATGATACTACAGGAACATTGTGTTTTCTGGAAAATATATTTCCCTTTTCTTTGTCTCGAATCAGCACTCCTGTCAACTCGAATTGTTCCGGAAGCATTTTTGCAATTCTAATATAGAACTCTGCGCGCCATCCTGATCCAATCAGCCCAAAACGTATTTTTTTCATATTTATATCCTCCTACGGTACACAATATCCTCTTGATGCTTCTAATATCTGATACCATTCATCATATGAAAGTGTAATTTCCAATGCTTCTACTGCTTTTTTCACTCTTTCTATATTCAACGTTCCAGTAATTGCTGCAATTTTTACTGGATGCCTGAACAACCAAGAATACATAATTGTATCAATAGACGTGTGATAGTCTTCTGCTATCTCTTGTAATTTGGCTCTCAGTCTTACAGACTGTTTATCCTCTCCAGAAAAAACACTTCCGCCCCCCAAAGGTGACCATGCCATCAACGGCATTCTTCTTATAAGCGCATCATCCATTACTCCATTGCTGAAATTTTCTGTTGTTTTTACAGAAAACTCCATCTGATTAATGCTAATTGGATTTTTCATATAACTTTGCAACGCAGCAATCTGATAGGGCATAAAATTTGATACACCTAAATGTAGTACTTTTCCCTCCTGTACAAGTTGATCTAACGCATCGGCTGTCTCCTGAGGATCTGCTAAAATATCCGGGCGATGTACTAAAAGCAAATCGATATAATCTGTTCCCAGATTCCGAAGTGATGACTCAATTTCTTTTTGAATCTCCTTTTTAGAAGATTCATAACGAATTGTTTTATTTCCATCTTTTCCCTTTAGTACAATTCCCGTCTTAGTTACAATCTGCATCTTTTTACGCAGCTGCGGTCTCACACGCAATACTGCATCTCCAAATATTTTTTCACATGTATATCCTCCATATACCGGAGCATGATCAAATGTTGTAATTCCCATCTCCATGCATTCTTCTACAAATGTTAAAAACTGATGCCCTGTCAAATTTGCATCTGCTACTCTCATACATCCCGCAACTACCTGTGATATTTTCATATCATTATTAACAATTATTTCTTTCATTTTTTCTCCTCGCTTTTTAGTCTTATTCATCACGTTTTACTATTCTTTTACACCGCCGCTAGTCAAACCTGCTATGATCTTTTTCTGGAAAATCAGAACCAAAATAATTAGTGGCACTGTTACAATTACAGAACCTGCCGCCATATCTCCCCAAGGCATCTCATAATTACTTGGGAACATTGCAATTCCAACCGGAACTGTTCTCATCAAATCATCTGTCATAAATGTAAGTGCATAAATATATTCATTCCATGCATTAATAAATACAATCAACGCAACAGAAAATATTGCCGGTTTGATTAGCGGAATCATGATTCGAAAAAAGATTCCTGCTCGTGAACATCCGTCAATTGCCGCTGCCTCCTCAAATCCTTTAGGCAGCTGTGAAAAGAAATTAGTCAATAACCAAATTGCTAGTGGAAGTGCAAACGTAATATATGGGATAATAAGTCCTAAATATGTATTTAACAAACTAAATTCTTTTAACAACAGGTAAATCGGACTCAATGTGGCAATTGTTGGAAACATAGAAATGCTTAAAATTGCCATAAGCATAACCTTCTTTCCTTTAAATCGCAACCTTGCCAAAGCATATGCTGCAGATGCACCAATTAAAATGCTTAAAAATGTAGTACATGTCGCTACGACTAAGCTGTTAAACAAGTATTTTCCAAAAGGATGTTTCTCAAACACATTAAAATAATATTGAATATTAATTTCACTTGGTATCCATTTTGCCGGCATAGCTGAGATCTCAGACATTGGTTTAATAGATGTCAAGAATTGCCATAAAAACGGAAGTACTATAATTCCTACAAAGAGGACTATAAACACATAAAAGAATATTTGTTTTATTATATGTAAGGTCTTTTTATTCATCTGTTTTCCTCCTTGCTACTCTACCAATTGATTGCCCATTACTTTCATATATATAAGACTAATGATAAATACAATAATAAATATCATAACTGCCATCGCTGACCCATAGCCGAAATCAAGGAATTTCATTAAGTTATTGTATGCATATAAGGATACACTTTCCGTCTGGTTTGCACCGCCTGTCATAACAGAAACTAAATCAAACACACGGAAAGCATCTAGTGTCCTGAATAATAACGCAACAAGTACTGTTCCTTTTACATTTGGCAATGTCACATAACAGAATCGCTGAAATACATTTGCCCCATCTATTTTGGCTGCTTCGTACAAATCTTCTGAAATCATCTGAAGCCCAGCTAAAATCAAAAGTGCCATATATGGTGCCGTTTTCCAAACATCTGTAATAACTAATGCAAGAAACGAGCCATCCGCAGTACTTAACCATGCTTTGTATGAATCGATTACACCCAATTTATATAAAATATCATTAAACAATCCATATTGATCGTTATAAATAAATTTCCACATTAGTGCTGATACTGATGTCGGAATCGCCCACGGAATCAAAATTGCTGCTCGGACAAGCCCTTTTCCCCTAAATGCTTTATTCATAATCAATGCTGCTGCAAATCCTATTACCAACTCAAAAAACACCGTGGTTATTGTAAATTTCAAAGTAAATCCAATAGAGTGCAATGCTCTTTCATCCTGAAATATCTTTATATAATTCTTCATCCCCACAAACGGATAACCACTCCCCGGATCTGTAAGTACCATTTCGTGGAGACTTAGCCAAAATGTTCTTAAAATTGGATATACCGCAATAACTAACAGAATAATGATAGCCGGAGCCATCATAATCCAGGCATCTCTGGTTTCTGTTTTTTGCAGTGAATTATATTTTCTTTTTTTACTGGTCATGACTGCCTCCTCTTTTTAGAGGCGGTGCTGTTTTTACACCGCCATGTTATTTTTATTTTTTATTGTTTAATGCCTCTACTTCTTCTTGAAGTTTGTCTAATGCCGTCACCACATCTGTCTCTCCAGTCAATGCTTGATGAATGTTTCTTTGAATAGCATCCGATACCTTTGCATATTTCGGAGAAAGTGGTCTTGATTTCCCTGTCATAATAATGTCATAAAAATCTGCATAAAATGGGATCTCCTCTAAAATCTCTGCATCTGTATACACATCTTTTACAACTGGAGGCTGTGAAGAAATCAATGTCATTTCTTTTTGTGTGTCTGCACTTATCATATAGTTAATAAATTCTACCGCTGCTGCCTTTTGTTTTTCATCAATTGCATTATTTACAACCAAATCTAGTCCTCCAAGACAAGTATGAGACTCTTCCCCATTTGGTCCTGTTGGGAGCTTTGTAGCTGCTATTTTACCTGCAACCTTTGATCCTTCGTCCTGCCCACTTGTCCAAAAGCCTGACCAGTCACGAATAAATAAGCATTTTCCTTCTTTAAATACTTGTTCACTTTCTGTCTCCGTATAAGTAGTAATCCCTTCCGGTGCATATTCATCTACTAATTTTTTCATAATATTTGTTGCCTCTACATTGTTTTCAGAATTGATTACCGGATCCCCTGACTCATCAAGTACATCTCCACCATTGTTCCAAACATATTCTACCCAGTTTGTTACCAATGCTTCTGACTGCGCCGCCTGAAAATCAGCTCCATATTCAATCCCATTTATTCCTATAGCTTGATCTGCCAGCTCCATCCAACCTTCATATGTTGTAGGAACTTCTGCCCCCAATTGTTCTAATACATCCTGGCGATAAAACAATACACTTGAATTGGTAAACCATGGAGCTGCCACTAATTTTCCATCGTATGTTGCACCCTCAACTGGACCGTCTAACATAGCATCTGTGTCAATTTTATTTGTCAAATCCATAAGCCATCCTGCTGATGCAAACTCAGCAACATACACCACATCCAATCCCATAATATCTACGCTTTTATCCCCAGACGCTAATTTATTAACAAAATCATCATGTACCTGATTTGCATCCTGAGGAAGAAGTACCGTTTCTACCTTAATTTTGTCTTGACTCTCATTAAATTTATCTACAATTTTTTGAGTCGCTTCTCCAACACCTTGATCGAACGAAAACTTCAATGTTATTTGTCCATCTTCTTTTTGACTATCTCCACCACTATTCCCACATCCAACTAGAGATACTGCCATTACAAGTGCCAAACCTGCTGCTACCATTTGTTTCTTTGTTTTCTTCATACTTGTTTTCCTCTTTCGTAATTTATGAATTTATCTTTGCATTCCCTTATTCAGGGTAATAACCCTATCTATGAAAACGTTTTCCTTTTTGTGTAAAAAAATAGTAATTTTTAATATCTATAATTTGTACAAATTGATTTTTAAAGACAATATGCACTTAGTTTTACTATAAAATATAGGAAATCGTTTTCCTATTTTCTTTTTTGAAAGAGCTGATACATTCAGCTCTCAGACTGTAGACAAAGTTGGTGCTGGAGTTTAACTCCAGCACCACTTTTCTGTATGAATGAAATTTCTCGTTGCTTTTATTAAAGAGCACCGCATATCAGATACTTTC
>NZ_JBQKED010000073.1:0-7475 GCF_052121495.1 Faecalimonas sp. LCP19S3_D12 | reverse complement strand
CATCGAATGGTAGGAGGTTTTAAACAATCCACAGTATCTCCAACAGTATAGCATATAGACCTTGGAGAGGGTCTATAAACACTACTACTTTATAATACGAGGAGAATTTAATATGAGTGAAAACAAAAAACTGAACGAACAGATTGCACAGGATTTTTACAACAACTTCAAAGGAAAACTTGAGGACGAGAAACTGGATCAGATGGTGCAGGAAATCAAATGCACCGAAAACAAGTACCACACACAGGGGTCTTTGATCTGTGCGGTTTTCTATTTCCGTGTGACGGTTGGCGGTTATGACGATGTGAAAAAGCAGTTCACCGGAAATGGCGGCGGCGGTGGTTTGCCCGGCGCACAGGCTTTGATCGGAGACCTTTATACAAGTGATCTGGAAAGATTGTACCGTGATACGGACAGCTTTCAATTTACTGTTACCCCGGTATATACAAGCGTCCTGTTCTTTGATAAGAGTTCCCGTCTGCTGGGACACTATCAGGCGGGGGCGGTTTCTACTCCGACCGGCGGTATTGGTGGTGGTAAAGGGAGCTGGAAATAAATGAAATATGAGGGACTTAACATTATGAAAAAACGATTTTTAGCCGCGCTGCTCTGCCTGTGCCTGCTGGTGGGGCTGGTGCCGGGCATGGGCACGACGGCTTTTGCCGCAGGCAGCTACAATATCGGCGACATCGTGACCTTTGCCGGGCATGACTGGTACATCATCGGCACCGAAAGCGATGGCGTCACCGCCCCGTCCGGCTGCTACACCCTGTTTGCCAAAAACAACGACTTTGGCTCTACCGCGTTCCGAACAAGCACAAACGGTGGAAATAGGGAAAACAGTGAGGCATACAACTACAAAGACAGCGACCTGCAAAAGAAGTTGGAGGAAATCGCAAACGGTACTCTGTCAGCGTATAAAAATGACATCGTTCCCCGTGCCACATTGGATCAAATCAAAGGCGAGCCAGTGACCAATCAGTTTTTGTGGCCGATCGGCAGCACTTTGGATAAAATAAATGCCATTAAGATTGAAGGAGAAGCTACTCTGATCGACACATCCATCCGTCAATTTGAAGAAATCTACTGGGGGCGTACAGGTCAATACAATAATATCTCTAATCCTCCCCGGCATACAGTGACTGCCTATAACACGGATGGAAGTGAGCGGTGGGAAAGAATATCTGGCGCATTGGGCGGAAATGATGCATCTACGGCTACCAATGAGTTTGCCATTCGCCCTGCCCTGTATGTGAAAGCCGAGGCGCTGCCGGAAAAGGTTGAGGGAATCCAGGTGGCCTTCGGCGGCCAGTGGTGGTATGTGGTGGGCCAGGGAGAAAAGGGCTCTGTGCCCGGCCCGGAGAACACCGTCACCCTGTTTGAAAATCCGCGGGAATCCATGGGCGCCCAAGTCATCCCGGCGCAAACTAGCTCGCAAAACTATCTTGGCAGCGATTTGCAACAAAAAATGGCAGATTTTAGCTCCAATCTTAATTTGGCCGGCAAAGAAAGTTCCCTCATCGTTCCCCGCACTCTCACTTCCGCGGACGGGATCAGCGGTGAAACGGCGCATGATCAGCCGTTTTGGCCTCTTTCCAAAGACGAAGCGGACAGAACCGACGTCGAGATTCTTAAGAGTGAACTTTATGATGATGTGACATTTGCAAGATTTTATTGGCTGCGTACGACATGTGATACTACGAGTTGGACTACTGTCTATGCTGTGCAGGGAGATACTGGCGATGTGACGAGTAGTTTCGCCTCGTATTATAATGGTGTGCGCCCAGCCTTCTATCTGGACATTTCCGATGCGTTCTACCTTGCAAAAGATGCCAAAAGGGTAACGATTGGCGGCAACCCCTACCCGTTGGTGCTGGAAGGCTTTGAGGAATATAAATATACCGTTTTTGACGACAGCCTGAAACTGTCCGTGACCGCCGATCCCACACAGGCGGCCCAGACCGGCGAAACCCTCTCCTTTGGCTATGTTGCCAACACCGGCGAAAATCAGTACCTTTCCTGCGTGCTGACCCCGGACGGCAGCACGGACGTTCTCTATTACAACAAGCTGGTCGAACTGAGCGATACCGCCGCCAGCGGCACGGTCAATATTCCTCTGACCGGCGTTTCGGATGGGAACTACACTCTGCGGCTCTATACGGAGCAGGAAAACAATAGAAGCACCGACTTTGCCAGCCGCACGGTGGACGTTAAGATTACTGCGAAAGACGGCACAGCGTCCATCCGTGATCTGGGTAACATTCAGCTGGTGGGCGATTCCGGCGGTCAGGACGGGCGCGAGGTAGAACTGCGGAACAACGGCACACAAATTCAATGGAAATACACAGACGAGCCGGACACCGCCTGGCGTGATCTTGTGGCGCTGGATGCTATCACCGGCGGCGACGGCGCAGACGGTGCCGACGGCAGAGAAGTGGAACTGCAAGTAGCCAATGGCTATATCCAGTGGCGATACACCACCGGCGCAGACACCGATTGGAAAAACCTGATGCCCCTTTCCGACCTGAAAGGCGAGGACGGTGAAGATGGCCGCGAGGTAGAACTGAAAAACGACGGCAGCAGCATCCTTTGGCGCTATGTGGGCGAGGGCGATGACGCATGGCGGCCTTTGGTTGACCTCTCCGATATTACCGGCTCCGACGGTGCCGACGGCAAACAGGTGGAGCTTCGCGTGGAGGGCGGCTACATCCAATGGAAATATGACGCCGACAGCGACTGGCAAAACCTGATTGCCCTGTCTGCCCTGCAAGGTATCAAAGGCGACAAGGGTGACAAGGGCGACCCCGGCGAGGATGGCGATACCCCCTACATAGGCGACAACGGCAACTGGTGGATCGGCGGCGTTGACACCGGCATCAAGGCCGAGGGAAGCGACGGCTCGGACGGTTCCGATGGCTCCGATGGTAAAGACGGTCAGGACGGAAAGGATGGCCTGACCCCGTATATCGGCAGCAACGGCAACTGGTGGATTGGAACCACCGATACCGGCATTAAAGCCGCAGGCGTCAATGGCGCAGACGGCAAAGACGGTAAAGATGGTATCAACGGTAAAGACGGAGCCAACGGCAAGAATGGTGCGAACGGTAAAGACGGCGCGGACGGCGTTGGAATTGCCGACATCAAGCTGAACGAAAATGGTGAGCTGATCGTCACCCTCACCGATGGAACCGAGAAAAATCTCGGCAAGGTAAAGGGCGAGGACGGCGTTGGTATCTCCGGCGTTTCCATCAATGAAAACGGCGAGCTGATCGTTACCCTCACCGACGGGACAGAACTCAACGCCGGTGCTGTTCCCACCGCCGCAGCCGGGGATTCCAACCTAAAAACCATTGTCTATGTTTCGATGGGAACCGCCGGTATTTCTCTGGCTGGATTGATTGGCCTGCTGGCTTTCCTGCTGACAAAGCGCAAAAGCCTGATTGGGAAGTAAACTGGGCGGGCCACCTCTGGACAAAGTGTCCAGAGGTTGAAAGGAATGAGGTCATAGAGCGTTATTGATGAAGTAAATAGTTACAAAACCCTGCCCCGCCTGACGGGGAAAGAAAAAAACCGTTGCGGGGCAGGTGATTTTGTGCGCACAAAAGAGAGTTTCAGACAGAGCGGCGGTTTTGAAGTCATTTCAAGACCGCCGCTTTTTAGAGATATGGCGGCATTGAGGAGGTAGTGCCGTGTTTTCGTCCTCTGTCTGTACTACTCTTGCCATAAAACAGGAGCGGCCTTTGAACAAGGGCGAATAGATGCGCTCCTATCCCATTATGAACTAAGTCGCGTTTTCAAAAGATGCGTCCAGGTGGCTTTATGCCATTTGGACGCATTTTGCTTTTCTCCCTGGACACTGTGTCCAGAGGTGCGGGGTGGCTCCCCAGGGTGCCGCTCCCCGCCAGCCCTCCATTTTGTTTCCGATCAACCCATCAACCGAAACAAAATGGAGGACAAGCTATGACAACGATCAATCTGAAAGATTTTTATTATTGGTACTTAACGGACGAGCTGGTGGAGGTGCCTGACGAGGTAGCCGAGGAACTCATGGCCAGCAAGCGGCGCGAGGCCGCCCATGCGGAACGGGTGCGCTACAACAAGGCTTATTATTCCCTGGATTGTGACGATGGGATCGAATACTCCGCCTGCCTGCACGAGCCCAGCCCCCAGGAGCTCATGGATCGCAAGGAGCTGTTTTTCCGGCTGTGGAACGCCCTCAACTCCCTGCCGGAGATCCAGGGCCGCCGGGTGGACGCTCATTTGATTCTTGGAAAGAGCTACCGTCAGATCGCCCGCGAGGAGGGAGTGGACAAGAGCGCCGTCCGCTGCTCTGTGAAATGCGGGATTGACCGCATGAAAAAATATTTGCGAAAAAATTTCTAAGTTACCATCTCCATTTACCCCTCTTTTTCTGGTGGTATGTGAGAGGAAGTTCTCTCCGCAAAGGAGGCGCGGGGGCCGCAGGCCGCCGCCCCCTTTGTGGGGGAGCGCCGCTGCCGAGTATGGCTGTCTTATGACGGGGCAAGAAAATGAGCGCGGCGCTCCTAAAGCACACTAAACCTCTGGACATTTTGTCCAGAGGTGCAGACGGACAAGGGCCAGCACTTTTGCGGTGCTGGCCCTTGTTGTTTCCAACATTCTGTTTCTATATCGTATGGGAGGGATTTTATGCAGGCGCAGGTCAAATATGAAAGTGAAATCAAAACGGCTGTTCTTGGGGATCGGACGATCACCGTCAAAAATCTCACCCCCGTTTTTTCCCCGCAGGAACAGGACAAGCAGAGCCGTGAGGTTGAGCGGCGGCTGTTTGACGTGTTCCGCAAGTATGCCGGGCAGCGGGGGTAGGCCGGAGTCATCCTTGTTGTATGGGGGCGTAAGAGGTATAATATAATTGTAGGTTGGCTCCCAACAAACAGAAAGGGAGCTAATTATGGATAATAGAATTGATGCAATTTACGGGCGGCAGTCGATTGACAAAAAGGACAGTATCAGCATTGAAAGTCAATTTGAATTTTGCCGCTACGAACTTAAAGGCGGTGAGGCAAAGGAATACAAAGACAAAGGGTATTCCGGCAAGAACATTGAGCGCCCCGACTTCCAGCGGCTCTTGCAGGACATCCGGCTGGGTCTGATCAAGCGGGTGATCGTCTATAAGCTGGATCGGATCAGCCGCTCGATTGTGGACTTTGCAAAGCTCATGGAGCTGTTCAAGCAATACGATGTGGAGTTTGTTTCCTGTACGGAAAAATTTGATACTTCCACCCCAATGGGCCGGGCGATGCTCAACATCTGCATTGTCTTTGCCCAACTGGAACGCGAAAGCATCCAGATGCGTGTGCAGGACGCTTTCTATTCCCGGTGTGCCAAAGGCTACTATATGCGGGGCCGGACGCCATACGGCTTTGATACCGAGCCCATCGTTATGGACGGGATCAAGACAAAGAAGCTGGTGGAAAATGCGGAAATGGATTTTGCCGAGCTCATGTTTCAAATGTATGCGGAGCCGGGCAATTCCTACGGCGATATAACCCGGTACTTTGTCAAACACTCCATCAAGGTCTATGACAAGGCGCTGCAACGGGCCTTTATCTCTAAACTGCTGAGAAACCCCGTTTATGTCCAGGCTGATATGGACATCTACGAATACTTCAAGGCCCAGGGCGTAAAAATCGAAAGTCCCCCGGAAATGTTCACAGGGGACAATAGCTGTTATCTCTATCAGGGGCGCGAGGGCGAGGAACAAATCCTTGTGATTGCCCCACACCAGGGCCGTATTTCTTCCCAGCTCTGGCTGACTGTCCAGCGCAAGCTGTCACAGAACACCTCTTTCCAGAATGGCCGTAAATGCCATAATACCTGGCTGGCCGGGAAAATCAAGTGTGGGCGCTGTGGCTATGCGCTGGCAGCTCTGAGAGCCCAAAATGGCGTTACCTACCTGCGGTGCAAGCAGCGGGCCGAAAACGGGAGCTGTGAGGGAGCCGGTACACTAACGGCACAAAGCATGGAGACATTTGTGTACGGCGAGATGGTTAAGAAAATGCAGAAATTCCACACGCTGAAAGGCGGAAAGGAACAAAGCTATAACCCGAAACTGACCGCTGCCCGCGTTGCCCTTGCAAAGACAGAAAGCGAGATTGAGAAACTTCTGGACACTTTGTCCGGGGCAAACCCGCTGCTCCTGCAATACGCAAATAACCGTATTGAGGAACTGGACGCGGAACGTCAAAAGCAGCTCCGGCTGGTTGCAGACCTCACCGCTAATTCCGTTTCCGCTTCACAGATTGACAGCATTACGGGCTATCTGGATGATTGGGAGTCCGTAAGTTTTGACGATAAGCGCAAGGTGGTTGATATTCTCATATCACAAATTGACGCTACCAGTGAGAGTGTTACAATCCACTGGAAGATCTAAAACCTTTTCACTTGGCATTATGCCTTTGTAAAAAATAGTTTTTATATTTTTAATTTCAATTGCCATAAGTTCCTCCTCATCCGACTGCCGGCTGATTTCTCTTGAATTCCAGCTCTTCGATATCCGGCGCATCATTTGGAATCGCCAGTCTTTTTTCAACATACTTTGAAATCTGCTCCAGAATAAATGTAACAAACCAATAAATAACTGCAAGCGCAACATAAGCCTCAAAATATCTGAAATCCCTTCCGCCTAATATTTTCGCCTGTGCTGTCATTTCCACAACCGCACAGGTAAATGCAAGTGACGTTCCTTTAATCAATCCGATAAAGGAATTGATCAAGGACGGAAACGCAACTGTTAATGCCTCCGGAATCACAATTCTTCTAAGTGTCTGCCAGGTTGTCATACCCATTGCATGACAAGCTTCCACCTGTCCCTGTCCCACAGAATTTAACGCACCTCTTATGATTTCCGCATTGAAGGCAGATTCATTTAATGCCAATGCAATAAATGCATAGATTATAGAAGGAACCCCGTTTACGTTATATTCCGTTCCAAACTGAAGATTAACAGCCTTCAGGATGAGTGGAATTCCAAAATAGGTAACATAGAGCTGGACAATGATAGGTGTTCCTCGAATGATTGAAATAAAAATACTTGCTATTTGTTTCAATACCGGAATTTCATTCTTTTTCACCAAAGCTATCGCCAATCCGAAGACAAGGCTGACTGCAAATGAGACAATCGCCAACTCCATCGTAACAGGCAGATAGACTAATATTTTGGGTATTTCAGATAATACAATACTTATGTCAAATAATTTACTCATGTGAACCCCTTCCCTGCACATTATTGTGCTAACATGATTTATACCAGCACAATTTGAAAATTTTTAATTTAATGTTTTCTCAAACTGTGTATCATCCGGAGAAGTATCTTTTCCAAACCACCTCGTATTATAAAGTAGTAGTGTTTATAGACCCTCTCCAAGGTCTATATGCTATACTGTTGGAGATACTGTGGATTGTTTAAAACCTCCTACCATTCGATGGTTTACGAA
>NZ_JBQKED010000072.1:0-7706 GCF_052121495.1 Faecalimonas sp. LCP19S3_D12 | reverse complement strand
AATGATTATGAGGAGCTGTATCGTAGGCTTCAACAGAGCGAATTGCAGCTAGCAGGTTAAGATGAGGAAAAACCTCATTTTAACTTGTACTAAATCTTGACATAGGACCAAATATTAGCTGGAACAAGGATAGGGGATAATGTTATTATTGGTGCAAATTCTTTGGTAAAGAAAGATATTCCAAGCGGGGTGGTTGTGGCAGGCAATCCGGCAAAAGTTATATGTACTTTGGAAGAATTTATTGAAAAAAGAAAAGATATTTATATAGACGAGACTAAAAAAATGACTAAATTATATTATAAAAGATATGGAAAGTGGCCGGAGAAGAGTATTTTTTACGAAAATTTTTGGGTATTTGAGAATGATTATGAAAATTTAGAGCCCTATTTTAAGGATGTATTTAATTGGACAAAAGGCAATAAAGAAAAAATGATTGATAATTTTAATAATCATGAAAAGATAATATCTTCTTATGAGGAGTTTATTGAAATATGTAGTCGAGAAATAGAGAATGAGGAAAGATGATAATATGTTATTAACTGTTATTATTCCTGTCTATAATGTCGAGAACTATTTGGACAGGTGTATAAAAAGTGTTGTTGACCAAACATATAAAAAATTAGAAATTATATTGGTAGATGATGGATCGACGGATGAGAGTTTACAGATTTGTAATCAATGGGCAGCAGAAGACAGTAGAATTAAAGTTATACATAAAAACAATGGAGGCTTGTCTTCGGCGAGAAATGCAGGAATTGCGGTAGCAACAGGTGACTTGTATGCGTTCGTAGACAGTGATGATTTTATTGAACCAGACATGTATGAGGTCATGATTGAGTCGCTGGTAAGAACAAAAAAAGACATTGCATGTTGTGGGCGTATTGTTGATTTATGGGGAAGAAGAGAAAAACAAGAATTTATTATAAAAAGGGAAAAAGTATTCTCAAGGAATGAAGCAATTAAAGAAGTATTACTATTACAAGATATAGATGTGTCTGCATGTGATAAGGTTTATAGAATGGAAGTATTCAAGGATATTAAATATCCTGAAGGGAAAATTAGTGAAGATGCAGCAATTATATTTAATATTTTAGAAAAAACGAATGGAATTGTACATGTAGGGAGAGCATTTTATCACTATATATTTAGAAAAAATAGCATAAGTAAATCCTGTTATACACATAAGAGATATGATTCATATATGAATTGTGTAAATACATATGAGTTTATCAATGATTTTTATCCGCGATTACAGCACTATGCAAGAATATATAGTACATTGGTGTGTGGAAATTTACTAGAAAGTATGTATGCGGATGAAGGATCCATCAAATTATATAGTGAAGACTATAGACAATATAGAGATACTTTTAAACAGGGATTTATGCAGATGATGATTCAAAAAAAAATTCCGATAAAAAGAAAAATAAGATTATTGTTTATATATATGAACAGATATGATATGTTTGTTACTTTAAAAAGTCTGCGAAAACAATAATAGTGAGGAAAAACTATGAGAAGTATGAAATTAAGGTTATCAACCTTGAATATGATTCTTTTATTTTTGACAATCATAAGAATATCATATATACCTAATGAATTGTTTGTAATATTTGAATATGTGACTATTATGTATTTGTTGATTTTTAATTTTTATGAGCTTAAAAAGGCTCCGTCTGTATATTTTTTGATTTTAGGATATACATTGATTTTAACATATTCCACACATCTTAATATGCAGAGTTTTAGATGGACGTTGTCTTCTTTTATGTCTGGATTACAGATGATGGTGATTTTTTCAGTATTATCTTATGCCATGGATAAATCAGGGATAAAAGTTATAGTTAATGATATGATAAGGATAGTATCTGTATTTGTTATATTAAATGATTTGCTCCTTCCTTTTATGGGATATAATTTTGCAAATTCAAATACAATGTATTTAATTGGTAATAAGTTTTCAGTGTCTTTTATACATTTGTTTTTAGCATGTTTGATATATTATAAATATTTTAATACAAATAAAAAAATAGTGTATTGGGCAATGTTTGTATATTCTATAGGGATTACAATTTTGATACAGTGTACTACAGGAACACTTACATTACTTGTAGCTATATTTATGCTCTTAATTCCAATAAAAGCTATGATGGTTGTTGTTAACAGGACAGTGTTGGCGTTAAGCTTGGCGATAGGAAATATTTTAATATGGGGGTCATATGCAATATTTCAAACACCATTTATTCAGCAAATAGTTGTAAATGTATTTCATAAGAGTTCTGATATGACAGGACGCGAAAAATTATATGATGCGGTGCTTTTGTTAGTGGCAGACAAGCCGGTTTTGGGTTATGGATATAATAGTGATATTTTTAGAGTTATGTTTGGATATGGGAATTCTCAAAATGGAGTGTTTAATATAGTTATTCAAGCTGGAATTGTAGGGGCTGTTTTATATTTCGGGGCATTGTATATTGCGTTAAGAGCAAAAACTAAGAATATGGGTTCATACGCTTTTTTTGTATTTTTATATGCAATGGCTGTTGGATCAGCCATAGAAATTAATTTAGGAAATATTTTTATTTTAGGTGTTGCAAGTTTGTTTGCATATAATGTGAAAGAAGAGAATTATATTGTTCCCAAAACAATGAAAATCTTGAAAAAGAGGAAAATATTTAGGAAAAGGAAAGTTGATTTGAGGTAAGACTTTATGTATGATAAAAGCGTATTGGTTTCAATAGTTATTCCTATTTATAATGTGGAAAATTATTTGGATAAGTGCATTGAAAGTGTAGTTGAACAGTCTTATAAAAATTTAGATATAATTTTGGTTGATGACGGTTCAACAGATTCAAGTCGGGAAATATGTGATTTGTGGGAGACCAAGGATGAGAGAATCAAAGTTATACATAAAAAAAATGGTGGTCTGTCATCTGCGCGCAATACCGGGATTAATATTGCAATTGGAGAGTATATAGCGTTTATTGATAGTGATGATTATATTGATAGTGAGTATGTAACGAGATTATTAAACAAAATGATAGAGACAAATTCGGATATTGTCTGTTGTGGATATTATGAAATTGTTGATGGTAAAACAACTGTGCCAAACAAAAGATTAATATGTGGAGAATATGAAAAAAAAGAGGCTTTGGAGAGGTTGCTCAAGTGGGATATACAGGATTATGCTTGGAATAAATTGTATAGACGTGTATTGTTTAGTCAAATCAGATACCCAAACGGAAGAAATTTTGAAGATATGGCGACTACCTACAAAACATTTTTAAAAGCAAATAAAGTATGTGTTGTTAATGATAGACTGTATAATTACTTGATTAGGAAAGGGAGTATTTCAAATACAGAGGATTATGTAAAGCACATTAAAGACATGTGGGATACTATAGAAACATATAATGAGCGGATCAGTGAAATTTCAGTAGTATATCCAGAATTTAAAATCTTAACTATCGAACAGATGATGGATAGGATAGATTTTTTCTTAAATACAGCAATTTGCAAAGATACAGAAAAATTGGCGAGTAAAATTAAGAATTATGTTAAACCGTATGTGAAGTCACTGTGGGGAAGCAATTGTGTATCTATGAAAAGAAAATTTAAAATTTTTATGATGTATATGTGTCCAAGACAATATATTTCTATTAAATTAAGGATAAGGGAGAAATCATCTGGAAAACAAAATGAATAATTTTAAAATTTATATTAAACAAATCATAAAAATTATTATGACATTTATTGAAGGAAATTATATTTATATATGTAGGCATTTTAAAGGCGACTTAGATAGTAAAAAAAAATATGCCATTATTTTTTTTGCAGCAGATTATAATAATTTAGGTGATATTGCAATAACAATAGCGCAAGAGGAATTTTTAAAAAAATGTCTTGGAGATGAGTACCAGATTGTGAAGATTAAAGAATCACAAGTTTATAGTGCTGCTAGAGCAATAAAAAAGCTTAATAAAAACAATGTTATAATAACTTTAATTGGTGGAGGGAATAATGGTTCGCTTTATGAATTTATTGAAGGACCGCGAAGATTCCTATTATGGAAGTTTAAGGACTACAAAATAGTATCATTTCCTCAGACAGTAACATTTGAAAATACTGTAAAGGCGATTCCATATGAAAAAAGTTTTGCCAGATTATGTAATAGGTGTTCCAATTTGGTTCTAGTGGCTCGTGAAAAAAAATCTTATGATAAATATAAAGAAATACAAAAAAGCAAAGTATTGTTGACGCCTGATGTTGTTTTTTATTTGGATAATAATAAGGAACATATATTAAAAAGTAATAATGATGTAGCTTTTATTATGAGAAATGATAAAGAGAAAGCAATAGATTCTACCACACAAAATTTATTGCTGAATTTAACGAAACAAAAAAATAGAAAAATTTATTTTTGGGATACTTGCGATGTTGAATATGCGGAGGATAATACAAAGCAACTTCTAGAGAACTATTTGTCTAATTTAAGAAAGGTAAAATTTGTTGTTACAGATCGGTTACATGGAATGATTTTATGTTATATTGCTCGTACACCATGCATCGTTATTGATAATAATAATGGTAAAATTCGAGCAACATATGAAACATGGTTAACAAATCAAAACTTTATTCGTTTATATAACCATAAAGAAGGAACTAAAAAATATATGGAACTTATGGAATATATGGGTGGTTTGAAGTCTGCTTATACTCAGGAGTTAGGTAGTGCTTTTAATCCCTTAAGAGATATTTTAGAGGAGATGTTGGGAAAATGCAGAAAATAGAAATTAAACGATTTTTTGAATGCTTAATTCCAGTTACAGTTTGTAATTTGAAATGTAGTTACTGTTATGTTATCCAAAGAGATTATAGAAATATGAAACTTGCTCAATTAAAATATTCTCCAGAACATATAGGGAAAAGCTTATCTCCAAATAGACTTGGTGGAACATGTTTTTTTTCAATTTGTGGTGCAGGAGAAACATTGGCACAACCAGAAACAATATCTATAGTATTAGAATTGGTTAAGCAAGGACATATAGTTAATATTACAACAAATGGTACATTAACAAATAGGTTTAAGGAGTTTGAAAAATTTAAACCAGAAGAGTTGGAGAGAATTCATTTTAGTTTTTCTTTACATTATTTAGAGCTAAAAAGGTGCAATCTTTTAGATGAATTTTTTAGTAATGTGAATTTTGTAAAGAACCTAGGATGTTCTATCTTGGTTCAGTTAAATTTGTGTGATGAATATATTCCATTTGTAGATGATATAAAAGAAATATGTATTAAAAGAGTAGGAGCTTATCCGCAGATTGCCGCTACGCGTAAAGAAAGTCATGGATTATCGCAAGTTGAATTGATGAGTGAACTGCCAGATGAAGAATATAAAAAAATAGGCAATTCATTTCATTCGGATTTATTTGAATTTACAATGGAAAATTTTAACAAAAAACGTACAGAATTTTGCAATGCAGGAGAAAGAAGTGGAAGTTTAGATTTATCTACTGGTGCTTTACGAAAGTGTTATGGGGCTCCAACTGTGCAATACATTTTTGATAATCCAAATTCAGATATAGTTTTTAGTCCTATAGGTAATCATTGTTGTAGTTCATTTTGCTTTAATTCTAGTCACTTTATGGCTTTGGGAATTATTGATAATGGAGATAAACGGTCATACTGTTCCATAAGAAATAGACCAGAGGCGCATTGGTTTAATGATACTTTTAAATATGCCCTTTCAAAAAAACTGTGGAGTACAAATGTTATATATTCAGTTGATGAAAGAAAAAATATAAATAGGAAAGTTGCAAGACTATTTTGGACTCAGAGAGTTAAGAATTATATGAGGAGAATAAGTATAAGGATTAGTAAAATTTTAAGAGGAACTATGTAATGAGAAAATCTGAAGAATTAGTAAAAAACACTGCAATTATTTCTATAGGAAAACTTGGAACGCAAGTCGTAAACTTCTTTTTGCTTCCCTTATATACGGCTAGAATAAAAACAGAAACATATGGTGATTTTGACTTTGTTACGTCTGTAGCAGGATTTATTGTTCCAATTATGACATTTCTTATGGAAGAATCAATGTTTCAATTTTTAATAGATTGCAAAAATGATGATGAAAGAAAACAAGTAATAAGTAGAACATTTATTTTTTGTATTCTGAATTCATTGCTAATTTCTATAATTGGGGGAATAATTACTTTTGTAACAGGATATAAATTGGGGTATGCAATTATATTATATAGTACAGCCATGGTTTTGACAGCTCTATCAAATGCATTGGCAAGAGGTCTTGGTAAAATTGCACTATATTCTTTTTCAAATTTTTTAACTAGTATTGGAGTAATAGTAATGAATTTAATTTTAATACTAGGGTTAGACCTTCAGTTTAGTGCATTGCTGATTTCCGGTGTGATATCATATAGCTTATCAGCTATTTATGTTATGATACGTCTTAAAGTGTGGAAATTTTTAGATTTCAAAGCATTGAAAAAAAATGAAATGAAAAATATGCTAAGCTTTTCTTTTCCACTGATACCTAATACTATAAGTTGGAATGTTATAAGTGTTTCGGATCGACTTATAATTATGAACTTTTCAGGAGCTTCAGCTAATGGGTTGTATTCTATTGCTTATAAATTTCCAAACCTTATTAATACATTTTACAATTTTTTTAATATAGCGTGGAAAGAAACATCTGCAAAGATAGTTAGAGATAACGATGTAAAATATTTTGAAAATATATTTTATAGAGTAAAAACCTTATTGGCCTCTGTAACTATGTTGTTGATTACAGGAATTCATATCATTTATCCTATTTTTATAAATGAAAATTATTATCAAAGTATTTATTATGTTCCCATTTTGGCAGTTAGTGTTTTTTATATGGCTATGGCTGCTTTCTATGGAGGTATTTTTACCGCATATAAGGATACAAGGATTTTAGGCTTGACTTCTTTTTGGGCAGCAGGAATTAATCTGTTTACGAATATAGCGCTTTATAGATTCATAGGAGTATATGCGGCTGCAATTTCAACGCTTCTAGCAGCATTTTTTTTATGTATATATAGAAGGTGTAAAATGAAAAAATATGTGAATATAAAGTATAAGTATGAAGGATTAGTTGAAGTGTTATTTTTATTATCATTTTTAAGCTTTTATAGAGGTTCGGATACAGTGAAATTAATTGTTTTTATTAGTTGTGCTATAGTTAGTGCTTATATAAACAAGGATTTTATCTCGGTAGTACAAACAAGGATTAAAAAGAAAAAATAATTATTTTGTTTTAAGTGGAGTGCAAATTTAGAAAAATTTTCAACATGTAAAGAAGCTATTGCGTATATGCAAAAGCTGTTTTTATTAAAAGTGGATTTGAAGGCTATACCCAATAAATATAATATCCGTAAACGCAAAATAGCGAGTACCTTTTCAAAATCATCATATAATGAGATAATAGAATCATCATTATACAGTCTAAAAAGTTTAGTTGCACAGCAAACCTGTTTAAGTGAATGGGCTGAGCTAGTCAAAGACTGCCAAAACTGCCCACAGGGTATGAAAATCGATGAATGATGTCAACTTGCACATTTCGGATAAACGGAGCCCCTTTCCCGCGTTAGCGGTGTAAGAGGCTCGCACCAGCGGTGCGTTATCCGTTTGTTGTTACTTGTTAATAGGTTCCATATCTCTCA
>NZ_JBQKED010000071.1:0-7938 GCF_052121495.1 Faecalimonas sp. LCP19S3_D12 | reverse complement strand
TATACCGAGTTCCCTACAAAAAGAATTATAAAGAAAAAAAGCCGGGTAGAAAACTGTTTTCATAACGTTTTGTGCCTGAGCAAAGCGAAAGGAATGGATATAAAAATGAAAAACTTGCATTAAAAGCGGCTTTTCTTTGTTGTGATAACCTATATCGGAGAGTAGAAAATGTACAGGATTTTAGCAATGAAGGTATCCCTTTGGAAAAGAGCCAGCTTGGAAAGAGCGGTATGGAGCAACTTTCAATGCTTGCAATAGAGAGTGAACTGTATGCACCAAACGATGCGGTAAAGGGTACATTTCAGATTTTGGGAGAAACGAAGAAAGCAAAGGAATGGACTTTAAAGGAACTACAGAAAATATACGGACAGCAATGGCTGGTTTCAAAGGAATATCTGAACCGTATCCCACACCTTCCGGATGATATGAAAGTTGGGGAATATGCACAGGATATTCTTTCGGCAATCGTAGAGTCGCCTTTTCGAAAATTTATGATCACCGGAAATGCGGGAACTGGAAAGACAACGGATGCTCAGATGATTGCCCAGATTTTGGGAGTGCCTTACTTTGCTCTAAACTGTGGACCAGAAACAGATGAAAATACACTGGTGGCAGGGATTTATCCAAATTCTAAGAAAAAGACTGAAGATACTATGAAGTTTCCCTCTTTACAGGAATTTGTAGCAGATCCGATACAAGTATTAGAAGAGATTGCACAGACAAAAAAAGAAGGGATTACCAAAAGCGAAGCGTTTAGAGAACTGTTAGATGCAGTATATCAATCAGGCTATCAGAAAGCGAAAGAAGAAGGGGATTTTGTGATGCAGGAATCAGAAATCATCAAGGGATGCAGAATGCCTTCTGTGATTGAAATAATGGAAGCATCCTTGATCGTAGAGCCTGGGACGCTCGGAAAATTGAACCGCCTTTTAGATGATTCCAGAAAACTGGATCTTCTGTATGGGGAAGTCGTAGAACGACACCCAAATGCAATTATCATCATTACCACAAATTTGAATTATATTGCCAATAGGGAGTTTGATTTTTCGATAGTATCCAGAATGAACAAAGTGCAGCATCGTAAAGACTTAACAGAGCAGCAGCTGGCAGAACGTGCAAGATTCCGTACAGGCTGTAAGGATATGGAAATTTTAAAACAGATGGCAAAGGTAATGAAACGGTTGGATGTCATAGTAAAAGAAGAGTTTGGAAAAAGCGGACTTTGTGGCTACCGAGAATATGAAAACTGGGTATATGAATATATGCGGACTCAAAATCTTGTAAAAGCTGCGGAAGATACGGTGTTAGCAAAACTTGCATCTGATGAAGAAGACAGGGAGATGCTCCGTAGAGTATGTATGGAGATTTATGTAGGACAGGGAAAGGAATAAGCATGAGAAATGAAAGAAAGGAACGGAATCAACAAGTGGAACAACGTTTGCTTCAAGATATAGAAGTATTTTCTTCTCCACAATTTTTAAGGCTGATGCAACGGATTGGAAAAGAGATTACGGATAAACATAATGCACAGATCCGGTTTTATTCCGATGCATTGGATCACAGGGCCGGTTATTTCGAAGGATGCTATATTTATATCAATACCATGAATATGCTCACGCAGAGTTTTCCGACTTTGGATCTGCGCAGCAAAAGTTTGATCGGTGTGGAAGGGCATGAATGTGGACATCAGAATTACAGCAGTATCTATCTGAGACGAAAATATATAGATGGAATTACAAAAGGAATTTTATATCCAGCCTGGCCACAGCCTGAAAACGAACAGGAAACAGAGTTTTTACAAAGTATGAAAGATGCTTTTCAAAAGAAAGATGCTGTGCTTTTAGGACTTTATCTGCAAACAGCCGGGAGGCTGCAGGGATATTTGGAAGATGTTTTTATTGAAGGACAGATGTGCAGAAGGTTTCCGGGGAGTATTCGGCAGGGAATTTTGCAGAACCGTAAGAGAAACATGGAGCAGATTTCTAGTCTGAAAGAGCAGATTGGACAGAACAAATCAAAACTGAAGATTATGTTGCTTTTGTTGGTGCAATATATGTTTACACATAAAGTCAATATATGGGATGGAGAAGTCGCAGAATATATGGAACTCCTTAGAAACTGTATCCCTGTTGTTTCTGAAGCGATAAGTAAGAGTGGTGAAAGTGTAAGGTATTTGGCAACAAATCAGATTTTACTAAAACTTTGGCCGCTGTTTTTAGAAGAAGCGGAAAGCATTCGGAAAAAAGCAGAAAAATCTATGGAGAATAACAAAGAAGCATTGAAAAATGTTTTAGATCAATGGATGGAGGATTTGCCACAATATTCAGAAGAACCTGCTTGCAGGGAAATCCGTATGGAGAGAAAAGAGGCCTCAGATGTTCTTTGGAATGGAAATGAATTGAAACGTGCCATTTCAGAAGAAATGCACCCCATTCAAAAGGAAAGAGGAAATCCAGAAAGGGAGCAGGAAAACCTGACAGAAGAAAAAACGGAGCCTTTGCTTGCTGAATTGCAACCAGAAACTGTAAAGACAATTGATATTGGAAGAGAACTGCAAAATATCTGTCTGGAATTAAAAAGAGAAGCAAGGGAAAGGGGATATGAAGAATGGATGCGGGATCGTTTGAAAGAGATTTTAGAAAATACAAAGTTTACACCTGTGAACAGGGAAATTAAAAAGCGTATTTTCCGAAAAGAAATCATTTCTCAAACGGCATATCAAAAATACAGAAATTTTCAACCGCAGATAAAGCGTATTCTAATGAAAATGAAGCAGGATTTGCTGCCGGTTTTAAAAAGGAAGAAAACCCATATTTTGCGTCACCAGTATATTGGAAAAGGATTGGATATGGCACACCTTTGGAATCCTGAAAAAAGGATTTTCCAGACAAAAATCCCTTCCCGAAATATGGATACGGTGATCGGATTTTTACTGGATCAATCTGGTTCCATTGATAAGAAACGATGGAAAGCTTCTGTACTGACAGCTCTTTGTGTAGTAGAGTTCGCACAGGCACTTGATATACCAGTATGTGTAAATGGGCATTGTACAGGGAGGGAGCATATAGGCAGAGAGCAACAAGAAATGGTATGTTTACATTCTTATTTGGAGTTTGGAGAAAAAAAAAGAAGGTAAATACCGGATCTTAGATATGGAAACAGGAGGAGCCAACAGAGATGGGGCAGCCCTTCTTTACATAGCAGAAAAGATAGCGAAAAGAAAGGAAAAAATGAAAATTCTGATTTTTTTCTGTGACGGACTTCCTAATGCACAAGGATATGGTGGAAAAGTAGCAAAAGAAGATTTGCAGAACGTACAGAAACGGCTGGAGCAGAAACAAATCACATTGCTTGTGGCAGCAATTGGGACTGATCAGAAAGACATTCAAAAAATTTATGGGAATGCCTGTATCAATGCAGAGGATCTGGAACGGCTTCCACAGCAGATTGTAAAGAAACTTTTAGAATATATGGGATAGAGAAATGGCAGAAGGGACTTTTCAAGGTTCCTTTTTTTGATTGGAGGATTTATGGAACAGAACAAAGAATGGGTTGAGAACTTTTGGTGTACAGGATATGTGATCCGACTAGGAAGAGACCAGTACTTTCAGAAAATTAAAAATAAGCGTATTGTAACAGCGAAAATTTGGAAAGCAGCTTTCTTTCGAAGTTTAAGGGAAGCAGAAAGATTTGCTCAAAGACATCTTTGGTATGCTGGTATGGATCCGCAGATCTGCTATCGTGCATGGATGCTGGTATCTGTCGAAAGTGAAGAAGAACGGGAAATGTTTTGGAATGGAAAGCAGTTTGTACCGGAACTTGGAAAGGCAAAACTTTTTTCCAGTTCCCAGGAAATGCAGAACTATGCAAAACGCTTGGGATTATCCAGACAGACCTATCCGGAATTATTGCCGGTAGAAATAAAACAGATGAAAAATGCAGCGTAAGGAGGAAACAGGATGAGAATTAAAAATTTAGCACAATTAAAACGGGTTATACAAGAGAAAAAGGAGTTTATCATCAGAGCACATCGGCATGAGAAATTTCTTGGACAGAAGAGAGTTCCCAACATTGTACAAAGCAATGGTTTTTACTCTGTTATATCCGGGCAGCCGGAACATGAAGTCAGTTGCGCTAACAGCGGGAAAGGAAGCTGGACTGACTTTGGAAAAGCAACTCAGTGGGAGTTCCAGGAAGAAAAATGCAGTATGTATTTTCCGGAAATGGAGCATATTCCTGAAAATCTGATCTGGACGATTGAAGTTTGTGAGGATAAAAGCAATATCCGAAAAAAACTCCAGTGTTCGATTCTTTGTAATGCTTATTATAATGGGGAAATTCTGCTGCCCGAAGCTGTAAAAACATTTCCGGCAGCACTGGAATATGCTAAGAAGCATTTGAATGAAATCCCATTAGGTGAACTGGAATATATAGAAAATAGTGATGTATTAGATGAAGAGAACTGTGAAATGGAAACCGTCTCAGTGGAAGGAATATCAAAAGATAGCGTGAGTAGAGAAAGGAACTTTAATAATTCAAAAGAGGCATGGTGGACAATAATCGAAGGCATCAAGGAATATGAAAGCAGACTGGCAGAACAAGGAAAAGCAGTAGATGCAGAAAAGATTGCAAGATGTATGGATTTGTTCTATCCAAAAGATGTCGTAGAAGAAATTTTGGAAGATGGAGAGGGGAGCATTAACGGAATGAAAAGAGCCAAAGATCCATTACCAGATGACGATTATTATCTGATGGATGCACAAGGACCGTATTCATTCCGTCAGGTTACATGGGAAGATATCTTATGGATATTGGAGGAATGTTCCAGAAATGGTTATCTGCCACCCCTTTTTTTGAAGGAAACGGCAATCTGGATTTCAGAAGAATATGAGGGCGATTCTAAAACATCAAGATTTTACTATCCAGTGAAGCTGCCGCCATGGAGAAGTCTACAGATGATTCGGCAGTTGGACCGCTGGTATGCAGATACAGATTTGGATTGCAGGGAATATGCCGAAGAATATCAAAGAATTGTATCTGGAATTTTGCATGGACTCGTGATTTTAAACCCGAAAAAATTTGCATTAAAAGAGGTGATTGCAGAATGGGAACGGAATTTTCCAGAACCCGAAAAGAGTGCATATAGGACAGCCTTTGATGAAATTTATAAGGGTAGAATTCCAATAGTCCGGGATTGTAATTATATAGAAGAGTAACTAACAGAAAGGATCAGAGGGCTGTACAGGCAGCCCTCCTCTGAAAGTAGAAGCAATGGATATATTAAAAGAAAAAATAGATGCAAAAAGTTTTCAGGATATGAAACGTGTCATTTTCCTTACCTCAACACAAGCCAGTAAGGTGTGGAAATTTGAAAAAGAAGATAAGTTATTTTTTATGGTGGAACATAATCTAGTGTTATTTCTTATGAAGAAATGAAACGATAAGATTTGTTTGCCAGATAGACACAAACAATATATAATTGTTTTGAAAATAAATAGGTAATGAGTTATAGAGGAAATATTAAGGGAGTTATAGATGAATGTTAAGAATAGCTGTATGTGATGATGAGAAATATTATCAAAATTATATAAAAAGATTAGTTCTAAATGAATTTAAAATGAGAAAAATATGCTGTGAAGTTGATCTGTTTGATTCGGGGGATAAATTTATTGCATTAGGAGAAGAAATTACAAAATATAGAATAGTATTTCTAGACATCAACATGGAGGGAATAAACGGCATAGACACTGTAAAGGAAATACGAAAAAGAACATCGGAATTATATGTAGTTTTTGTCACAGCATTTATCACATATGCTATTGAAGGATATAAATACGATGTAGTGAGATATTTATTAAAAGGAAATGATAATTTTGAGGGATTACTCACTGAGTGTATTGACGCAGTTTTACAGAAGATAAATTTTCAAGTTGAAGTAAAGGAATTTGACTTTGTAGAAGGTAAGAAAAGTGTTAACTTAGAGAAAATCTATTACATAGAGAGTAATTTACATAAAGTTGTCTTTTGGATAAAGGAAGAAAGTTTAGGAAAATTTAGCCTTTACGAAAAGTTAAATAAAATTGAAGAGAAGATGAAAAATCAAAAATTTATAAGAATACATCAAAGTTATTTAGTAAATATGAAACATATTATATCAATAAAAAATTACAAAACAGTTTTAGATAATGGTGAAGAGTTACCTATGTCAAAAGCAAAATTTAAAGCAGCAAAAGAAGCATTTATAGAGTATAAAGGAGAACTATAAAATGGAAATTTGGATTAATCTTATACAGGGGATAGGAATTGTTTTTTTTGAAATCATATGTTGTAAAAACTTTTTGTCTTCTTTTTTTGAAAAAAGGAATGATTTTATTTTATGGCAAAAAATTTCGTTGCCAGTGCTGTCTGTTTTAGTATATTTTGGAGCATTAGTTTTTAGTAATAATATATTGTTGAAAACATGTTACACATTTATTGTTGTATCAATTATTATGTTTAGTTATTTCAAATTTAAATTAATAGTAGGAGTTATATTTACCAGTATTTTTGAAGGACTTATATATGGTATTGATTATTTGGTACTATTAATGTTTTCTGAAATAACGATATCAACATCTTCTGAACATCTTTTAACCATATTTGTCAGTAAAATGTTATTATTTATTTGTGTAGTATTTATAAGTAAAAAGTGGGGAGTAAAAAATTTTTTTCATGTATTGTCAGATAGTGAGTGGTTACGTTTCTTGTATTTTCCGTTTTCAACAATAGTAATTTTTATAATAACGCTAGTTAATATAAAAGGTATTGAGAATGAAAGATTACAAAATGTAATCATTATCATTACATTTTTTTTAATTGGAATGAACCTGTTGCTTCTTAGATTAATAGGGGATATTGTAGAAAGGGAGCAGAAATTAAATGAAACAGCCCTATTTGATGAGAGAGCAGAAAATCAGAAAGAAATGTACAAATTAATTTCAGATAATTATTATAAGGAGAGAAAAAAGACTCATGAATACAAAAACCATATGTCTTGTATTGCAGGGATGCTAAAAAATGGTCAAATAAAAGAGGCAGAAGAATATGTTTCAGGAATAACGGGAGAGTTAAAGAGATATCCCAACCTTATAGATACTAATAATATAGCTGTTAATATTGTATTAAATGCCAAATATCAGGAAGCAATAGATAAAAATATAATGGTTATTTTACAGATGAATGATTTATCAAATATTAAGATTCGAAATGAAGATATTGTGGTTATTCTTGCAAATATGTTGAATAATGCCATAGAAGCTTGTGAGCAGTTAAAATCAAATAAAAAGATATGGATTAAATTTGTAAATGAAGATAAAATGACAGTTATTTCAATTAAAAATACATGTGAACAAAAAGCTTCAAATAAAATGTTAAGAACAACCAAATCTGATAAATTCGAGCATGGATTTGGTATAGAAAATATTCGTGAACTAACGGATAAGTATGGTGGAAGCAATCATATGAAACAGGAAGCGGGAATATTTATTTTTACAATAGTTTTTCCACATGATTAAAAATGACGTCGTGCTATTGTTCGGCTCTGTAAGTATTAAGAGATGATATATCTCCGTACTACAGCTTAGAATAATAGTGCGATTTTTTTAGTCTAATAATGCTTTTTACAGTTCAAAAGTGCAAGATGTATTGATTAATTATGACACTTGTTTTAAAGTAACCACGAAAGCGAGAGAAGAAGATGAATAAAATAGCACAGAAAATCGTGGATATATTATTAGAAAAGAATTTTCTTAATAAAAAAAGGAAGGAAGAATATGTTTATGTAGTTGAAATTGGTCCTATGTCAAGATTTAGTACAAGTTAAAATGAGGTTTTTCCTCATCTTAACCTGCTAGCTGCAATTCGCTCTGTTGAAGCCTACGATACAGCTCCTCATAATCA
>NZ_JBQKED010000070.1:0-8339 GCF_052121495.1 Faecalimonas sp. LCP19S3_D12 | reverse complement strand
ATAACCTGTAACTTTGTCTACATATTCAATTTTCAAAGCAGCCACCGTAAGATGGCTTTGTTGTGATACGATTAAGGTAATGGATAACCTCTACTTTTCATTTTCAATCTTGCGTCCTCTCTTAGAATTTTTTATTGTCGTCCTTTGGGTTGACGAATTTTGTCGAAAACAGTATAGTAAAAGTATATCATATATGTTAGTGGATGTAAAAGAGGGTAAGGCGGCAAAATGGCAGAGATTATTTTTGATCATGTAACAAAGTGTTTTCGGGAAGAGATTGCACTAGAAGATGTATCCTTTGAAATAGAAGAAGGAGAATTTGTTTTTGTAATCGGGAAAAGTGGTGCTGGAAAAAGTACATTATTGAAGTTGATGTTGAAACAGGAAGATGTGACATCGGGAGAGATTATCATTGCAGGAAAGTCGCTTCAGAGTATGAAGAGGAGAATGCTACCATATCACCGCAGAAAGATTGGCTATATGTCGCCGGATGTTGGGTTGTTGAGAGACAGGAATGTGTATGACAATTTGGATCTTGCGATGATGGCAGTCGAGAAGAGCAAACGGCAGTCTAGAAAGGAGATTGCAAGGGTGCTTGGCATTGTAGGTCTTGCAGATAAGGAGAAAGCCTATGCGGATGAATTGTCGGGAGGAGAAGTCGCAAGAATTTTGCTTGCAAGAGCGCTGCTTGTGCATCCACAGATTCTGATTGCGGACGAGCCAACTGCGAATTTGGATCCGGATGCAGCGTGGGATTTGATGCTTTTGTTGAAGGAGCTCAATCACAGTGGGATTACCGTTGTAGCAGCGAGTCACTCTCGAGAGCTTGTGTCCATTATGAAAAAGCGGGTGCTTACGCTTGTGGCAGGCTGTCTTGTGGCAGATGAGAAGCGGGCAATTTACAATCAAAAAGCAATAGATATTTTTGAAGAACGAAAAATTTTAGAGAAACGAGGAAAAAATATTAATTTTTTTATATAAATATCCGATAAAAAATATTGAGACTATAAATTTATGAGGGGGGGGAAGTGCAATCGACTATGAATTAAAGTATATGTTCATTTTGCTGACATCTATTTTAAAGCAGAAACCGGTTCAGATTGTCAAAAAGAAGATTGACTGGCAGAAGCTGTTGCGATATGCGGAATATCATGATGTGATAACCTTGTTTTATTATGCTGTTTTGGGGATTGAAAAGGAACTTGCAGGAAAATGGGAAGAAGACTTATATCATAAGTATAAAAAAGAGCTTTTGCTGCAGTCAGAGTACCTCGTAGCACAAGAGACAATTATTTGGCAATTGGAACAACAGCATATTCATGCACTACTTCTTTCTGGTATAGCAAGATATGACCTATATTATAAAAAAGAGATGGGAGATATCGATAGTCTGGAATTTTTGGTAGAGGCTGGTAGTTGGCGCAAGATTCAGGCGTTGATGGATGCGATGGACTATGAGAAAAAAGAAGAACGGGGATATCACGGAGTTCTCTATGTCAGAACACCGGGAATCAGAGTGAGATTCTTAAAAGAGATTCCAGATGCAGGGCGACGTGTTCGGAAGATGTTGGAGCAGCAGTCAAAGGGGAAACCGTATGTAAGGTGCCTCACTCCAGAAAAACAGTATATTTATAATTTGACAGCATTAATGGAACATTATCTTTTAGGGAACATTACAATTCGTAAAATCTTGGATTTTCGATTGTACAAAGAAAAATTCACTAGTATGATTTCAGAAGAAACGGTAAAGGAAGTGCTAGAGAAGTCCCGAATGACAGAATGGGAACAGTGTGTGATTGGATTGAGTGATTTATGGTTTGGAAAAGGTGTGTCTGCAGAAGAGAGTACACTTGTTCTTGCGCTTGAAGAATATGTGTTGAATCCCGGAAAGGTCGATCTGGTATTAGATGAGAAACTGCTGCCTTCAAACAGGAAACGTCTCGATTTCTATGAGCGAGACAGAGAAGAGGAGTGGAGAGTGAAAAAAAAGGGGTGGATATTTCCATCTAAGGATTACATGAAACAAATCTTCCCGGTTTTAAAAAGAGCCCCTTTTTTGATTGTTTTTTGTTGGGGAATTCGAGGGGGGCGTATTTTCAAAAAGATAGTAGGTCAGAATATAGGAAAACTAGAAAAAACTATATTAGAAAAATTCAAAAGAATAAAGAGAGATAAAGGAGCAAAAGAAAATGAAAAAGATGAAGTTAGGTAAAAAAATCTTTGCAGGATTTGCGATTGCTGTTTTAGCATCGTTGATATTGGTGATACTTGCAGTATCTTCAATTAATAAGGTGAGGTGGTTGTCACATGAACTGTATCAAAAGCCTTTTGTGAGTGCTACAGAATCAATGAGTTTTTCTAAACATGTGCATGAGATTGAGGCGGTGCTTTACAGCGCGATGCTTGAAAAAAATATAGATAAATATGAGACGCAATTAGAACAGATTGCAGAGCAAGCAGGCGAAAGCTATGAAAGATTGCAACAAGCTGGAGAAGGGACAATTCCGTCTTTAGAGGAACTGGATGTTGCCAGTGAAACAGCGGGAAGTGTAAGAAAAGAGATTACAGAACTGATGAAAGCAGGCAAATGGGATGAGGCAGAACAAGTGCTTGTTAGTGAATATGCGGAGGCAATTCAAAATTGTGCCGATATTTCTGAAAAGGTGCATCAGGAAGCGAACGAAGACGCAGAAAGATTTGATACAGAAGCCGTTAAGATAAGAAAAGGTGCACTCGTACTCCAATTGAGCATTTTTGTTGTTCTAGTTATAGCTACTTTTATTATTATGACAAGAATTATTAAAGGAATCGTGAAACCGGTGGAGGAACTGGAAGCGGTTGCAAAAAATATTTCGAGTGGTCGTGTAAAGAATGAGATTCTCTATGAATCGGAAGACGAACTTGGATCATTGGCAGAGAGTTTCCGAATTATCTGTCAAGGGCTTGATAGTGTCGTATCTGATCTGACTCGATTGATGGATGAGATGGCGAATGGTAATTTTGATATCAAAACGCAGGCAGAAGAGATGTACATAGGAGATTTTGAGCCTCTTCTTGAATCAATCCGAACGATGAACCATAGTCTTAGTGATACATTGGCTAAGATTAATGATGCCGCAGATCAGGTTGCAGGAAGCTCAGATCAGATGTCTTCTGCAGCACAAGGACTTTCGCAGGGGGCAACAGAGCAGGCGAGCTCTGTTGAAGAACTTGCAGCGACAATCAATGATATTTCAATGCAGGTAAGCGGTACTGCAGAGCATGCAAGAACTGCAAGAGAACAAGTGGAAAATGCAGGTCGTGAACTTATGGAGTCTAATGAAAGCATGGCGCAGATGATTCAGGCAATGCAGGATATTAGTCAAAAATCAAGTGAAATTGGAAAAATTATTAAAACAATTGAAGATATTGCATTCCAAACGAACATACTTGCATTGAATGCGGCTGTTGAGGCAGCCAGAGCCGGTGAAGCAGGAAAAGGCTTTGCAGTTGTAGCGGATGAAGTTAGAAACCTTGCATCTAAGAGCGCAGAGGCTGCAAAAAACACAACTATTTTGATTGAAGGTTCTATTCAGGCGGTAGAAGAAGGAACAAGAATTGCAGATCAAACAGCAGCGGCACTTTCATCTACAGTGGAAAGTACAGAATGTGCGGTTGATACAGTGGCAAAGATCAGTCAAGCGGCAGAACAGCAAGCACAGTCGATTGCGGAGGTTACACAAGGTGTAGATCAGATTTCCAGTGTTGTACAGACAAATTCAGCTACAGCAGAAGAAAGTGCAGCGGCAAGTGAAGAACTTGCAAGTCAATCACAGATTCTGAAAGGGTTAGTTGGACAGTTTCGATTGAAAGGTCGCGCACATGGTTCGGAGATGCTTTCTCAGAATCATAGAGAAGAGTTCCTATATTCTGACTTTCAAAATATAGAGACATACGACGACAGCAAATACTAAAGAAAGATGTAGAAGAGGGAGAAAAGATGTTAAAAAAGCTAAAGATAAGAAATAGACTATTTGTCAGTTTTGGTATAGTTTTGGTTTTGACAGTTGCGATTTCCTTGAGTTCCATTTCAGCATTAAATAAATCAAGTAAAGATTTGGAAGAGGTTATATCAGGGGTAGTAGCAGTAGATGCCGCAGTGAAAAATAACCGTATCTATACGAATATAGTAGGACGATATATTCGTGATATTGTTATAAAAGGAGCAGGAGCAGACGTATCAACTGAGAAAAAAGCTATTCAACAAAATATTGAGTTGATCACAGAAGACTTGGATACAATGGAACGGCTCGAGGTTTTAGATAAGGATGCGGTTGAAGAATATAGAACAGCAATTGAAGAGTGGTTGAACATTGGAGACAAAGTACTTCAGCTTATGGATGAAGGAAAAGAGGACGAGGCTGAAAAAGTAATTTTGGAAGAATGTACACCAATGTTAAAAAAGGTAGTAGAACTAGCAAAGCCTTTAGATACAGAAACAGATTCTCTACGTCAGGAGGCGATGGAGAGAAATGTAAGAATCACAAACCGTTCGTCGATTTTTATCGTAGGAATGTTGCTTGTATCTGTTGCCATAGCGATTTTTATTGCTGTTAGAGTGACTAAGATGATTGTAAATCCTCTCAAAGAAGTGGAAGAAGCAATGGAGAGAATTGCACAAGGAAAGATGCAGCAGGAATTTACATATGAATCAGATGATGAAGTTGGACTGTTGATTGAAAATGTAAAGAAAAGCTGTGAGATTTTAGAAGAGAGTATTGGGGATTTAACCAGATTATTAACGGAGATGGCCGACGGAAATTTTGATATCAGAGTAAAAGACGGTGTTTATAAAGGTGATTTACAACCGATTCTTTTGGCAATTCGTCAGATGAACAGAAATCTTAGCTCTACACTTTCTCAAATCAACATTGCCTCAGATGAAGTTGCAAACGGAGCAGATCAGGTATCCTCCGGTGCGCAGGCATTGTCGCAAGGAGCAACAGAGCAGGCGAGTGCGATAGAGGAACTTGCAGCCACAATCAATGATATTTCTATGCAAGTACAGAAAACTGCAGATAATGCACGTGAGGCAAGTGCAAAGGTAACAGAGGCACAGAATGAGTTATTGTTCTCGAACGAGCATATGAGTGAAATGATCGAGGCGATGCAAGAGATCGAACAGAAATCCGGCGATATTGGAAAGATTATTAAAACAATTGAAGATATTGCATTCCAGACAAATATCCTTGCTTTAAATGCAGCGGTCGAGGCGGCAAGAGCCGGTGAGGCAGGTAAGGGATTTGCGGTTGTAGCGGACGAAGTAAGAAATCTTGCATCTAAGAGTGCAGAGGCAGCAAGTAATACAACGAATCTGATTGAGGGAACGATTCAAGCAGTGACAAATGGAACGCACATTGCAGGACAGACAGCTGAAGCACTTCGTGTGACAGTGGAAAGTACAAAACAGGTTGTCGATTATGTAGATAAAATTTCTAATGCGGCAATAGAGCAGGCAGATGCAATTAATCAGGTTACACAGGGTGTAGATCAGATTTCAAGTGTTGTACAGACCAATTCAGCAACTGCGGAAGAGAGTGCAGCAGCGAGTCAGGAACTTGCAGGGCAGTCACAACTTTTGAAAACATTAGTTGGAAAGTTTCATTTGAGAAGAGAGAATGGGGAGGAGGAACAAACTACTCTGACACGAAGTGCTACCTATCAGCAGGAGGGACAAAAGATTCAGAGAAATAGAATACCTGTAAGAACTTATGATTTCACAGAGGATCTTTTGACTGGAAATGATATGATCGATGAACAGCATGAACAATTATTCGACCACATTAATAATCTGCTCAGAGCGTGTGGAGAAGGAAAAGGAAGAGTAGAACTTGGAAGAGTGGTGCAATTTCTGATAGATTATACTGAAGAGCATTTTTCAGCAGAAGAGAGACTTCAAGACAAATATAAATATCCGGACAGAGAAAATCATAAGAGATATCACGAGGCATTCAAACATGCACTTAGAGAAATGGCAGACGAGTTAGAAAGAGAGGGTGCAACTGTTACGCTAGTAGGAAAGATCAATAAAAGTGTTGGGGACTGGCTTGTAAATCATGTTAAAAAGCAGGATGTAAGAGTTGCAGCACATATAGCGCAGAATAAATATTAGAAGTTAGGGCATGTTTTTTAAAACATGCCCTTTAGTTGCAATTAGATACAAAATATGGCTGATTGTGCAATTGCTAGAAAGAGGGATATATATTATAATAAAATTAAGGTAGATTCGACATACATAAAATTAAAAGAAGGAGAAAAAGAATGAAAATTATTAAAACAGCAGATTATAATGGGATGAGCAGAAAAGCTGCTAATTTAATCGGAGCACAGGTGATTATGAAACCGGACTGTATTTTAGGTCTTGCTACAGGCTCATCTCCGATTGGAACTTATAAAGAACTGATCAAAAGATGTGAAGAGGGAGATCTTGATTTTTCTCAAGTGCAATCAGTAAATCTTGATGAATATAAAGGTCTTTCAAGAGATAATGATCAAAGTTATTACTATTTTATGAATCACAATTTGTTTGATCACATTAACATTGACAAGGCAAATACACACGTACCAAATGGTATGGAATTAGATGCAGAAAAAGAATGCGCGAATTATGAAGAGCTGATTAAATCTTTAGGGGGCATTGATCTTCAGTTATTAGGTCTTGGACACAATGGGCATATCGGATTCAATGAACCAGCAGAAGAATTTGATAAAGTGACACATTGCGTAGACTTACAGGAAAGTACAATCGAGGCAAATAAGCGTTTCTTTGCATCGGTGGATGATGTTCCGAGACAGGCTTACACAATGGGAATTGGTACAATTATGAGCGCAAAGAAAATCGTTGTTGTAGTAAGCGGCGAAGATAAAGCGGATATTGTAAAGAGAGCGTTTAGCGGACCGATAACACCATCTGTTCCGGCATCTATTTTACAGATGCATCCAGATGTAACTGTGATTTGTGATGCGGCTGCATATTCAAAAGTAGAAGAATAATCTGATCTGGAAGGAGGTGGCACAGGATAGGGACTGTGCAAAGCGTTATGATTATTAAAAATGTAAAAGTATTTACAGAGGATAAGACATTTGAACCGGGAGCGATTGGAATCGAAAATGGAATTTTTAAAAACAATCTGTTTGAAAGCGGTGAGATTATTGACGGAGAAGGCTGCTATGCCATCCCGGGATTGATTGATGTACATTTTCACGGATGTATGGGATATGATTTCTGTGACGGAACACAGGAAGCAATTGAGAAAATTGCAGAGTATGAAGGCTCTCAGGGAATCACAACGATTGTTCCTGCGACAATGACATTGTCGGAAGAGGATTTGATGAAAATTATGGCAAATGGCGGAGCTTATGAGAATAAAGCGGGGATTGCCACACTTGCCGGAATTAATATGGAAGGACCATTTATCTGTTCTAAGAAAAAAGGTGCACAGGCAGCTACACATATTCATAAACCGGATGTTGCGATGTTCAGAAGGCTTCAGGAGGCAGCAAACGGATTGATTCGTCTCGTAGAACTTGCACCGGAAGAAGAAGGGGCTATGGACTTTATTCGTGAACTGAAAGATGAAGTGCATATTTCATTTGCACATACGACGGCAGATTACGATACAGCAAAAGCAGGATATGATTTGGGAGCCTGCCATGCAACACATTTATATAATGCGATGCCGCCGTTCACACACAGAGAACCTGGTGTGATTGGAGCTGCAAGAGACAGTGAACACTGTATGGTAGAGTTGATCTGTGATGGAATTCATATTCATCCATCTGTTGTGCGTGCAACATTTGAGATGTTTGGAGATGACAGAATTGTCATGATCAGCGACAGTATGAGAGCATGCGGATTGTCGGACGGAGATTATACTCTTGGAGGACAGGACGTGAAAGTAGTTGGAAAGCTTGCAACATTGACATCAGATGGAGCAATCGCCGGATCTGTTACAAACTTGATGGATTGTGTGAGAACAGCCGTGAAAGAGATGGGAATTCCACTTGAGAGCGCTGTTGCCGCAGCGACAATGAATCCTGCAAAGAGCGTTGGATTGTATGAACAGTATGGTTCCATCTCAGAAGGAAAAGTTGCAAATGTAGTGCTGTTGGATGAAGATCTGAATATCAAAAAAGTCATTATCAACGGATAATAAGAAACAGAAAAAGAGCAAGGTATTGGAAAACTTTGAGGTGACCCCTCAAAGTTAGACTTTCACGAGACGACTTCGGTCGTCTCGTTTTTCTTTATGCAGCTAGAAGATGGAGCCTGTATTGAACAGGACTCATCCATCCTAACT
>NZ_JBQKED010000069.1:0-8511 GCF_052121495.1 Faecalimonas sp. LCP19S3_D12 | reverse complement strand
GAGAAAAATCGTAGCAGGAAAGTTACAGACAGGAGCAGACTTTGAAGGCAGCAGAGGTGATTGCATTTGCAGTGGTACTATAGCTGTGAAAAATTCCCATTATGCAGGACCGGCGTATTGCGTAGGATACTGTGGAAACAACGGAGTAGTGACTAGAAATGCTAATGCAAATGTCGCAAAAACGGCATAAGATGTAAAAAGACGTCTTATAAGAAGGGGAGATTTGTAATAGAATCTCCCTTTTTCTTTTTGGAGATAGGATAGAATTTTCTATGCATGAATGCTTTGCTTGTTTCACGGATATGAAATATAAGAATGCTATCAGTAACACTAAATAAGGTGATTTTATAAAGCTGAAGGGATGTTAAATAAGAATGATACGAAAGAGCAGAAAAAAGAGAAAAATACGAGTATTAAAAAGGATAGCTTTTTGGGGAATTTTTGTTTTTATAAGTTGTACGGGGATGTATTTCTATAGAAAATACAAGGATATACAATTACAAAATATTGTGAGTCAAACTACGGAAAATGAGGGCATAGAGGGAAGATTGCAAAAAATGTCAAATTATGATTTGCGTATCAAAGATATCGTAGAAAATAAAAGTCAGTACCCAGAAGAACTTTTGGAACTGCTCACGACAAATATAGAAACTATAGAGTTTGTATTGAATTATCCTGAAAAGAAAAATAATTCACCAGCGGAAACAGTAGGGGAAACAAGGAGTGGAGAAATTCCATTACTATTACAATGGGATGAAAGATGGGGCTATCAAAATTATGGAGATAGCATGTTTGCAGTAAATGGGTGTGGTCCAACAGCACTTTCTATGGTTATAGTAGGACTTACAGAGAATAAGCAAGCAACACCTTACCAAGTAGCGCAGTATGCAGAAAAAAATGGATATTATGTAGAGGGGGTAGGAAGTAGTTGGAACATGATGACAGATGTAGGAAGTTATTTTGGGATACAAGAAAGTGAGGTTCCATTAGGCAAAGATAGTATTCAGACGGAATTAGAATTAGGACATCCGATCATTTGTGCCATGCGCCCAGGAGACTTTACAACAACCGGACATTTTATTGTCTTGACAGGAATGAAAGATGGAAAGATTTATGTCCATGATCCCAATAGTAAAAAAAGAAGCGAAAAATTATGGAACTATGAAACTTTAGAAAGTCAAATCAATAATTTGTGGAGCTTTACAACGCTTTTTTAATTCTACACATAAATTACACATAAAAAACGTGATAAACATAAAAGAGGTTTTTATAATAAAAGCATCAAAATATTGGAGGATATATTTATGAAGAAAAAAATTGCAACGGTAATATTAGTAACTTGTTTATTTGGAACTTTAGCAGGATGTGGGAATGGTAGTATGAATAAACCAGAAGTTCCTTCAACAGAAAATTCAACAGATAGTATGAACCAAACTGAAAATAACGCGGAGAACAGCGAAGGAACAAGTGCTTTAAAAAATGCTAATTTGGTTGGAACAGTAATTGATTTTACAGAAACAGGCTGCACACTCGGAAAAGGAAGTGCTACAGAAGATACTATGACTGCACCAGCAGGTGGAGAGAACACAGAAGGTGTAGAAAAAATTTCTGTACAGTATGCTGATAATACACAATTTCAAATTTCAAATTCCACAATTACGAATGTAACTTTGGAGGCGGGAACAAAAGACGATGTAAAAAAATCATCAGCAGTCTTTCTGTATGGGGAATATCAGGAAGACGGAACCTTCTTGGCCACTCGTGTAATTATAGATCATTTTCAAAAATAGTAGGAGGAAATAAATTGGGAAGTGCGAAAAGAGCAGTTCGGTATTTGATAAGAAAAAAATCAAAAACAGTAATTTTGTTTTTGGTACTCTTGATTTCAGAAGCGATGATTTTAAGTACAGGGATTATTTTAAAAGCTTCAAATGAGGCAAAAAGCGAACTGCAGAAAAAAACAAAGACAAAAATATTGGCGGGAATTATGGAAAATAACAATCCGATCACAACGGAAGACATAAATAAAATACAGGAATTGAAGGGAATCGATAGGATTAATAAAAATACCACATTGCCTGTATATCCGTCAAATTTTCAAACGGTAACAGAAAACCAAAATACAAATACAGAAAATCTTCAAGTTCGATTGGTCGGTTATGATGATTTAAAATTAGATGGTGCCTTTGCAGATTCTGAAGTCCGGATTGTAAAAGGAAAGTATCCAAAAGAAAAAAATGAAGTCCTCGTAAATCAAATATTAGCAGAGACTAATAAGTTAGAGATTGGAGATGTGCTCACTTTAGAGACAGATGATGGGAAGAAACTGGAAGGAGTTATCTCGGGGTATTATTTGTCAGGTTCGGAAAGAAAACAGTCGAAAGAAATGGCATCTGTTTATCGGATTGAAAATACTATATATGCAAAAACAGAATCCATAATAACATTGCAGGATGTAAGCGGATATGAAAGCGTTTCTGTATATTTAAAAAATCCAGAAAATCTAGAAAAGATAGAAAGGGAAATGAAAAATATTTTAGGAGAGAAAGTTGAACTAACAAAATCAGATATGTTATTTCGACAAATGAAACAACCACTCGAACAGGTTATGCAAGTTGTAAAATTAATGTTATATTTGACGCTGGGAACATCTGCAATTGTTATAACACTCCTTTTATGTATGTGGATGAGAGTGAGAAAAAAGGAAATAGCAGTTTATATTAGTTTGGGAAAAACGAAATGTTCAATACTGTCGCAGCTATTATTGGAGAGTTTTTTGGTATTTGCAGCTTCTTCAGTATGTTCTATTGCTATAGGAAATATTTTAGCAGAAAAATTGAAAGGCTTATTATTTGCAGGAAAAAATATTTCTACATTGGCAGTAAAAATTAGCCCACAGTTATCAGATGTAGGAATACTTATTATGAGTGGTGCTATGATACTTTTTATTGGAATTGGAATATCAGTGATCCCTGTTTTACGGACAAATCCTAAAGATACACTATCAGAGATGGAGGGATAGCATGAAAAGGAATAATAAGAATAGTGTTTCTCAAATAGAGAGCCAAAATCGTTTGGGAAATAAGATAGAAGTTGTTGTACCAATATTAGAATTATATGAATCTGTAGAAGATGATTTACGAAAAATTGGAATTCGAATCAGACTGGATTTGTATGATGGAATGGATAGTTGTATATATGCAAATAAAAATGCACTCAAATTATGTCTGACAAATACTTTGTATTATTTTGTTGAGAAATGTGTGGAACTTTCCGTCTTAGAAATAAGCTTAAAATATTATGAGGGAAGAATATGGATAATTTTTAGAAGTGCAGAAAAGCAGAACAACTCCGAATGGAAAATGCCTAGTCGCAATTTAGAGATGGAAGTGATAAGGGGATATTTTAAGCAAAAAAATATTTTTTTTAAAGAAAATAATTTACCAGATAAAGTAGAAATTGGATTTGAAACTGTTAATTGATTAGGAGGCGATACAGTGGTTTTAGAAGTAAAAAATGTAGTTTACCATTATAAAACAAATAAAAACAAAAATGTTTTGAACGGGATTAGTTATGAATTTGAAGAAGGCAAGGTATATGCTATTTTAGGAGCAAGTGGATCAGGAAAAACAACATTTTTGTCATTGCTTGCAGGTTTGGATGTTCCTGTATTTGGAAGTATTTTATATGAAGGAGAGGATATTTTAAAAGGTGGATTAAATCATCATCGAAAAGAACATGTTTCTTTGGTATTCCAGAACTATAATTTGATTGATTATTTAACACCGCAGGAAAACGTTATGCTTGGGGGAAATAGAAATCCCGAAAAATTATTAGCTACAGTTGGAATCCCGAAGGAAGATTGGAATCGAAGAGTCTTACAACTTTCCGGAGGACAACAGCAGAGAGTGGCTATTGCAAGAGCTTTAGCAAGTCCGGCTAAAGTATTGCTGGCGGATGAACCCACCGGAAATCTCGATGAAGATATTGGTAGAGAAGTTACTGAAATTCTTCAGGAAACAGCACATAAATTAGGGAAATGTGTAATTGTAGTAACCCACAGTAGAAGTATGGCAGAAACAGCAGATGTTGCTATTAAAATAGAAAAAGGGAAAATACACGAAGAAAGTATAAAAGAAAAAGGAGAGGATTCATAAATGAATGTGTTACGACGTGGTGTTTATTCAGTAATTAGAAAACCCATAAAAAGCATTCTTCTCCTATTAGTCGTTGTGGTGATTAGTAGTTTTTTCATGGCAGGATTAGCAAGTCAGTCTGCGAGTGTCAACGTACAAGATTCTACGCGGCAAGCAGTAGGGGCTACATTTAGGCTGGAGTTAAGTGAGGCGAACCGACATACTCGTCTTGCAGAAGCAACAGAAAAAATAGGAGAAGGAAAAGAAGGAACTTACGGGGGAGTAACAACAAAAAAGTTTGAAGATGGATCATGGATGTCATCTGTGGATAATTCTTTTGAAACGGTGATTCCAAAAGACGCAGAACAGATAGCAAAAGTAAAAGGAATTGAAGAATATAATCTGATTACAGTAGCAACAGTGGTAAATCCTGTGAATTTTAAAAGGATTGAAGATCCGGATATGGATCAGAGTCAGGACTTTGGAGGTGTTAATTTACGAGGCAACCGAATTATGGAAATGGATATGGATGTTGCAGCAGGAAAGATTAAATTGATAGATGGACGCATGACAACCAAAGATGACAAAGATGTTTGTGTGATTTCAAAAGAACTGGCGGAATTAAACGGGCTGCAAGTCGGTGACAGTCTACAGTTTAATCAGTGGGATGATAAGGAAAATTCGAAAGTTTATAATACTAAGATTGTAGGGATATATGAAGCGGTGCAGAAGCTGGAACCGGTTATGTCTGGAGATACTTACCGGTCAGAAAATACAATTTTTACCGATATGAGTTTTCCAGAGAAACCATCTGGGGAAGAGGGAAATCCGCTGTTCCGATATGCGATTTTTAAGGTAGCCAATGTAGATCAATATGATGCAGTAAAAAAGGAAATTGAAAAAGTAGACATTGACTGGAAACGATACGATTTAATTGATAGTAATGGAAATATTCAGAGCATGGCTGAAAATTTTAATAATATGAAGCAGTTAAGTGAGATGCTGTTAATCGTAGTTTGCGCGGCAAGTTTTATCATATTCAGTCTGATCTTTTTATTCTGGATGAAGAATAGGACGCAGGAAATCGGTATTTTTATGGCATTGGGAGAAAGTAAGAAGAAAATCTGGAGTCAATTTCTTTGGGAAGCCATGCTGATTGCAATTTTGGGATTGGTATTATCTTTTCTGATATCGCCCGCACTTTCTAAAATGACGGCATCTTATATGGCACAACAATCTCAAAGCCAGGCAGACGAACAGAAAGAAGCAACTCAAAATCAAGTGTTTGCAGATGGATATATTGCACCGGATTTGGAATTTCAGACGATAGAAATCGAAGTCACATCAGATATGTTAGTAAAAGATACAATTGCAATCGGTGGTTTGCTGCTTGTTTCAGTTTCGGTAGCAGGAATTATGATTATGAGGAAAAAACCAAAGGAGATTTTATCTGAAATGAGTTGATAGCTTGTTCAAACTTATTATGCAAGAAAGATTATTGGAGTAAGTAAGCTTTATAATCGAAAAAATGGTATAAGAATTATTGAATATAAAAAAGCTTTATAGAAGGAGAAGAATAAGATATGAATATTTTACGACGAGGAATGTGTTCCATTATACGAAAGCCTATAAAAAGTCTTCTTCTCCTGTTAGTCGTTGTGGTGATTAGTAGTTTTTTCATGGCAGGATTGGCAAGCCAATCTGCAAGTGTCAATGTACAGGATTCTACGCGGCAAGCAGTAGGCGCTACCTTTAGGCTAGAATTAAGTGAAGCTAATCGACATACTCGGCTTGAAGAGGCATCAAAAATAACAGGGGCAGAAGGAGATTATGAAGGAGTTCATAATTATCGCTTAGAAAATGGAGCATATGGTGTTTCAACGGATAATTCTTTTGAAACGGTGATTCCCAAAGATGCAGAACAGATAGCAAAAGTAAAAGGGGTCGAAGAATATAATCTGATTACAGTGGCAACGGTGGTAAATCCTGTAAACTTTAAAAGGATTGAAGATCCGGATATGGATCAGAGACAGGACTTTGGAGGTGTCAATTTAAGAGGAAACCGAATTATGGAAATGGATATGGATGTTGCAGCAGGAAAGATTAAATTGGTAGATGGGCGTATGACAACCAAAGAAGATAAAGATGTTTGCGTGATTTCAAAAGAACTGGCGGAATTAAACGGGGTGCAAGTCGGTGACAGTCTACAGTTTAATCAGTGGGATGATAAGGAAAATTCGAAAGTTTATAGTGTAAAGATTGTAGGGATTTATGAAGCGGTGCGGAAACTGGAACCAGTTATGTCTGGAGATACTTACCGTTCAGAAAATACGATTTTTACCGATATGAATTTTCCAGAGAAACCATCTGGGGAAGAGGGAAATCCGCTGTTCCGATATGCGATTTTTAAGGTAGTTAATGTAGATCAATATGATGCAGTAAAAAAGGAAATTGAAAAAGTAGACATTGACTGGAAACGATACGATCTAATTGATAGTAATGGAAATATTCAGAGCATGGCGGAAAATTTTAATAATATGAAGCAGTTAAGTGAAATGCTATTAATCGTAGTTTCCGCAGCAAGTTTTATCATATTCAGTCTGATCTTTTTATTCTGGATGAAGAATAGGACGCAGGAAATCGGTATTTTTATGGCATTGGGAGAAAGTAAGAAGAAAATCTGGAGTCAATTTCTTTGGGAAGCCATGCTGATTGGAATTTTGGGATTGGTATTATCTTTTCTGATATCCCCCGCACTTTCTAAAATGACGGCATCTTATATGGCACAACAATCTCAAAACCAGGCAGACGAACAGAAAGAAGCAACACAAAATCAAGTGTTTGCAGATGGATATATTGCACCGGACTTGGAATTTCAGACGATAGAAATAGAAGTCACATCAGATATGTTAGTAAAAGATACAATTGCAATTGGCGGTTTGCTATTTGTTTCAGTTTCGGTAGCAGGGACTATGATTATGAGGAAAAAGCCAAAGGAGATTTTATCTGAAATGAGCTGATGCATTGGGAGAAAATGTTAGGAGGAAGAAAAATGAATGAACACCTGAAAAAGATCAAAGAGACCATTGATGTAGAGCATGGATACAGCCTGGGAACTGTTTTCACTACCAGAAATAAACAGTATATGTATGATACAGGAACCGGAAAAGTGTTTGAGTGCGGGGCAAATGAATACCGAATCTTAAAAAGCCTGTTTGAACAGACAAAACTTCCGAATGAGGTGGAGGGGGCTTCAGAAGAAGAACTGGAGGCTGCATACAGAAACATCTGGGAGATAGTAGAAGCAGAGCATATCCTGCAGGTTTCACCGAATTTAAAGTTTGTAAGGGAAACAGATGAAACATTAAGGGACTTGCTCCGGTACGATCTGCAGCAGGTCATCCTGGAACTGACAGAACAGTGCAACATGAGATGCCGCTACTGTATTTATAACGAACATAATGAAGGATACCGGAATTTCTCGCCAAAAGCCATGACCTGGGATGTGGGAAAACGTGCTGTGGAGTATGCAAGGGATAACAGTGGAGATAAAGTGGCGATATCCTTTTATGGGGGAGAGCCACTGGTGCAGTTTGAACTGATGAAAAAGACAATAGATTACAGCCGGCAGATCATAAAAGGAAAAGAACTGACCTTTTCTTTCTCTACCAACCTGACACTGGTAACACCGGAAATCGCTGCATATGTGGCAGGAGTGGAAGGAATGAGTGTCCTGGCAAGTATAGACGGACCAGAAGGAATCCATGATGCTTACAGAGTGATGAGCGGAGGAAAAGGAAGTTTTGAGAAAGCAATACAGGGATTAAAATATCTGGTAGAAGCTTTTGGAGAGAGGGCAAAGGAAAGTATTGTGATCAATACGGTGGTCTGTCCGCCATTCAGTACAAAGAAACTGGATGCGATTAAGGAGTTTTTTGAAGGTCTGAGCTGGCTGCCAAAAGAAATGGTAAAGAAATGTGATTACGTAGAATACGGAAGCGTAAGAGAAGAAGATATTTCCATGGAGTATGCTGGAGATGGGGAGTTTATCGGAGAGGAACTGGACGGTTTCACGTTAGATGCCATCGAAGGCTGGGCACTGGCAAGGGATTTAGAAGAAGAGGATCCAAATAGTTATGTGGCAGGGATTGTAGCGGATAAACTGGTGCGGATACATAACCGAAGACAGACACAGGAACCATGCAAAGACCTCAGAAGAAACGGCTGCTGCATTCCGGGGAACCGGAGGGTCTATGTGAAGACGGATGGGAAATTCCTTTTGTGTGAAAAGACCGGAGATGCACCGGATATAGGAAACGTGTTTGAAGGGGCAGATCTAGAAAAAATAAAGAAATATTATATGGATGAATACGAT
>NZ_JBQKED010000068.1:0-9717 GCF_052121495.1 Faecalimonas sp. LCP19S3_D12 | reverse complement strand
TTTGTAAGATATTCATAAGTCTATTATGCAGGAAAAAGGAAGAAAAAGAAACCCCCTAACCCCTCAAGATTGAGGGGAAGGGGAGCTGAATAGGCGAAGCCTATTTTTTACGATTATAATAGTGCAAATAGTTGTAAAGTATGATATTATGAGAAGCAAATTGGAATTTATTAAGGGGGAGTGGAAAAATGGTCTTATTGGTTGTAGATACACAAAAGGCACTTGTTAATGATGAATTATATAATTACAATGAGTTTATTGATAATATTCAACTGTTAATTAAAAAAGCACGAGAAAACAATGTTGAAGTCATTTATGTTGTACATGATGATGGCATTGGGAGCGGTTTAACAAAAGGTACTGATGGTTTTGAAGTATTTGAAAAATTTAAGCCATTATCTAATGAGAAATTGTTTGTTAAAAGTGTGAACAGTGCATTTAAAGATACTGGTTTAGTTGAGTATTTAGCAGAAAATAATGAAAAAGACATAATTATTGTTGGACTTCAAACCGATAAATGTATCAATGCAACAGTAATAAGCGGATTTGAATATGGCTTTAATTTGATTGTACCTGCATTTGCAAATTCGACGATAAACAATAATTATATGGATAACCAAAAAAGTTACCGATATTATAACGAATTTATGTGGCATGAACGTTATGCTGAATGTATTTCCATAGAGGAAACTATAAAAAGAATGGACAGCTAAATTCCAGTTTGTAGCAGACAGTTTTTTAATAGACTGTCTGCTTTTCCTTTTCAATCATAATTGATAGTGGTGCTATAAAATGGTTCATATCCGTTGTGAAAAGACCATTTAGAGTGGTATAGATTGATTGTAAGGATAGTGGGAGTTCCATTGATTTGATTATGTTCTGCTTCGATTTTCGTTACCACTTCATCAGTATTCCAGTATTGATATACAATAACTTGTAATTCGGTATCACGATTAGCCCCATTGCTGAATGACATACTATTAAATACAAGATAATCGGGTAAACTAATGTAATAAAGAACACCTGCAAGTAAGGTTAGAATAATAGTGACAAATAATAATTTCTTTTTCATTTTGATATACCTCTGTTTCTATATAGTTATAGGAATAACTATATAGTACCTCACTATATAGTGAATTACTACATAAAGATTTATTGAATATACTTTTATGTAGAGGTGAGGTAATGAAGTATGGACATTTGGAACTTCACATAGAGGAACTGCTGAAAGAAAAAGGAATTAGTAAGAATACCATTTGTAAGGAATTGGATATACCGAGGTCTAATTTTAATCGTTATTGCAGAAATGAATTTCAGAGATTAGACGCACAACTAATCTGTAAACTGTGCAGTTACTTGGATTGTGGAATAGAAGAATTGATAGAGTATGTGAAAGAATGAGAGTCTGTCGGATTGAAGAAAAATCGTGCAGGCTTTAATTGTGTCAAGAAAAAGAGAAAACCTAGTGAGGTCAAGGAACAAGGCGTAGCCGATACGCCGTAGGGCAGTCCTTGACGGAACGGACACAGCCAACAGAACCATGATACAGCAGAGGACTTGAAAGGTCAGAAACCTTGCAAGTCCTCTTGTCTGTTACTGGGCGTTGTGTTTTAAGTAAAGTGCTTCTTTTACCACTTCTTTTTCAAATGCTTTGATATGACAATCATGTACTTCATTGTCGATATAAAAGCAATCGTCAGTCTGTGAGTAGGCAAGTTTGGTAACTTTCGGTTCATAAGTTTTTGTATCAATTCCGTAATAGTAAATCGTGGCGGTTGTTAATACCATGTGAATACTTTCAAAATCTCTTGTAAAAATAGTATGCCTGTCGGAATAGAAGAAATCAGACGGACATTCGTAGAACTCGGAACTATCTTCTTTCAAAAATAAAGGTAATATGTGCATTGCATTTCCAGCACGATTGACAAGAACATAAAAGCGTGGAATGAGGGCGGCATATTGGGTCATCATGGCAATATATATATCGTCTAAATTATCAAGAAGATACTCGGAACAGGTGTTGTTGTAAAAGACGTATTGCAGAGCGTTGTCATTTTGGCTTGTGTGTTCCATAGGCACATTTTGTCCGTAAAGCCACCGCAAGTCTACATCTAAGGAGTCAGCAATCAATTCCATTTTATCGGCTTTTGGATTGTACTGTCCTGAAAGATAGGAACTGAACGCCCCTTTGCTGATACCTGTATCTTTGACTATATCCACTTGTTTTTTATTTTTTGCCTTCATGGCAAATTTAATTCGTTCTGCGATTGTATTCATCTGAAAAACCCCTCTTTCCATATCTCGTTATAACTTCTCATATCTTATCGTCTAAGGACACTATACCACAAGTTCAGAAAAAAGAAAACACAAAGTTTATAAAAAACTAAACTTTGTGTTGCGAAACGAATGTGTCTGTGCTAATATACAATCAGGTTCAGAAATAACTGAACTGAACGACGTCGTAATGAGAAAATGAAAATATGAGAAACTGACCTATCGGTTCAACGGGGAGAAAGGAACGTGTATGCAGATTACATTGACAAAAGAACAGGTAAAAGAAGCCTTTGGAGAACTTCGTTTCATGGGTGCGGATAACTGTTACCGCTATGATAAAGACAGTAAGAAGAAAACAGAGGAAGTGGAAGCTTTAAAACTTCATCTTGGAAGCATGAAACTTGGGAACAGCGTGGATATTCGCTTGGAAGCAACGGAACTTCCGAAGATTGAGCCTTATGCTGTGGTGGAACTGGAAGAACCAGTTTATGCCCCTTATGTGCAGAGAGGAAACTTCCCTGTATTAGTGGAGAAGATTACCTGTAAGGGTATCCGCCCTGTTCCAAACAAAACTATGTAGGAGGTCAAAGTTCCTGCCCTCGTTCTGACGTACCAAACGGCAGGTTGAGGGCAGGGCAATGGCAACGCCATTGCAGATAGACAAGGAGGTTTGATAAACTTGGAAGAAAGAAGCGGAAGTTTTCTTCCAGAACTCCCCTACACTAACAGGGGAGTAATACGACAGAAAGAAGAATTAAGTGCTTTGATAGATTGGTGTCAGATAACGATTAAGGAAGTTCCGTTAGAAGCAGTCATAGAAGATGTGTTGAGAATACCTATGGAACTTATGACGGTAACAGGCTATGAAAAGGGGATTGCAGGACATGAGGTTGTGGCTATCTTCGATAATATCAAGGTGCTAAAGCCGACAGGAAATGCACAGTATCAAGGCTTTCAGATTTTAATGAGTGGGAAAGGTTGTCGCAACTATGAAAATTTTTTACAACTCAATGAGGAAACATGGTTTGATTTCTTAAACAGAGTTTGTCAGTATCACATCAACTTTCCTCGGATTGATTTGGCGATAGACGACAGAAAACCGTATTTGAGTATTCCCGATTTGATTGTAAGGACAAAAGAGGGATTGCTTTCCTCAAAGTTACGGGAGATAGATTTTCACGATTCGGGAGAACTGAAAGAGGAAGTGTTTCAGAGTAAAGGAGGCAGTCTTTATCTCGGCAGTTCAGCCAGTAATTTGAGATTGGTATTTTATGAAAAAGGATATGAACAGAATAAAAAGTATGGAACAGAATTAGATGAAAATTGGAACAGATATGAATTGAGATTTCGGCAGGAAATGGCAGTAAGTGTAGTACAGGAATTATTGAGATATAGAGATGTGGCAGGACTGGCAATGGAAGTATTAAACAGCAAAATACGATTTTTAGAAATGCCGACAGACAGCACGACAACACGAAAAAGACTTTATCCAACCTATCAAGCGTGGGCGGAACTGATGAAAGATATAGGCAAGGTCAAACTTACCATGCAACCGCAGAAGAAAAGTCTTCAAAAGGTGTGGGAGTGGTTGGAAAAATATGTTGCACCGTCTTTGAAACTGTTTGCAGAGGTTGGAAAGATAGAGAAAAGAGATTATATTGGTAATCTTGTAGCAAATGGAGAAATGAATATTACACAGAAACAGTTGTATGATGATTACATAAAAGCAAGAAGATTAGGCGAAAGGGGGTAATCGTATCGAGAAAGCATTACTGAATATAAATGAATTTTGTGAGTATATGGGGATTGGAAAAACAAAGGCAAGAGAACTGTTGAACAACCCTAAAAATAGATTTACGGTACGCATTGGTAATCGGTTGTATGCAAATAAGAAATTACTTGATGAATGGCTGGAATATCAATGCAAAAGGGCTTGAAAAGAAAATGGGGTGTCGATATAATGAAAATTGAAATATTTACTTTACCATTTTTCTTTCAGTAGAAGAAAGGAAAGTTGGTATGGGTAAAGATTTAAAGGGCAAAGAACTCGGTAAGGGAATTTCACAGAGATCAGACGGACGCTATATTGCAAGATTTACAAGCAAAACAGGAAAACGAAAAACGCTTTATGATTTTAAACTGAATGAATTAAAACGAAAGTTGCGAGAAGCGGTTTATGAAGATGAACATGGTTTGAATGGCAATGGCGAAAGTATCACTTTAAACGCATGGTATGTAACGTGGACAGAGTTGTATAAGAAGAAAACAGTTAAAATGACTACGATATATAAAAACCACAGTTACTACAATTCAAGAGTGAAGAACTCTATCGGAAAGATGTATTTGCAGGACATTAAAACATATCACGTTCAGAAGTTTTTGAATGATTTGATAGACAGCGGTCTTGCACATGGAACGGTATCGAATATCAGATTTATGTTAAGCGATATGCTTGATAAGGCGGTATTGAGCGAATACATTAGAAAAAATCCCTGTATCGGTGTGGAAATGCCGAAAGAAGTGAAAAAGGAAAGGCGTGTATTAACAAGAGAGGAACAGGAAAAATTCTTTACATTTGCTTCTTCCTACATACACATCAATGTTTTGAAATTTGCTGTGACAACAGGTTGTCGGATTGGAGAAGTGCTTGGGCTGAAATGGGAAGATTGTGACTTTGAAAAAAGAGAAATTACAATCAATAAGACAATTCATTATTCAAAGGCTTCTAGTCCCGTCGAGGGTTCAAAGTTTTTCTACACAACCGCCAAAACCATATTCTTAGGTCATTCCACGCTGGCAATGACAACCGATTTATACACGCACGTTTCAGAAGAAAAGAAAAAAGAAGAAGTAGCCGAACTGAAAATATTGGCTTAAAATTGGAGTAAAAATGGAGTAAATCAGAAGATAGATAGCGAAAAACAGCGTAAAATCAACATTTTCGAGTAGATATAAATATTGTGCAGAAATAATAACGAAAAGAGCCTTTTCCCTTGTAATTCAAGGGTTTAGGCTCTTCTTTTATATTCTGTGATACTGAAATGATACTATTATTTACACTTTCTTGATTTTGTTTACTATTTCGCTTTGTGTAGAAGGGAACAAGTGAGAATATATTTTTAGGGTAATATCTGCAGATTCGTGCCCTAATCTATTGGCCACAAGTACCGGATTAGCTCCTAAATTAATGAGCATGGAAGCGTGTGAATGTCTCAAATCATGTACACGTATCTGCTTTACTCCGGCTTTCTCTGCCCTGTCCATTAAGATGCTACGGACGTACTGAGGGCGCTTGTTGAATATTCGTTCTTCCGGATCAGGCTTATATAAATGACTCACATATTGTTTGAGTTCATCAGTTAAAAACTCCGGCATTATGATAGTTCGTTCGCTCCCAGCAGTCTTTGGTGGGTTTATCAAATCTTTTCCGGTTACCCTGTAATATGTTTTCGTGATGGAAATTGTATTTTCTTTGAAATTAATATCTTTTAACGTAAGGGCGAGGGCTTCCCCTACTCTCATGCCAGTATAGTACAGTAATTCAAAGAGTGTGAAATACTCTATATTGTCTTTGCAGGCTTCTGAGAACTGTTTATATTCTTCCGGTGTCCAAAAGTCGATTTTACGGCTTTTTAATGAGCCTATGGACTTGGTGCAAGGATTCTTTGCCAAGCCAATATATTCCACCGCATAGGCAAAGATAGCCTTTAAATATACATTGATTGTATGAGAGTAAGATTCGCTCAGACCTTTATTGAGAATTTCCGTCTGCCAGGCTGCAATATCTGCCGGGGAGATGTCTGAGACAATTCTATCCTTGAAGAATGGCAGTACATGTGTGTTAAGCATACCGAAACGGGTCACTGCAGAGCTTTCCCGGATTCTCGGCGTAATGTATGCCTTATACTTCTCATAGAGGGATTCAAAGGTTATATCGGGATCCTTTGCAAATTGTTCCAAGAATTTTCTTTCCCAGTCTTTTGCTTCACGCTGAAGCTTGAACCCTCTCTTTAGTTTCTGCTTCTTTTCTCCCTGCCAATTCGTATAGTAGAATTTACAGTACCATGTTCCCCGATTAGTGTCTTTATAAGTTGCCATGTGTATATCTCCTTTCATTTCAAGCCGGGCAGCGTGTGAAATGGTTGAAGATATAAGGCGTAGAAAATTCGACGGTGTTTAGATTTCTTAAGGTGCTAAAATTTTCGCGGGCGCAATATTGCTTTCGGCTCAAATTTCGGCGGCTTCGTACGTTTTTCGCACGAATATATTTAACGGGAGCAATATTCACTTGGTTTAGCCGATTTTTACAAGCGTACTTTTAGGTACGGTTATTAAACTATTTACTGCCGTAGATTTTCCTACACTTGTAAAGGGGTCACCAAAATACTGACACCCTTTATTCTTCCGAATTAATCGAACTTCTAAACTGTCAATTCGGCAGTTCAGCGGAAATTTCCGCTCTACTCGTTGAAATTTCGATGAGCTCAAGATTGAGCTGTCCGAAATAAGGACACCCGAAATTCAGATGTGACTAATAGTAACATCCGAAAAATAAACAATGCCGGTGAAATCAACCAAAGGAATTTTCCCTTCGTTAGGTGTAGATATTTCTACGTCTACTAAAATTTTAGTTATCGGTTGAGCCGAGCTCAATTTTGAGCTGACCAATACATGTTATTCTTCCGAATTATCGGTGTTTTCTTCGGAAGTTATTCTTTGATATTCCGGGATCTTGGTTAGCAGTTCTACTTGTTCTATGGCTTTTTCTTGACCTAGAGCATTCAATTTAAACATTAAATCTTGCATTTTAATATTTTTATTTTTGAAGAATTCTTTTTGTAAGGTTTCAAACTCCGATTCTTTATCTACAATATCATCATATTCAACATACTCATCATCTTCGTAATCAGATTTTAAAATATCTAAAAACTTGTCAAAAACGCCTTTTTTTGATTTGTTAGATGCAACAGATATATCGTTGATGTCGTATAATTCATCTAAAGTAATATTAAAATAATCTGCAAGCCTTTGAGCTGCGTCAACAGATGGCGTTCTTTGTCCCTTTTCCCAATAGTTTATCGATGACTGAGCTACACCAATAGCGTCAGCGAGCTTTTTTTGAGAAATATTATTATTCAATCTAAGTTCTCTAATTTTTTCATGTAAGCCCATTTTATCACCTCCGTATATTTACTATATCACAAAACGAATTTAAAATAAATCACTTTTGTTATTGACATTTAATCAAATTAGTGATATTTTTAAAATCACAATAGTGATTGACGGAGGTGAGAAAATGACAATTAACAATTTGAAATTTGAAATCGCTCTTGCAAACAGTGGTCTGACAATGGCCCAAGCAGCAGAAAGGGCAGGATTGAGCCGGCAGCGTTTTTCTGTAATTTTAAATCAGAAGAATGCGACGCCTCAAGCAATTGGCAAAATTGCCAAGGGTGTAGGCGTAAGAGTGGAAGAAATCATCGAAACAGAATAAAATACGCCGGGCAGCGTGTGAAGTGATTGAAAGGAGTTGATTAAATGAGTAAGCAGGTATACACGGCGAAAGACATTTCAGAGATTCTTGGAGTATCTGAGAGTAAAAGTTACCAATATATCCGACAAATGAATAAAGAACTAGAAGAAAAAGGTTTTTTAATTTGCCGTGGTCGTATCCCAGTGGCGTATTTTCAAGAAAGGTTCTTCGGTACAAAAACGGTAGGTGAGTAGATGGCAAACAGAAGAGAACTACTTGACAGCATATCTTGCGATATGAGACTTGATAAGTCATTCTTTATGAAAATCTATGGCTACGAGCTTACATGGGCAGGATTTGCCGAAGATGCTCTTACACGGCTTGAATTTTTAGGCTGTAGCAGGGCGAGGGAGTATTACAACCGCTTTGTTAATGAGTATGAAAAAGAGCATAATCAACAGATGAAGAATGTGGCGAATTGGCACAAGAAACAGTGTGAAGATGAATTTGAAGAATATGAGAGAGAGGCGGTGAGAGATTGGGGATTGAAAAATACTCGGCAGAAGAACTGCTCGCAGAAGCAGAACGAAAGCTTAGTGCAGAAACTGGAAAGACTGAAAAAGTGTCTTTAATATGTGTGGGTGATGTTGAAGAGGAAGAGGTTGAGTGGCTTTATTGTCCCTATATACCCCGTGGAAAAGTAACACTATGCGCCGCATATCCTGGTACTGGAAAAACTTATCTATTATGTTATATGTCAGCGTGTGTTAGCACAGGAAAGCAATTTTTTAACATATCGCCGTTTAATAGTGAACCGGGCAAAGTGGTTTTTTTAACATCTGAGGATGGCATAGGCGATACGATAAAGAAGAGGTTAAGAATATGTGGGGCTGATACAAATAAAATTTATACAGTGGTGGACAAAAAGAATCAATTGTATTTTGATAGTCCAGAGATAGAGCAGTATATGAAGGAGGTTAAGCCAGAATTAATGATATTCGACCCTTTTCAATCTTACATAGGCTCAGAAATTGACATGAACGCCCCAAATAAGACAAGAGAACAAATGGGGCATATTGTAGAACTCGCAGAAAAATACAATGTTGCTGTGGTCATAATTTGCCACTTTAATAAGAATGGCAAGGGCGATGCAATAACAAGAGTTTTAGGGTCTACTGATATTATGGGGGCATGCAGAAGTTATATAGCCCTTGGAAACGTTCCGGGAGAGGATGACATAAAGTTTATGTCACACGAGAAGTCAAGTCTTGAAAAGAAAGGAAAAACAGTACTCTTTGAGATTGATCCAGATAAGGGCGGTATTGTTTATCTTGGAGAAAATACTCTTTCTATGGACGATTATACAGCCATCAGAAACAAGAAAAGGGCAAAAAATGCACCTGCTATCGAGGGCGCAAAGGAATTTATCGTCAATAATATGCCGGAAGGACGGAGACTTGCAAAAGAGTTAAAGAACTTGGCAGCGGCGAACAAGATTTCTGATAGATCGCTCCAACGAGCGCGAGATGAGCTTGGCATTATCACGAAAATGACAAAAACTTTCCCTTCTCAGGCTGAGTGGATTTTACCGGGGCATGAAAATGTCGAAAACGAGCCAAAACAAGAGAAACTTGATTTACAGACAGAAAAATCTCTATAGAAGCACTTCTAAACTTGGCACAACAGAAGAAAAGCTCATAAAATCAATATTTTTACAGTTATGCCAAAATGGCACACCTACAAGCCATGACTGTACAGTAACTCAGTTATGCCAGATTGGCACAACAGAAGAAAAGCCTTAGAATCAAGGGCTTTGCACAGTTGAGCCAGTACAATAGTGCGCCCTATAGGAAAGAATAAGAAAGACTAACTATTAAAAGTCAAGTCTAAAATGAAAGGTTTTTAAATGAATTGCAAAAATGCATTTCAGATATAGTTGAACCTTGAAAACTGCATGACAAACAGAGTGT
>NZ_JBQKED010000067.1:0-10104 GCF_052121495.1 Faecalimonas sp. LCP19S3_D12 | reverse complement strand
ATAACCTGTAACTTTGTCTACATATTCAATTTTCAAAGCAGCCACCGTAAGATGGCTTTGTTGTGATACGATTAAGGTAATGGATAACCTCTACTTTTCATTTTCAATCTTTACCTCTTTTTGCATAGAAAAATGGCAAGGGTATGCTGATTTTTGTTGTGTCGGATATATGAAACTGTTATAATATGGGTATGAAGAAACGGACAAATTAAAAGTTGATGGAGGAAATCAAAATGAAAAATTATCGTTTATTATCCAAAGTGATTTTGGCTATTTGTTTATTCGGAATTATTTTAACAATTATCAATAGTTTTACAGGTGTTATCAATAGTTCAATTTCAACAAGTGGAACAATAATTTGTATTTCTATATTCATTGTTGCAAACGTTGCAATTATGCTATTAGAAAATGAAAGAATACAAAAGGGAAAAAACAATAGATAACTCCTAGTTTGACAACTTCATACCCATACACACAAAGCAGTTGGTCTTTATGATTGACTGCCTTTTAACAAAAGACACCACGTAGGTTGTCAATGGTGTCTTTTTAGTGCTATTCTATTATCATATCAAGGCTCATTCAATCGTGGTAAAATGAGTGTTTTCGCACCTTATCGTCCGTCCTCATCAACACGTCCTATTAAGCGAACTAAGTCTTCATATCCAGATTTTTCAAGTAACTGCTTAAACCCAAAAAGCACTTCTTCTTTCGTGTAATCATTTCTTCTCAAAAAATCATCGTCTTTTTGACTTAGATGTTGATAAAAAAATGCCGCCGCCATGACTTCTTCTTTATTTGTATAATCGAGATCTTCCAGCAAAAGATTCTCAGCTTCGTTTATATCTCCCTGGTCAATCATATCGAAAAAATATTTCAACGTATTCCCTGAGACTTCATATTTATTTTCGTCTTCTAATTCGACAGAAACATATTTCTTCCCAAATACCAAAGAAAACAATACTTGTACCATTTCTTTTATCATTCGCATAATATAATCTTTCTCGTCTACAACTCCCATAGTCCATCCCTCCACGTTTTCAATATTCTAAAATCACTTTTTTCTATCTTCCTAGGCAAATCACTATTTCATTCTTTGCGTACTCAGTTGCAACTGTTCAACCTTGAGCGTCCTTGCTTTATCGTCCTCGTCTTTAGAATTCTCTATTTCTGAATTTCGAATACTCAAAATGATTTCATCTTGAACCTGTAAATCCTCAAATGATATACTTACAACTTGTCCTGTATCATAATCACAGTAAATCATAGGAATGGATGAACAATCAATAAGACAGTTTTTACCTAAAATGCCTTCTTCTGTACCGTCTTTTACAGTTATCGTGTTGTTTCCCTCATCAATTTCTGTAATTACTGCATTCACACCTAAATGAACTGGGTTATTTTTTGATGAACTACACGCCGTCATAGAAATCATAAAAAGAAATACGCACAACACCCTTCCAATTTTTTTCATACACTACCACCTTCTCTAGACTCAAGTTTTGGTACTTCCATGTGTGAAGTAATATCTAATTATTCTGGCAATTCCATTTCAGCATTCATTTTTACAAACCCATATTTCTCATATAATGGTCTCCCCATCTCCGTCGCCTCTAATGAAATAGCTGAAATGCCTTTACTTTTAATATCTTTAATCAACATATCTAATGTTTTATAAGCAATGCCCTTCCTTCTGTAATCAGGCTTTGTATACATATTCATTATATATGCCTTATTTCCACTTGGGTTGTGGTAGGTCGGCATTACTCGAAAAAAGCTAACACCACCCGCACCAACAACACAGTTTTCGTCAAAAACCAAATATGCAATATGCGAGCCATCACAAAGAGCTTTTTGATAATAATCATAGGATTGTCTTTCCACTTCGCTCATATCAGTATCACCAGAAAGTTTATTTGCCGCCCTCAATACTTCTATTCTCGTTTCAATTAAGATATCTAGATCTTTAAGTGTTGCCTTCTTGTATATTAAATTCATATCGTGTTCTCTCCTACGATAACCTATTCTATTTCACAGCCACAAGTTTTGCTTCCTCTTCCTCCAAATAGTCAGCCGTATTACTGCTTAGTCCACTTGCTTTCCACGCCTGTCCAAACGTAATATCCTCTAGGTTACTCAGGAAAACAAATGTACTATCTTTAGCTGCTCCATTCATTCTTCCTGTTATCTCCAGTCTATATTTATAGGTATGCGTGTCTGTCCTCCATGTACCATCACTCATTTCATAATATTTAACTTTCGTTATCAGCTTATTCTGTTCAGAATACTCTTCAACGAATTCCGGATCAGTCACATCATAAGTGTTAATTACTGTTGCTTCATCTTCTCTGACTTTCTGGTCTTCCAAAAAATCAGTTTCCGCATGCTTCTTAACCTCTGACGGTTCTTTCTGCGAACATCCAAACAGACTAAGTAACATGAATGTTACCAAGGTGATCCTAAATATTTTCTCCATCTTGCCTATCCTAAAATCAATGAATTTTCCCATCCCAAAATTTGTCAGCTTCACACCTTCCAACTCCACCTGCTGCCCTTTTTCCAACACATATCCTCGTCCTTCAAAAAACGGTTTTGCCGTAATGGAAGCATGTACGCTGATCTTTTGAATCCCAAATTTCTTGGCATGCTGTTCCAACTCATCGCAGATTGCCGTTGCCACACCTTGATTTTGGAAATCTTTATGCACAAACAGATGAGCCAAATATCCTGTTCTGTCTATGTTTCCATATCCTATAATCTTCTCTCCCTCTACGGCAACGACTGTATAAAGTTTTTCAAAAACTGTTTTATTTTTTCTAAGATTCTCACATCGGTTTGACCACACTTCCACCTGTTCCTGCGAATAATCTTTTCGATTCACAGTTTGAATTGTCTCATAAAAAAGCTGCACAATTTCTTCCAAATCTTCTGCCTGATACTTTCTAATCTCCATCACAATCCTCCAATTCTTCTAAATTTATTCCATAGCCACAAAATGCGCAAATCCACTCGTGGATTCACGCACTCCTCTTTTTAAGACCTATTTTCAAAAGCAAACCCTCAAAGAGCAAATAACTTTTGGAAATCTCATTCATTGAAATTCCAAGAAGTCATCAAAGCTTAATATTGATGTCAATAGCCTCTGTCTAAATTTTTCCTCAATATTCTACGCAGCATGCTGATAATCAATCACAGCAATTTCCTGCATCAGCTTCTTTGCCAAATTTACAATCGTCTCCAATTTTTCAGCAACCTCGTCAGTGTAATACTTTTCTCCGCATTGATCACATTCAAGGCAAGGGACATTTTTAACTACAATAACGCAATTTTTATAATTCACCACATGGGTTGTAGTACTTTCAACAGTAGTAGTATTTTTACAGAACATACACATATTTATTTCCCCTTTCTTCTTGTTTTTAAATCAGATCCAAATTTCTTGGTGTCTGGATAGTACGCTGTTATGATATATATATTTATGCTATCACATCCTGCATTCGTTCTAAGCAGTGCTTTGTCCAAATTATTTTGGAATCAGCACATAAAGTCTGATAAATTTTCAAATCCAATATAATCACCTTTTTTTCATTATATATCTTTATTCTACCCTATTTTTTCCTCTTTTCCCACTCTAAAATCACTAAATTTTTTATGCGATTTTTTCACTTCTTCTAAATTTATTCCATATCCACAAAATGCGCAAACCCACCTGTGGATTCGCGCATTTTTTATTTTTCTTATTATTTTGCCAATAACATCATAATCTCGTTGCTTCTGTTGATAAACGCTGTCATTTCTTCTGGATTCAACGGTTTGTTACTCAACATCGCAAGGTCAAATAACTGTTTACAGAACATTGGTACATGTTCTCCATCTTTATTTTTGAGTACATACTGTACCAATGGATGATTTGCATTCAATACAAGTGTGGCATCTGTTCCGAACATAGATGGATCCATTCCGTACATATTGTACATCTTCATCATTTCCTGCATACGGCGTGACTGTTCTGACAATGTTACCATAGATGCCACATTTTCATTTTTCAGCTTCTCTACTTTAACTTCCAGCTTGTCATTTTCCAATGCTTTGCGGAATACATCAGTCAATGTCTCTGTATCTGCCTTGAATGCTTCTTCTTCCTCTTTTGCAACTTCTTCTTTGAATGTGTCTGTCAAATCTGCATCAATACGCTGGAATTGTACATTCTCATTGCGCTGCTCAAGCTGTGTCACAAACGGAGAATCAATATTGTGTGTCAACAGCACTGCATCCAAACCTTCCTGTTTGAACATATTAATATACTGGCTCTGCTGTTGTTCGTCTGTCACATAGTAAATTGTTACTTTCTTCTCTTCTGCTTTTTCTTCTGTATTTTCGCCCTCTGATGCCTCTGTCTTTTTTTCTTCAGCCTTCGTCTCTTCTGCACCGCCATTTTTTGCAATGCAGTCTTTGAGTGTCAGATATTCATGGTCAATATTTTTGAATAAAATATAATCACTCATCTTGTCACAGAATTTTTCATCTTTCAAGCAGCCGAATTTGATAAATGGGCTGATATCATCCCAGTATTTTTCATAAGATTCTCTGTCAGTCTTACACATTCCTGTAAGCTTATCTGCCACTTTCTTTGAAATGTAATCTGAGATTTTATTTACAAATCCGTCGTTCTGCAATGCACTACGTGATACATTCAGCGGAAGATCCGGACAGTCAATCACACCTTTTAACAGCATCAGGAATTCCGGAATGACTTCTTTGATATTATCTGCGATAAATACCTGATTATTGTATAATTTAATCTTTCCTTCCACGGAATCATACTCTGTGTTGATTTTCGGGAAATACAAAATACCTTTCAAATTGAATGGATAATCCATATTCAGATGAATCCAGAACAATGGCTCTTTGTAATCCATAAACACTTTGCGGTAAAATTCGATATAATCCTCTTTTGTACAGTCATTTGGATGTTTTGTCCAAAGTGGAGTTGTATCACTCAGAGAAACCGGACGTTTGTTGATTTTCACTTTATCTACTGCCGGTGAAACTTCCACCATCTCTTTCTCGCCGTTCTCATTTTCTTTTTCTTCCATCTTTGCTTCTTCATGAATACGTTCCACGATGACATCATCATCTTTCAATTCCTCTTCCAAAATTGTCTCGTATTCTTGTTCTGCATTTTCTTTTGACAGGAAAATCTCTACTGGCATGAAAGAACAGTATTTTTCAATCACTTCTCTCACACGATATTCATTCGAAAACTGCACACTTTCTTCATTCAGGAACAATGTGATCTCTGTTCCAACTGTGTTTTTGCTGCCTTCTTCCATATCATATTCTGTGCCGCCGTCACATGTCCAGTGTACCGGAGCCGCACCTTCTTTGTAAGACAATGTATCAATGTGAACTTCCTCTGCTACCATAAATGCCGAATAAAATCCAAGACCAAAGTGGCCGATCATATCGTCTTCTGTTGTCTTGTCTTTATATTTTTCAAGAAATTCTGTTGCACCGGAAAATGCAATCTGTGTAATATATTCTTCTACTTCATCCGCAGTCATACCAATACCGGTATCAATAAATTTCAATGTTTTTTCTTCCGGATTTACCACTACCTTGATGCTTGCTTTATAGTCATCCGGCAGTTGATATTCTCCCATCATATCTAATTTTTTCAATTTTGTGATCGCATCACAACCATTTGAAATCAACTCACGCACAAAAATGTCGTGATCTGAATACATCCATTTTTTTATAATTGGAAAAATATTTTCACTGTTAATTGAAAGGTTACCGTGTTTTGCACCCATTTCTAACAACTCCTTTTTATCTTTAATTATCAATTCTCGGCGTTTTGCCTCATCTATTTGATATATTAATACTCTGATTTTTAAATGTCAATAGAAAATTAGCACTCTTTTAAAGTGAGTGCTAATAATCTTATGAACTTTATTAAATTCTTATAAACTATTCTACACTTTTCAGTGATTCAACCATATCTATCCGCTTTAATTTGAAATACATTACCCAATTCACAAACAATGAAAATCCAACCGTGAATAAAAAGCTGTACAAAAAGCTTGGAAAATCAATATTTCTTCCAAACATAATTCCTTCCACTTCCACGGTAACGATCACAAATTGATGCAAAATCTTTCCGATTCCCATTCCAACCAGCGATCCAATAATTGTCAGCAAAATATTTTCCCGAAATACATACGATGCAACCTCTTTATCATAGAACCCAAGTACTTTTAAGGTTGCAAGTTCTCGTTTTCGTTCTGTAATATTGATGTTATTCAAGTTATAAAGCACAACAAACGCCAGCATTCCCGCCGAGATAATAAGTACCACAATAACCAGATTCAGACTGCCGAGCATATCTGCAATCCGCTCTTCCATATTATTTGTATATGTCACGTTCAAAACTGCATCCTGCTCAATCAGTTTTTCCCCGATTTCCATCAAACCTTCTTCATCATATTTCTTCATCTTGAACATAATACTATTTTCTTCCGGCTCTTTTCCATAAAGTTCTTCATATAATCCGGTTGTCATATACATATAGTTTCCAATATAGTTTTCACATACCGACACAACTTTCACCCTTACGTCACCGGCATCTTCTTGTATGGTAATCATATCTCCTGATTTCACATCTAATTCGGTGGCTGCCTTCTCTGTTAAGATCACACCTTCATTTGTCAATTCACATTCTTCTTTTGTAACACGATTTCGAAATGTCATAAATGGCTCCAAACCATGCTCCTTTACCGGAACACTCAGGTAGATTTCCTCTTCTCCTGCCGCGCTCTTCACTGTCTTATTTTTCATCATGACTTCCGAATACGTATCAATCTGATGTTCGCCTTCAAGCGTTTCCCTTAAACTCGTCTTTTCCTGTTCTGATAAGTCCGAAGACAAATATGCCATCCCGTCATACTCCTGCAATTCTCCATATTGGAGCGTTGCGATATTGGTAATGGAATCTTTGAGTCCGAATCCCACTAACATCAATCCCATACAACCGCCAATTCCAATGATCGTCATAAAAAACCGTTTTTTATATCGGAAAAGGTTACGAATAGAGGATTTCCAAATGAAACTTAAATATTTCCAAATAAACGTAATTCGCTCTAAAAAAATTCTTTTGCCTTGTTTTGGTGATGGTGGGCGCATTAATACCGCCGGCAATGCCATCAGTTCTTTATAGCAGGCTGCCAGTGTTGCCACGAATGTACATAATACTGCTGCTGCCGTAGCCATGACCGCATATGACACATGATACGGCACAATGATATGTGGAAGATGCTGATACATAATCTTATAGGCATACACAATAATAAACGGGAATAGTTTCTCTCCAATCAGCACCCCGAAAACACTTCCTCCAAACGTTGCCAAAAGCGCATAATTCAAATATTTTTTCGCAATATCAATCTTGCTGTATCCGAGTGCCTGAAGTGTTCCGATCTCCACTCTCTGCTCTTCAACCATTCGTGTCATTGTCGTGAGGCTGATCAGTGCCGCCACAAGGAAAAACAACGCCGGAAACACCTTCCCGATTGCCCGCATGCGATCCGCATTTTCTCCATATTCTGAATATTCCGGCAAAGTGCTTCTGTCATATACATACCATGTCGGAGTTTCTATCTTTGCAATCTCCTTCTCGGCATCTTTGATCTTTTGTTCCCCTTCTTCAATCTTTGCCTGCGCCTCCGCCTTTGCAGTCTCATACTCTTCCCTACTTTTAATCAGCGTCTGTTCTTGTTCCTGCAAAGTGTTTTCTCCACTCTCAAGTGTCTCTTCTTTTTCATGCAGCTCTTCCCACGCTGTATCAATCTGAGCCTGCCCGTTCTGGATTGTCTGCAGTGCACAAGAGAGCGATTCTTCTCCGGCGCTCAGCTGTTGTTTTGCCTGTTCAATCGCAATTTTCCCTTCTGACAACTGATTTTTCATCGCAGTAAGCTTTTCTATGTTCGCCTTAAGTTCTGCCTCCCCTGCATTCAACTGTTTCAATAACTCTGCTGCGATTGCCTGATCTTTTGGGTCTTCGCTGTCTTTGATGGTATTGTACTGCTGCCATCCCACGTCTAACTTGGCTCTGGCATCTGCAATCTGCTTCTCGGCAGCCTCAATCTGTGGCGCTGCCGCCTCAGCCTGCTGCTGATATTCTTTTTCTTTTTTCTCTAATTCTTCTTTTTGACTATCCAGTGTTTCTTTTCCGGTGCGATACTCTTCTAGTCCGGCATCCAGTTCTTTCTGCTTTTGATATAAGGTCTGTTTCGCATTTTCAATCTGCTCTTTTCCAGATGCAATTTCTGCTTTCGCATTCTGGATCTGTGTCTCTCCATCTTTCAGCTTTTGTTCTGCCTCAGAAAGTTCCTGCTGCGCGCTCGCTTTTCCGTCTTCCAACTCCCGTCTCGCCTTGTCAATCTCTTTGTTCGCATCAGCTGCCAGAGACTGTTTCCGCGCCTCACATCTGGCATCTGTAATTTTCTCAATCTCATCAATCACATGATCCACTTTCTTTTGATACCCCTCTGTAAACGCAGTTTCCTCTTTTGCCCCTGCTGCTTTTACATAAATTTCTGTATAGGTATCCGGAGAAAAATTTTCATCTGTCACAGCGAGGAACCCACTGACCGTTCCTGTTCCAATCAGACTGCTTCCCCTTCCAAACGAGATGTAGGATGGGCTGCTTCCCGTTCCCACGATTTTAAACTCTTTGACCTCCAATATCCCGGAATCTTCCCTCGTCAGCGTAATCGTGTCACCAATCCGATAAGAAGTACCTTCTAAAAAATCTATATCTACAAGACACTCTCCTTCTTTTTCAGGCATTCTTCCTTCACTTACCGTCAGCTCATTCATGGACTCCGGAATAGACATCACATGAAGAACCTTTTGATTATCATCTATATTAAGCAGCATGTCCTGGCTAAAACCGCCCTCTGCTTTAGCTACATCTGAAAGTCCTTCAATCGCATGCAGATCATCTTTTGTCAGTCCCATCGTGCCAATCACCTTGATATCCATCAGATTTTTTTCATCAAAATAGGCATCTCCGGAAATTCTCATATCCGGTTCCGATGCTCGAATTCCGGAAAAAAATGATACGCCCAATGCTACGATAAAAAATATCGACAAAAAACGTCCCAGGCTTTTTCGTATCTCCATATAAAAATCTTTTCTCAACGCTCGTTTTTTCATACTTATCTACCACTCAATCGTCTCAACCGGAATCGGATTCTCATTCAATGTCACTTTAGAAACCTTTCCGTTCTTTATTTTAATCACACGGTCTGCCATCGGTGCAATCGCCGAATTGTGCGTAATCAAAATGACCGTCATCCCCTTCTTACGACACGTATCCTGCAACAGTTTTAATATTGCTTTTCCTGTATTGTAATCCAACGCTCCCGTTGGCTCATCGCAAAGTAACAATTTCGGATTTTTTGCCAGCGCCCTTGCGATAGAAACTCTCTGCTGCTCTCCGCCGGAAAGCTGCGCCGGAAAATTCGCCGCCCGTTCTCCCAGTCCGACATCCTCAAGCACCGCCATCGCATCCAGAGGATCTTTACAAAGCTGAAGCGCCAGTTCTACATTTTCCAGCGCAGTCAGATTCGGAACCAGATTGTAAAACTGAAACACAAATCCGATGTCATCTCTTCTGTATGCCGTCAATTGCTTTGTATTGTAGGTTGTGATATCATTTCCATCTACAATGACCTCTCCGCTCGTCGCCGTATCCATTCCTCCTAAAATGTTCAAAACAGTAGTCTTTCCCGCTCCACTTGCTCCGACAACGACTGCAAATTCTCCCTTTCCAACAGAAAAATCAATTCCATCCGCAGCTGCAATCTCCACTTCTCCCATCTTATATATCTTTTTTACTTGTTTCAGTCTCACATAATCTTCCATTCAAATGCCTCCCAACAAACTATAAGTTATTGTTCCGTAACAACTTTAACTATTTTCATTATAGCATAAACACGACAAACGCATGAGTAAATAAATTGTGAACATCCCTTTTTTCTGATAAACTAAAGAGAAAAGAGGTGTTTCTTTATGAAAGAATTGTTAGAGTGGATGGAATATATT
>NZ_JBQKED010000066.1:0-10398 GCF_052121495.1 Faecalimonas sp. LCP19S3_D12 | reverse complement strand
GTAATGCACTCCATCCACTGGCTACTGCGGCATAAATCGCTATTTTGTTAGCTGAAATATTGAATTTTCAAGGAACAAGTCCCATTTGGGGTATGGGAAGTCTTAGTTAATTATTATTGATGAATGCAGTATGGTGGATATGCATCTGTTTACGAGCCTGATGATGAAAATAAAAGCAGGAAGCAGGATTGTTTTGGTAGGTGATAAAGATCAGCTGGAATCAGTGGGGCCAGGAAACGTATTTAAAGAACTTATTGATTCCGGTGTGATTCCGGTTACAGTCTTAGAACAATGTTTCCGGCAGGAAAATCCCACTATTCTGGAAAATGCGATAAAAATCAACTGTGGGAAGCTAAATCTGGAATATGATGACAGTTTTTCTTTTGTGGCGGCACATGATGATGAAGATGCAGCAAAAAAGATTGTGAAAATTTTTGATGTGGAGTGGAAGAATCAGAAGAAAAATGTAAATGCAGTTCAGGTATTGACACCTTTAAGAGAGGATACAAAGGTAAGTGCTAATGCTTTGAATATAAAAATCAAAGACAGGATTAATTCTTACCAATCAGGACAGCAGGAAATCAAAAGCGGAAACAGAATTTTCCGTATGCAGGATAAAGTGATGCAGACAAAAAATGAAGACGAAATTTCCAACGGGGATATCGGGATTGTAAAGAAAATAGGAAGGATAAATGGAAAGAAGTACATGGAAGTAGATTTTGGAGAAGAAAGGGTTATGCGATATCTGGAAGGAGAATCATGGAACATTGTTCACGCATATGCGATTACTGCCCATAAGGGGCAAGGCTCAGAATATCCGGTAGTCATCATTCCGGTTTTATCGAGTTTCCGGAGGCACACTTTAAAGAGGAATTTATATTACACTGCGATTACAAGGGCGAAAAAGAAAGTTATCCTTGTGGGGAGTAAACAGGCATTATCCCAGGCAATCAGAGCTGGAAGGGCAAAAAAAAGGAACACCTTGTTGGCATATAGGTTAAAAAAAGTTTTTGCAGAGCTTTCTGATAAGAATAAGGCGGCATAAGAAGAGGAGAAGAGGGATAATCCAATAAGAAAAAGGAGTGGTATCTTTTTTTTCCATGTGATAAAATAAGAAAAAAGGGATTATGGAGGTGAAAATAGATTGAAAGTTGAAAATATACTGGCAAAAAGTATTAGCTCCGCAGGCGATAAAGCCTCCTATGATGCGGCGTGTAAACGTCTTCTCGCAAATAAGGTAATTCTGGCATGGATCATGAAAAGTTGTTTGCAGGAATACCGGGATTGTGAGATTCAAGAAATTATAGAGAACTATATAGAAGGAGAACCGGACATTGCAGATGTGTCTGTAAACATTGATGAGCGGTTGTCAGAAGAGCAAATAGAAAATGGAGCAACAGAAGATGCTTCTATTTATGAAGGGATAGTTACCTATGATATTCGATTCTGTGCGAAAGCTCCGGCGTCAAAAGAAAAAATCCGACTGATCATAAATATTGAAGCACAGAATGATTTTTATCCAGGCTATCCAATTATAAAAAGGGGAATTTATTATTGCAGTAGATTGATATCTTCGCAGTATGGTGTTGAATTCTCAGACGCACATTATGAGAAAATAAAGAAAGTTTACAGTATTTGGATTTGTATGAACCCACCTAAATATAGAAAAAATAGTATAAACAGATATTCTATTACAGAAGAACAGTTAATTGGCAGTTGTTCCGAAAGAAAAGAGAATTATGATCTATTAACAGCAATTATGATATGTTTAGGGGATTCTGATGATGAAAATGTTCCAGGTATTTTAAAATTATTAGAAGTTTTACTTTCTTCGGATCGTGAAGTAAATGAAAAGAAAGAGATATTACAGAATGATTTTTCAATTGAAATGACAAAGACATTAGAAAGAGAGGTGTCTATTATGTGTAATTTGAGTAAAGGCGTTGAAGAAAAAGGAATTGAGAAAGGAATTCTTCTTTCAATTAGAAACCTTATGGAAACAATGGGATGGTCGGTAGAACAGGCAATGGAAGGTCTGAAAATTCCTGAAGAAGAAAAAAGCAAGTATTTAGATGAATTAAAAAAAATGTAAGAGTACAAAATATATAAATTTTGAAAATAGAGGTGAGCAGCACTGTTGTTGTTCACCTTATTGCATGGTTTGTCTGAAACGTAAAGACATTAGAAAGAGGTGCCTATTATGTGTAATCTGAGTAAAGGTGTTGAAGAAAAAGGAATTCAAAAAGGAATACTGTTTTCAATTAGAAATCTTATGGAAACAATGGGGTGGTCAGTAGAACAGGCAATGGAAAGCCTGAAGATTCCTAAAGAAGAAAAAACGAAATATTTAGATGAATTAATATAGTTTTTTTATGATGAGTGTGGGCAGAAAGCGTGAGTAAAATCAGCTTTCTGCCCATCTTTTATATGATAATAGTTACAAAAGTACGAGACAAATAATAGGAGATATCACAGTATCTTACATACCATAAGTGTTTTGCTTGCAAAATGGGGAGCTACTTTTAGGTGTCATAAAGATACGTTGTGCCATTTCAATAAAAAGTAAAGCATGAGAGCGGGAAGCAGAATAGGTTCTACTCATGTATTTCTTCGTTTGCATTGACAATGAAGAGAAAATTCCTTAGTTTCAATGAGAAACATAGGGGATATCGAATGTATCCCGTGAAGAAATATGCTACACTACCGAAAAAGGCATGGAGGACAGTAGAATGGATTATAAAGAGCAAGTAAAAAAGTATCTTGAATATTGTGAGTATAGGAAAGAATTGGATTGGAATACGCTGAAGGCATACAGAATTGATTTAAGACAGTTTTTTGAGTTTACACAGGAGGATGTCCCAGAAAAAAGCAAAATAGAAGACTATATAGTGGAATTGCATAAAAAATACAAGCAGAAAACCATAAAACGTAAAATTGCATCAATCAAAGCATATTATAATTATTTGGAAGAGTGCGAAATTATCGATGATAGTCCGTTTAGAAAAATCAAAGTAAAATTCAAGGAAGCAGCAATTTTACCTAAAATAATCCCGCGTGAAGAAATTGAAACTTTGTTGAATTATATGCATTCATGTAAGAAGATAAGTAAGGATAATACTTATAAGTACTGGTTACGAGATATAGCTGTAATAGAAACATTATTTGCTACGGGGGCGAGAGTATATGAAATATCAAATATAAGATTAGATTGTATAAATTTGAATACGGGCTTAATAAAAATCATGGGAAAAGGAAGTAAAGAAAGATATATTCAGGTTGCGTCAGGTGAAATTTTGGATCTCCTAAAACAATATTATAAACATAATTCAGAAGCAATCAAAAAGTGTGGTTTTTTCTTTGTGAACAGTTGGGGAAATAGATACACTGAGGATTCTATAAGGCTTATGTTAAAAAAGTACACAAAGCTGGCGGGTATTGATAGAAACATTACACCACATATGTTCCGACATTCTTTTGCTACATATTTAATAGAAGAGGGTGTTGATGTAAGTTGTGTGCAACGGATCCTTGGACATAGTTCGATAAAAACTACTCAGATATATATACATATTGCAGCTAAAAAGCAAGCTGAGATTTTAAGAGAGATGCATCCTAGAAATCGAATGAATATAATCAGAGCAGCATAAATTTACTTATTATTTTATTTGAATAAAACGGATCGGCTTTGATAAAGGCGGTCTTTTTGATATACAAAAAATGAAGAGTTTAGTTATAGAAAAAAATTTTTTCATGGCAATAAAACAAAAGTATGGAACAATATGATAGTATTTGATATAATGTATTTAATAATTAGTAGTTATCCGGTATCTGAATGATATTAGATAATACCTTATTATCCAATATTATTTTATTGAAGGTTTATTTGTAATAAAGATATGAAAGAACATAGATATAAAAATTTAGAAGGTAGAAACAAGTTAATAGAGAAATTGACTCAAGAATATATTACTGCATCAGCCTCAAAGGCTACCATTATTCTAGGCAATCATGGATCAGGAAAATCACATGTAGTATTTGAAGTTATCAATAGAATACATAGCAAAAATAGACATAATAACAAATTACAAGTATATATTGCTGAAGGAGACAAATTATCTTTATACGAAAATTCTTCTAAGAGTTCTGTAGATAATATTGAAACTACTATTTCATTACCAATACGCTGGGGGATTGGAGTTGATATAGCGACAGCGGTATCAACTAAAAAAAATGATAGCCAATTTAATCAAATATCTAATCTTCTTAAAAAAAGATTTTCTTCTGATTTATTAATTTGCCTACCCGATTACTCTAAGTTAGATAACAAAGTAAAATATCTGGTTGAATTACTAATGAAGAATATAACCACTCTCGAAAGTACGTTTAAACATCATCTATATTTTCTCATAAGTAATGTTGATGATTCATGCATAAAGGATTTTCTAGTTTGTTCTACAATCGAAAAAAATATATTGGAAGACTATGATGAAAATGATATTTTACAATATCTAACTGAAAAACATAAAATAATTGTAAGGAAAAAGGACATAGAGGAAAAGATTAAACAAATCAAAAAAATATGTGCGTCTAATTTAAAATTAGTCGATTTTCTGTATATAGATTTAGTAGAGCAAAATGTTGATTTTTTTAGAGCCTTAGATTCCGTGGTTACATACAGATTGGGTGAGCTTAAAAAGAACGGTCTAACTAGAAATGTAAATGAATATGATATGGAAGACATCATTTTGTCTTCCTCAATTAGCCTAAAAAGCTTTGGTAGTCAAGAAATTGCAAGCATAACACATAAAGAAACAAATACTGTTCGAGAGAGTCTATATCTAGCTCAAAAGCAAGCGTTGCTGAAAAAAAACTCGCTGAACTTTTATTCCTTCGCTTGTGATGAAATACGAAAAATTCTGAAGAAAGAACTGAATGATAAGAATAAGGAAAGATATTTAGATTATTACAATTATTATAGTAACAAGGAACAAGATCAATATTATTTAAGAGCATACTATTTATGGGCATACAATGGATATTTGAAAGATGATATTTTTGCCCTTCTTATACTTTCCTATTCAGAAGCACTTAGTTTTAATAATTTGGAACAAATCAAAAAAATTGAAAGGTTGATTGGAAAAGGAAAAGATTCCTATTACTATGATGATTTTGAAACAATAAAATCATTTTACAATACCCTACGTGAAGGGGAATCGGATTATGATAAACTTAATAGGATGTACCGTAATTTACAAAAAGATTATTTTGAGATTCCCTTAAAGGCAGAACTGGCAAGAGCTTTTTTCCATTTTATGTATAGGAATTATAAGCCTTGGTATTTACAATTGAAACAAATATTAAGTCAGCTCGTTCAGTATGCTGAAGAATCTATATATTTAGGCCTATCACAATATCCTATAGAGATGCCTATCGTTGATGAAACTGTTTTGAAACTTAGGATTATCTATGATATTGCACACTATATCTTAGATGTTTTGAACGACACAGAGTTATTTAAACGGATCTATGATCTTAGCCTTTCACTTAGCGGGAATATACAAACCTCTCAATCTAGTAAAAGCATTGCTAAATATATGGAGAATGTATTTAATCGAAAAGCGTTTCTGTTTGTAAACCAGACACAATGTAATATTTATTATGACAAAGCAAAAAAGTATTTTTATGACAATCAAATCTGGGATGAATATTGTATCACATTAATCTGTGAAGCAGGAACAGACATAGTTATACAAAAATATAATGAAGCTATACAGGCATGCAGAAAAGCTATGCAAGTTTCTTTAGAAAATGAAATATCAATACCGTACCCTCAGAAAATACTAAATAACATGATAATAGCAGATTTTCTTAGGTATGAACAATCCCATGCAAAAAAATATTGCTTTAGATATGCAAAAAAAACTGTCAAAAAATTAAGAAAACAATTACAACGTATTTCATGTGCAACAGAATTTGTTATTCTCACTAATATATGTTCGCTAAATCTTTATTATGGTAATATTTCAGAATATCTCAAATTCAAAAAATATTTGGAGCATTTAATGGATTGCGATGATGTGTCAAATATTGAAGATGATGATGTGGATGACTTTTATCGTTATTATTTTGCTTGGTTCGAAATATATAGATATATATTAGAAGAAAAATGGGAGAGTGCAACAAAAATTATTAATTTATTAGATGATTTTGTTCCATCATTATTTAAAAAGCAAGAAGTTTTTTGGGATAAGAAACTTCTTGCGCTAAAAGAGATTATTTTGAATCGTCAAATATTAGATGGATATGATTTTTGTAATAATCTAGTACCTTTGAAACGACGATCTAGTGAATTGGCTTCTTTTTTCTGCCGGGGGCTTATGCTATCTGATTTGCAATATACATCTTATGATTGAAGTATATCATAATTTGAAAAAGAACACGCCATTATTGTCTTATAAATATCTTTATAATCTAAATGCATTATATTTTCAAACAGAAACGCTACCGAGCTATGTTTTATAGTATATGGTGTTCCAGCTATATCGATAAGATATGGCTGGTCTTTTTCTATACGGAAATCAAATCTCGCATAGTCTTTAATGCTTAAAATTTGTGCAGCTTTAACTGCTTGTTTTTTTATTTGTTCTATTACTACTGGACTCAAACTATCGGATAATTTTCTAAACGAATAATTATATAGGTTTGATGTTAAGGAATCTAAAAAATCATTACCATTTATAACAATTTCCACTGGCTCAAGTGCATAATACTTTCCCTTAAACTGTATTACTAAAACTTCACATTCTAGGCCGCTAATATATTCTTGTATGAGTAGTTGTTTAGTGTTCATCCGTTGTAGTGTCATATCAACTGTTTTCAATTTTTCTTTTGTTAAATATATTTTATTGTCTGTAAGCAAGCCTATACTTACTGATTCATGAATATTCTTTAAAAGTATTGTCGTATCCAAAAAAGGTTCTAATATATTATGATTATTAAATGTATAAAGAACAGATTTTGGTGTTAATATCCCCATATTAGAAAGTACCTGTGTAAAAATCCATTTATTTCTCAATAAGGATATAGTAAAAGCATTTGATCCAGTATATTTAAGACCGCATAAATCGCAAAAAGCAGGGATTAATGATTTTTTCCCTTCAGCTATTCCATCTCTGCTAAAATTATATATGTAACATTCTGTGGCTGAGGGATGCTCATCCATCACAAATTTTATGAAATCCAATTCTGAGTAAAAAACTTTGGCATAACCAAAAATATAAAATAATGTCGAAGCGATTTCAGAAAATTCTTTTCTAGAAAAAAACTCACTTTCATCAGTATGAACAATATAGTTATTGTTCTTTGTAGTTTTATTTTGTGTGTCAGCTATTATTAGCAAATCGAAATTTATATCTATATTCTTAAAATAAGCTAAACACTCTTGAATTATATCCATACTCATTGTCTCCTTATTACGTAATTTGTAAAATTTTTTCTAAATCCAAGACGTTTATAAAATTTTTCTGCCTCTTCATCATAAACGTTTACCCGTAATTCCTTGTTTGTGAGTTTAGAAAATGTAATTATATTTTCTAAAATTTGAGTTCCTAATCGTTGTCTTCGATAAGGTTTATCAAGATAAATTCTTCTCAGCAGAAAAAATTTTTTTTCAATAGCTATATCTATAAACCCAATGCTTTTCTTTTCTTTTTTTATGATATAAGGATATTCATTATTTTCAAAGTATGATGGAATAGTTAAACTAAAGTTTTCGTCAGGATGCTTATAGATATACTCTTCCAAAAGTTTTTGGGTATAACTTAGTGCTTGAGATGTATTCATTATATATGAATACTCATTTTTATTATTATGCCAGTTTATAAAATATTGTTTTGGATTAGAATAATACTTTTGGCACATTGTTATGGCCATCTCATATTCGATTACATTGTTCATTTCTGATGCAACATAATTTGGTATTTCTAAAGTGTGAATTTGGATTTCCTCCAAAAAATCATTAAAATAGTCATCCCAGAAGTTTTCGCTATTAGATAAATTTTCAGGAGTACTGATATCAGCAATAATTTTTTTGAAAATTTCTGCATCAGATTTACTCCAAAAAGATACTCCAAAAATGCACGGTTCTGAAAAACAACCAATTTCAAAGGAAATTATTCGCCCATTCTTATCAAGAATAGGTTTCCAAGCGTCAAATTCCGGATTTAAATATTTCATTACATAATAATAGCTATAAGGTTTATTAATAAAAATATTCTCCGCCAAAACAACATCACCTTCAATGATGAAAGTATCACCTATAATATTAACAATACTGTATATCCCATAGAGCGTAGATACTGAACAATTGGGATCAGATACGATGGTACAACCATATTTTTCTTGTAAAAATGTATATTGATCTGCATATATTCCTGCAATTATAACAATATCATTTATTCCAAAATCATTTAAAATTAGAATTGTTCTCTCAATATTGGGAAGCCCAAGAATTGGTATGGCTTATGGGTATATTGTTTTTCCTCAATCATACGGGAACTATGTCCAGCAGCCCAAACTATTGCATTCAAAATATATTCTCCTACATTATTCTCTTTGTAATTCTCTTTGTACTTCGATATTGGATAATAAGGTATTATCTAATATCATTCAGATACCGGATAACTACTAATTATCTTTTAACGTTCATGAAGCTAAGAATAAGAAACACTATTTTTCATATGAAAGGATTTGATTTTACGTTCAATTAGAAACCTTATGGAAAAGATGAGGTGTTCAGTAGAACAGCAATGGAAAGGGGTGAAAATTCCTGAAGAAGAAAAGAGCAAAATTTAGATGAATAAGAAAGTATAAAAGTACAAAATATATAAATTTTGAAAATAGTGAGGTGAGCAGTGTTCTGGCTGCTCCCTTTATTGTGTGGTATGGATAACTACGCATACTTTTTGAACAAAATTCTAAAACTGTCTAGTAGTAGAAAAGATATAGACGAAAGTAGAGCGAAATCACAAGATAGAGTTGGGGAAGAAATAGATCTTCTTTACTGTTGAAAGAGAAGGATTATCCAGTAGAAAATAGTCCGATTTTACGTTAATAAATTGTGTAAAAGATTGCATATAGTTGTAAAATTTAGTATAATATCAGTTATTAAAGACGGAAGCAAAAAAGGAGGAATTCCATGAATAAACGTATCGCAAAGAAGAATTTAAAAAAAGCTTTTAAAGAAATGGAAAGTAGTCGTGGAAATGGCGTTTCAGTTATTATAAAAACACAGGCATACGTAGATAAAAATGGAAAAGAATGCAATCCATTAGAAACACCAAATACCAGATTTATCCAGTTAAAACGTCCTAAAATTCAATATATTAGGAATACGGAGAAATAAGAATACTATCTATATTAGAGAAATTTTTTGCATTGAAATAATCTATTTACTTGCGGTTTCTTATATTTTGTGTAAGGAATCGCTTCGTATGAAGAACAATAATTTCAAAAAAGAATAAATTTCTTACGATCCCAAAACTGTTGTTGACAGTTTCTCCATCTAATGCTAGGATAAAGTTGTATTCATTTATGTACAAGCAAATTTGTGCAATGAATTTTTATTCTGCATGGTAGCAGAAGATTTACTTTGGGCATAGTCTGCAATAAAATATAGGAATAAGTTTAAGACAAGGTATAGAAAGACAAATACCTTGTCTTTTTTTGCGTGTAGAAAGGAGGAATATACCTAAAACTTGCAGACAGAAAGGAGAAAAAATGGCAGAGATAAAATTATTTGATACCTGGACATTTCAGGAAGAAATACCAGAACCATTCCGTCAGTTTTTACAGAGAGAAGGACTGCGGAAAACAACGACAACAATAGAGTGGCTTTCCCAGTATAATCAAGGACGGCAGGCAACACTGCATCCACCTACATTGAGGGCAATGCTGAGTATTGCGGGAATTTATTTAAAGAAAACAGAAGGAGCCCTGGGATTCCAAAAAGGGAATTATGATTTGTTGAATTTTTACTGTATGGAATATGCAAAAGAGGAAAGACGCTATGCATTGATCTATAATCCGGTCAGTGCAAAGATACGAGGTATCTGTAAGAAAGAGAAGCAGACATACACAGCTCTTGATTCAGTTGAAAAAAATATCAGTGATGGAGAAGAAATTCTGGCAATGCTTATTTATGTCAGCTTGGAAAAGAAAGAAGCATTGTATAATCTGGAATTTGCCCAGAATTTTATTTTATTCATGCAGCAAATGAAAGAAGGTTGGAAGATTGAAAATGAAAAGTAGAGGTTATCCATTACCTTAATCGTATCACAACAAAGCCATCTTACGGTGGCTGCTTTGAAAATTGAATATGTAGACAAAGTTACAGGTTAT
>NZ_JBQKED010000065.1:0-10671 GCF_052121495.1 Faecalimonas sp. LCP19S3_D12 | reverse complement strand
GGATAACATACACTTTTTTCTTGATAAAGTAATTCTACAAAAAAAGAATTGTGGATAACTGAAGCATAAGAAAAGCCCGGACTTTTGTCCGGGACTTTGTCTACAGTCTGAAACGGGGGTTTTGCCAAACCCCCGTTTTTTGCTCTATCATAAGACAATCTTTATCTCACGTCCTGTGCGATGATATTGGTAATACCGTACTCCCGCCGCATCCATCATACGTTTTGATGCGATCACAGATGGTGTGTCTGCATATTTATCACAGTCATATATCACCTCTCGTATTCCGCTTTGAATGATTGCCTTCGCACATTCATTACACGGAAACAATGAGACATAAAGCTTTGCTCCCGCAAGACTTCCTCCGCTATAGTTCAAAATGGCATTCAGCTCACTGTGAGTTGAATACACATATTTTGTCTCCAACGGATCATCACCTTCTCTTTCCCACGGAAACTCATCATCCGAGCACCCCATCGGGAAACCATTATATCCCATTGAAAGTATCTTATTATCCTGACTGACAATGCAGCACCCTACCTGTGTACTTGGATCCTTGGATCTCATACCAGAAAGCATCGCAACTCCCATAAAATATTCGTCCCACGAAATATAATCTTTTCTTTTCTCAGTCATGACAGCACACCTCCACACGGACTATTTTGTACCAAAAATACGATCTCCCGCATCTCCCAATCCCGGAACAATGTATCCGTGGTCGTTCAACTTTTCATCTAATGCAGCAATATAAATATCTACATCTGGATGTTCTTTCTGCAGACGTTCCACACCTTCCGGTGACGCAATGATACACATGAAATGAATGTTTTTCACGCCCTTTTCTTTTAACATCTGAATTGCTGCAACACAAGAACCTCCCGTTGCAAGCATCGGATCTACTACATATACTTCTCTTTCATCACAGTCTGACGGAAGCTTACAATAATATTCCACAGGCTCTAACGTCTCCGGATCACGGTAAAGACCGATATGTCCTACTTTTGCAGCTGGTATCATTGCCAGCATCCCTTCCACCATGCCAAGTCCTGCACGCAAAATCGGCACTACAGCAAGCTTTTTCCCTGCCAATTCTTTTACTGTCGTCTCACAAATTGGTGTCTTAATCTTGACATCCTGAAGCTTTAAATTTCTTGTTGATTCATAGCACATCAGCATTGCAATCTCACTGATCATCTGACGGAAATCCTTTGAACCAATCTCTTCTCTTCTGATAATTCCTACTTTATGTTGGATCAGCGGATGATCCATAACGTATACTTTTGACATACTCTTTCTCCTTGTATTTTTCATTCATTATTCTTCAATCATCGAAATACGTCGCACATGACGTTCGTCTCCAGAAAATGGAGTCTTCAAGAAAGTATCTACTATCTTTACTGCAAGCTCGGGTCCTAATACTCGTCCTCCTAATGCAATCATATTTGCATCATTGTGAAGTCTTGTCGCTTCCGCAGAAAAACAGTCAGAACAGAGTGCACAACGAATTCCTTTCATCTTATTCGCAGCAATCGAAATACCAATCCCGGTTCCGCAAATTAAAATTCCTTTCTCGCACTCACCATCCAAGACGGCCTGCCCCACTTTTCTCGCATAAATTGGATAATCTACCGATTCTCCATTGCAGCCGAAATCTTTATATGCAATCCCTTCTCGTTCTAAATATTTAATAATCTCCAATTTCAAATCATATCCACCATGATCACATCCAATTGCTATCATTCTTTTTTGCCTCCTTATTTAGTTTCTCCGCTAATTTTACAATCAACTCTTTCAACAATTCAAAATTCTCTCCATACACCACCAAAGGTTGTCCATGCGTTGAGAGAACCTGTCTGTCATCTTCGATATACTCATTCAATGTAAATACATTTTTTACATTCTCATACTCTGATACTATCTTCCATTTATAAGGCTCTTCCAAGGTAAGCACCAATGTATCATCATCCAAATCCTTTTCGCTGAATGAGGTTGCCTCATGCGACTCCAATGTCATCTGCTGACTTTTCATAATTGCTTCTGCCTTTTGGTTAGCCGGCTCTGGAAACAAGACAATCATCCCGCGAGAATCCACTTCATATTCCTGTAAAAGCGGCTGATTGCGCAAAATCTCTGCCGCCATAGGACCTCTGCAGTTGTCACTGTTGCTTACAAACAGAATCCTTCTGTATTTCTGCAGCTTCGTAATCTCTTCCGCCTCTATGATCTGATGACCCGCAGCTTTGATAAGTCTGTTCATAATAGCATTCCCGATTCCTTCTACAGCAAATGCCTCGCTAAAAATATAAGTTACCTCTTCTTCATCAAATTCTCGAAGGACTTTATAAAGATTTTTAGCAATGGAATTCTCGTTTGCTCTTGTCCCAATACTTTTTACAATTCCATTCGTATATAAATCAGCCGTTTCACTTGTTGCAATGATTCCCACCTGATTTCCTTTGCGCATCTGTTCATATACAAGCTGACGAATAGCTTTCACTGCTTCTAGCGGTGCACCGTTCACAATCACAAGCTGAGCTTTGGGCGCATAGTGACGGTATTTCATTCCAGGAGCTTTCGGTGCCGCATCGCTCGTCTCAGACAATGTTGTTCTGTCCACAGCAACTTCACCTATGACTTCCTCTAACATCTCCTTCGTGATTGCTCCAGGTCTGAGAATCATAGGAGGTTCCACAGTCATATCAACAATCGTTGACTCGACTCCAATATCCACATTGCCTCCATCGATGATCATATCGATCTTTCCATCAAGATCTTCTGCGACATGCTCCGCACTTGTAGGGCTTGGGCGTCCGGAAACATTGGCACTCGGTGCTGAAACATAACCTCCTCCTGCCCGAATCAGTGCCCTTGCAATCTCATCTTCCGGCATCCTAACTGCCACTGTTTGTAGCCCTCCAGTCGTTCCAAGCGGCACCACCCCACTTTTTTCAAATATGAGTGTCAGCGGTCCCGGCCAAAATTTTTCTGCGATGCTTTTTGCCCTTTCCGGTATTGACTCTACAATCTCATCCAAGGCCTGAATATCTGCAATATGGACAATCAATGGATTGTCTGATGGACGCCCCTTTGCCTCGTAGGTTTTCCTTGCAGCTTCCTCATTCAGTGCATTGGCTCCTAACCCATACACTGTCTCCGTTGGAAATGCCACAAGTCCTCCTCTTTCAAGTATCTTCCCTGCTTCTGCAATAATTTCTGTATCAATTTGATTTTTGTCAATTTTCTTTATTATTGTTTTCATGCCTTTTATTATATCATCATTGTATACACTTAGTCTAGCCATTTTATAATCCCTGCACAAATTGCTTCTGCTACTTTATCCTGATATTCCTCATTTTTTAATTTTTCCGCCTCCTCCACATTGCTCAAAAATCCACATTCTACAATGATTGTCGGCACTTCAGTCCTCTTTAACATATAATATGTACTGTTTTCTTTTGCCTGTCTCTTATTGTTGATATCGAGCACCTTCAGCGCCTCCTGCATAACAGTTGCAGCACGTTCCCCTTCTTTAGAATGTGTATAATAAAATACCTGAGCCCCTTTTATGCTCTCTTCATGATAGCTGTTTTGGTGAATACTGACCACAATATCAGGCTTCGTCTCATTGATAAGGGCAACTCTTTTCTTCATATCTGCAATTTTTTTATTTGATTCGCTTTCATTATAAAACCCGTCGTCATCTTCTCGTGTCATCACCACATGTATTCCTTGCTCAATCAACCTTTTCTGTACTTTCTTAGAAATTTTGAGATTCACATCTTTCTCCAGCACATTGTTAATTCCTATTTTGCCGGGATCTTCTGAACCGTGTCCCGCATCTAATACAACCGTTTTTGTACCTTTCTCTACTTTTTCACTTGTCACATACTCGCTCAATCCCTTACTCGCAATAATCGCCCCTATCAAAAGCAGCAATACCATCAAAAGTTCTATTTTTCTTTTCAATTATTATTCTCCATATATTTCATTGATAAAATATATGCAAAAGAAGAGCTGAACATTCAGCTCTTCTTAATCGATCAGTTCACATATTTTAAAATCAGCTCCCACACGCTTGGCTTTTCAAAACCTAAGCGCCATGCCGCTGTTCCAGCCAATTTATATTCCTTCATCAGCTTAAGTTTCTCTTCCAAAGCAGTCTCATCTTCTAACCAAATCTTGTATGTGGCTCCATCTGCCTCCCACTGAGCATAGTTTTGTTTGGTTGCCTCATCTACAGTCGTCTGAGCGCCGGCATCGGCAATCGCCTGTTCTGCCGCTTCCATACCAAGTGCTTCGCTCGTCACTTTTACAGAATATTCAGCCGCTTCAGTTCCTGCCTCCGCTGCCAGTTCTTCTTCAGTCTTTGGAACTTCTTTCCAAAGTCTCGTGAAAAATGGAACCGCATTAATTACTTTTTCTTTTGGTACAGCATTTAACGTCGCTTCTATCCCCTCTTTTACAAAGTTCAAAGATGCAACCGAACCGCTTTCATAAGAGCCGCTGTAATGTTCATCATATCCCATGATAATTACATAATCAGCCACCTTCCCCTGCTCTTCGATATGGTAATGTGCATTGTATGTCTTCGGCACATAGTTATCCACAGATAATACAAGCCCATTCTGTCGGCACTTTACAGATAACTCACGAATAAACTGAATATAATGTTCTCCGCACTCTGCAGAAATCTTCTCAAAGTCGACATTGATGCCGTCAATTCCTGTCTGCAGTGCCTCCGCAATCAGCTGATTTATCAGATTCTCTCTTTTTGAAGTGTAACTGAGCACTTCATAAGACTCTTCATAAGAACCGATTCCACCGTCAAAATCTCTCACCAGCGCCCACACTTCAATATTCGACTGATGAGCATAATTCACATATTGGGAACTTGCAAGAGAGTTAATATTCCCATTTGTATCTGCTATGGTAAACCATGTTGGAGAAATTGTTGTCAGTCCTTTTGTATCTGCAATCGTCCGGAGTACTTTTTCGTTTGCAGACTGGTTCGTTACCACATGCCACGCCATATTGATTGTGTAGTCTTTTGAAATGTTTGTGTATACCTGTTCTTCAAACTTTCTAGAAATTGTCTCTTCTTTTTCCTTCTTCAGACAATTCTTCTTGATGTATCCGATATATCCATCCTCTGTGCGAACCTTTTTCCAGTCTCCTTCATTCTCAATTACAGTTACTTTATCTTTTTTGGATACTTCTGTTAAATACGGACTTTTTACTCCGCCCCTATATCGAATCTGTGTATCCCTTTTGACCGTTGCCGTTTTTATCTTTCCCCAATCGCTTACAATCATGATTCTTTGAGGATCTTTGTATGTCTTAAATTCAATATTTGTATACTTTTGCACAAAATCAAGAGCAATATACACTGTACTGCCTTCCGTTTTTACAATTGTATAATCTTCACTCTTCTTTTCTTTTTGAAGTGTATACTCACTGCTACCTACATCTGCTCTGATTGTTCCTTCTGGGAGTGTGTACAACAAAATATTTTCATTGGAGTCCCAATAAAATCTATCATTCAGATAATCCCGCACAAGCGAATATTCAAGATATGGCTTTCCATCAAACATCGCCGCCTTCGCTTCCAAAACCTCATTATCCACAATAACAGCCACCTGATTCTCTTTTTCTATTCCATAATATTCTCTCAAATCAGCTTTTTCTTTTGAAGGACTATATCTTCTTAATAAGAAAGCGCCTCCTATAATGCCTATTACTATTAAAACAAGGATACATATCTTCAAAGCCAGATTTCGTTTTCTTCTTCTCCTTGATGTACTGTTTCTTCTCTTTCTATTTGAACCATTCTGCGTGGTTCTGGTTCTTGGGGCAGTGTTTTTATTTGCCATCTGCCGCATTGTGCCTGAACTATTTTTTGTTCTTTCGTCCATATTACACCTCCTACTCGAACCTATTATAACAATATTTTTTGTACACGTCATCAACTATTTCGACAATTTCCGCAATTATAAGCATTTTAATTGTCAATGCAAGAGGGGTATCTGTACATTTTTTTAACTGTTGCTAATACTGTGAAATCCAAGTTCTTTGACATCTCCCTTATCATCCCATACATAGTCTCTCATATAAGCATTTTCCTCTTTTACCATATGTGCTGTCACGATCTGCATCGGACTTGCCGGCTGATTATTCAGCCTGATACTAACGCCTCGATTCTCGTATTTTTCTAACTCCGCATACAAATCTTTATATAGTTCTCTCTCTTCCATGTTCCGCTCCTCCATCTTTATAAATTGGCAACTATGGCGTCAGACACTTCACTATTCCTTGAGGTATGCGTGATATACTATTATTGAAATGTCCTTTGCTGACAAGAAGATAGGGGTTTTTCTTTAGAATTTGTTTTTCTTATTTATTTTATACTTTGTTTGTCTGATTTTCTGATTCGATTAAATCTTCTGATATGTATTGTTGATTCGCTACTGAAATGTGTTTGATTTAAACAAATTAGACTTTTTTAGATTACTTTCTTAAAAGATTATTTCCTTAAAAGATTCTCATTAAGAAGTTGAGAATCCTGCATTTGATAATACGTCCCTCCTTACATTATAAACATAGCCGCCCGACATACTATCTTCTTGTAATAGAATTATAAACATTTTTATTTATTAGTTTCAAGTATTATTTTGTTTATATCTAATTGCAAAAATTTTCCTTGTAATTTCAAGCTTTACTTTGTCTACACTATACTTATCCACGTATTTTCCACAGAATATCCCCATACTTTTCCACACAAAATTCTCTTTACATATTTTTGGTTTTTGTTTATACTAATAAAAAGTAGGCAGATCTATTTATGAATAGGAAGTGATAAATTATGAAGATTGAAAAAATTAATGATAATCAAATACGCTGTACTCTAACACAAGCTGATTTAGCTGACCGAGAATTAAAACTCAGTGAATTAGCTTATGGAACTGAAAAGGCAAAATCACTTTTCCACGATATGATGCAACAGGCTGCTGCTGAATTTGGTTTCGAAGCAGAAGATATCCCTTTGATGATAGAGGCAATTCCTACCTCTTCTGATTCTATTGTACTCATTATCACAAAGGTAGAAGATCCCGAAGAACTTGATACAAGATTTTCAAAATTTGCTCCTTCTCCTACTGATTTGGATAGCAGAAAACGAAATGTCTTAGATAAATTAGAAGGTGCAGAAGATATTTTAGATTTGATAAGCAAAGTGAAAGAAGCAGTGGCTGAACCTCCTGCTCAGATAGCCGAAGAAAAAAAAGAAACAAAAGTTCCGGCAATTCGCCTTTTTTCATTCTTGAGTATGGATAGTGTGATACATGCATCCCACTTACTCCAAACAATGTACTTTGGTTCCAACACATTATACAAAGATACTTCAACCAATACGTTCATTCTAGTACTTACACAGTCCGAACACACAACTGCTGAATACAATAAGATATGTAATATGCTATCCGAATATGGCTCTCTGGAACGAGCTTCTGGAGCTACACTTGCGTATCTAGAAGAACATTGTGAAGTATTTATATCTAACGATGCAATTCAACAATTGGCAATCATTTAAATTCACACAGAAAGGGGAAGAGAGTTCTCAATTACTCTCTTCCCCTATTTTTACTTTTATGCATTAAGTGCTGCATTAATCTTTTCAACTAATAATTCCACATCAATACCATGCACCATTGCTGCTTCTTCCAGAGTTTCTCCCTGTGCAGATGGACATCCTAAACAGTGCATACCAATTTCCATTAAAATCGGTGCCACCATAGGATTAATTGCAAGAATTTCACCAATTGTCATTTCTTTTGAAACTTGTCCAGCCATTTTAGTTTCCTCCTTCTATAAATTTTATTGTACCTATTATAATACCATTTTTACAAATTAGCAATCTCTTAAACATTATAAAAATTTCTTAATTGTATATACAATTATACACAAATTGAGATTACTCAAAAGTCAATATTTTTACTCTGTTTTTTCGACAAAATTATGTTTTTATTATTTCTCTACAAAACGCCTGTTCTTTTTTTCACAATAATAATCCACACTTTCCACGCTCTTTAGTGTGGATAATGTGGATAACTTTGAGGAAAACTACTATTTATTGTGTTTTTTTCGATTTTTTGTGTTGATAAGTCTGTTTCTATTTTTTTCTCTTTTTTTCATATTTCGACATTTTTGTGCATTTTGCATATGCCATTATTTTCTACATTCTTATGATTCCAAAAACCTCAAGACAATTCTTGAGGTTTTTACTATAATTTCTGAACTATTACAAAAGTCTTCTGACAGTAATAATATTCGCATATGTTGCTGACGATACTCCAATCCCGTGTGCCTCATCAATCGCATTTACAATCTGACCATTTCCTACATAAATTCCTACATGCCCATCATAGCAGACTACATCTCCCGGAACGGCTTCACTATAACTTACTTCTGTTCCTGCGCTTCTCATAGCACTTGATGTACGTGGCATGGCAACTCCAAAATTAGCGTACACAGCTTGGACAAATCCAGAGCAATCTGCACCGTTTGTCAGGCTCGTACCGCCCCATACATATGGATTACCCACAAACTGCATTGCATAATCCACAACAGCCTGCCCATTCCCTGAATCCACCGCAGTAGTTGCAGCAGCCTCCGTTTCCTTTGCCTTTTCTTCCGCAGCTTTTGCCGCTTCCTCTGCAAGTCTTACCGCTTCCTCTTCTTTCGACTCTGCATAAGAAAAACACTCTGCCGCGAGGTCTTCTGCTGTCACTTCGTCCAATGCTTCTACATCTACTTCTGGTTTCTTCTCTGCTACAATTGCTTTTGCTTTTTCCTCTGCCAACTCTCCGGTCAAAATATATTCTGTTTTCACATAGCCTGTTACAGTGCCAGATTCAATCTGTGTCCATTCTCCTACCGGTCCAATGACTTTTGCAGCTCCCTCTTCATAAAGCTTTCCAATCCACTCGCTATCCTGAGACGGCTCTCTTCTTATAAATAAGTAACTTCCCTCTTCTACCTGTGTAAATGCCATATCCGCATACACATTTTTCAACTCTGTCTCCACATATCGCTCAATGTCGGCCGTAGCACTTGCTAAATATCCTTTATTTATAGTAATTGTTCTCTCTGCGTTTTTTGCTTCAGCAGCAAGAACGTTATCATTCGGTATTAAAACTGCACTTGTTAATACTCCTAAAGCGATTCCTTTTTTCAGGAATTTTGAATACATAATCATCCTCCTACAACAATTTTAAAATATTACAAATTTGTTAAATATGTTACATCTGTATTATATCAATGTAAAATGTTGCTGTCAACCACGTATGTTATGTTTTTATTGTGAACTTTTCTAAACTTTGCTTTTAAAACTTCATTTTGTTATTGACAAATTCTTGTTTTTTTTATATTATAATTACGATAACTATTACTATTATTATTCGAAAGGAGGATTCCCATTGGCAACTTTAAAATATAGCCGCCAGCGAGAGTCCATCAAAGAATATTTGAATAGCACAACGGAACACCCAACAGCAGATACTGTCTATTTGAATGTAAAACAAGAATTTCCAAACATTAGCCTTGGAACAGTATACCGTAATCTAAATTTGTTGGCAGAAATCGGTGATGCTATAAAGATATCTACTCCAAATGGAGGAGATCGATTTGATGGAAGAACGATGCCCCATTACCACTTTTGTTGTACTTGTTGTGGCAGAGTCATGGATCTTGATATCGAACAGATGGACTTTATTAATGAAACTGCTGGTAAGAATTTTGATGGTATCATTGAGAACCACTCTATGATGTTCTATGGAACATGTAATGATTGTGTTAAAAAACAATAAAATCCAAAATAAGGATTGACATTTTCATTTGATTATGGTAAATTAATATCAGTAACTATTACTAATATTAATGATAAAAAAATATTATTAACAGAAAAGGAGAGTTTTAAAATGAAAAAATTTGTATGTACAGTATGCGGTTATGTTTATGAAGGAGAAGCTGCTCCAGCAGAATGTCCACAGTGCCATGTCGGAGCTGATAAGTTTAAAGAAATGACAGGTAGCAGAGAATGGGCTGCTGAGCACGTAGTCGGTGTTGCACAGGGTGTTAGCGAAGATATTTTAGCTGACTTAAGAGCAAACTTTGAAGGAGAATGTTCAGAAGTTGGTATGTACCTTGCAATGGCTAGAGTAGCTCACAGAGAAGGATACCCAGAGATCGGATTATACTGGGAAAAAGCTGCTTGGGAAGAAGCAGAACACGCTGCTAAATTCGCTGAATTATTAGGTGAAGTTGTAACTGACAGCACAAAGAAGAACCTTGAGATGAGAGTAGAAGCTGAGAATGGCGCTACAGCAGGAAAATTTGATCTTGCAAAACGTGCAAAAGCTGCTAACTTAGATGCTATCCACGATACAGTTCACGAGATGGCTAGAGACGAAGCTCGTCACGGAAAAGCTTTCGAAGGACTTCTTAACAGATATTTTGGTTAATTTGAATGCTTCTTACGAGCATTTACAAAGGAGCCGACCAGTTTGGTGAGGTGACCCCTCAAAGTTAGACTTTCACGAGACGACTTCGGTCGTCTCGTTTTTCTTTATGCAGCTAGAAGATGGAGCCTGTATTGAACAGGACTCATCCATCCTAACT
>NZ_JBQKED010000064.1:0-10876 GCF_052121495.1 Faecalimonas sp. LCP19S3_D12 | reverse complement strand
TGAATTTTTCTCTTTTAAGAATCTTTCAGGGTTATCTTGTCATCTGTTGTTTAATTATCAATGTTCTTTGTTTTTGTTGTCTTGCGACAGCTATATTAGATTACCACATCTTTCAGAGCTTGTCAACAATTTTTTTATTTTTTTATTTCATATCTCTTTTTCAAAGCGGAGAAAGAGGGATTTGAACCCTCGCGCCGGTTGCCCGACCTACACCCTTAGCAGGGGCGCCTCTTCGGCCTCTTGAGTATTTCTCCGAATTGTTTTTGATATGATGTTTACATTGCTCTCTTGCAATGCAAAAGTTATTATACTAGAGGATTTTACAAATGTCAACGGTTTTTTTACTTAAATTTGCATATTTTTTAACACCTCTTGAATAACCTGCTCTAGCTGCGGATTTTGCATGCACTTTTTGTCTTTGTAGTCTTCGTATCTTGCGAGAACATACAAGTAGTCTGATAGTCGATTCATGTACTGCATAGCTTTCATATCAACTCCATAATGAAGACTCACCTTTCGAAAACGTCTTTCTGCTCGTCTTGCTACTGCTCTTGCAACATCAAGACGCGCGGAAGATTCACACCCTCCATATAAAATAAATTTCTTTTCTCTTGGAAAAGCATTTTCAACCTTATCAATTTGTTTTTCTATATAAGTAATCTCTTCATCTTTTATTTTAAAGTCCAAATTACGTGGATCCGCAATCCCTGCCATAATGGTAATTAATCTTTCTTGAACAGAAGATAATTCTTTTTTTACATCTTCTGGAACTAGAATTTTTGCTAAGCCGATATTACTGCTCAATTCATCTATCGTTCCCAAAAGTTCTATTCTGTCGTCCGTCTTTGATACGTGAACATCATTCATCAAAGATGTCATCCCGCTATCCCCTTTTTTTGTATATAGCTTCATTCTTTTACCCTCCTCTATTTAAATGCTTGTTTTTTTACAGCCCTTGCGCTGTTAGAGCCCACCATTCTGCATTCTTCTTTTGTAGGTTCTGCATAAAAGGCAACATTTTTTCCAAAATCTATTCCTCTCATTTGAAATGCAATGCTTTTTCCTTTTATTCCTATACCAGATCCAAGCGTCGATTTATTTGCCGCATCCCATGCCAATTGATTCAAGTCTTTTATATCACGTTCTGAAATCTCATAAAAAATTCCTTCTTCCTCAATTCCTGAACATATCTCTCTTAATATTAATTTGTCCGATTCATTTGTATATATGCAAATAGAAGGTCTGCTAGCAATCATCGTTCTTCTCCTATATATGAAACTACTAATCCTGTTGCGACTGCATTTCTCGGTCCTTCCAGACCACGTATATTTCCTCGTCCACAGACAATCTTGTATTTTGCAAACTCTTCCATCAACATCTCGGGAATCTCAAAATCCTCTGCGGATCCTCCAACCAAAACTACATTGGAGATATTGTTTAAGTTATGGTGCTGTGCAACTTTCTCCAAAGCTCTCAGCGCATTTGTCACAAATACTTTTTGTTTTGCTTCCCGCCTCACTTGAACAATCTTTTCCATTGGAATCTCTTCTTCTATACGAATGAATCCACTTTCAGAAAGCATGACAACACGACCGTAAAATCTCGGATCGATCGAATCTTCCATAAAAGTAATCTGTCCATTTTCCATGCGCATATGGAATAGACTTTCCACTTTTGCCAAAGGATATTTTTTTATCTGCTCTGCAATATGTCTGTCTGAAAGTCCAAGTTCCGTCTGAATAAGCATAGAGACTAACTCACCTGCCCCTGCCTGATGTGTAATTGTAACTTTTCCATCTTCTGTAATCAATGCTGCATCTGTGGAGCCGCCACCCATGTCTAAAATAGCCAGTGGTAATTGTGTTCCCGGCGTCGTCACAGCACCTAAACTTGCCATGACAGCCTCCACCCCCGCAACTACAACATCTGTCTTCAACTCTGTTTTTAATTTATCTGCGATCTTTTGCATCGGAAGATGTCTTGTCTTTACCATTGCCGCAATTCCAACCGCTTTTTCAAGACAAGTTTCTCCTGCTAAGGCTCCGGAAATCAACACCGGCGCCATTGTATCCACCGCAAGAATATCTGTAATATGAATTTCCTCTGTTGTATCATCCAATTTTGCCATACCATTTCTGATATTCGCAAACATATTTCCAATATTTGTGCCTGCTTGACCTTGGATATCGTAGATTTCACCTGCATCTGACACCGTCTGCATAATTTTTTCTGCACCTTCATCAATATTAATTGAATGATTTTTCTCTGCTTTGAAATAAATCTCTCCTGCCGGAAGTACATTCTCCTGTACATTTCCGCCTGGTGTCTTTAAAACTACCGCACTTCTTTTACCAATCAGACTTTTTGCAATCGGAGTAATCATGCGGGTCTCTTGTGCATTTAATTTTAAAAGTGTAGCAATACCATATGGGTTTGAAAGCATTCGTATCGTCTGTCCCGGAAGGGCAACTTCGATTGCAGCCATCACGCCGGCAGGGAGTTTATCAATTTTTGCAACTTCATCGATAATTGGAACCTTTTTCTGAAGTCGATTTTCCACTAGCACAGCTTCATCCGCCTGTAAAATGATGCCGGTAATATCTAGTTTTTCTGCTGCCTTATTAATAATTGCGGCTACGACTTCGTAAGAATATTCCTTTGATGCCGCTATGATATAGGGCTTCCCCGGTTCTGCTTTCGTCCCTTCTCCAAGTACGAGAATCTCGCCGACTGCCTGTCCCGCCCCCGCAGGTGTAGATGGATTGTGCCCAATCATAGAAGAATCTGTGATAATTGTCTCCGTCAACGTCTCCATCGCTGTATCGCCTATTACCGGCGCAGCCTCATTTAATCGAATCAATGAGATATCTGCAATCTCCTTGTTAATCTTACTCATCGCAGCTTTTAAAGCTGTTTTTATTGCATGCGTATTTTCAACTGTTCCTTTCGTACCAGTTGTTGGACATGAAGCGCTTGACAAAAAGACTACTTTGCCCTCTAAAGTAATCTCGCCGATACAAACTTCTGTTGTTGAATTACCAATATCTACCCCTGCGATATATTTCAAAGCAAAATCCCTCTTTTCTCATACACTTCTGCTGCTTCCATCACAAGTCTCGCACAATTTTTTGCATTATACTTTTCTACAAGTTCTTTTGCCATCATAACAAGTTCAAGCTTTGTGGAACGGTTCGGACGAAGCTTATCATACATTTTCAAAATCACATCATCCGGAACATCCACTAATTCTGCTGCCCGCTCAAAATTTTTCTCCATCGGATCATTGCCGTTTTCCTTTGCAACCTGTCCCTGTGCTTTTAACATTTCTTTCGAAATTTTAATATCCTCTGATGAAATGCGACCTTTTGTAATCTCATCCAATGTAATCTCCGTCAATTTTTTTCCTGTCTTTGAATAAATACGGTCTTTCTCGTGTTCACCTAATGGGTATCTCATTTTATTTTCCCTCCCATTCAATTATTCCAACTTCCGGGTCTAGCTGCTCTGTCTCCGCAATATGCATTAACGCAGCTTTTACCTGATATTTTGGTCTGGACATCGGGTCATTCGTACATGGAATCGGAACTACCTGTTCCCCTTTTACATATTTTGCTGCATTTTTTCCAATCTGACGGTATATCTCCAACGTCATCAAAGGTGCCTGTGGAAACAGTTCCAAATTTGAAAGCGGGTATAGGTCTTTCTGATGAATGACAGTTGTACCTTTAGATTGGATTCCAACACCAATTCCTGAACCGGAAAGCTTCGCCGCTTCCAACGCCATAAAACACACATCTGAGGTATCCAAAATTTTGACAACTCTTGCATTCATTCCCTCTTCTTCAATGCCCGCCTTTATATTGCGTAATACATCTTCCAATGGAATGCCACAGATTGTCTTTTTTATCTCCATCTGAAATGCAGCACCTACGCCAATTACAATTTCTTTCGGATCTGTTCCTTTCTTTGCTCTCGGATAGTCAACATAAGATGTCTTTTTTTCATTAATGCGGTCACGTCCTACCATAGAAGGAATCTCAGAAGAAGAACTCACTCTTTTTGCACTCTCGGACTGATTGATTTGCTCAATTACAGTGTCTATTATCTTTCTTATTAAATCTTCATTAATCTGCATGTCTTCTCCTCCTAAATATCCTGTGGGTTAATAATATGAGGAATCTTTTTAATCTCTTCCCAGCGTTTTCCCTCAACACGATATCCCGTTCCCGGTCCCATATAGTCATTCGGTGTATTTACACCAGATAACACTTTGAAATCACGATCCAAAATAGCTGAAGTCTGCATATAATCTCCAACCACTCTCTGCTTTAACATATTTAGAACACTCTCAGCAATATCTTCATATCCGGACTCAGCCAATGCTTTTACAATATCAACACCTGTAATTCCCCGTTTCAGAACATCTTCTGCCGCCATAAGATCTGCCGTTACATCTCTTGGAAGCGTATCTTTACTTCCATGAGCATAGGTGACAGCTTCCACCTGTTCATCTGTAACAGGTGACAGCGCTAGTTGTCTGAATACAGCCTGAACAGCCTTTGCCGCTTTATTTCTCACTTGAATAACTTCTTCTTCTGTAACCGGACGAAGACCACCATCTACCTGCATATCTCTTTGTAAAACATTATAGTCATCAAAATCTTCCGCATCAAAATTAGATCCAGCAAACATGTTGTCATAATTCGGCTCTGCTGCATATCCCGAGAATATGAAATCTGTTCCCGGCAAAAACTGCAGCATTGTTCTAGCAGTACGCCGCATATCGGAGTTTGAAAAACTTTGATCGTTGGAAGAAGCACACTCCAATCCCAAAAGTGCAGCAACCAGATTCTCTGCAATTACTTCACGGATTCCGCCCGGAACTGCCCCCGGAACACCAATACAGCTTACCGAACCATTTTGAATCCCCTGACTTCCAGCTCCTTTCGTCACATACAAACATCTGCACTCCAGATATAGCATTGATTTCTTTTCGCTGTTTCCCATTAAAACTTCTGAACCGGAACCAGATGTAAATCGCACTTTCAGACCTCTTGACGCATATGCTGAATTCAAAAATGCTTTTGAATATGGTGTATCATCACCATCAATAAATACTTTTTCTGTTCCATATACGGAAAGTGTCTCTGCATATGTAGTAAGTCCCCTAATGCCTAACTCAAGTTCTGTAGCCTCTTCTGCTGAACATTGTGTCAGAACTCCAGGACGTCCAACCTGAGAACCGATCAGCAATGCTATGGAACTAAGTGGTGCGTACCTCGCAACACCCATTGTTGTCTCTTCCTCTGCAAAACCTCGCAGTGCACCTTCTGCTGCGTCCGCTGCAATTTGAATAGGATCATCTTTTAAGTTCGTGATATGAGCCTGATTTCCCGGAGTTTTTCTCGCACGAATCTTCTGCATTCCCATCATAAGTTCCACCACATTCAGGTAATTTATCACTTCCACCATTTTTGCCGGTGTAATTCCTGTAATCAGCTCTAAAATCTCTTTCCTAGAAACGTGAATATCTACAATCCTTCTTGCTATGTCAAGTGATGGAACTGACATAGACTTTTCTGTTCTCTCGATGTTGATTGCGTAATCGGCAATAAACTGGTCAATAAAGTCAAAATCTTCTCTTTTCTTCCCATCTAATTCTACAATCTTTCCACCCTCAACTTTAATAGAAGGCTTTGGATCGTATGGACTGCTCATTGCCACAAAGCCCATCTCCGGCCATTCATTGATATATCCATCCATATTCACCGGGCGCTTGTCCAATGTTTCAATACGTTTTGATCTTTTCATTCTTTCTTCTCCTTACCGGATTCCCCATAATTTACAACTCTTACTGCAGATCAATAAATTCTGCACTCATTTACTTGTATTATACATTAAATCCAATAAAATAGCAATGAAACAATCCAAAACTTCGGCAAGATTCCACATTTTTAAATTCAAAAACCACACAAAACAACATTCCGACCCTTAGATTGCATTATATTTACTCTTCTCCTATCGCTCATTCTCCTTGATAACTTCCTCAATCCGTCTTTTTACTTCCCCTGCTATCTCGACCGTCTTCATGTCTTTGTACTCTTCATAAAGCATCGGTTTTAAGAAATGTACCTGTACATCAACCTGTGAAATTGTCTTTGTATCAAATGGTTTGAAAGAATCAATCAATGCAATCGGTACAATCGGACATTTTGCTTTTGTGGCTGCTTTGAAGCTTCCACCTTTAAATTCTCCGACTTGATTTCCATTTTTTGATCTTGTTCCTTCCGGAAAAATGAGATAGTTTCGTCCGTTTTTTACTTCTTCTGACACTGCCATGATAACTTTCATGGACTGTCTCACATCATCACGATCGATTGTAAATGCTTTCATGCAGGCGAATACCTGTTTTAAAAATTGCACATTTCTCACTTCCTGTTTTGCAACAACAGAAAATGGATGTTCCGGGCAGGCATCTACAATCGCAAGTACATCATACAGTCCCTGATGATTCGGAAAGAACATAAATCCATCTTCTTTCGGTATATTGTCCTGTCCATGCACATCAATATGCACATTTCCGCCTCGATTAGCTCGTTTTACAATGAATTTCAACATGTCATAGCGCTGCTTTTCTGTGTATTTTTCCACATGACTTGCATAATAGCACAGCTTGCACCACATATATGGAACAAGCAGAATATTTCGGAATACCATCATTAAAATTCTTTTCATCTTTTTGCCCTCTTTTATTTTTTATACTGTTCTATTGCAGTTTCGTACAGATTATTGCCTTCGCAGTCAATTACAACGATAACGGGAAAATTTTTTACAGTCAGACGACGTACTGCCTCTGTTCCGAGATCGTCGTAGGCTACCACCTCGGACTCCTGAATACATTTTGAAAGAAGAGCCCCTGCACCTCCGACTGCCGCAAAATAAACTGATTGATTACGAATGATTGCATCTATGACTTCTTTGGACCGTTTTCCTTTTCCAATCATCCCGCCAAGTCCTAAGTCTAGCAGCTTCGGTGTGTATTTATCCATACGGCTTGCGGTCGTCGGTCCAGCAGATCCGATTACCCGCCCCTCTCTCGCCGGAGACGGTCCCATATAATAGACAATCTCATCTTTGAGCGGAACCGGAAGTTCTTTTCCTTCCCGCAATGTCTCATCCATTCTTTTATGCGCTGCATCACGTGCTGTATAAATTGTTCCTGTGATATATACATAATCTCCGGCACGCAGTGTTTTTACGATTTCTTTTTCCAGTGGTGCTTTTATATATTTTTCCATAATGACCTCCTATAATACACGAACAATATGACGGTTCACATGACAGCAAATATTAATTGCAACCGGAAGTCCGGCAATATGAGTTGGATAGGTGTTGATATTTACCGCAAGAGCCGTCGTGGTTCCTCCAAGACCTCCTGGTCCGATTCCAAGACTGTTGATCTTCGCAAGTAATTCTTCTTCCATCTCTTTGACATACTGAATATCAGAGTGTGTTCCGACTTCTCTTGTCAATGCCTCTTTTGCCATAAGTGCACATTTTTCAAATGTGCCTCCAATTCCAACTCCCACTACCATCGGTGGACATGCATTCGGACCTGCTTCTTTAACAGCTGTCAGGACCGCTTCTTTGACACCTTCTACTCCGTCTGCCGGTTTTAGCATAAAAACACGGCTCATATTCTCACTTCCAAATCCTTTCGGTGCAACTTTGATTTTTACTTGCGAGCCTTCCACAATTTTATAATGAATGACCGCAGGTGTGTTATCTTTTGTATTTTCACGAATAAGAGGATCTTTGACGACGGATTTTCGTAAAAATCCGTCCACATATCCCTGACGTACCCCCTCATTGACCGCATCCTCCAATGAACCACCTTGCAAATGGACATCCTGTCCGATTTCCAAAAAAATCACTGCCATTCCTGTATCCTGGCAAATTGGTATCATATCATCTGCAGCAATCTGAAGATTCTCCTCAAGCTGTTCTAATATCTGTTTTCCAAGAGGTGATTGCTCTGTTTTTTCGGCTTGCTTCATTGCTCTTTCCATATCTTCGGATAGAAAATGGTTCGCTTCGATACACATTTCTTTTATATTTGTTGTAATTTCTTTTATATTGATTGTACGAATCACGTAAGTCACTCCTTTCAGGCTGAAAGAGCCAAAATATAATATGTATTATCATATCATATTCTGGCTCTTCTTTCTATTTTTTATTTGTCCGTCAAATATTGTTCTGCCTCTTTTACAGCCTGCATTTTTGCATAGTTCCACTTGCGTATATCCAAATTCCGATATCTTCTCTTTATGTCAGAGAAATAATTTTTCAATACATTTTGGGGTTGCTCCAAATCATCATAATACCAATAATCATTTTCACTCCATGTAATCTCTTGTGGCTGAATCTTGGCAATTGCTGGAGCTGCATCATCGGATAAACTATAAACAAGATAATTCAGTTCTCCCATATTTATATTTTCTGTATTTGCAATATTATATGTTGCAATCCAATAGTCTGGTCTCGCCAAAGAAAATACAATATAACAACAGCCAACTACCAGCATGATATAGCGAAACAACGGAAATTTCTTTTTATAAATGCTAAGAATTGTTCCGAGCATTACCAATGTAAGTGTTCCCAAAAACCAAAGCACAAACATCCGTAAAAATGTAAGATGATAAACATCTACATACATCCACATGCGGTACGCAGATGAAAAAATCATAATAAACGTACACATGCAAATGATTGCAAGGATTCCTTTTAAAATCTTATTTTCTTGAAACAAATAGATACTTACGAGCACCATCAAAAAGTTAATAATACTGACAAAGAGAAGTTCCCAAAATCCGGAACGTGCATACTCTGCATAAGTGATTTCTGCTGGAATTCCACCATCCTGTCCTATGAACAGATATATAATTTGAATCACACTGTAAAAAAGATATATTACTGCGATAACAGATGTAAATGTAATTCCTACTATCGGATTGCATTTCTTTCCTCTCATCTCTGTTTCCTCTTCTGGTTGGTATCTGCATAGTGCACTGAAAAATGCATAACATAAAATACACATTATCAAAGCCATCATACAAATTCCAAAAATATTCCCAAATTGAATATGGCTTGTTATATTTCCAAAATACATCTCAAAGATACGATCTGAATGTACGAGCAACGGAAGAATGATCAATAAAAGTCCTGCTGCAATTACCGCTCCGACTAAAATATACATTGCAATCCTTTTCTGTTTTGATGATTTTGGTGCAATATACGCTGCCGCATGACGGAACGGATAGACGATACTCCCAAGCGTTATTCCAATTACCACAATTATATTTCTAAAGTATACTTGAAAGCTCCAATCTAGGTCTTTGTAAAACTGATGTATCATCATTACAACAAACAATAAAAAGATTCCAACCCAGTTAAAAAATATGATAAATGCATTGGTCGTCATAAAGCTTGAAATTGCAAGCAATATCATCCCTACAATATAAATCCATGTATATCTTCGGATTGTAAGCCCAATCTTTTTCACATATCGAACTCCAAACAATATTGTAACCACAATAAGAATCGGAAATGTAACACCATTGAAGTTACTGTACATACAAAATGCAAATATCATTCCGTATAAAAGACTCATTAGACCAAAGAATGGAAATTGTGTTTCCATTTTGCTAATCAATGTTTTTTCCATAATGTCACCTCTTTTTTCTTGTCAAGAATAAAAATACAATCTGTATTATCCAACAAATCACACTTATGAAAGCAATTCCATTCAAATGTATCTGCCAAAATGACAGGTTTGACGCATAGTTATCGGCTAATACACCAAAAAAGAAATAGATTGATATGAGTGCAAACAGAACCATTGTGGAAATTACGAGAAAAACTGTTCTGCAATTTTTCTTTTTTATATTTGCCACTGTTGTAATAACAGTAATTCCGCCAAGCACATATATTGCAATCATAACAAAATAAAAATAGTTCATTACATCTGTCAAAGTATTCATGCTATCCTCTCCTTTTCAATATCACTCTTCTTCATCGGGAACATACTCAATAATATCTCCCGGCTGACAATCAAGCGCCTTACATATTGCTTCCAATGTAGAAAAACGAATTGCTTTTGCTTTATTATTTTTTAAAATAGATAAGTTTGCCATCGTGATATCCACCTCTTTTGAAAGCTCTGTCAGTCCCTTTTTCCTCTGTGCCATGACGACGTCTAAGTTAATGATAATTCCCATATGGCACCTCCCTAAATTGTAAGATCATTTTCTTCTTTGTAATTGATTGCCTGGCGAAAAACACAGGATAATACAATACAAAAAAGTGCTGCGATGAAAAATACAAGAATAATAATCAATGTGGCCGGTGTTGGGACAAAAAATACTTTTAAAATAAATAAAATAGAAATACTAAAACTGCAGACTGACATAATTTCTAAACTTTTTACATTCTGCCACACAAAGCAATCATCACAAATTACCGTCTTCATCATTTTACGGAGCTGTCCTAAAATAAATATTCCAAATATAGATGATGCCGCAAATACAACCAGCATCTTGTAATAATTCTGAGCAATTGCTACTGAATAGTATTCTCCTGCTAATTTTAGAGTGAACGGCAAAGTCACAACAACTATTATTCCAGAAAAATACATGATATCTAATATGATTTTTGTAAATTTAATAATTTTTTCTTCTCTCATAGCTTTTTCCTTTCTTTTAATGTCCTCAAACTTCCCACACCAATAAGGTGTGATTAACCTTGAAAATTCAATATTTCAGCCAATTAAAAAGGCATAAATACGTTCCTTTGGTATAATGGAATTGTCGAAAAACCA
>NZ_JBQKED010000063.1:0-10954 GCF_052121495.1 Faecalimonas sp. LCP19S3_D12 | reverse complement strand
TTGATAACCGAACCATTTTTCTTGGTAAATCTATGGAAAAAAGTTAGAAATGTGGAAAACTTGATAAAAGAAAAACCCGGACTTCTGTCCGGGACTTTGTCTACAGTCTGAGGCGATACTATATTAGCATCGCCTCATTTCTTATGTTCTTTATTCTCGTTCATGATAGTTCCGGAAAAACTCTGATAACCCATTTAGCGTCTTCAATAATACCGGGATCTCTTCTTCTGTCAGTTTATCCACAACCGCCTGTGTCATCTGCGTATGGAAATCTTCGTGATGTCGATACGCCTTCTCCCCCTTCTTTGTCAGTCTGATATAGACAACACGTCTGTCCTCCTCACTGCGAATTCGGACTGCATATTTTTTATTCACCAAACTGTTCATAGAAGTTGTCAGAGAGCCAACTGTAATATTGAGCTTTTTTGCAATCGCAGACATGTTGTTGCCTTTGCCTAATCCGATTGCTTCTATAATGTGCATATCATTATTACTGATGTCTTTATATTCCTCCGTAATAATTGCTTTTTCTTCCAGTTCCCAGATCTCATTGAACAAGTGAACCAATATATCATTGAGCGTCTCATAAGCATTCACGTTATTCTCTCTCCTTCAACCAGAATATCTTTCCTTTTCTATTATACACATTCTTGCATCAAATTCGCAATGACTTCTTTTACAGTTTCTATTTTCTCTGCTCGATAAGCATTTGCGCCGCAGAACAACAACCCCTCTTCTGTATTTCCTTTCGCCGCTTCTATGAGCGCTTTTGTGATACAATATGGGATTTGTCCAGGATCACATTTTGCAAGACAATGATAGCATTTTCTTGGAGGTATGTTCTCACCTCGCAGCACGCTCTCAAGCATTGTATTTTTGATTGCTCTCCCCGGCATACCAACCGGGCTTTTCACAATTACAATATCTTCTTTGCAAGCTTTGATATACGCTTGTTTATACCGGATATCTGCGTCACATTCTTCTGTCGTGACAAACCTTGTTCCCACTTGTACTGCCTGAACTCCCAAGTTCAATACACGTTTCACTTTTTGCGGTGTGTCAACCCCTCCTGCCACCGCAATCGGAATCTTTGTGCCATACTTTTTGGCATACATATCGACTGTCTTTTGAATGTTTCCGATCTCATCGGCGTATTTCTCATCTGTATAATACGAAAGTTCCTCTTCTGAAAATCCCAGATGTCCGCCGGCTTTTGGTCCTTCAATGATTACCATATCTGCCGTTCGTCCATATTTTCTATCCCAATATTTTAAAATGACATTTGTTGATTTACAGGTAGATACAATCGGAGCAATCTTTGTATTACTCCCTTTTACATACGCAGGCAGATCTACCGGAAGTCCTGCACCGGATACAATAAGATCAGCACCTGTCTCCACTGCTGCACGAACATATTTTTCATAATCTCTCATCGCAGTCATAATATTGAACCCTACTATTCCATCCGGCGCAATATTTCTTGCTTTCCGTAATTGACTCTCTATTGCTCGCAAATTCGCTTCCAACGGATTTTCTTCAAAATCCGGCTCCAAAAAACCAATCTGTGCCGCAGAAATCAGACCAATCCCGCCTTCTCTTGCTACCGTTCCAGCCAGATTTCCCAGACTGATCCCGATCCCCATACCGCCCTGTATCACCGGAACTTTTATTTCTTTTTCTCCTAGTTTAAACGAACCCATCCTTTTCCCTTCTTATACGTTAGTATTTTCGAAAACGCGCATACCGATGTTCCATCAATTCTCCCTCTGTCATATTGGAATAAACACCAAAAAACTGTCCCATATAAATAGAAAGCCTTTCACAGACCCTTCCCATCCGATCTGCTGTCAAATCTGACTCTTCAAAAATCACGCGCTCTACAATGCCCATCTGTTTTAAATCTTCCGCAGTAAGGCGCATGACCTCCGCAGCCTCCTTCGCCTTCTTGCTGTCTTTCCATAAAATAGAAGCAAATCCTTCCGGTGAAAGGATGGAGTATACGGAGTTTTCCAACATCCATACTTCATCTGCCACTGCCACGGCAAGTGCTCCACCACTTCCCCCTTCTCCAATTACAATCGAGAGCACAGGAACTTTCAACCCAGACATTTCAAATAGATTTCTCGCAATTGCTTCTCCCTGACCTCTCTCTTCTGCCTCCAGACCGCAAAATGCTCCCGGCGTATCTACCAGGCAGATGATTGGGCGACCAAACTTCTCAGCCTGTTTCATTAGACGAAGTGCTTTTCGGTATCCTTCCGGAGAAGGCATTCCAAAATTACACTCAATATTTTCTTTCGTTGTCCTTCCTTTTTCCTGCGCAATCACTGTAACCGGAATTCCCTGAAAATTCGCAATTCCACCGATAATCGCCTTATCATCTTTATAATAGCGGTCTCCGTGAAGCTCTATAAAATCCGTAAACAGACGTTTGATATAGTCACTTCCGGTCGGTCGATCTTTTCTGCGAGACAGTTGAACACGCTCCCACGCAGACATCGTCTTCCTTTCTGCCTCTCTTTCATTTTCCTCCTGCTGTCTTTCTGCAATCGGAATGTCTCTTTTTTGATGCATGGAAAGAATTTTTGAAAGTACAGCCTTCAATTCTTTTCGCTCTACAATCCGGTCAATAAATCCATGTTCCAGTAAAAATTCAGAGCGCTGAAATCCTTGCGGGAGTTTTTGTCCGATTGTCTGCTCAATGACTCTTGGACCCGCAAACCCGATCAATGCCCCAGGTTCTGCCAGAATCACATCTCCAAGCATTGCAAAACTTGCTGTCACTCCTCCGGTTGTGGGATTTGTCAACACCGAAATATAAAGAAGCCCTGCATCACTGTGCCGCTTCAATGCTGCCGACGTCTTTGCCATCTGCATCAGCGACACGATTCCTTCCTGCATTCTCGCTCCGCCTGAGCAGGCAAATAGAATGACCGGAAGTTTTTCCTCTGTCGCGCGCTCAACCATACGCGTGATTTTTTCTCCCACAACTTCTCCCATACTTGCCATAATAAACCGACTGTCGCATACACCGATTGCTGTTTTGATTCCATGAACCAAAGCGCTTCCAGTCAAGACAGCCTCGTCAAGTCCTGTCTTTTCCTGCATCATTTTAATTTTCTCTTCATAGCCTTTATAATGCAGAGGATTCCTTGTCTCCAGATCGATATTCCATTCTTCAAAACTTCCTTCATCCGCGACCATCTCAATTCTATGACGTGCATGGATCCGAAAATAATTGTGACATTTCGGACAGATATAGTCTGCATCCTTTACGTCCTGCGCAAAAATTGCTGATTTGCAGGCATTACATTTTTTCAACAATCCTTCCGGCACTTCTGGCTTTTTGGAGCTGTTTTCTGTAAGCGAAATATAAGTATTCTTTTTAAACATGTTTTTTAGTCTCAACTGTATCACCTGCCTTTTCTCTATCCTTTATCAATACATTTTTTCGGAAATGAATTCAATATCCACATTTCCCGCCTGATAATCCGGATGATTCATAATTTCATACTGATAGTCCACATTCGTATCGACCCCCTCGATAATCACTTCTCCGAGAGCGCTTCTCATCTTGGAAATTGCCTCTTTTCTGGTCTTTGCATGCACAATCAGTTTTGCGAGCATGGAATCGTAATACGCCGGCACTTCATAGCCATTATAGACAGCTGTATCAATCCGAACTCCTTTTCCGCCCGGAAAATACACATCTGTGATCAACCCTGGCGATGGACGGAACTGCTCTTTTGGATTCTCCGCATTGATCCTGCACTCAATCGCATGTCCCCCAATCCTTACATCTTGCTGGCGATAGGAGAGTTTTTTCCCTGCCGCGATACGAATCTGCTCCTTGATCAGATCAATCCCTGTCACACATTCTGTGACCGGATGCTCCACCTGAATTCTTGTATTCATCTCCATAAAATAAAATTGCTCATTTGATTCCAGCAAAAACTCAATCGTTCCCGCATTGACATAATGTGCTGCCTTTGCTGCCTTTATTGCTGCCTGCCCCATCTTCTCACGAAGTGTATCTGAAATTGCTGCCGACGGAGATTCCTCTATCATTTTCTGATGATTTCTTTGAATGGAACAGTCTCGCTCCCCAAGATGAATCACGTTTCCATAGCTGTCTGCCAGAATCTGAAATTCAATATGGCGTGGATGCTGTACAAAATGTTCAATGTACATGGTGCCATCTGCAAATGCCATCTCAGCTTCTTTTTGTGCCGTCTGAAAACTTGTCTCAAATTCATCTGCATTGTGGGCGACACGCATTCCTTTTCCCCCTCCGCCAAGTGCGGCTTTTACGATGACAGGATAACCTATTTCCTCTGCAATCTTTGCTCCCGTCTTCGCATCATATATCGGCTCCTTACTTCCGGGAATGACCGGCACCCCTGCTTGGATCATCGTGTTTCTCGCCTCAGCCTTGTGTCCCATTTTGCGGATGACATCCGAATTCGGGCCGATAAAAGTAATATGACACTGCTCACAAAGCTCCACAAACTTGCTGTTTTCCGACAAAAAACCAAATCCGGGATGAATCGCATCTGCGCCTGATACAATCGTCGCACTGATGATCTGTTCCATATTCAGATAACTGTCTTTTGACGGTGCCGGACCGATACAGACCGCCTCATCTGCAAGCTGTGTATGCAGCGCTTCCGCATCCGCCTCTGAATAAACGGCAACGGTCTCAATTCCTATCTCACGGCATGCCCTTATAATGCGCACTGCAATTTCTCCTCTGTTGGCAATTAACACCTTTTTTATCATTTTCTCACCTATCCAATCATAAATGTCAATTCTGCGCTGACTACTATTTTCCCATCTACACTTGCTACCGCTTCACCGACTCCGACCGGTCCTTTTTGCCGAATAATCTTCGTCTCCAGCTTCACCTTATGTCCGGGTACAATTTTTCCTTTAAATTTGCACTTCTGAATTCCTCCGAAATATGCAATTTTTCCACGATTCTCTTCTTTTGCAAGAATTGCAACTGCGCCAACCTGCGCCAACGCCTCCACTGTCAGCACACCCGGCATAACCGGTTCCTGCGGAAAATGTCCGGCAAAAAAATCTTCTCTGTATGTGACACATTTATATCCTGAAGCAAACACACCCGGCTCATAATCCTCAATGTAATCCACCAAAAGAAACGGATGTCTGTGCGGAATGATTTCCTGAATCTGCTTTGTACTCAAATACCTCATACGTGATCTCCTCTTCTCAACTCTATCCAATGCGGAACAATGGTTGTCCATATTCCACCATCTGCCCATTTTCCACCAAAACTTCCTTGATTTCTCCTGTGTATTCACTCTCAATCTCATTCATCAGTTTCATCGCCTCCACAATTGCAAGTGTCTGACCGCTTTTCACCTGATCACCAACCTGTACAAATGGATCCGCATCTTCTGAAGGGGCGGTATAAAAAGTTCCAACTAACGGAGACTTTACCACATACCCCTCTTGTTTCTCTGCCCTTACAGGCGCTTCCGGTATCAGAAGTTCTTCCTCCCGATAAACGGTTACCGCTTTTGCGGAGCTTTCTTTTTGCAAAGATAGCTTTACGCCCTTTTCTTCATATTTAAAACTATTCAATGCGGACTTTGACACCACATCAATCAATTTCACAAGCTGTTCAAATTCCATATTTTCACACCTATCCTTCATACTTCTTGACAAGCAGCGTCGCATTATGTCCGCCAAATCCCAAAGAATTACTCATCGCATAACGAATCTCTTTCTCAATCGGCGCTCCGATTGCATAATTCAAGTCACAATCTGCCTCCGGTTCTTTTGTTCCCATCGTCTGATGAATAAACCCTTCCTGTATCGCTTTTACACAGACGATCAATTCCACCCCGCCTGCTGCTCCAAGCAAATGTCCAATCATTGATTTTGTAGAATTGACGACGACATCTTTTGCCGCCTCACCAAATGCACTTTTAATTGCATACGTCTCAAACAGATCATTGTGATGTGTGCTCGTGCCATGTGCATTGATGTAGGCAACTTCTTTTGGCTGTATCCCCGCTTCTTCCATCGCAAGCAGCATCGCTTTTGCCGCACCGCTTCCATCTTCTGCCGGAGATGTAATATGGTAAGCATCCCCTGTTGCACCATAGCCGACAAGTTCTGCATAAATATTTGCTCCTCTTGCCTTTGCATGCTCCAGCTCTTCCAGTACAACGATCCCAGAACCCTCTCCAATCACAAATCCGCTTCGGTCTTTGTCAAACGGAATTGACGCCCGCATCGGATTCTCCTCTGTCGTAAGCGCAGTCAATCCGGTGAACCCTGCCACTCCTGTCGGGCAGATTGCACTCTCAGTTCCTCCTGCAACCATCACATCTGCATCGCCATATTGAATTGCACGAAACGCATCTCCGATGGAGTTTGTCCCTGATGCACACGCGGTTACAACATTTGTACACTTTCCTCGTGCTCCTAATTGTATGGAAACATTCCCTGCTGCCATATTAGAAATCATCAGCGGAACCATCAATGGATTGACTCTCGAAGGTCCCTTTTCCACAATCTTTGTATATTCTCGCTCCACGACCTGGAGGCTTCCAATTCCGGATCCAACCATTACTCCCACACGGAACGGATCTTCTTTTTCCATGTCAATTCCCGCATCCGCAAACGCTTCTTTTGCCGCAGCTACTGCGTATTGAGAAAATGGCTCCATACGTTTTGCCGCTTTAAAATCCATATGATCCTTTGCCTGAAAATCCTTTACTTCCGCAGCGATCTTTACTTTATACTCTGAAGTATCAAATTTTGTGATCGGTCCGATTCCTACTCTTCCCGCTCTGATACTGTCCCAAAATTCCGTCACACTGTTTCCGACTGGGGTGATCGCCCCCATTCCTGTTATTACAACTCTCTTTTTCATGCACTCCTGCTCCTTTTTTAAATTACCATTCCACCGTCTACATGAAGCACCTGCCCTGTAATATAGCCGGCCTCCTCCGACGCAAGAAATGCTGCCGCATTTGCCACATCTTCTGGACTTCCAAATGTTCCAAGCGGGATTTTCGCCTTTGTCTCTTCCTTCACCGCATCTGAAAGAATCTCCGTCATCTCAGTCTGAATAAATCCCGGAGCAATCGCATTTACCGTAATATTTCTGGATGCAAGCTCTTTTGCAGCAGACTTCGTCAGTCCGATCACCCCGGCTTTAGATGCCGCATAGTTCGCCTGTCCCACGTTCCCTGCAACACCTACAACCGAAGACATATTGATAATTCTTCCCTGACGCTGTTTCATCATATATCTTGACGCGAACCGGATACAGTGAAATGCTCCCTTCAGATTCGTTGCAATCACGTCATCAAACGCCTCCTCTGACATTCTCATCAGCAGACCATCTTTTGTGATCCCTGCATTATTCACAAGAACATCAATTCTTCCATATCTATCCACAATCTGTTTGATAAATGTCTCGCATGCCGCAAAATCAGCCACATTACACTGCATAATTTCTGCATTTCCTCCATGCTCCAAGATTTCACGCTTCACTTCTTGTGCATGTTCCTTTGAACCGTTGTAGTTAATAATCACAAACGCACCTACTGATGCAAATCTTTCCGCAATCGCTTTGCCGATTCCTCTTGATGCCCCTGTGATGACTGCTATTTTCCCCTGTAACATATATTTTCTCCTATCTTTTCCACATCTTCCCACTCACTGACATGGAAAACCTTCACTTCTTTATTGATTTTGCGTATAAATCCTGCAAGCGTCTTGCCCGGACCAATTTCCACAAACGTATCCACACCGTCCGCAATCATTTGTTCCACACTTTGCTGCCATCTCACAGAAGAATATACCTGTTTCTCCAAAAGAGGTTTCGTATCCTCAATATCTGTGACATACTGCGCAGTCACATTTGTGACATATGGTATTTCCAGCTCTTTGAACGAAATTCCCTCTAAAACTTTTCCTAATTTTTCTCCTGCTTCTTTCAAAAACGGCGAATGAAATGGTCCGCTTACATTCAGTAAAATGGCTCTTTTAGCGCCACTGGACAACAGCGCCTCATTTGCTTTCTGAACCGCTTCCGCCTTTCCGGTAATCACAATCTGTCCCGGACAATTGTAATTTGCAACAAATACATCTGGTATCTCCTCTAAGACAGCCTCTACCGCTTCTCCTGACATTCCAAGAATCGCTGCCATTGCCCCGACTCCCAAAGGTACTGCCTCCTGCATCAAAATTCCTCTCTGCCTTACCGCCATAATAGCATCTTGGTCATTAATTCCTCCTGCCATCGCCACGGCACAGTACTCACCAAGACTTAATCCCGCGGTCACATCCGGTCTGATTCCTTTGCTTTCCAACACTCTCGCCATCGCAAGACAGGTAGCTACAAGCGCTGCCTGTGTATATTCTGTCCTGTCAAGCTTCGCATTTTCTTCAAAGCAAAGTTTCCTCATATCAAGCTGCAATGCTTCCGTTGCGGTATCGTAAATGTATCTTGCCACTTCACTATTTTCATAAAAATCTTTTCCCATGCCGGCTTTCTGTACGCCCTGCCCCGGAAAAATAAATGCTGTCTTACTCATAAAAGCCGGTTCCTTTCATCAATGAGTCTGTCTCCCTCACCAGTTTTTCAATCAGCTCTCTGCAGGTCATCTCTTCTTTGACCATTCCTGCAATCTGGCCTGCCATCACACTTCCGTGCACAACATCGCCTTCTACCACTGCCTTTCGCAGACCTCCAAGTGTAAGCAGCTCCAACTCTTCAAAAGAGGCTCCTTCTTTTTCCAGACGAAGATATTCTTTTGTCATCTGGTTGCGGAGTGCACGCACCGGATGACCGGTTGTTCTGCCTGTCACTCTCGAATCAATGTCCTTTGCCTTTAAAATACATTTTTTATAATTTTCATGCACCTGAGACTCTTTTGTCACTACAAAATGTGTTCCCATCTGAACTGCTCTTGCTCCCAGCAGAAACGCTGCGGCAATTCCTCTTCCATCCGCAATTCCTCCGGCTGCGATGACCGGAATCGAAACCGCATCTACAATCTGAGGCACCAGAACCATCGTCGTATTCTCTCCGATATGACCTCCGGCTTCTGTCCCTTCTGCCACAATCGCATCTGCCCCACAGCGCTCCATCCGCTTCGCCATTGCTACCGATGCGACAACCGGAACCACTTTCACACCCGCAGATTTCCACATCTGCATATATTTTTCAGGATTCCCAGCCCCCGTCGTCACAACAGGGACTCCTTCCTCGACAATAATCTTTGCCACCTCGTCCGCATTCGGACTCATAAGCATAATATTCACACCAAATGGCTTGTTTGTAAGCTTCTTCACTTCTCTGATCTGCTCACGCACCCATTCTGGCGGCGCACTTGCTGCTCCAATTAGTCCCAGACCTCCGGCTTCTGATACGGCGGCGGCAAGATGATATTCTGCAACCCAGGCCATACCACCTTGAATGATTGGATATTCAATTCCTAATAACTTTGTGATCTCTGTCTTCATCATCTTGTTCCTTTTCTATTTTTCCAAATATGCTACCACCGCTCCAATGGTTGTTAATTGTTCTAAATCTTCTGATGGAATCTCTTTTTCAAACTCTTCCTCAAATGCCATTACCATCTCGAACAAATCTAACGAATCTGCTCCCAAATCTTCTTTGAAAGAAGTCGTCTCTGTAAGTGTCTCTACATCTGCTCCCAATGAATCTGCTACAATTTCTTTTACTTTCTCTAACATCTTTTTTTCTCCTTTTATCTCACTTATTTTTGATTCTGTTTTTATGTAATCCCAAAGGGAAATTACCACTCTAACAAGCTTGCTCCCCACGAGAGACCTGCTCCAAATCCAGCCAGGACAAGCTTTTGCCCTTTCTTTAGTCTGCCTTCCCGATTCATCTCGTCCAACAATAATGGAATACTGGCAGAAGATGTATTTCCATACTCCTGCAGATTCATCGGAAATTTTGTCAGCTCTACCTTCATCCTTTTGGCAACCGCCTCCACAATCCGCCGGTTTGCCTGATGTAATATAAAATAGTCAATATCTTCTACCATTAAGTGATTGTGTTCCACCACTTCTGTGATACAAGCCGGAACCTGTCTTGCCGCAAACTTAAAGACCTCCTGCCCGTCCATTTTCATAAACGAACCTGTGTCGCACGTCAGTGCTTCTCCCTTGCTCCCATCGGAATGTGTCACCATATGATATGACTCTCCCTCTTCTGCCCTGAGTACCACTGCCCCCGCTCCATCTCCAAACAAGATACAGGTGCTTCTGTCTTTCCAATCCACGAGGTTCGATAAACTCTCCGCCCCGATCACCAATACATTTTGATACATGCCGCTTGCGATATAAGCCTGTGCCGTATTGTATGCAAACAAAAATCCTGTACAGGCTGCATTCAGATCAAAACAGGTCGCATGTACTGCATGAATCTGCTTTTGGACTTCACACGCTGTGCAGGGCAGAATCACATTCGAAGAAATCGTAGATACAATCAACAAATCAATTTCTTCGGGCAGCATCTTTGCCGATTCCAACGCTTTTTCTGCAGCTTGTGCCGCCATCGAAACCGTCGTGTCTGCCTCCACAATATGTCTCCTGATTATTCCTGTTCGCTCTCGAATCCACTCATCTGAGGTATCCACTATCTGTGACAGATTATGATTATCCAGATACCTTGATGGTACATAAGAACCCGTTCCACTTATTTTTCCTATCATTATTTTTCTCCAAACTATATTGTTTTTGCTTTCTTATATTTTTATTTTAAAGTATTTTGATAATCAAAGTATATCACCAAAAAAATATTTGTCAAGAGAAAGATTACGTTGTGCACGACAAACGCATGAATGATCCTCTTTTTCTGACTTTGCCTGCTGTCTCTTTTTTAAGAATTTAACACTTCTTCTAAATGCTTCATTGGGCGCAATCCAATTACATACCG
>NZ_JBQKED010000062.1:0-11198 GCF_052121495.1 Faecalimonas sp. LCP19S3_D12 | reverse complement strand
GATCCACAGTGCTTTAAGTATTATAATGGAGTATTCGATAAAACCCAAGAGATTGGGAGAAAGGAGAATAATCCATTATCCTCAAAAGAGGATAATTGGATTATACGTGATTAAATGATTACAACAGTTACACTAAACGCTTCCATAGATAAAGCATATTATCTTGCAAATGATATGAAAAATGGTGAGGTGATGCGTGTCGCAAAATGCAGAAATACAGCAGGTGGCAAAGGCATTAATGTTGCCAAAATTATACATTTGTGTAAAGAAGAGGTACTTGCTACAGGATTTGTTGGAGGGTTTAATGGACGCTATCTGGAATATTTATTAGAGAAAGAACAGATACCGTATCAGTTCGTACAGGTAGAAGGTGAGACAAGAAGCTGCATCAACATATTAGATAAAAAATATGGCTCTACAGAATTTTTAGAACCAGGTTTTACAGTGACAAAAGAAAATGAAACTGAATTTCTAACTGAGTTTGGGAATATTGTTAAAAAAAGTGCGATGATAACCATATCAGGCAGTGCTCCGGGAGGAATGTCAGCAACCATTTATCAAAATATGATACAGATGGCAAAAGAACAAGGTAGGAAAGTAATACTTGATACCAGTGGCGAGTTGTTAAAAAATGCATTGTCAGCAAGACCTACAATGGTAAAGCCAAACAAAGATGAACTGGAAATGTTGTTTCAGATAAAACTTACAACAAACGAACAGATTATTGAGTGTGCCAGAAAAATCTATGATATGGGGATACCGTATGTTGTAGTTTCACTTGGTGGAGAAGGAGCAGTCTTGATCTGTGAGGAAGGCGTTTTCAGAGGAACACCACCTAAAATCACTGCGGTGAATACTGTAGGCTGTGGAGATTCTATGGTTGGAGCCTTTGCAGTTGCCATGATAAGAGAGTATTCACCGGAAAAAGCATTAGCATATGCGATGGCGGTTGCAACTGCCAATGCACTTTCGGAGAACACAGGAGATTTTGAGTATAGCAAATTTGAGATGATAGAGAAACAAGTTCAAGTAGAACAACTTGAGAAAAGAGGAGAATTATGCCATTAGCGACAACAAAACAGATGCTCTTAGATGCACAAAAACGTGAGTATGCAGTACCGGCATTTAATGTAGAAAATATGGAGATGGTGCAGGCTGTGGTTGCAGCAGCACAAGAATCGCAATCCCCTGTAATTTTGCAAACAACACCGTCTACCGTAAAATATGCTGATTTAAAGTATTTTTATAATAATGCAATGGCTGCCGCGCAAGAAGTGACAGTACCAGTGGTGATGCACTTAGACCACGGAAATAGTTTCTCATTAGCGATGAGAGCCCTGCGAGTAGGATATACATCTATTATGATAGATGGCTCTCATGGAAGCTTTGAGGAAAATATTGCTGTTTCAAAAGCGGTTGTAGATGCCTGCCATCCGAGTGGTATTCCCGTAGAAGCAGAACTTGGAAAAGTTGGCGGGAAAGAAGATGATCTGGATGGCGGCGATGGCGGTTATACAGATGCAAAAGAAGCTGCGCAGTTCGTAGAAAAAACAGGAATTGATTCTTTAGCTGTTGCAATCGGAACGGCACACGGAGTTTACAAAGGGATTCCGAAAGTAGATGTGCAGCGCCTGAGTGAAATCAGGGAAATGGTCTCTATTCCATTAGTCTTGCATGGAACATCAGGTGTGCCGGATGATACGGTAAAGGAATGTATCAAAAGAGGAATTTGTAAGGTAAATTACGCTACAGATCTTCGTATTGCATTCACAAAAGGAGTGACTGAAGTCTTACAGACAAATCCAGAGACGATTGATCCTAAAAAATACAACGCATGTGGCAGAGAGAATGTCAAACAATATGCAATGCAAAAGATGGAGATTTGTGGAAGTAAAGGTAAGGCAGTCTAAGAGTAGCCTGAGAAAAAATCCCAGATTTATAAAAGAAACGAAAAAGTGGGAGGGATATCAACATCAGTGTGGGACATGATGCGAAAGATCGTACAGAAAAACATAAAAGATGAATAAGAAATGAAAGGCAGATGCAGAAATTGTATCTGTCTTTTGTTATAATAATCGATATAAGATGTCACAAAATAGATATGGATGTGTTTTATTGGTAGAAAGAGATGGAAAGGGGCGAAACAAAAATTAATAGAACGATTGGAGGGAGAATCATGAAAGAATGGAATGAAAACAAATTAGATCAGGAATTGGAAGCGATGCTGGAAGATATGCCGCAGCAGGAAGAACTGGAGAAGAAAATTGAACAGAGAATGAAGAAAAAGATTCAGAAGATTGTATGCCGTACGTTGGCCGGAATTATTGGAGTGGTTCTTGTGCTGCTGCTTATTATTAATCCATTTTTGAATGCAATTTTTATCAACCCGGCAAAGCTAAATGAGGGAGAGCACAGTCAGATGCAGACAACTCTGAAAAATTATTGGGAGACGACACAGCCGTATGCGGAACTCGTTGCATTAAAAGTAAAGAAAAAGGGATTTGCAGGATATGAGTTGTCTATGCAGATTACAGACCGGAGAAGTCCGGTGATTTATGGTGTGCCAAATGTGTGGGTTGATATGAAGTATGGAAAATATGTGAACTGGAGAGACAGTGGATTCGTAACTTCATTTCGGGCAAATCGATTTGAGAATCCATATGAAGAAAAAGAAGAATATCTTGAAAAAATCAAAGAACTTCCGGAGTCTTCGATTCTATATCTTTCTGTCGGGGCAGAAAGTCCGAAAGAGGTGGAAGAACTTCGGAAAGAAGCTGTGGATGTGCAATGGGTGGAAGTCTATCAGCCAAATTCAGCGTTTCAAGGAGGGCTTGCGTTGCGGGACTCTTTGATTGGTGGAGAGGATGCAGCGCGAACAGAGATGACAGAGGCGCAGCTGAAAGAGACGTATCTTTCTCACTTAAAAGATTTGCTGGATCATATGGATATATGGAACTCTTTAGATTTACAAAGCAGTAAATATGTATTTCCGGGTGAAGGGAAAGAGAGTGCACTGAGAGAATGTTATGAAGATGCGAAACAATTAGATGTGTTGGAAGCAAAGAATTATTGTATCTCAGGAAAGCGAGATGAAATTGTAGAGTATTTAGAGAAGACGGATATTAGCTCGATTCTAGTTGATGAAGTCAAATTAAGTGAATTGAGCAATTAAATACTGTTACTGTTTTTCAAAAAGATGTTTTTCGAAACAAAAAGCCCATAAAACATATTGACAAGGTAGGAATTAAGGGGTAATATCTAAGAAATAAAAAAGCATTGGAGATGGGGTATATGAAAATAGTGTTTTTCATGTTGAGACATAATTTCAGAAATGGGCGAATGTGCTGTTATTGTTAAGAAAATCGAGAACCAGACAATTTGATAAAAAGAGAGGTAGAAAATATGGGATATAGATTTGAAACATTGCAGTTACATGTAGGACAGGAACAGGCAGACATTGCAACAGATGCGAGAGCAGTGCCGATTTATCAGACGACATCGTATGTATTTCACGATTCTGCACATGCGGCAGCCAGATTCGGACTTAGCGATGCGGGAAACATTTATGGAAGATTGACGAACTCTACACAAGATGTGTTGGAAAAAAGAATAGCTGCATTAGAAGGTGGTGCAGCGGCATTGGCAGTTGCATCCGGAGCGGCAGCGATTGCGTATACGATTGAGGCGCTCGCACAGGCAGGTGACCATATTGTAGCGCAGAAGACGATATACGGAGGCACCTATAATTTGTTGGAGAACACTCTTACAAGACAGGGAATACAGACGACATTTGTCAATGTACACGACATTCAGGAAGTAGAAGATGCGGTACAGGAACAGACAAAAGCGATTTATCTTGAGACATTAGGTAACCCAAACAGCGATATCCCGGACATAGAAGCGATTGCCGAGATTGCACATAGACATAATATTCCGCTTGTGATTGACAACACATTTGGAACCCCATATCTTATTCAACCGATTCAATATGGAGCGGATATCGTTGTACATTCTGCAACAAAGTTTATTGGCGGTCATGGGACATCTCTCGGAGGTATTATTGTAGATTCCGGAAAGTTTGATTGGAAGAAATCCGGAAAATATCCGAACATTGCAGAGGCAAATCCGAGCTACCACGGTATTTCCTTTGTGGATGCCGCCGGGGAGGCTGCTTTTGTGACATATATCAGAGCAATTTTGCTGAGAGACAAAGGGGCGTGCATTTCTCCATTTAATGCATTCCTTTTACTGCAAGGTGTGGAGACTTTGTCACTGAGATTGGAAAGACATATAGAGAACACAAAAAAAGTTGTAGCATTTTTGGAAAATCACCCGAAAGTAAAGCGTGTAAATCACCCATCTTTACCAGAACATCCGGATCACGCATTATATCAAAAATATTTTCCGAATGGTGCAGGATCGATATTTACATTTGATATTGTTGGCGGTGAAAAGGAAGCACACAAATTTATTGACAGTCTACAGATTTTTTCGCTGCTTGCGAATGTGGCGGATGTAAAGAGTCTCGTCATTCATCCGGCGACAACAACACATTCACAACTGTCAAAAGAAGAGTTGGAAGAGCAGCAGATTTATGACAGTACAGTCAGACTGTCCATTGGAACAGAACATATTGAAGATATCTTAGAAGATATTGGGCAGGCTTTAGAACAAATTTAAGAACAGACAGATAACGGGCACATGATGTAGAATCATGTGTCTTTTTAGCGTATAGGAATTTCGCAAAGCAGAATACATTCTTATGGTTGAAAATGACTATATATTGTGGTATTCTGTTTTGGGAAACACTATAAATAGTAATGAGGTAAAAATATGGGAAATAGACAAAAGATGATAGAGACATTTCAAGATTTTACAGAGATTGCCTCTTGTATGGAGGCGATTCAGAATGATTTCCCGGAAGAGATATATTATCTGGGGATATTGGAAGATAAATTTCTGGCATTTCAGAAACCGGAACTCTCAATAGAAGAAAATCTGCAACTTTTGGTCAAGGCGGCTGTGGAGTTGACTACACAGGAAGCTCCAAAATGGGAGATGATTGCGGCAAGGTTGTTGATGTTTGCTTTTGAAAGAGAACTGAGGGAAGCAGAGGAATCATGTGAGATTACAACACTGTATGAAAAAATTGTATATTTGACAGAGCAAGGACTATATGGAAAGTATATCTTGGAGTATTATACGCAAGAGGAAATCGACGAATTTGAGACATTTTTAGCTCCTGAGAGAAATGATTTATTTACTTATTCGGGATTGGAATTGTTGCTCAACCGTTATGTGATCCACACTGGAAAAGGTGTGGCACTGGAAAGTCCGCAGGAGATGTTTCTTGGAATTGCCATGCATCTGGCGATGAAAGAGCAGAAAGACAGGACGCTTTGGGTAAAACTCTTTTACGATATGCTCAGTAAACTTCAAGTGACGATGGCGACACCGACGTTATCGAATGCAAGAAAACCGTATCACCAACTTTCTTCTTGCTTCATAGATACTGTTCCGGATAGTTTAAATGGAATTTACCGAAGTATCGATAATTTTGCCAAAGTAAGTAAATTTGGCGGAGGAATGGGAATGTATTTTGGAAAAGTGAGGGCAAGCGGAAGCGCTATCCGAGGATTTGAGGGGGCAGCAGGAGGTGTGATACGTTGGATTCGTCTTGCAAACGACACGGCGGTCGCAGTTGATCAGCTTGGTGTGCGTCAAGGGGCAGTTGCAGTTTATCTTGATGTGTGGCACAGAGATCTGCCGGAGTTTTTGAATTTGCGAACAAATAATGGGGATGATCGTATGAAAGCGCACGATGTGTTCCCGGCAGTCTGCTACCCGGATTATTTTTGGGAGCAGGCAAGAGACAATATCGAGGGAGACTGGTATCTGATGTGTCCTCACGAGATTCTCACGGTGAAGGGCTATGCGCTGGAAGACTGTTATGGAGAAGCGTGGAAAGAGAAATATTTGGACTGTGTGCAGGATGATCGGATTAAAAAGAGAGTCGTTCCGATTAAAGACATTATCCGGCTGATTATCAAAAGCGCAGTGGAGACCGGCACGCCGTTTACATTTAATCGAGATCATGTCAACCGCATGAATCCGAATGGACATAAAGGTATGATTTATTGCAGTAATCTTTGTACGGAGATTGCGCAGAACATGAGCGGAATCGAGGAAGTGGAAGAGCGAGTAGAAACGGTGAATGGAGAAACAGTGGTTGTCACGGTCACAAAACCGGGCGAGTTTGTTGTATGTAATCTGGCGAGCCTGTCACTGGGACATCTGAACGTGGAAGATGAGGAAGAGATTGCGGATATTACAAAATGTGCGGTGCGGGCACTTGACAATGTCATTGATCTGAATTTCTTTCCTGTTCCGTATGCGAAAATCAATAATGAGAAATATCGCCCGATCGGACTGGGTGTGAGTGGATATCATCATATGCTTGCAAAACAGAGAATTTCATGGGAGAGCGAGCAGCATTTACAATTTGCCGAGGACATCTTTTCAAAGATTCATTATGCGGCAATTGAGGCAAGTAGCGAGATTGCGAAAGAAAAGGGAAGTTACACATATTTTGAGGGAAGCGATTGGCAGACAGGCACATATTTTGATAAACGAGATTTGAATACAGAAAAATGGAATCAGCTTCGGGAAAAAGTCAAACAGCAGGGACTCCGAAATGCTTACCTTCTAGCGATAGCGCCGACGAGCAGTACAAGCATTATCGCTGGAACGACTGCAGGACTTGACCCAATCATGAATCGGTATTTCCTCGAAGAAAAGAAAAATGGATTGATGCCGCGTGTTGCGCCGGAGCTTTCTATGGAGACATTCTGGTACTACAAAAATGCACACTACATCGAGCAGAAGTGGTCCGTGCGCGCATGTGGAGTGCGCCAGCGTCATATCGATCAGGCACAGAGCATGAATCTTTATATTACGAACGAGTATACGTTCCGAAAAGTGTTGGATCTTTATATTCTTGCGTGGGAAGAAGGCGTGAAAACGATTTATTATATACGTTCAAAAAGTTTGGAAGTGGAGGAATGTGAAGTCTGCTCTTCTTAGTAAATGGCAACAGAAAGGGATGGAATAATGGAACAATTAAAGAAAAGACCGCTTTTTAATCCGAACGGAGATATACAGGTGCGGAAGCGGAAAATGATTGGTGGAAACACAACAAATCTCAATGATTTTAACAATATGAAATACACATGGGTGAGCGGCTGGTATCGCCAGGCGATGAATAATTTCTGGATTCCGGAGGAAATTAATCTGGGAGTGGATATTAAAGATTACCGAAATCTTCCGAAAGCAGAAAAGCGGGCATACGATAAAATTCTGTCATTTCTCATTTTTCTTGATAGTATCCAGACGGCAAATCTTCCGGGTATCAGCGAGTATATCACGGCAAATGAGGTCAATCTATGTCTGTCTATTCAGGCGTTTCAGGAGGCGGTGCACAGCCAGAGTTACAGCTACATGCTGGATACCATCTGCGAGCCGCAGGAGCGAAACGAGGTTTTGTATCAGTGGAAGGAAGATGAACATTTGCTTGCGAGAAATGAATTTATCGGAAATCTTTATAATGCATTTCAGACAGAAAAGAGCATGGAAATGCTGGTGAAGACGATTGTGGCAAACTATATTTTAGAAGGAATCTATTTTTACAGCGGATTTATGTTCTTCTATAATCTTGGGAGAAACCAGCTTATGCCGGGTTCGGTACAGGAGATTCGCTATATCAATCGGGATGAAAACACTCATTTGTGGTTGTTTCGCAATATTTTAATTGAACTGAAGAAAGAACAACCGGATCTATTTACCGAGCAATATATAGACGAATACCGCAGTATGATCAAAGAGGGCTGCGAGCAGGAAATCAAGTGGGGACATTACGTAATCGGAGATGATGTGCAAGGACTGAATCAGGAAATGATCACGGATTATGTGCAGTATCTTGGAAATTTGCGATGCACAAACCTTGGGTTTGCACCAATTTATGAAGGGCATGAGACAGAGCCGGAGAGTATGCGTTGGGTGAACCAGTATTCCAATGCAAATGCAATTAAGACAGATTTCTTTGAGGCGAGAAGTACCGCGTATGCAAAAAGCAGTGCATTGGTGGATGATTTATAGTAACAGTTCACACATCGGTCTGTTTTCAATTTTCAGAAAATCGTGGTTCAATTCTTGACAAAATATTTTAGTATGGTACAATACAAGAGATTAAATTCAATCAATGAAATAATATCAAAAAACATAGATGAGGAGTATTAAGAGCCTATCGTTTTCAGAGAGCTGTCGGATGGTGCAAGACAGCAGCGTAATCTCCCAACTCGCCTCGGAGTTCTTTTGCTGAAATGACTGATGAAAAAAATTTCGTCAAGTAACAGGAATAGAAACAACTACATCGCTAGGTTCGAAAGAACCTCACCAAGCCGATGAGTTGTACCTTGTTACTAGACTCGAAAAGACCTCGTCAAGTAACATAGGCAGAAGCGGGAATTCCCGTTACAGAAGCAATGAGTGCATTTCGCAGGATGCGGAATGAATGAGAGTGGTACCACGGAAATTCAAGCCTTTTCGTCTCTTTTGAGATGAGAAGGCTTTTTTGGTTCGAAAGAACCTCACCAAGAATTACAAGCAGAAAGGGGAAAAATAATGGCAACACCTTATAATCACAAAGCCATTGAGAAGAAATGGCGTGAGAACTGGGAAAAGAACCCGGTAAATGTTAAATCAGATGAAAATGGGAAAAGAGAGAAGTATTACTGTCTGGATATGTTTCCATATCCGTCAGGAAATGGTCTTCACGTAGGACACTGGAGAGGTTATGTAATCTCTGATGTGTGGAGCCGTTACAAATTATTGCAGAAATACTATATCGTACATCCGATGGGATGGGATGCATTCGGACTTCCGGCAGAGAATTACGCAATTAAGATGGGTGTTCACCCAGCAGTTTCCACAGCGGAGAATGTAAAGAACATCAAACGCCAGATCAACGAAATTGCAGCACTTTATGATTGGGATATGGAAGTAAATACAACAGATCCTGAGTTCTACAAATGGACACAGTGGATTTTTGTAAAAATGTTCAAAGAAGGATTAGCTTACGAAAAAGAGTTCCCGATTAACTGGTGTCCTTCATGTAAGACAGGACTTGCAAATGAAGAGGTAGTGAACGGAAAATGTGAGCGCTGCGGAACAGAAGTGACAAAGAAAAACTTACGTCAGTGGATGCTCCGTATCACAAAATATGCGGAACGTCTTTTAGCGGACCTTGATAAATTAGACTGGCCAGAAAAAGTTAAGAAAATGCAGGCAGAATGGATTGGAAAATCATTCGGTGCAGAAGTTGATTTTCAGGTAGAAGGAAAAGACGAAAAAATTACAGTTTACACAACAAGACCAGATACACTGCACGGAGCAACATTTATGGTACTTGCACCGGAGCATGCTTTGGCAGCAAGCCTTGCAACAGATGAGACAAGAGAAGCCGTAGAAAAATATATTTACGAAGCTTCTATGAAATCAAATGTAGACCGTCTTCAGGATAAAGAAAAAACAGGTGTATTCACAGGTTCTTATGCAATCAACCCGATTAATGGAGCAAAGACACCAATTTGGTTATCCGATTATGTATTGGCTGATTACGGTACAGGCGCTATTATGTGTGTACCGGCTCACGATGATCGTGATTTCGAATTTGCAACAAAATTCAATATTCCAATTATTCAGGTAATTGCAAAAGACGGAAAAGAAATCGAAAATATGACAGAACCTTACACAGAGGCTTCCGGGACAATGATCAATTCCGGAGAATGGAACGGAATGGAATCTGCGGTTCTGAAAAAAGAAGCACCACATATCATTGAGGAACGTGGAATCGGTAAAGCAACAGTGAATTACAAATTACGTGACTGGGTATTCTCACGCCAGCGTTACTGGGGAGAACCAATCCCGATCGTACACTGTCCGGATTGTGGAGCGGTTCCGGTACCGGAAGATCAGCTTCCATTGACATTACCGGAAGTAGATTCTTACGAACCGACAGGAACAGGCGAATCTCCACTTGCAGGAATCGAAAGCTGGGTAAATACAACTTGTCCGGTTTGTGGAAAACCGGCAAAACGTGAGACAAACACAATGCCTCAGTGGGCAGGATCTTCATGGTATTTCTTGCGCTATGTAGATAACCATAACTCAGAAGCATTGGTTTCCAAAGAAAAAGCAGACGAGATGCTTCCAGTTGATATGTATATCGGTGGAGTAGAACATGCGGTTCTTCACTTATTATACTCACGTTTCTATACAAAATTCTTATATGACATCGGAGCAGTTGACTTTGACGAGCCATTTAAGAAATTATTTAACCAAGGTATGATCACTGGTAAAAATGGTATCAAGATGAGTAAATCAAAAGGAAACGTAGTATCGCCGGATGATCTTGTAAGAGATTACGGATGCGATTCACTTAGAATGTACGAATTATTTGTAGGTCCACCGGAATTAGATGCAGAATGGGATGACCGCGGAATCGACGGTGTATACCGTTTCTTGAACCGTGTATGGAACCTTGTTATGGACAGCAAAGATGCAGACGTAAAAGCGACAAAAGAGATGATCAAGATTCGTAACAAAATGGTATACGATATCACAACACGTCTCGAAAGCTTCAGCTTAAATACGGTTATTTCCGGTTTCATGGAATACAACAATAAATTAATTGATATCGCGAAAAAAGAAGGCGGAATCGATAAAGAAACATTGAGCACATTTGCTGTATTGTTGGCGCCATTTGCACCACATATGGCAGAAGAATTATGGCAGCAGTTAGGTCACGAAGGAACTGTATTCAATGCAGGATGGCCGACATACGATGAAGATGCAATGAGAGATGATGAAATCGAAGTTGCTGTTCAGATTAACGGAAAAACAAGAGCAGTTGTGACAGTTCCGGCAGACGTATCAAAAGAAGATGCGATTAAAGCTGGTAAAGAAGCAGTTGCAGATAAACTGACAGGAACAATCGTAAAAGAAATTTACGTGCCAGGAAGAATCATAAATATTGTGCAGAAATAATTGAGAAGAAATTCTCACAACAGAATAAAGTGCTTGGAAATATTGAAAAGTTGGCTTGAAATCAAGGTTTACGGACATTTTTCTTCAAAGAAAAG
>NZ_JBQKED010000061.1:0-11369 GCF_052121495.1 Faecalimonas sp. LCP19S3_D12 | reverse complement strand
TAAACCATCGAATGGTAGGAGGTTTTAAACAATCCACAGTATCTCCAACAGTATAGCATATAGACCTTGGAGAGGGTCTATAAACACTACTACTTTATAATACGAGGAGAAATATGAGAAAACTAGCTTTAAATGATGAAATATTACTAAAAATCGAGAAGCCGGCCCGGTATATCGGGAACGAAGTGAACTCGGTGATGAAAAACAAAAATGAGGTGGATATCCGTTTTGCCATGTGCTTTCCGGATGTCTATGAAATCGGGATGTCCCATCTTGGAATTCAGATATTATACGATATGTTCAACCGCAGAGAGGATGTATGGTGTGAACGTGTCTATTCTCCATGGACGGATTTGGACGAGATTATGAGAAAACAGAATATCCCATTGTTTGCATTAGAGTCTCAGGATCCTATCAAAGAATTTGATTTTCTTGGGATTACAATTCAATATGAGATGTGTTACACGAACATTTTACAGGTGCTTGACTTAAGCCGGATTCCATTGTTTGCAAAAGATCGTGGAAATGATGATCCGATTGTCATTGGCGGTGGTCCGTGTACATACAATCCGGAGCCGTTAGCAGACTTTTTTGATATTTTCTATATCGGGGAAGGCGAGACCGTTTACAATGAACTGTTGGACGCTTATAAGGAGTGGAAAGCTTCCGGCGCGCCTAGAAAAGAGTTTTTGGAGCGTGCAGCAGATATCCCGGGACTTTATGTGCCGGCTTTTTATGATGTGACTTACAATGAAGATGGAACAATTGCATCTTTTGAGCCGAACAACGTACATGCAAAACGTACGATTGAAAAACAGATGGTGCTGGATATCACAAATACTTACTATCCGGAGAAACCGGTCGTGCCATTTATCAAAGCGACACAGGACCGTGTTGTACTGGAGATTCAAAGAGGTTGTATTCGCGGATGTCGTTTCTGTCAGGCGGGTATGCTTTATCGCCCGACGCGTGAACGAGATTTGGAGAGACTAAAAGAATATGCGTATCAGATGCTAAAAAGCACTGGACATGAGGAGATTTCTTTGAGCTCACTGAGCTCCAGTGATTATTCACAGCTCCAGGGAATTGTAAATTTTCTGATTGATGAATTTAAGGGAAAAGGGATTAACGTATCACTTCCATCGCTTCGTATCGATGCCTTTTCGCTGGATGTTATGAGTAAAGTACAGGATGTTCGAAAAAGCAGTCTGACATTTGCACCGGAAGCAGGATCTCAAAGATTACGCGATGTTATCAATAAAGGGCTCACCGAGGAGATTATCTTAGAAGGTGCCGGACAGGCATTTGAGGGCGGATGGACTCGTGTGAAATTATACTTTATGCTCGGACTGCCAACCGAGACGGAAGAAGATATGAAGGAAATTGCTCATCTCGCAGAGAAAGTAGCAAGACGCTATTACGAAATTCCGAAAGATCAAAGAAATGGAAAATGTCAGATTGTGGCAAGTACTTCATTCTTTATTCCGAAGCCATTCACTCCATTTCAGTGGGCAAAAATGTGCAACAAGGAAGATTACATTCAAAAAGCACATATCGTAAATAACGAGATGAAAGCACAACTCAATAAAAAAAGCTTGAAATATAACTGGCATGAAGCGGATGTCACAGTTCTGGAAGGAGTATTTGCCCGTGGAGACAGGCGTGTCGGCAAAGCACTTTTGGAGGCGTACCAACTTGGTTGTCTATATGATTCCTGGAGTGAACATTTCCGGAATGACCTTTGGCTTCAGGCATTTGAAAATACGGGAGTAGATATCGCTTTCTATAATTTGAGAGAGCGTGATCTGGATGAAATCCTGCCGTGGGATTTTATCAATATCGGAGTGACAAAGAAATTCCTGCAACGTGAATGGAAAAATGCATTGGAAGGAAAGGTTACACCAAACTGCCGGATGCAGTGTTCCGGATGTGGCGCGGCAATCTATGGAGGAGGTGTTTGTTTTGAAGGCAAGAATTAAATTTCGTAAATATGGGGTGATGAAATTCATCGGACATTTGGATATTATGCGTTTCTTTCAAAAAGTAATGCGCCGTGCGGATATTCCGATTGCGTTTACAGGTGGATACAGCCCGCATATGATCATGTCCTTTGCCAATCCGCTCGGAGTTGGTTTGACAAGCGACGGAGAATATTTTGATATTGAACTCACAGAGCCGATTGACTTTGAGGCGGCTGTTGAACGGATGAATGCAACGATGGTAGAAGGCATTGAGGTGGTCAATATGGTAGAGATTTCTGATGATAAAAAGCGTACAGGAATGTCCATTGTGGCGGCAGCAGACTATTTGTCATCTGCAAAAAATCATGCTTTTCCGGATGACTGGAAGGAAAAAGCAGACGTCTTTTTGGAGCAACCGCAGATTATGATTGTGAAAAAGACGAAGAAGAGTGAAAAGGAAGTGGATATCAAACCGATGATCTATCAGTTTGAAGCGAGAGATGAAGAAATCTACATGCAGGTTGCCACAGGAAGTGTGGAAAATCTGAAACCGGAACTTGTTATGCAGGCATTTTCGCAATTTTTAGGATTGAATGCGGAAGAAATCACATTTGTACATCACCGTCTTGAAGTGTACGCAAATATGGGAACAGAGGATAACCGAGAACTAGTGAGTCTCGATCAGGTGTCATAATGGAGCGGAAATTAATCATTACAAGATGGAAAGAACAGGTTCTGACTTCGCTTCTGGAAAATGGGGAAATTGTAGAGTTCCATTGTTCTCCGAATGAGACGAAAGAACAGGCAGTGCTTGGAAATATTTATGTTGGAAAAGTAAAAAATATTGTTCCGAATATCGGTGCGGCTTTCGTAGAAGTTGCCAAAGGTGTGGAATGCTATTATGCCCTTGATGAGAATGAAACGCCGATCTTCACTCAGAAGATTGGGAAAAAACCACTTTGCATCGGTGATGAATTGCTTGTTCAAGTCTCAAAGGAGGCGGTCAAGACAAAAGTACCTACCGTCAGCGGGAAACTTAGTTTTACAGGGAAATATGCAGTTTTGACAACCGGAGATACCAGGATCGGAATCTCATCAAAGCTTCCAAAAGAATCGAGAGAACATTTTCAGAAACTGGCAGCTTCTTATCAATCAGATGCATATGGCTTTATCATTCGTACAAATGCAAAAGATGTAGCGGAAGAAGTGCTGAAAGCTGAACTTGAACAATTAATTCAAGAGTATGAAGAACTCGTAAAAATTGCAGGGACGCGTGTATGCTATTCCTGTTTAAAAAAGGCGCCGAAGCAATATTTGAGCGAGCTGAAAAATATTTACCAGGATGGTTTGAAAGAAATTGTGATAGAAGATCCAATACTTTACGAAGAGACCATCGCTTATCTGAAAATGTATCAACCGGAAGATCTGGGAAAAGTGCATCGTTATGAAGATACTCTGCTTCCTTTAGATAAGCTGCATAATATTGAACGGAAGTTAGAAGACGCACTAAAAGAACGTGTGTGGTTAAAGTCGGGGGCTTATCTTGTCATACAGCCGACGGAGGCATTGACTGTGATCGATGTAAACACCGGGAAATGTATCAGCAAGAAAAGAGATGAACGGACCTACTTAAAAATTAACATAGAAGCGGCGAAAGAAGTGGCAAAACAAATACGTCTTCGCAATCTTTCGGGAATCATTTTGGTGGACTTTATTAATCTTTCCGGAAAAGAGCTGATGGCTGAGCTGGTCGATGTATTTCAAAAGGAACTTCGGAAAGATCCGATTTCTACTATACTTGTGGATATTACGAAGCTGCAGCTTGTGGAAGTAACACGGAAAAAGGTAAGAAAACCGTTAAAAGAGGCGATAAGATGAAAAAGAGATTAAAAGATGTTTGGAAACCGATGTTAATTGTTGCTTTTTTATTTATTCTGGGCAGTTTCCTTCCAAATGGGAAACAGATTTTATTTTATATGGCAGCAGTCTGTCTGATACTTCTGATATGTTTTCTTGCGGCAATGTTTTTGCTCGACCGCTATCAGAAGTCAAAAACTCCGTACATGTCAGACTATCTGAAGACCTGCGATGCGAAAAAATTTTTGGAGCAGTGTGAACAGTTGGAAAGAAAGAAAAAAGCAGATACAGACAGCTATTATGCTCTCGTGCAAGATCTAATCAGCGCATATCTTGTCAATGGAGATTTTGCTTCTGCGAGGAAATGGCTTGCTTACATGGAGAGCAAACAAAAGCTTGCAGGCAAATATAAAGAGAATGTAAAAAATCTGGGAGTTCTGTGTGCAGTGATGGAAAATGATTATCCAAGAGCAGCACGATTGATAGAAGATATGCGTGATATGGTTCGAAAAAAACCGAAAAATAAGCATCTCAGACAAAAACTTGCCAATGCTGTTCTTGTATTAGACGCAAGGACAGGCGAACAGAAAGTTGCAAAAGAATATTATGAGAAGCTTTTTGCAAAAGGAACCAGAAATCTTTCCGAAAAAATATGGTGCAAATATCATTTACTTGCAGCTTATGAGCTGGAACAAAATGAGGACAAAATAAAAGAATGTCTGGTGTATTTGGATCAGCATGGAAATAACACTTATATGGCGAAGATAGCAAGAGAGAAACGTAAGAGCATGGATATTTAAGGAGGGGATAACCTTGTCTAAAAAGGAAACAAAAACAAATGCAATGCGGATTTTGGAAAGAATGAAAATTCCATATGAAATGCGGACTTATGAATGTGACGAATTTACAGACGGTATTCATGTCGCGGACCTTCTTGGAATTTCATATGAAACAATGTATAAAACACTTGTGACGGTTGGAAAAAGTAAAGCATATTATGTTTTTGTCATTCCGATTGCAGAAGAAATTGACTTTAAAAAGGCCGCAAAATCAGTTGGAGAGAAATCACTTGAGATGCTGAATTTAAAAGAACTCACTGCAGTGACAGGATATGTGCGAGGTGGATGCACCTCCATTGGGATGAAGAAAAAATTTAAGACAATCATTCAGGAGGACGCACAGAAGTTAGACAAGATCATTGTAAGCGGCGGAAAAATCGGCTTACAACTCATACTGCTTCCGGAAGATTTAAAACGAGCTGCCGATGCAGAATATGCAGATATTATCCACAGATGATCTTAAAAAATGTAAAAGAATGTAAAAAAGCATTGTTTTTTGTAAAGATAGATTGTAATATACAAACAGCAGAATAATTATGCAAGATAAGACAGATGGAGGAGTGCGAAGATGAAAAAAGTAGTAAAATTTGGCGGAAGCTCACTTGCGAGTGCAGAGCAGTTTAAAAAAGTGGGAAATATTATCCGTGCAGAAGAAAGTAGAAGGTATGTCATTCCATCAGCGCCAGGAAAACGATTTTCAGACGATGTAAAAGTGACGGATATGTTATATAAATGTTACGGAGCAGCTGTGAAAGGGAAAAAATTCACAGATTTACTGAAAAATATTCAGGAGCGATACAATGAGATCATTGAAGGATTAGGATTGACGCTTTCACTTGAAGAAGAGTTTGAGATAATCCGTGATAACTTTGCAAAAAAAGCAGGCAGAGATTACGCTGCTTCACGTGGAGAATATTTGAATGGGATTATCATGGCAAACTATCTTGGATATGAATTCATTGATGCGGCAGAAGTTATTTTCTTTGATGAAGAAGGAAAATTTGATGCAGATAAGACAGATGAAATCCTGTCAGAACGTTTAAATAAAGCCGAACGTGCAGTAATTCCAGGATTTTATGGTTCTTTACCGGACGGGACAATCAAAACATTCTCAAGGGGGGGTTCGGACGTGACCGGTTCGATTGTTGCGAAAGCGGCAAAAGTAGATCTTTACGAGAACTGGACAGATGTGTCCGGCTTTCTGATTGCAGATCCGAGAATTATCTCGAATCCGAAGTCTATAGAAGCAATTACATATAAAGAATTAAGAGAGTTATCTTATATGGGAGCTACCGTTCTTCATGAGGATGCTATTTTCCCTGTTCGAAAAGAAGGAATTCCAATCAACATCCGCAACACAAATGCACCGGAGGATAAAGGTACGTTGATTGTTGAAGCTACTTGTAGACATCCAAAATACACGATTACCGGAATTGCCGGAAAGCAAGGATTTGCTTCTATCACAATCGAGAAGGCAATGATGAACTCAGAAGTTGGATTTGGAAGAAAAGTGCTTCAGGTATTTGAAGATAATCATATTTCATTCGAGCACATGCCATCCGGCATTGATACGATGACAGTTTTTGTACATCAGTCAGAATTTGAAGAGACAGAACAGAAAGTACTTGCCGGAATTCATCATGCAGTACAGCCAGACTCCATCGAATTGGAATCAGATCTTGCATTGATTGCTGTTGTTGGTCGGGGAATGCGTGCTACAAGAGGTACAGCAGGTCGTATTTTCTCTGCACTTGCGCATGCAAATGTAAATGTAAAGATGATTGATCAGGGTTCCAGCGAATTGAATATTGTAATTGGTGTGCGCAATCATGATTTCGAAAATGCGATTAAAGCAATTTACGATATTTTTGTGACAGCAAAACTCTAGTTGGAAAGGTGAATGATATGAATATCATGTTTTTCTTAAAACCTAAAAGTGAGGTTGCCCATATCTATGATGACGATACGGTCAGACAAGTTCTGGAACGTATGGAATATCACAGATATTCGTGTATCCCAATGCTCAACAGACAGGGAAAATATGTTGGGAGCATTACGGAAGGCGATTTACTTTGGTGGCTCAAAGGAAATCACAATCTAAATTTAAAACTTGCAGAGATGGTTTCCATACAGGAAGTTGGAAGACGCCTTGACTACAAACCGGTTCGAGCAGAAGCAAAAATGGAAGACCTAATGGAAAAAGCAATGGAACAGAATTTTGTTCCTGTAGTTGATGATCAGGGAAATTTTTCCGGAATTATCACGCGAAAAGATATTATCGGTTATTTCTATGATAAATTAGTAGTTTCCGATAAAGAAAAATAAAATTTTCAAAACAATATTTTGAAGGATTAGGAGAAAAAATGACAAGTATTCTGATTTTAGCAGTTATATGTATACTTATAGGTTTGTATGCAATCATAAAGGGAGATATGCCTTTGATTCGGAAAAAGGATATTAGAGATGTAAAAATGTACGCCAGAATCAATGGCGCTGCCGGCATTGCATTAGGAATCTTTTTCATCAGTTACTATTTTTTACAGTTCAGTCCTGTAAAGTTGTTTATCGGTTTATTTGTAATCTATGGAATTACGGTACTAGCTGAACTCTTTACCAAATCTATCTAAAATAGTATAAAAAACAGTTGACGCCTATAAAGTCGCATGTTATAATACAACGGTATGCCGCACAATGAGGTTTGCAAGTTCTGCAATGCAGACACCGTAATTGGCGAGTAATGATAATAGGAGGTGCCATATGTACGCAATTATAGCAACAGGTGGTAAACAGTACAAAGTAGCCGAAGGCGATATCATTAAAGTAGAAAAACTTGGTGTAGAAGCTGGAGAAACTTTTACATTTGACCAGGTACTTGCAGTTAGCGATTCTGAATTAAAAGTTGGAAATCCAACAGTAGAAGGTGCTACAGTTACAGCTTCTGTAATTGGAGACGGAAAAGCAAAAAAAGTAATCGTTTACAAGTATAAAAGAAAAACTGGATACCATAAGAAAAACGGTCACAGACAGCAGTACACAGCTGTTAAGATCGAAAAAATCAATGCTTAATCTGGTGTTGGAATGATTAAGGTAACCATTTATAAAAACGAAAAACATGAATGTGTTGGTTTTAAGGCGTTGGGTCATGCAGGTTACAGTGAGAATGGTCAGGATGTTGTCTGTGCAGCTGTTTCTGTGCTGACGATCAATACTGTGAATGCAATTGAGATTTTTACTCAGAATGAAGCCTCACTTGTATCTGATGATGAGCAGGGCTTAATCGATTATAGAATATCGGGAAGACCTACGAAAGAGACGACGCTGTTGTTGAAAGCTATGATTCTTGGTTTAGAGGAGATGGCTGACGACGAAAATTACGAGAAATATATCGATTTAACATTTGAGGAGGTGTAAGACCATGATGAAATTAAACCTTCAATTTTTCGCTCATAAAAAAGGAGTTGGTTCTACAAAGAACGGTAGAGACTCTGAATCTAAGAGATTAGGTGCGAAAAGAGCTGACGGACAATTTGTAAAAGCTGGAAATATCCTTTACAGACAACGTGGAACTAAAATTCACCCAGGTACTAACGTAGGACGTGGTGGAGACGATACTTTATTCGCTTTAGTTGACGGTGTTGTAAGATTCGAAAGAAAAGGAAGAGATAAGAAACAAGTTTCTATCTATCCAGTAGCTGAATAAGAATTTTACGAATTATAAAAGATTAGGCTTCAAATCTTATTGGTTTGAAGCCTTGTTTTTTTCCATCGGTTTATATTATAATAAAAACAATGTATAGAAAAGTAGGTGAGAAAGATGTTTGCAGACAGAGCAAAAATATATATTCGCTCAGGAAAAGGCGGAGATGGTCATGTCAGTTTTCGACGTGAACTATATGTACCCAACGGTGGTCCAGATGGTGGTGACGGCGGACGTGGCGGAGATGTTATCTTTGAAGTGGATGAAGGATTGAATACCCTTGCTGATTACCGACATAAAAGGAAATTTGCAGCAAAGGACGGCGAGCAGGGCGGAAAAAGGCGCTGCCACGGGAAAGATGCAGAAGATATCATTTTGAAAGTGCCTGAAGGAACTGTGGTGAAAGAAGCGGAATCTGGAAAAGTTATCGCAGATATGTCAGGTGAGAACCGCAGACAGGTCATCTTAAAGGGTGGAAAAGGAGGTCTTGGTAACCAGCATTTTGCAACTTCTACCATGCAGATTCCAAAGTATGCGCAGCCAGGACAGCCAGCTCAGGAATTGAACGTACAATTAGAGTTGAAAGTGATTGCAGATGTTGGGCTTGTTGGATTCCCGAATGTTGGGAAATCAACCTTTTTGTCTCGTGTTACAAATGCAAATCCAAAGATTGCCAATTACCATTTTACAACATTAAATCCAAATCTCGGAGTTGTAGATTTAGGAGATGGGGAAAGTTTTGTTATAGCTGATATTCCCGGACTGATTGAAGGGGCTTCAGAAGGTGTTGGACTTGGACATGAATTTTTACGTCATATCGAGCGTACAAAGATGATGATTCACGTAGTGGATGCTGCATCATCGGAGGGACGTGATCCGGTTGATGACATTTATAAGATTAATGAAGAATTAGAAGCATATAATCCTGAGATTGCAAAACGGCCTCAAGTCATTGCAGCAAATAAGACAGATTTGATATACTCAGAGGACGAAGATCCAGTTGAGCATATTCGGGCAGAATTTGAACCAAAGGGAGTAAAGGTATTCGCAATTTCCGGTGTATCTGGCGCAGGAATCAAAGAGCTTTTGTATTATGTAAATGATCAGTTGAAACAATTAGAACAGGCTCCGATTACTTTTGAGCAGGAATACTTCCCAGAAGAGGAGCTCATTCATATTGATCTGCCATATACGGTGGAAAAAGAAGATGGCATGTATGTAGTGGAAGGGCCTAAGATTGAAAAAATGCTTGGATACACAAATTTAGACTCAGAAAAAGGATTTGCATTCTTCCAAAAATTCCTGAAGGATGCAGGAATACTAGATGAATTGGAAGCTGCAGGAATTGAAGAAGGCGATACAGTGCGCATGTACGGGTTACAATTCGATTATTATAAATAAGAGAGGAGGGAAATCATGACATCAAAACAGAGAGCGTATTTGAAAAGTCTTGCAATGGTTATGGATCCGATTTTTCAGGTTGGAAAATCAAGCATGACGCCAGAACTTACCAACGCGATTGCAGAAGCGTTGACAGCCAGAGAATTAATTAAAATCAATGTACTTCAAAACTGTGCCGATGATCCGAAAGAAATTGCACAGATTTTGGCAGAACGTACCCGCTCCCAGGTTGTTCAGGTAATAGGCAAAAAGATTGTGTTATATAAAGAAGGAAAAGACGATAAGAAGAAAATCGTACTTCCGTAGTGAAGCATGAAAGAGGAAATAATATGAAGATTGGAATTATGGGAGGGACATTCGATCCCATTCATAATGGACACTTGATGCTTGGAAATTATGCATATAAACTTTTTCGACTCGATCAGGTATGGTTCCTGCCAAACGGAAATCCACCGCATAAGTTGAGTACTGCTATTGAGTCCATGACTGTGAACCGGGTAGAGATGGTACAAAAAGCAATTCAGCCATATGCGTATTTTCGTCTGGAAAAATATGAAGTAGAAAGAAAAGAGATTTCCTATTCCTATCAGACGATGCACTACTTTCAAGACCGATATCCGGAACATGAATTCTATTTTATTATTGGTGCAGATTCTTTATTTTCTATTGAAAAATGGGTACATCCGGAAAAATTGCTGAGAACCTGTATTCTTTTAGCAGCATATCGTAATGGTAAAGGAACACAGGAGATGTTAAGTCAGATTCATTATTTAGCAAGAAAATATGAATGTGATATCCGTCTTATGAATACTCCGGATGTGGAGATTTCTTCCAGTGATATTCGAAAAAGAATCAAAGAAGGACTTCCGATCAGCGAATTTGTACCAGAGGCAGTTGAAAACTATATTGCAGAAAAACATTTATTTGAGGAAGAACAAAATGAAGCAGTTGACAATACGTAAAATAAAGGAAAAAGTAAAGATGCATTTGGATCAGAATCGGTATGAGCATACGCTTGGTGTTATGTATACTGCAGGCGCACTTGCGATGCGGTATGAGGCTGATTTGGAAGATGCCATGATCGCAGGGCTTTTGCATGATTGTGCGAAATGTATTCCATCTGCTCAAAAAATAGAATTATGCAAAAAATATAATTTAAACATTTCTGAGGCAGAGCAGAAAAATCCTGGGCTTTTACATGCAAAATTAGGAGCATATTTGGCAAAAGAGATATATCGGATAGAGAATACAGAAATTCTTGATGCGATTTCCTGCCATACAACCGGTCGCCCGCATATGACATTGCTGGACAAGATTATTTATATTGCGGATTATATTGAACCGGGAAGATGCGAGGCGCCTAATTTGCAGGAAATTCGACGTTTGGCATTTGCAGATATTGATGAGTGCCTTTATACGATTCTTTGTGCCTCATTAGAGTATTTGAAGAGCAAAAGTGAAGTGATTGATCCTCTGACAGAACAGACATATCTGTACTACAATGAAAGACTAACTATTAAAAGTCAAGTCTAAAATGAAAGGTTTTTAAATGAATTGCAAAAATGCATTTCAGATATAGTTGAACCTTGAAAACTGCATGACAAACAGAGTGTC
>NZ_JBQKED010000060.1:0-12614 GCF_052121495.1 Faecalimonas sp. LCP19S3_D12 | reverse complement strand
CTCTGTTTGTCATGCAGTTTTCAAGGTTCAACTATATCTGAAATGCATTTTTGCAATTCATTTAAAAACCTTTCATTTTAGACTTGACTTTTAATAGTTAGTCTTTCGTTTTTGTTTAATATATACAAAAAAGTAATCTTATTTTCTTTTTCGATTTTCACGAAAAATAGCTGTTTTTTTATGATTTTCAGGGACGCTTTTCAGTATGAAAAATGCTGTTTTTCACCTGATTTTTGCCCTTGCGTAACAAATTTACTTTTTTTCTACTGTGCAGCACTATGCATAATTATACACCATTTTCATGGTCTTGCATAAAATACATAGCACTGCACAACATAATTTGATACTATAAATCACCTATTTTATAATTAAATTCTTAAAAATTTTGTCCTGCTTTTCCTATCATTTAACACCCTATATGAGAATATGATATTGTTTGATATGAAGCAGCAGAAAACATTCTGAAACAGCATGTTAACCCACCGTATTATATACTTTTTGCGGAAGGAGTTCAAGCAAATCTTTCTCAGATATCTGAATGTCGAATACAAAATCTGTTTGAGGCAGAATATCTATTATAAAATTGCCAATCACCTTCTCACAGTCATATATTTCTTCAGGAAGATTGATATAAACATCCTTTGTAACCCCTGTTCCATTATGTCCCATACAGACAGATATCGCTTTCAAACTAATATCATTTTCCTTTAAAACAGTTGCGTATGTATGTCTCAAATCATGCCATCGCATTTTGGGCAAATTGCAATCTGCTAACAGTTCTTTAAAAGATTTCCCCAAATTACCCCTGTTATAGGGCAAACCGTTTTCTCTAAAACATACAAAGTCCAGATCCTGAAATTGGGGATTGGATTTCTGCACTGTTTCATACTTATGGCGTGCCACAATCAATTCATCTATAACAAAATCACCCAAAGGAATATCACGTTCTCCTGAATGAGATTTTGTTTTCACCTCTTGTGTACATAATCGGTTGTCTGCCTCACCATCATTTGAAGTTGTTCTCCCTAACTGTCGTCTGACATGTAATTCCCCTTCCCACCAATCAATATCCGAGAATTTGATTGCAATCACTTCAGATATTCGAAGGCCGGTTGTTAACGTCAAAAGTAATGGTATATACATTTCTGCTTTGGTTTCTTTACATTTTAACAGCAATAATGAAATTTGCGGAATGGAAAGAATTGGATACTCCTTTTTTTGATGTTTTATAGTGCCTTCTCTTAACGCTTGATTATAAGCTTTTTTCACAGCCTTTTTTTTCATACGAATTGCAGTTAGAACAGGATTTATTCGTATCATCTGATGGTTTTTTGCGTATGTAAAAGCACCTTTCAAAACAGTATAGGATAAAAGCAAAACACTCACTTTTTCAATAGAATCCAGCCCTTTTTTAATATCGTCACGTTCGATATCTGTAATTTTGCTGTTTGGATCCCATGTTTTTAAAAAGTAATTGTAGATTACATTGCGATAGCTACAAAATGTATGATAGGATATCTTTCTTTCATCAATCATATAATAATATAGCCAGTAGTCAAAAAATTCTTTTAGCGTGTATTCAAAAGGAATAAACCTTTTTGAATGCAACTCAGCAATCGCAAATTCCTTTGCTTTCAGCGCTTCTGTTTTCGTACTATATCCACCTTTTTGCATAGGAATTACAATTCCAGTGGAAAACGTCAGAGAAAAACGGTATGCAAATTTTCCTCTTACAGGAGTAATTGTATCTCTAAATTTCCATGAAACGATATCACCATATTGAAAACTTTCTTTAACATCAGGTTTTATAATTGGCTTTTTATTCATGTGTACACCCTCCCGCAGCAGATTTGGAAGCGGCATTAATTGGATCAAATGAGGAATCAATCAATGCTGAAATTTTCCCTTTCGCTTCAATAATGCCACAATAAATTTCAAAGGTTGTTGCAATACTTTTATGCCCCATTATTTTAGAAATTTCTTCCAACTGCATTCCTTGCTCAATTAAAATTGTTGCAAATATATGCCCTTACGGTATAATTACGACAAACCGGAAAAGCCCCGTAGAATCAAGGGTTTTGAGGTTTTCAGTCTGGTTTTTTCATCCTTTTCCAAACCGAAAAATCATACTGAAATAAGTCGAATTATAGGAGGTGTTTCATTAACGACAAATGAATAGCAGAAAGGAACTCAAAGCCTTTTGATTTCAAACACAGTAGAATATTGGATTTAGGCGAAGCCGTCACTTGTTTCAAGTGGCGGCTTTTGTCATTTCCAGGACTGCTGTGCAGGCACATGACAACACCAATCAGAAATGAGGTGAAGTCATTGAACACGCAAATCATCGCCATCACCAACCAGAAAGGCGGCGTTGGCAAAACGACCACCTGCGCGAACCTGGGAATTGGGCTGGCGCAGGCCGGGAAAAAAGTGCTGCTGATCGACGGGGACCCGCAAGGCAGCCTGACCATCAGCCTGGGCCACCCCCAGCCGGACAAGCTGCCCTTTACCCTGTCCGACGCGATGGGCCGTATCCTGATGGACGAGCCGCTACGCCCCGGAGAGGGTATCCTGCACCACCCGGAAGGCGTTGACCTGATGCCCGCTGACATCCAGCTCTCTGGTATGGAGGTCTCTCTGGTGAATGCCATGAGCCGAGAGACTATCCTGCGGCAGTATCTGGACACGCTCAAGGGACAGTATTCCCATATCCTGATTGACTGTCAGCCCTCCCTGGGTATGCTCACGGTCAATGCCCTGGCAGCCGCCAACAGGGTCATAATCCCCGTCCAGGCGGAGTATCTGCCCGCCAAGGGCCTGGAACAGCTGCTCCAGACGGTCAATAAGGTGAAGCGGCAAATCAATCCCAAACTCCAAATCGACGGCATATTGCTGACGATGGTGGACAACCGCACTAACTTTGCCAAGGAGATCGCCGCCCTGCTGCGGGAAACCTACGGCAGCAAAATCAAGGTGTTCGGCACGGAAATTCCCCATTCTGTCCGGGCGAAGGAAATCAGCGCCGAGGGCAAGAGCATTTTTGCCCATGACCCCGGCGGCAAGGTGGCTGAAAGCTACAAAAATCTGACGCAGGAGGTGACAAAACTTGAAAAGCAGCGCGAAAAAAGTAGAGCTGGCATCGGTAGATGACCTGTTTTCCACCGAGGAAAGCCGTGCCGATGCACAGCGGGAACGGGTGCTGGAAATTCCCTTGTCTGAGCTGCACCCTTTTAAGAACCATCCGTTCAAAGTCAAGGATGATGAATCCATGATGGAAACTGCGGACAGTATCCGGCAGTATGGTGTGCTGGTTCCGGCGATTGCAAGACCTGACCCGGAGGGCGGCTATGAATTAGTAGCCGGACACAGGCGGCACAGAGCCAGCGAACTGGCTGAGAAAGAGACCATGCCGGTCATTGTCCGGGATTTGGACGACGATGCCGCCACCATCATTATGGTGGACAGCAACTTGCAGCGTGAAAGCCTGCTCCCCAGCGAGAGGGCCTTTGCTTATAAGATGAAGCTGGATGCCATGAAGCATCAAGGCGAGCGCAGAGATTTAACTTGTGCCCAAGTTGGGCACAAGTCAGACGGAAAGAAATCCAGAGACATTTTGGCTGAACAAGTCGGGCAAAGTAAAAATCAAATTCAACGCTTTATTCGTCTGACGGAGCTGATTCCTGAGCTGTTAGATATGGTGGATGAGCGAAAAATCGCTCTCAATCCGGCGTATGAGCTGTCGTTCCTGAAAAAAGAGGAACAGACCCAGCTTTTGGACGCGATGGACAGCGAACAAGCTACCCCTTCTCTCTCCCAAGCCCAGCGGCTCAAGAAATTCAGCCAAGAGGGGCATTTATCCATTGATGTGATGCGGGCCATTATGGGCGAGGAAAAGAAAAGCGATCTGGACAAGGTGACATTCACCTCAGACACCCTGCGGAAGTATTTTCCCAAGAGCTATACTCCGGCAAGGATGCAGGAAACCATTATCAAGCTGTTGGAACAGTGGCAAAGAAAGCGTCAGAGAGACCAGGAACGATGAAAGGAGCTGCCTATGAGAGATATTTCAGCCCGTGAGCTGAAAGGACACAACATTCTTGCCGTGGAGCGTTTTCAGGACAACACCCGCCGGATGATTGAGTTTTCTGTCCTGCGTTCCTGTGCCTACGGCAGTCCCGGTGATGAAATGCGGCTGTTTTTGACCGAGGACGGGTATCAGGCTGCCCTGCAAAGCCAGCAGCATCGGGAAATCAAAATCAAGCGGTATGCCCGTGTGATTGAGGGACATATCCTCGATTTTAAGCCGGACAAGCGCCGCCGCCACTCATAAACAAATCATTACTGCGAAAGGAAAGGATTGAAATGTGTACTGTAAAGGAAATCCGGGAAGCAATCCGGGAGGATTGCCATTCCCAGCATGATATGGAATCTATGGAGATTGACTGTGTTCTGCAAACTCTGCCATTCTCTCAGGGAGATGACCTGTTGGATAAACCGCCCATTCCCAAGCGCCCCTACCGGCGCAGAAAAAGTGAACAAAACTGCTGACTGCCACAATTCTTTTTACAGGATTGTGGCTTTTTTCATACCCTGAGAAATTTGGAAGGAGTGAGGTCAATGGCCGTATTTCGCATTGAACGAACCAGAGATTATACCGTAATGAGCAATCACCATTTACGCAACGGAAAGCTGTCCCTGAAAGCCAAGGGGCTGCTTTCCATGATGCTGTCCTTACCGGAGGACTGGAACTATACCACCAGAGGGCTTGCCGCCATCTGCAAAGAGGGCGTGGACGCAATCGGCGGTGCGCTGCGGGAGCTGGAAGCTGCCGGGTACATTGTCCGTCATCAGCTGCGGGACAAACAGGGTCGGATCAGTGATACCGAGTATGTTATCTACGAGCAACCACAGCCGAAGAACCCGGATACGCCCCAGCCGGATACGGCTTCACCAGATACGGGAAACCCGGATATGGAGAAACCGGATACGGAAAAGCCCGCAGAATTAAATATAGAGAAATCAAATACTCAAAAATCAATTACTCATGGATCAAGTACCGATTCCACTCCCTTCCGGGAAACAGCGGCGGCAAGACCGCCGGAACGGACAGGAAGGGATGCGATGTCTGTCTCCGAGATAGAAAATTATCGGGAATTGATTTTAGAGAACATCGAGTATGACTACCTGTGCAGGGAGTTTGCCACCTATCGGGAGGACCTGGACGAGATTGTGGAGCTGATGGTGGAAACCGTCTGTGCCAGACGCAAAACCACCCGGATCGCAGGCAGCGACTTCCCTCATGAGGTGGTGCGCTCCCGGTTTTTGAAGCTGGACAGCGAGCATATCCGGTTTGTCATGGACAGCTTACAGAAAAACACCACCGAGGTCCGCAACATGAAGCAGTACCTGCTGACGGTGCTGTTTAACGCACCCACCACCATCAGCAACCACTACACTTCACAGGTCAATCACGATATGAACGCAGGCGGCTGGTAAGGCCGTCTTTTTTCATCCCACAACAACGACTTTTACAGGAGGTTACGCTATGAACCAAATGGAAATTTTCAAAAACCCGGAGTTTGGCAGTATCCGCACTTTTGAGCAGGACGACAAGGTATTGTTTTGCGGAAAGGATATTGCGAAAGCACTTGGATACCAACGTACCGCTGATGCCATCACAGCCCACTGCAAAGGGGTCTGCGTTTTACCGACCCCTTCTAACGGCGGTATTCAGCGAATGAAATTTATTCCCGAAGGCGATGTGTACCGCCTGATCGTTCACAGCAAGCTGCCCTCTGCGGAACGATTTGAACGCTGGGTGTTCGATGAGGTGCTGCCCTCTATCCGCAAGCATGGGGCCTACATCACCAGAGAAAAGCTGTGGGAGATCGCTACCTCCCCGGAAGCCATGATGAAGCTATGCTCCGACCTGCTGGCCGAGCGCGAGAAAAATGCGGCACTTCGTGAGGAAAACGCCATGCTGGAGGGCAAGGCAGCCTTTTATGACCTGTTTATCGACCTCAAGCACAGCACCAATCTCCGTACCACCGCCAAGGAACTGGTTGTGCCGGAACGTCGGTTTATCCGCTTCCTGCTGAAACAGCGGTTTGTGTACCGCGCCCCATCCGGGAATGTACTGCCTTATGCAAAACCTGCCAACGACGGCCTATTCACCGTTAAGGACTACTGCAACCACGGGCATACCGGCTCCTATACGCTGGTAACGCCCCAGGGCAAGCTGCATTTTGCCCAGCTGCGGGACAGCATCCTGCTGATGATATGATGACCCGGTATCTTCTGCGGCGGCTGGTGGTACCGCCTTAGTTTTTGAACCATCCCTGCAAAATCCGTGGAAAGGAGGCGTTATCCCATGCAGGAAGAAGTGGAAAACAGGACTTTGACGCTGGTAGTCAACGGCACAAAGTTCACCGGGCGGCTGTTTAAGGCCGCCATTTGTAAATACCTTGCCCATCGCAAGGAAAAGAAGCTGAATAAGCAGAGAAGCCGGGACGCGCCTGTGAAGCCCCAGGGTAAGCAGACGGTCAAGCAGCTCATTGGTCAGAACCAGGGCGTTTCCAATATCGAGATCACCGATCCCTCCATCAAGGAGTTTGAGAAGATCGCCCGGAAATACGGTGTGGATTATGCGGTGAAGAAAGACCGCAGCAGCTCCCCGCCCAAGTACCTGATCTTTTTCAAAGGTCGTGATGCGGATGCGCTGACAGCAGCTTTTACAGAGTACACCAACAAAAAGGTCAAAAAGGCAACGAAAACAGAGCGCCCGTCCGTACTGACAAAACTTAACCAGTTCAAAGAGATGGTTAAAAATGCTGTGGTAGATCGCACCAAGCGAAAGGAGCTGGAACGATGAAAAAGACATTGGACATCAAAAAGCTCATTTTGCTGAATATGCCGTATATCCTGCTGGGACTGTTTGCTACCAATTTTGGAGAGGCATGGCGAATGGCACAAGGGGCGGATGCTTCAGAAAAGTTTCTTTCGCTGGTTGCGGTTCTGCCTGGGGCGTTGCAAAGTTTCTGGCCAAGCCTGCATCCATTGGACTTGTTGGTAGGGCTGTGCTGCGGTGTTGGTCTGAGGCTGGCGGTGTATCTTAAAAGCAAGAACGCCAAGAAATATCGACATGGTTTGGAATATGGTTCGGCCCGCTGGGGAACCCGTGAGGATATTGCACCTTACGTTGATCCTGTATTTCAGAACAATGTGATTCTGACGAAAACGGAGAGCCTGACCATGAACAGTCGCCCCAAGGACCCCAAGACTGCCAGAAACAAAAATGTACTGGTGATTGGCGGCTCCGGTTCTGGTAAGACCCGGTTCTGGCTAAAGCCGAACCTGATGCAGATGCACAGTTCCTATGTGGTGACAGACCCCAAAGGCACCATCCTGGTGGAGTGCGGCAAAATGCTCCAGCGCGGTACACCGAAAATGCGTCCCAAGCTGGGCAAGGATCATCAGCTGGTAAAGGACCGGCACGGCAATCCGGTCTATGAGACCGTAAAGGACAAAAACGGCAAAGTGGTCTATGAGCCGTATCGTATTAAGGTTCTCAATACCATCAACTTCAAAAAGTCCATGCACTACAATCCTTTTGCCTATCTGCACAGCGAAAAGGACATTTTGAAGCTGGTTACGACTTTAATTGCGAACACGAAGGGCGAGGGCAAAGCCGGGGATGATTTCTGGGTCAAGGCGGAAACGCTTTTGTACTGCGCCCTTATCGGGTATATCCACTATGAAGCCCCGGTGGAAGAACAAAACTTTGCCACACTCATCGAGTTCATCAACGCCATGGAAGTCCGGGAGGACGACGAGGAGTTCAAGAACCCGGTGGACCTGATGTTTGATGCACTGGAAGCCGAGAAGCCAAATCACTTTGCGGTGCGCCAGTATAAGAAATATAAGCTGGCCGCCGGCAAAACCGCTAAGTCGATTTTGATTTCCTGCGGTGCGCGTCTTGCCGTATTTGATATTGCGGAGCTGCGCGAGGTTACATCCTACGATGAGTTGGAACTGGATACGCTGGGAGACAGAAAAACGGCTCTGTTCCTCATTATGAGTGATACGGATGACAGTTTTAACTTTCTCATTTCCATGTGCTACACCCAGTTATTCAACCTGCTTTGTGAAAAGGCCGATGATGTGTATGGCGGCAGGCTTCCGGTTCATGTGCGCTGCCTTATCGACGAGTGCGCCAACATCGGACAGATTCCCAAACTGGAAAAGCTGGTGGCTACCATCCGAAGCCGTGAGATCTCCGCCTGTCTGGTCTTGCAGGCGCAAAGCCAGCTGAAAGCCATCTACAAGGACAACGCCGATACCATCATCGGCAATATGGATACCTCCATTTTCCTGGGCGGCAAGGAGCCGACTACACTCAAGGAGCTGGAAGCTGTACTTGGGAAAGAGACCATCGACACCTACAACACCGGTGAGAGCCGTGGGCGGGAAACCTCCCACTCGCTCAACTATCAAAAATTGGGGAAAAGTCTGATGAGCCAGGACGAACTGGCCGTTATGGACGGCGGCAAGTGCATCCTCCAGCTGCGCGGTGTGCGTCCTTTCCTTTCGGATAAGTACGATATTACCAAGCACCCCAATTTCAAGTACACTGCCGACGCGGATGACAAGAACGCTTTTGACATTGAAGCATTTCTGTCCGCAAGGCTGAAACTCAAGCCCAATGAGGTCTGCGATGTATATGAAGTAGACACAAAGGGCACTTAATTTCGTTCCGCTTTAGAAAGGAGTGATCTTATCTATTCGCCGCACCTGCCTCTGTTGAGGCCATTGGCGTACAAGGCGGACAATCGCAAGAAAAATAATGAAAAAGGAGGACAGCCGGAATCATGCCCCCGGAAACCGGGCGGCAGATTGTTCCGGCTTTTGTATGCCTATGAAACATGACAAACCTATTTTTTAATCAGATTCCGGCTAACAAACTATATGGCATTTTTTGAACAGGCAATCACCGTTCTTCAGACCCTCGTTATCGCGCTCGGTGCTGGTCTTGGTATCTGGGGCGTCATCAACCTGCTGGAAGGTTACGGAAACGACAACCCTGGTGCAAAATCACAGGGCATGAAGCAGCTCATGGCCGGTGCTGGTGTAGCCGTGGTAGGCATGGTCCTTGTACCTCTGCTCTCCGGGCTTTTCTCTGTCTAAGCGTCTCCGTATGAAATCCTTGCCGCTCCCGCAGCTTTGCGGGGGCGGCGGAAAGGAGGTTGACACCGTATGGATTTCTTACTTGAAGCCCTGACAAATTGGCTGAAAGAAATGCTGGTAGGCGGCATTATGAGCAACCTTTCGGGGATGTTTGACAGTGTAAATCAGCAGGTCGCGGATATATCCGTACAGGTAGGCCAGACCCCACAGGGATGGAATGGCAATATTTTCAGCATGATTGAGAATCTGTCCAACTCCATCATGGTTCCCATCGCCGGTGTGATTCTGGCGATTGTAATGACGCTGGAACTGCTCCAGATGATTACCGACAAAAACAACCTGCATGATGTGGATACCTGGATGATTTTCAAATGGGTGTTCAAGTCAGCCACAGCCATACTCCTTGTCACGAATACATGGAATATCGTCATGGGCGTGTTCGATATGGCGCAGAGTGTGGTGGCACAGGCATCCGGCATCATTTCTTCGGATACCGCCATTGATATTTCCTCTGTCCTTACGGACATGGAACCCCGGCTGATGGAAATGGATTTGGGTCCGCTGTTCGGGCTTTGGTTCCAGAGTATGTTTATCGGCGTTACCATGTGGGCGCTGTATATCTGCATCTTCATCGTGATTTATGGCCGTATGATTGAAATTTACCTTGTGACATCCGTTGCGCCCATCCCCATGGCTGCCATGATGGGCAAGGAATGGGGCGGCATGGGCCAGAACTATCTGCGCTCCCTGCTGGCGCTGGGATTCCAGGCATTTCTCATTATTGTCTGTGTGGCGATTTATGCTGTACTGGTACAGGACATCGCTACGGAGGAAGATGTGATTATGGCGATTTGGAGCTGTGTGGGCTATACGGTTTTACTGTGTTTTACGCTCTTTAAGACCGGCAGCCTTGCAAAAGCTGTATTCCAGGCTCATTAAGGAGGAGGGAGTTTCTATGGCCTATGTACCTGTACCTAAAGACCTGACGAAAGTCAAAACCAAGGTTGCTTTCAACTTAACCAAGCGGCAGTTAGTCTGCTTCGGCGGAGGGGCGCTTTTGGGCGTACCGCTGTTCTTTCTGCTCCGTGGCTCTGCCGGAAACAGTACGGCAGCCCTGTGCATGATGTTCGTGATGCTGCCCTTCTTCCTGCTGGCGATGTACGAAAAGCATGGCCAGCCGTTGGAAAAGATTGTGGGCAATATCATTCGCGTCACGGTGATCCGCCCCAGGCAGCGCCCCTACCGCACCAATAACTTCTATGCCGTGTTGCAGCGGCAGGCAAATCTCGACGAGGAGGTGTCACACATTGTTTACGGCAATCAAAAACTGGCTGCACCAGCTGTTCGGAAAAAACGAGGAAAAAGCTGTGCAGCCGGTCAAAACAAAGAAAAAGCTGTCCCGCGCCGACAGAAAGCAGATTGAAGCTGCCATTGCCCGCGCCAACCGCACGGACAAAAAGGAAAAATCCGCGCAGGACAGCATCCCTTATGAACGGATGTGGCCGGATGGTATCTGCCGGGTATCAGACGGTCACTACACAAAAACCATTCAATTTCAGGACATCAACTATCAGCTTTCACAGAACGAGGATAAAACCGCGATCTTCGAGGGCTGGTGCGATTTCCTCAACTACTTCGACAGCTCGATTCAGTTTGAGCTGTCTTTTTTGAACCTTGCAGCATCGGAGGGAACCTTTGCCCGCGCCATCAACATCCCTCTCCAGGGGGACGATTTTGACAGCATCCGTATCGAGTACATGACCATGCTGCAAAACCAGTTGGCAAAGGGCAACAACGGCCTCATCAAAACCAAGTATCTTACCTTTGGCATTGACGCGGACAGCATCAAGGCGGCCAAGCCCCGTTTGGAGCGCATTGAGACCGACATTCTCAACAACTTCAAGCGGCTGGGTGTGGCGGCGGAAACGCTGGACGGCAAAGCACGACTTTCCCAGCTGCATGGTATCTTCCACATGGATGAGCAGCTGCCGTTCCGTTTTGAGTGGGATTGGCTCCCGTCCAGCGGCCTGTCCACCAAGGACTTTATCGCCCCCAGCTCCTTTGAGTTCCGCACCGGCAGGCAGTTCCGCATGGGTAAAAAGTACGGAGCCGTCAGCTTCGTACAAATTTTGGCCCCAGAGTTGAATGACCGGATGCTGGCTGATTTTCTGGACATGGAAAGCTCGCTGATCGTCAGCCTGCACATCCAGTCGGTGGATCAGATCAAGGCCATCAAGACGGTCAAGCGGAAAATCACCGATCTGGATAAATCCAAAATCGAGGAACAGAAAAAGGCGGTCAGAGCAGGATACGACATGGACATCATCCCTTCCGACCTTGCCACTTATGGTGTCGAGGCCAAAAAGCTCTTGCAGGACTTGCAAAGCCGCAACGAGCGAATGTTCCTTGTAACCTTCCTGGTGCTGAACACCGCAGATAATCCCCGCCAGCTGGACAACAATGTGTTCCAGGCATCCAGTATCGCACAGAAATACAACTGCCAGCTGACAAGGCTGGACTTCCAGCAGGAGGAAGGGCTGATGAGCTGCCTGCCCCTGGGTATCAACCAGATTGAGATTCAGCGCGGACTGACCACCAGTTCCACGGCAATCTTTGTGCCGTTCACCACCCAGGAATTATTCCAGAACGGCAAAGAAGCGCTGTACTATGGCATCAATGCTCTGTCCAACAACCTCATCATGGTGGACAGAAAGCTGCTGAAAAATCCCAATGGTCTGATTCTCGGTACGCCGGGTTCCGGCAAGTCCTTCAGCGCCAAGCGAGAGATCGCCAACAGTTTCCTGCTCACTTCGGATGATGTCATCATCTGTGACCCGGAAGCGGAGTACGCCCCTCTTGTTAAGCGTCTGCATGGGCAGGTCATCAAGATCTCACCTACTTCAACCAACTATATCAATCCGATGGATCTGAATCTGGACTATTCGGATGATGAAAGCCCGCTGTCACTCAAGTCTGACTTTATTCTCAGCTTGTGCGAGCTGATCGTGGGCGGCAAGGAGGGCTTGCAGCCGGTGCAGAAAACCATCATCGACCGCTGTGTGCGGCTGGTCTATCAGGACTATCTGAACGACCCGCGCCCGGAGAATATGCCCATTCTGGAGGATCTGTATAACCTCTTGCGGGCGCAGGAGGAAAAAGAGGCGCAGTACATCGCCACGGCACTGGAAATCTATGTGACCGGCTCCCTCAATGTGTTCAACCACCAGAGCAATGTGGACATCAACAACCGCATTGTCTGTTATGACATCAAGGAACTGGGCAAGCAGCTGAAGAAAATCGGGATGCTGGTGGTGCAGGATGTGCGCTTTGTTTCTTGTTAATCTCCATAGAAATATGGAACAAAGCAAGACAGATTTCTAATGAAATCTGAACTCTATATTCGATTTGACAGGGGAAGTTCCTGTCTGACC
>NZ_JBQKED010000059.1:0-13952 GCF_052121495.1 Faecalimonas sp. LCP19S3_D12 | reverse complement strand
TGCCACTCGTTATGATAAGTTGGCATTCACATATATGGGGTTTATATGCCTTGCTTCAATCCTGATTTGGATAAAATAATCAAAAACTCATAATTTTCAAACACGCTCTAGGAGTTTCTTTACATTTTGTTTTGCAGTATCTGATAATGCCCAATAATCTTTCGCTACAGAGAGTGCAAGGTCATTGAGACTAGCAGCTAAACTGTCAATCATTTTTGGATATTCTGGAGTTGTATTTCCAGCAGTTGGAGATTCTTTCTCAACTTTTGGTGTTTCAACAGCCTCTGCTGTTGTTTCTGTATTGGCAGTAGTCTCAACAGCAGGAATATTTTCCGCAGGTTCAGCAGCCATAACAGATGATACAGCTCCTAATGTGAGTGTACCGGATAATAAAAGTGCCATAATTTGTTTCTTTTTCATAAGGTTTCTCCTTTCTGATAATTAATGAGCTTATTATAACAAAAAAATGTTCATAAGCATATAGATTTTTGAAAATTATGGAAAAAAATATATAAAAACAGCCAGCTCGAATAAGTATAAAAGCTGACTATTTTCCATATTGACATGTATATTGTAGAAAGATATGCGCACACGGCAAACTTCTTTATCTCATAAACTCATTGATTACGTGAAGTACACCGTCTTCGTCGTTTGATTTCGTGATATAGTCTGCTGTCTTTTTGAGGATTGGCTGTGCATTTTCCATCGCGACGCCAAGACCTGCGTATTCAATCATGGTGAGGTCATTGAAACCGTCACCACAGCAGATCATCTGATCAGCGGACATTCCCAGATAGTTCAGAAGTTTCTGGAGAGAGTGTGCCTTATCAATATTTTGTGGCATCACTTCCAAGAAAAATGGTTCTGAGCGGTAAATGTTCAAAAGACTGTGGAATTTCTCTTTTAACAGAATCTCAATTTTTTGAGTAATGGAAGGTTCTCCGGTAATCAAAAATTTGTTGACCGGAAAATCAACTGCTTCCGGGAAGTTGTTCACGTGGACAATTGGCATGTTGTTGATTTTGGATTCCAGTTCGGTATATTGGTTTGGCTTGATACCTGAGAGAATCTCATGTTCTGTATAAGTGAGCAGATCCACATCGTATTGGTTTGCAATCTCGTAGACGGTAGAAGTAACCTCAGACGGAAGTCTTTTGTTACAGATTGCCTCTCCTGTGGAGCAGTTGATGATTTTTCCGCCATTAAAAGAGAGAATATAGCTTCCGTAGTCGCCAAGGCAGAGTTCTTTGGCAAGCGGAATAATACCGGGAGTAGGTCTGCCGGAGGCGAGAACTACCTTTTTTCCGTTCTGCTGAATCTCGATAAGAGCCTCCCGTGTGGGAGGGGTAATTTTCTTTTCGGAGTTGGTCAGTGTTCCGTCCAAATCCAGTACAAGTATATCATAGGTCATGGTTTTGCCCTTTCTGTGTTCCGTGTATTATTTAAGCGTAAGCTCCTGAAGGCGTGTCACAATTTCAGGAAATTCCATTCCGTGTGAGGCTTTCACAAGAATCGTGTCGTCTTTGTGTAACAGTTCGTTCATCTTTGTAAAAAAGTCTACTTTTGTATCAAAATGAACTACTTGATTTCCGGCGGAGAGTTCCTCTGCTCCGACGGCGGTTGCTTTTGATAGTTCACCGATACAGATGACAAGATCAATCCCTTTTTCGGATGCATGTACACCGACTTGGCGGTGGAGCTCTTTTTCATCCTCGCCAAGCTCAAACATATCTCCGAGAATGGCAACTTTGCGGGTCTCGGCTCCAGAGAGCACGTCAATGGACGCTTTTGTGGACACCGGATTGGCATTGTAGCAGTCATCGATGATAAGAAGAGAATCTGTAAGAATCATATTGTTTCGTCCGGATACCGGAGTCAGACTTTCGATTCCTTTTTTGATCTCTTCTGCGGTAAGTCCGAGTTCACGTCCAACCAAAGCGCCTGCCAGCGCGTTGTACACCATATGGTTTCCCGGAATCGGAATCATTGTGTCGATGCAGTTATCCCCAAGGTGAAGTGTACAAGACACCCCTTTTAGGGAGTGTGTGTGGATATTATCGGCAAAAGCGTCAAGCTCTGTGGATAACCCAAAGAACATTGGCGTTTGTCCTTTTACATCTGTGACTGTGATCAGTTTGTCATCATCGCCGTTTAAGATGATCTTGGCGTCAGGCTGCATAAAGTCGAACATCTCTGTTTTTGCTTTCAAAATGCCATCTCGGTCGATGAGATTTTCCAGATGGCAGAGCCCGATATTGGTGATGACGCAGATATCCGGGCGAGCCATTTTCGCAAGGCGGTGCATCTCACCGAAATGGTTGATACCCATCTCAAGCACTGCAATCTCGTGTTCATCTTGGATATTGAAGATTGTCAGCGGAAGCCCGATTTCGTTGTTAAAGTTTCCTGCCGTTTTAAGAACATGATATTTTTGCTCCAAAACCGAGGCGATCATCTCTTTTGTACTTGTCTTTCCGACACTTCCGGTGATACCGACCACTTTGATGTCAAGTGCCTTGCGGTAATGTTCTGCAATATCTTTGAGCGCCTGCTCACAGGAGTCAACAAGAATGTATGGGTGAGATACATTCTCTAAGACAACTTCAGAAAGTGTGCAAAGTGCGCCTTTTTCCATCACCTGTGGGATAAAAGAGTGCCCGTCTACTCGTGCGCCTTTTATTGGAATAAACAACCAGTCTTTTTCGATTTTTCGGCTGTCGATGGCAACACCGGCCACCTCGATATGTGATACTGCTTCGCCCCCAAAATATTGTCCGTGGCATGCAGCAGTAATTTCCTGTAAAGACATATGTTTCATCGTCTGTTCCTCCGTCTATGCGTTGTAACGCGCAAGTGATTTTTCGATGATAAGCTTACACAGGTCTCCGTATTCGATTCCGGCAGCGCGTGCTTCTTTCGGAAGAAGGCTGGCAGCGGTCATACCAGGGAGGCTGTTTACTTCGAGACAGTAAATGTCGTTGTTCTCATCTAATAAAAAGTCAGCGCGTGAGTAAATATCTAATTTCAGTGCTTTGAAAGCGAGTTCTGCAGCTCGTTGCATTCTTTCTGTCACTTCTTTATCGATATTTGCAGGACAGATTTCTTCTGTGCATCCATCCTGATATTTGTTGGCGTAATCAAAGAATCCGGTTTTTGGTATGATCTCAATTACCGGAAGCGCTTTTCCGTCGATGATGCCGACTGCGAATTCGCGTCCTTTGATGTAAGGCTCGATTACAATTTCGTCCTCATAGCGGAAGGAATTTTCAACCGCTTCTTTGTATGCGTCCATCGTATCGACAATATATACGCCGATGCTGGAACCACCGGAACATGGTTTTACAACGACCGGAAGAGTAAGACCAAGATCAGAAAGAGCTGTATCTTTTCGGTCTTTTGTCAGATTGGTTCCAAGTGGTGTCGGAACGCCTGCCATTTTGAAAATCTGTTTTGTAACCCCTTTGTCCATGGCAAGCGCACTTCCGAGATAGTTTGGACCAGTGTATTTAATTCCGAGAATATCAAATGTTGCCTGTAATTTTCCGTTTTCTCCGACATCACCATGAAGCCCCATAAATACAATATCTGCAAGGCGGCAGATATCGATGACATTCGGTCCCAAAAAGCAGTCGGACTGGTCTTCACGGGACGCTTTGATTGCCGCAAGATCCGGTTCTGTTGTTTTGATTCCGTCTGCAATCTCCAAGCCTGCGTTTGGAAGAGTGAATACTTCTTCTAATTTGTCAGAATCATATGGAAATCCTAAAAAAACATCTAATAAAAAAGCCTGATGCCCGTTTTCTCTCAAAGTTCTGCAGATGCCGGCTCCGGAAGTGAGTGAAACGTCACGTTCTGTGCTGAGCCCTCCTGCCAATACTACAATTTTCATATTGTTTATACTCCTTTATTATCGTCTAATCGGCAATACTCATCTGGTTCAGTAATGCCTGTTTTTCATCATATAATTTGCGGGACAGATCCACATATACTTTGTGCGGATTGAAGAGACGTTTTGTCTCGTCCCAAAGTGTTTTCTTTTCTTCTGCGCAGTAGGCCGCAATCTCCATGACAGACGGAGAATCATATACACACGCTCCGTTAATAAATACCGGTTTTAAAATCTCACGCATAGTGTAAGAGCCGCCGGCAAGTTTTGTCTTTTTCCAGGTGGCTGTCGGATCAAATAACAATAAATCTTCATCCGTATCATAAGTCTCGTCTGCAAAGCAGATCAAATCTGCACGCATCTTTCCGGTCGCCTTGTCATAGATACGGTAAACGGTCTTGTTGCCGGGATTTGTAATCTTCTCTGTGTTCTCAGAAAGTTTAATCTTGGAATGGAATTTTCCATCTTCTTTTTGGATCGCAGCAAGTTTGTATACCCCTCCGAAGGAAGGACAGTCTTTGGACGTAATCAGATTTGTTCCGACTCCCCACGAGGTGATAGCTGCACCCTGGATCTTTAAGTCGTGGATCAAATATTCGTCAAGATCATTGGAAGCGGAGATAAATGCATCTTCAAATCCGGCTTCGTCTAACATCTTACGTGCCTTTTTAGAAAGATATGCAAGGTCACCGCTGTCTAGGCGGATTCCGTAGTTGTGAAGTTCAATTCCGGATTCCCGCATCTCGGTGAACACTTTGATCGCATTTGGCACACCGGATTTTAAGGTGTCGTATGTGTCAACCAACAGACAGCATGCATCAGGGTATAATTTTGCGTATGTCTTAAATGCAGTGTATTCATCTGCAAAACTCATAATCCAGCTGTGTGCATGAGTTCCTTTTACCGGGACGTCAAACATCTGTCCGGCAAGAACATTGGATGTGCCGATACATCCGCCGATCATAGCGGCCCTTGCACCGTAGAGTCCCGCGTCAGGACCTTGCGCCCGGCGCAGACCGAATTCCATCACACCGTCTCCTGCCGCAGCAAAGACAACTCTGGCTGTCTTTGTCGCAATGAGAGACTGATGGTTGATGATATTTAAGATGGCTGTCTCCACAAGCTGTGCTTCCATGATCGGTGCGACAACTTTCAAGAGCGGCTCTTTTGGAAAGACAACAGTTCCTTCCGGAATTGCATAGATATCGCCGCTAAAGTGAAAACCACTCAGATAATGAAGAAAATCTTCGCTGAACATGTTCAGATTTCGAAGATAATCGACGTCATCGTATGAGAAGTTCAAATCTTTAATATAGTCAATTACCTGTTCCAGACCGGCTGCAATAGAATAGCCAGAACCACAAGGATTCGAACGGAAAAAGACATCGAATACAACGGTCTCATTTTCCTGACGCTCAAAGTAGCCTTGCATCATTGTAAGCTCGTACAAATCTGTTAACAGGGTAAGATTTCTGCTGTTCATCTTGTTTGCTCCTTTATTTTCTGCATACATGCATTTCTTTTTGTACACCTGATTTTTAGGATATACTTATTTCATTATATCACTAGCGTATGACAATGTAAAAAGAAAATTTATGATATGATCCATAAGATCTGACAGAACAGAAAAACGCAGCCTATGATAGCAAGGCTGCATTTTTTTGAATGGTCTCTTGGATGATATTCTGACAGTAAGCACCGAGATGCTTCTGTGTCTCTTTATCCAGTTCTTTTGGATAGATTGGTTCTCCATATTCAATGACCACGTGTGTTTTCTTGATACGTGGAAACTGGTTTTCAAAGATGGCTGCGGTATTGTTCATACTGATTGGAACAATCGGACATCCGGTCTTCGTGGAGATTTTTAAGGCGCCGTCCTTAAACGGCAGCATACTTAATTCTTCGCCCTTGTTTCGTGTGCCCTCCGGGAAGATGCAGATTGAGATTCCTTTTTTTACATACTCAATTGCCTGAAGAATCGTCTTCAATCCTTCCTTTGGATTTTCACGGTTCAAAAACAGGCAGTAAAGATATCGCATCCAGGTTGAGAGGAGCGGAATCTTTTCCATAGAGTCTTTTGCTACATAACCGGTCAGACGTTTGCAGCGGGAGTATGTCAGCAGAATATCAAAAAAACTTCTGTGATTTCCGATAAAAAGAACGGGTTCATCAGGAACATTCTCTTCCCCGATCACCGTTACTTTTACACCGGTAATCTTTAAAATTATTTTGAATCCCCATTGCACAATCCGAAGTGAGCTGTAATCTCTTGCCCTTCGGTTACATTTTCCAATTAGCCACTCTATGAAAAAGACCGGAATGGACAAAATCAGATAAGTAATCAGAAAAATTACTACAAAAATAAAACGTATCATAATGAGGTCTCCCTTTTGTTGATTTATTGTAAATTATTATACTAAAGACCGCAAATAAAGGCAATGCTAAAAAACAGTTATGTATACAAATCGAATAGTCCTATACTATATTTTTGCAAAAAGCAGTCATTTTTAAAGGTGTTCAGGTGTATGTATATAAGGAGAAGATAGACGAGGGATGCATATGAAGAAATTAGCATCGGTTGTATTGTGTGCCTGCCTGCTTATGTTGTGTCAGGGGTGTTCGGTAAAAAAGGTGAATATGGAAAAAATCAGAGATGTAGAGATCACAGTACTGGAAGAAGAAAAGATTCCGGATGAGTTCATGGCACAGATTGAAGAAAAAAAATCTGGACCGTTTAAGATTACGTATGCAGACAAAGATGCACTATATATTGCGAGAGGGTATGGAGAACAGAAGACAAGTGGTTACAGTATTGAGGTGAAAGAATGTTATGAGACAGAGAATGCCATTTATATACATACGAATCTGATCGGACCGTCAAAAGAAGAAAAAATTGTGGAGGCAAAGACCTTTCCGTATGTGGCAGTAAAAATGGAATTTATCGACAAAAATGTGGTGTTTGAGTAAAGGAGAGAGGCAATGGAATTAGTAAAAAAACAAATTCATGCAAATCAAGTCGGAAAAAAAATGGTGGATCAGTTTCTGGTCGATGACGATTATAATGTGCCAGATATGAAAAATGATGTGCATCGAATCATTACCAGCGAGGGGATAGTGAAGATTGAGGATGTAAGGAAAGTAGAAAATTATGTCCGAGTTACAGGAAAATTGAATTTTCAAATTCTTTATGTGACAGAGGGAATTGAACCGTCGCTGTCGTCAATGGAAGGAAAGATCCCATTTGAGGAGATGGTGTATACAGATGAAGGGACGGACGGAGAATTTGTTGTTCAGGACACGAGGGTTGATTTTACAACGACGATGATTCATTCTAGAAAACTGAACATTAAAGCGATGATTGAGCTTTTGGTAAGCTCTCAAACTGAAGTCGACGAGGAGATTACAGTGGATGTGGAAAGCGAGACACCAATTTACAAAAAGCAAAAGGAGATGGAGCTTTTAACGCTTCATACGGCGAAAAGGGATACATATCGGATTAAAGAGGAACTGACACTTCCAGGAACGAAAGAGACAATTGGGACAATACTTTGGACAGATATTTCTAACCGTAAGCTGGATACAAAACTCGGTGCAGACGAATTGCTTCTCTCTGGGGAATTGCTTGTATTTTGCTTTTACGAATCACCGGATGGGAAAATGGATTGGATTGAGCAGACCATACCATATGAGGGAAGAGTAGAGTGTTACGGTGCAGAAGAGTCCATGTACCATCATCTGAATGTGAATCTGGAAGACATCAATGTGGATGTCCGCATGGATGAAGATGGAGAGATGCGCACACTTGGCATTGAGGGAACACTAGAGTTAAAAATGGCTGTTTATCAGGAAGAAACAGTAGATTTTTTAGAAGATGTATATTCTTTGGAGCAGCATTGCAAAATAGAGACGAAAGAGGCTTTTTATGAAGAGATGTTGATGCAGAATCATTCCAAATGTAAGGTGACAGAACAGTTATCCTTGCCAGAATTAAAAGATGATATTTTGCAAATTTGCCATAGCAGCGGAAGGGTTCAGATTGACCACATAGAGGTGACAGAGGAAGGAATTCAGATTGATGGAGTGCTCCACATAGGATTCTTATTTGTAAAGCCAAACGATGAAGTCCCATTTGACACATGGCAGGGAATGGTTCCATTTTCTTATTTGGTTGAGAGTAATGAATCAGAAAAAGAGATGCTCTATGATATTACGAGTGCTTTAGAGCAGTTGAGTGTCTCATTGATGGGAGGAGACAGCGTCGAAGTGAAAGCAGTACTAGCATTTCACAGTTTTTTGCGTAAATCTGTGAAAGCAGATGTCATAACAGATCTAAAAATGGAAGATATTCCAGTTGAAGAACTGGAAAAACGACCTGGGATTGTAGGTTATATTGTAAAGCAAGGGGATGATCTTTGGACGCTCGCAAAACGATATAGTACAACAAAAGAAGGTATTATGGAAGTCAATGAGATGACCGATGAAATAATAAAACCAGGAGACTGGATATTGATTTTCAAAGAAAATATGAGTATACTATAAGTATTATGTATACAAAAAACACTGCCCCGGAAGGAGGGCTTCCGGGGTAGGAATGAGATGCGAAAGGAGAATGTGATGGGAAATATACAACAGCTAAAAGCTCTGGCGAAAATCAATTTAGGGCTGGATGTACTTGGAAAAAGAGAAGATGGATACCATAATGTTCGCATGGTGATGCAGACAATTTATTTGTATGATAATATCACAATACGACGGATGAAGGAACCGGGTATTACGCTGGAATCAAATTTATATTTTCTGCCGAACGATGAAGGGAATATTGCATATAAGGCGGCAAAATTCTTAATGGATGAATTTCAAATTCAGGATGGTGTTCACATTACATTGGACAAGCATATACCAGTAGCGGCGGGACTTGCAGGGGGAAGTGCCAATGCAGCAGCGGTACTTGTCGGCATGAACCGTATGTTTTCGCTGGGGCTTAGTGAAGAAGAGCTGATGGAAAGAGGTGTGAAATTGGGAGCGGACGTTCCGTACTGTGTCATGCGCGGAACAGTGCTTGCAGAAGGAATCGGAGAGGAGCTTACAAGACTTTCGGCATTACCAAAGTGCTATATTTTGATTGCAAAACCAGGAATCAGTGTATCAACCCGCACAGTGTATGAAAAATTGGATGCACTTAGTATCACAGAGCATCCGGATATAGATGGGGTGATTAAAGGACTTGAGAATCAGGACTTAAAAGCGATTACATCATCGATGGGTAATGTGTTGGAGCAGGTCACAGTAGATGCATATCCGATCATAGAAAAGATCAAAGATGTGATGAAAGAGCAAGGTGCACTTAACGCCATGATGAGTGGAAGCGGTCCGACCGTATTTGGTGTCTTTGAAGATCGCCAGACAGCAAAGAAGGCACACAGAAGACTGAAAGAACTGAAGATAGCAAAACAGGTCTATTTGGCAAATGTACACAATACGAGAAGGAGATAAAACGATGGATACAAATTTTGAAGTGAATATGAATGAGTATTTACCGCTTCGTGATGTTGTGTTTAATACACTTCGTCAGGCAATTTTGCGGGGAGAATTAAAGCCGGGAGAGAGACTGATGGAGATTCAGCTTGCAAATAAACTGGGAGTGAGCCGTACTCCGATTCGAGAGGCAATCCGAAAGTTGGAGCTTGAGGGGCTTGTGCTGATGATTCCAAGAAAAGGGGCAGAGGTGGCAGACATTACTGAAAAGAGTCTGCGGGATGTTCTGGAAGTGAGAGAGGCGCTGGAAGAATTAGCGGTAAGACTAGCGTGCGACAAGATTAAAGAGAAAGAGATTGAGGAATTAAAAAGGGCGGCACAAGAATTTAAAGAGACATTGGATTGTGAGGATGTTACGAGATTTGCGGAAGCCGATGTGAAATTCCATGATATCATTTACCGGACAACAGATAACGAAAGACTTATTCAGCTTTTATATAATTTGAGAGAGCAGATGTACCGTTATCGCGTGGAATACCTAAAACGGGAAGATGCTCATGAGACTCTTCTTGCAGAACATGACAGAATTATTGAGACGATTGAAAAACGTGACAAAGAAGAAGCGATGAAGGCGGTGAGCTGTCACATAGACAATCAAGTGGCAGCTGTGATTGATACGATTCGCACAAAAAAATAGAATACTTGTATAATCTCAGAAAAATATGTGAAAACTCCAATTATCAAACAGGAGGTACATATTTATGAGATGGATGTATGAGAAAAAGAAGATAATCTGTGCAGCAGTGGCGATTGTGCTTGCAGTTCTTGTGACAGGAGTGCTCGCAGAGAAGAAAGGAATGCTTGCAGAGGCAAAGATGGCAAGTATTCAAAAGCGGATAGCGAAAGAAGTATTTCGTTTTCATGTGCTTGCAAATAGCGACAGCGAGGAAGATCAGGAACTGAAAATGAAAGTAAAAGGAGAAGTCATTTCATATATGAAAGAAGATCTGCCATATTCGGATGGTGTGGAGATGACGAAGGCGTGGGCAAGAACACATACGGATGAGATCGAAGAGGTGTCTGCACAGGTTATAAAAGAATCAGGGTATGATTATTCGGTGAAAGCAGAGGTTACAACATGCTATTTTCCAGATAAGACTTATGGAGATGTGACATTTCCAGAAGGGGACTATGAAGCACTCCGAATTGAGATCGGGGAGGCAAAAGGACAGAACTGGTGGTGCGTGCTTTACCCGAATCTCTGTTTTATTGATGCAGTAAATGCAGTTGTGCCGGAAGAGGGAAAAGAAGAATTGAAAGAAGTACTGGATGAGGAAGAATATGAGATGGTGACCGCCGACACAAAATTCAAGATTAAGTGGTTCTTCTTTCAATGATAGGAAAAGTTGTGATTGGAGGAATTCATGACTGAATTTTTAGTAAAACATTTTGTGAAGGATTATGAAAAGACAGAAAAGGTGTCTGTGCGTACCGCCTATGGGACTTTGGCGAGTACAGTGGGCATCTTTTGCAATGTTTTGTTGTTCTTGATGAAGATTACGATAGGAATCATGATACATAGTATATCTGTCATTGCAGATGCGTTTAACAACTTGTCGGATGCAGGCTCATCGATTATCAGTTTTATCGGTGTGAAGATTGCGAGCAAACCGGCAGATAAGGAGCATCCGTTTGGACATGGAAGGATGGAGTACATTGCGGCATTGATCGTTGCATTTTTAGTGCTTCAGGTTGGATTTACTTTTTTTAAAGATGCAGTTGGAAAGATCAAGCATCCACAGGAGATAGAATTTAATCTGGTATCTGTCATTGTTTTATTGTTGTCCATCGGGATTAAGCTTTGGCTTGGGATGTTCAATAAGAAGCTTGGAACGAGGATTCATTCAAATGTGATGCTTGCAACGGCAGCGGACGCGATGGGCGATGTGATCACGACATCTGCGACAGTTGTCTCATTGCTGGTATTTCAGTTTTCGGGCTGGAATATTGATGGGATTGTAGGAATAGGTGTTTCTCTTGTTGTTATGTGGGCAGGAGTAGGAATCGCAAAAGATACTTTAGAGCCACTGCTTGGTCAGGCGATTCCGAAGGATGTCTATGAGAAGATCACAAAATTTGTGGAAAACTATGAAGGGATTCTTGGGACACATGATCTAATCGTACATAATTACGGACCGGGGAGAAGTATGGCCTCTTTGCATGCAGAAGTTGCAAATGATGTAGATATTGAAGTATCTCATGAGATTATTGACCGTATTGAGAGAGCGGCTATTAAAGAGCTTGGAGTGTTTTTAGTTATTCATATGGATCCGATTGAGATGAGGGATGAAAGCGTCTTATATGTAAAAAGGCAGCTGAAAGAGACCGTCAAAGCGATTGATCCACAGGTAAGTATCCACGATTTTCGTATGGTTGACGGAGAAGAGCAGATTAACCTGATTTTTGATATGGTTGTTCCATTCCAATATGACAAAGAAAAGCAAAAAGACATCTGTAGGACGCTTCGTAAGAAAGTGAGGGAGATTGACGCAAGATATCGATGCGTGATCGTTACGGAGACAAGTTACATAGCGGAGGAAGAATAGATGTATAAGTTAGAAGGACAGATCCGGTTTAGCGAGTGTGATACGACAAAGAGCATAACGCTTCCGGGAATCATCAATTATTTTCAAGATTGCAGCAGTGCACAGTCTGAGCAGATCGGACATGGGATTGACTATCTGAAAGAGAAGAAGAAAGCTTGGATACTATCTTCATGGCAGATTATTGTGGAACGTTATCCAAAGCTTGGAGAAGAAATTGAGGTTAGTACATGGGCAACAGATTTTAAGGGACTCTATGCAATGAGGAATTTTTCGATGAAAACAAAATCAAGGGAGATGCTGGCATATGCCAACTCTGTCTGGGTGTTCATGGATCTTGCTGTGGGGAGACCTGCAAAGCCCGGAACGGAAGAGGTAGAAGCATATGGAATGGAGCCGCCGCTTAAGATGGAGTATGCTCCAAGAAAAATAAAATTGCCCGAAAAGGCGATTTTGGTTGACACCTTCCCGGTACGCAAGTATCATATTGATACAAACAATCATGTAAACAATTGCCAATATGTGCAGATGGCGCTGGAAGTGTTGCGGGAAGACATGAGAATCAGACAGGTACGAGTAGAGTATAAAAAATCAGCGGTTTATGGAGATGTTATTTTGCCGAAGATTGCCGAAGAAACAAGTCGTACTGTAGTGGAACTATGCGATATGGGGGAAAGACCATATGCTGTGGTAGAATTTGTAGGAGAGAAAAAATAAATGATGAGATTAGGGAAAAAACAAGTACTGACAATTGTGAAAAAAGTGGAGTTTGGGGTGTATCTTGGCAGTAATGAAGAAAGAGTGCTTTTACCAAAACGTCAGGTGCCGGAAGGGGTTGAGATAGGTGATCCTGTGGAAGTGTTCTTGTATAAGGATTCAGATGACAGACTGATCGCGACGACTCATGAACCAAAGATAGAATTAGGGGAACTTGCAGTGCTTGAAGTGGCAGATACAGGAAAATTTGGCGCATTTTTAGACTGGGGATTGGAAAAGGATCTGTTCTTGCCATTTAAAGAGCAAACTGCAAAAGTGGCAAAGGGAGATCAGTGTCTTGTTGCACTTTACGTTGATAAAAGTGAGCGTCTCTGTGCAACGATGAGAGTGTATGATATGTTGAAAAAAGATTCGCCGTATCAGAAGGATGATATGGTAGAAGGTATCATTTATGACACAAGCGACAACTTTGGATTATTTGTTGCGGTGGACAACCAGTATTCCGCTTTGATTCCGAAAAAAGAAGTATATGGCAAACTTCGCATTGGTCAGACGGTAAAGGCGAGAGTCACAGCAGTGAAGAAAGACGGCAAATTAGATTTGAGTGTCAGAGATAAAATTCCGATGCAGATGGATAAAGATGCTGAGAGTGTACTGAGAGAAATTGAGAGGCGCGGTGGCAAACTGCCGTTTACAGATAAGGCAGACCCTGAAGTGATTAAGCAAGAATTTCAGATGAGTAAGAATGCATTTAAGCGTGCGGTAGGGCGGCTTTTGAAGGAAGAAAAGATAGAAATTACAGGAAAAATGATTGCAATACGGAAAAAATAGGGTATAATATTCACATAGTAATTATCGGAAAGGAGTTAGGCAAAATGAAAGTACAAAATATTACAAACATTGAAAAGTTTTTTGAAGTAGTTGATAACTGTAAAGGAAGAGTAGAATTAGTGACTGGTGAAGGAGATAGATTGAATTTAAAATCAAAGCTTTCTCAGTATGTTTCTATGGCGAATATCTTCTCGAATGGTGAGATTCCAGAGTTGGAAATTATTGCTTATGAGCCAGAGGATACAGAGAGATTGATTCAGTTTATGATAAATGGTGAATAGGAAAGTTCATTCAGAATAAGGATACAGCTAGAAGCTGTATCCTCAGAGTGTAGACAAAGTTGGTGCTGGAGTTTAACTCCAGCACCACTTTTCTGTATGAATGAAATTTCTCGTTGCTTTTATTAAAGAGCACCGCATATCAGATACTTTCTGCTCCTT
>NZ_JBQKED010000058.1:0-14489 GCF_052121495.1 Faecalimonas sp. LCP19S3_D12 | reverse complement strand
TAGTTCGTAACGTCTTGACATAATATCAGCCCCTTTTTCTTTATTTTACCATGAAAGAAGGGCTATAAACAAATATTTTGTGCACTTTTTAATTTTCAAACACGCTCTAGGAATTATTGTGGGTATCGTAACGGTAATTTTAGCAAATACAGTATGTAGAAAAAATAATTGATTTGTAGGATAGAGCAATTATGGAAAACGGAAATGTATATGAACAAGTATACAAATGCCAGTTGTGCGCCCAGCAAAGGACAATTGACCTAACAGGTGGAAATCCTGTCTGATTAAGGTTCAGCCAATAATGCTTAACATTGTGGTCAGTTGTCAACTGAGCAGAGTCTGTTGCTTCTATTTCGCTTTATTTTTCAAGAAAAGAAAGATTTGCTGGAACTTTATAATGAGATAAATAACAGTGATTATACCAATCGGGAAGATTGAACTGGTAAAACAGAGATTGTATACAAATATGGTAAAATGAAATTTCTAGGGCAACAAATATATGAGGGAATTAGATTAAAATCACTGAGCGATAAATTCTCAAAAGAATATTTTGATTGAAGTTCACATTACACTGTGTTAAAATCAATGTCACAAATCAAAACTTCTAAGAAGTTTCTAATATTTCTAATTTTGTGTGACAATCGTCACAAATAAAATCCAACTTGTAAGATACAAAAGAAAGTCGGTGATGCCTATGGGAGCATTTTCTCTTTTTGTTGATTGATTCATAAAATGATGTTTGATACAATGAAGGAGGAACAAAGATTGACATTACATAAAATAAATAAGAAGTATAAAGACAGACTATTTCGCCTTATTTTCCAGGACAAGAAAGATTTGCTGGAGCTTTACAATGCGATAAATAACAGTGATTATACCAATCCGGAAGATTTGACAATTACAACGATTGAAGACGTTGTATACATGGGGATGAAGAATGATTTGTCATTTCTGATTGATGATGTGCTGAATCTTTATGAACATCAAAGCTCGTATAGCCCAAATCTGCCATTGCGAGGACTATTTTACTTTTCATCTCTGTATCGGGAACAGATTGAGCCGGTAAAACAGCGGTTATATACGAATTCACCACTTTATATTCCATTTCCACAGTATCTTGTTTTCTACAATGGGACAAAAGAAGAACCGGAACGGCAGGAATTGAAGTTGAGCGATTTGTTTATCAAAAATGGAAAGGGAGCAACACCAGCATTAGAATGTACTGCGTTAGTTCTTAATATTAACCTTGGGCATAATCGAAGGTTGATGGAAAAGTGCAAAGCATTGAAGGAATATGCTCAATTTATTGCGGCTATTCGTGAAAATATAGAGGTGGGAATGCTATTTGAAGATGCTGTAGAAAATGCTGTGAATGTCTGTATTAAGAAGGAAATTCTGTCAGAGATACTTCGGAAAAACCGGGTGGAGGTTATTGAAATGATTTTGACAGAGTATGATGAGAATGAATTTCGAGACTTTTTGAAAGAAGAGGCATGGAATGAAGGACATAAGGCTGGAATGGAGCGTGGAATGCGAACCGGACTGATTGAGGGGACGATTAAGACCTGCATGGATTTTCAGATATCCAAAGAACAGACAATAGAGAAACTTAGAAAAGATTTTTCAATGTCAGAGGAAGAAGCAAAACAGTGTGTAGAAAAGTATTGGAAATAAAAGCAGCGAAATTATGTTGATCGGAGCAGCACTGTCATGCTTTGTGGCATCATATATGGCAATTTTACATGAATTTTCAAAATTGCCTTGACACAAGAAAAATCATGTGCTATTGTAATAAAAAATTTAATACGTCAAACCGTTGAAGCGGAGATAACGGCAATGATGCCTTTACAGAGAGTTTGGGATGCTGAGAACCAGATGAGAAACAAGTTGTCAAATGGACCGCGGAGGGTGCAGTCAAATGTAAAGTTTATATTTACAGAGTATTCTGCAACGTGTGGGCATACGTCAGTTGCCGGGGGTATGTTTGTATCCTGCTAAGAGCACGGAGATTCCGTGAATTCAAGGTGGCACCGCGGATTGTGTCGTACTTGTTATACATGTACACTATTCGTCCTTGACAGAAACTATCATTCTGTCAAGGACGTTTTTTTGTGGTATAAAAACTCTATTCTAGCACTGAAAAAATTTCGACAGAATGTATACTGTGACTTGAATAAAGTGCGTAAGAGGAGGTCTTGATTATGAAAATATTACCGGAATTTAGTGAAGTAAAAAAGATTGCAGAGAGCGGACAATACAATGTTGTGCCGATCAGCTGTGAGATTTTATCTGATTTTACAACACCAATTGAGACGATGAAAATATTGAAAAATGTATCCACACATTGTTATATGCTGGAGTCGGCGGTGGCAGATGAACAGTGGGGACGTTATACCTTTCTTGGATTTGCGCCCAAGTTAGAAATCACCTGTATTGACGGGAAAATGCAAATTGGCAATGTCAAAATTGAGACGGAGAATCCTTCAGAGCATATCAGACAGATTCTTGCAGATTACAAAAGTCCTCGATTTGCGTATCTGCCTTCTTTTACAGGAGGACTAGTCGGTTATTTTTCTTATGACTATCTAGGATACAGTGAACCATCTGTGAGATGCAGGGTGGAAGACAGTGAGGCATTTAAAGATGTAGATTTGATGCTGTTTGATAAAGTCATTGCATTTGATCATGTTCGTCAGAAAATTATTTTTATTGTAAATATGTCTCTGCACGATATAGAAGTTGGTTATAACAAGGCGGTGCTGGAGTTAAAACAGCTTGTAGAATTGTTGAAAAAAGGTGAAAAAAAGCAGGAAGCAAAAGGACGTTTGATGGGAGAAGTCATACCACTGTTTGAGAAAGAGCAATTCTGTGGCATGGTAGAACAGGCAAAACAATATATCCGGGAGGGAGATATTTTTCAGATTGTACTTTCTAATCGTCTGAGTGCCCCGTTTGAAGGAAGCCTGCTGAATACTTACCGCATGCTTCGGACAATTAATCCGTCGCCATATATGTTTTATTTTTCCGGTACGGATGTTGAGGTTGCCGGTGCATCGCCGGAGACTTTGGTGAAACTGGAAAATGGAATTTTGCATACATTTCCGCTTGCAGGAACGAGACCGAGGGGGAAAACAAATGAGGAAGACAGAGCCCTTTCACAAGAACTGCTTGCAGATGAAAAGGAACTTGCAGAACATAATATGCTAGTTGATCTTGGAAGAAATGATCTCGGAAAAATCAGCAGATTTGGAACGGTGAAGGTAGAAAAGTTTCATACTATCGAATACTTCTCGCATGTCATGCATATCGGATCGACTGTGCGTGGGGAAATTTGCAAGGGAAAAGATGCGCTTGATGCAATCGAGGCGGTACTGCCTGCCGGAACGCTTTCAGGTGCTCCGAAAATCAGGGCGTGTCAGTTGATCGGAGAGTTGGAGAATAACAAACGTGGCATTTACGGAGGGGCAATCGGGTACATTGATTTTACCGGAAATATGGATACCTGTATTGCAATTCGCATTGCATATAAGAAAAACGGAAAGGTATTTGTAAGGTCAGGAGCGGGAATCGTCGCGGATTCTGTTCCGGAAAAAGAATATACAGAGTGCATCAATAAGGCAAAAGCTGTTGTGGATGCATTGAAATTGGCAGAGGAGGGAGAAATATGATTTTACTGATTGATAATTATGATAGTTTTTCTTACAACCTGTATCAGCTGATCGGTGAGATGGAGCAGGATATTCGGGTGATTCGAAACGATGAGATGACAGTGGAAGAAATCAGAGCGTTGAATCCCAAACGCATCATTCTCTCGCCCGGACCGGGAAGACCAGAGGATGCAGGTGTTATTATAGAGGTGGCAAAGACACTTGGAAAAAAGACTCCAACACTTGGTGTCTGCCTTGGGCATCAGGCAATCTGTGCAGCGTTTGGAGCAACGGTTACCTATGCAAAAGAACTGATGCACGGGAAACAGTCGCAGATTACATTTGACAAGGACTGTTTACTATTTCAAACTTGTCCGGAAAATATGTCAGTGGCGCGCTATCATTCACTTGCGGCTGAGATAAAAACGATGCCCGAATGTCTGAAAGTGACAGCGAAAACGGAAGATGGAGAGGTCATGGCAGTACAGCATAAAGACTATCCGATTTACGGGGTGCAGTTTCATCCAGAATCAATTATGACGCCAGATGGAAAAACCATGTTAAAAAATTTCTTGCAGGGGGTATGAGCAGATGATCAAAGAAGCAATTGTAAAAATCGTAAATAAAGAGGATCTTACTTATAATGAGGCATATGCGGTGATGAATGAGATTATGAGCGGAGAGACAACTGCCACACAGAATGCGGCGTTTCTTGCGGCGCTTTCCACGAAGAGCGCAAGGGCCGAGACGACAGACGAGATTGCCGGCTGTGCGGCGGCAATGCGGGCACATGCCACAAAGGTGGAGACAGATATGGAATTGTTTGAGATTGTAGGAACAGGTGGAGACAATGCACATAGCTTTAATATTTCGACTACATCGGCGCTTGTCGCAGCTGCCGGTGGAATGAAAGTGGCAAAGCATGGAAATCGGGCAGCATCTTCCCAGTGTGGGACAGCAGATTGTCTGGAGGCGCTTGGTGTGAACATTCAGCAAAGCCCTGAAAAGTGTGTGGAACTTTTGCGGGAAGCGGGGATGTGCTTTTTCTTCGCACAAAAATATCATGCATCTATGAAATATGTGGGAGCGATTCGTAAGGAGCTTGGTTTTCGCACAGTGTTTAATATTTTAGGACCACTTACCAATCCGGGGACACCGTCTATGCAGCTTTTGGGAGTATATGACGAATATCTTGTGGAACCACTCGCTCAGGTGTTGATCAATTTGGGAGTGAAACGAGGAATGGTTGTGTATGGGCAGGATAAATTAGATGAGATTTCTATGAGTGCGCCGACAACTGTTTGCGAGATTCGGGACGGATGGTTCAAGTCTTCTGTGATCACTCCGGAAATGTTTGGGTTTGAGCGTTGTACAAAAGAAGAGTTAAGAGGTGGAAGTCCAAAGGAGAATGCGGATATTACGCTCAGTATTTTAAACGGAGAACGCGGACATAAGAGAAATGCAGTTCTGATGAATGCGGGAGCATCATTGTATATCGGGGGTAAGGCGGAAAGTATGGAGGAAGGAATTGCACTTGCAGGCAGACTGATTGATTCCGGAAAAGCACTTGAGACTTTGCGCAGACTGATAGAAATAAGCAATCGTCAGGAGGTGAAAGAATGACTGTTTTAGAAGAACTCGCAGATTATGCAAAAGAGCGTACCAGGCAGGCAAAAAGAAAAATATCGCCTGAACAGATGAGGGGGCGAGCACTGGAACTGCCAAAGGGAACATTTGCATTTGAAAAAGCACTGAAAAAGCCGGAACTCTCTTTTATTTGTGAATGTAAGAAAGCATCTCCATCGAAAGGAGTGATTGCTTCTGATTTCCCGTATCAGAAAATTGCAAGGGAATATGAGGCGGCGGGAGCTGACTGTATCTCAGTGCTGACGGAACCCAGATGGTTTTTAGGAAGTGACAAGTATCTGGAAGAGATTGTAAGTATGGTTAAAATTCCGTGTATCCGCAAGGATTTTACAGTGGATGAATATATGATTTACGAGGCGAAGGTGCTTGGGGCATCCGCAGTACTTTTAATCTGTTCGATTCTTTCAAAAGAACAGATTCGTGAATACATTCAGATTTGTGATATGCTCGGGCTTTCCGCTTTGGTTGAGGCACACGATGAACGGGAAGTGCAGATGGCGGTGGACGCAAAGTCACGCATTATCGGTGTCAATAACCGGAATCTCAAAGATTTTTCGGTGGATACGGACAACAGTCGCAGGCTGCGGGAACAGATCCCAACAGAAATCTTGTTTGTGTCGGAAAGTGGTGTTCAAAGTGCAAAGGATGTAAAAAAACTTCGTGAGATTGGGGCGGATGCTGTACTGCTCGGTGAGACACTGATGCGTGCCGCAGATAAAAAGGCAAAGTTGAGAGAACTGCGAGGTGTGATATGACGAAGATAAAACTGTGCGGTTTGAGGCGGGTTTGTGACATTGAGGCAGCCAATGCCCTGCATCCGGAGTATGTTGGGTTTGTATTTGCAGCGAAAAGCAGGAGATATATAAGTCCTGAAAAAGTAGCGGAACTTAGAAAATATTTGCAGGCAGGGATACAGGTGGTCGGCGTGTTTGTAAATGAAGAGCCAAAGCAGGTTGCAGGACTTCTAAACAGCGGTGTCATAGATATAGCGCAGCTTCATGGTGAGGAAGATAACGAATATATAAAAATGCTTCGAAAGATGTCTGACAGACCGATCATTCAGGCATTTCGCATAAAGACGGAAAAAGATGTTAAGAGGGCAGAGAAAAGTGAAGCGGATATGCTCTTATTGGATTCCGGAGCGGGGACAGGAAAAGTGTTTGACTGGAAGCTGATCCAAACGATAGAAAGACCTTATTTTCTTGCAGGAGGCATTACAAGCCACAATGTATCCGAGGCGATACAAAGATTGCATCCGGATGGCGTGGATGTCAGTTCCGGCATTGAGACAGATGGGAAAAAAGATCAGAAAAAAATGGCGGCATTTGTCGCAGCAGTAAGAAGGGAAGAGAAAATATGACAAATCAAAATGGACGTTTTGGCATTCACGGTGGACAGTACATTCCGGAAACCTTGATGAATGCAGTGATTGAATTGGAAGAAGCGTATAATTATTATAAAAACGACCCGGGATTTAACCGGGAACTTACGGAATTATTAAACGAATATGCGGGGAGACCGTCAAGACTTTATTTTGCACAGAAGATGACAAAAGATCTGGGCGGGGCGAAGATTTATCTGAAACGTGAAGACTTGAATCATACTGGTGCACATAAAATCAATAATGTGCTTGGTCAGGCGCTGCTTGCAAAGAAGATGGGAAAAACACGTTTGATTGCAGAGACCGGAGCCGGTCAGCATGGAGTTGCCACTGCTACGGCAGCGGCGCTTTTAGGAATGGAATGTGTGGTGTTTATGGGAGAAGAAGACACAATCCGGCAGGCGCTCAATGTGTATCGGATGCGGCTTCTTGGAGCGGAAGTGATACCGGTCAGAACAGGAACTGCCACTTTAAAAGATGCGGTCTCTGAGGCAATGCGGGAATGGACTTCACGCATCAGTGACACACATTATTGTCTCGGCTCGGTGATGGGACCGCATCCGTTTCCTACGATTGTGCGTGACTTTCAGGCTGTCATTTCCAAGGAGATTAAGGAGCAGATACTGGAAAAAGAAGGGAAACTTCCGGATGCAGTAGTTGCCTGTGTAGGAGGAGGCTCAAATGCGATTGGCAGTTTTTATCACTTTATTGATGACAAAGAAGTTCGGCTGATCGGCTGTGAAGCGGCTGGAAGAGGAATTGATACGCGCGAGACCGCAGCGACAGTCAATACGGGAACACTTGGAATCTTCCATGGTATGAAATCGTATTTCTGCCAAGATGAATATGGGCAGATTGCGCCGGTATATTCGATCTCTGCAGGGCTTGACTATCCGGGAATCGGGCCGGAACATGCACATCTGCACGATCTTGGGAGAGCAGAATATGTTCCGGTGACAGATGATGAGGCGGTGGATGCATTTGAATATCTGGCAAAGACGGAGGGAATCATTCCGGCGATTGAGTCTGCACACGCAGTTGCCTATGCTATGAAACTTGCGCCTGAAATGAAAACAGACCAGATTCTTGTCATTACTGTATCGGGCAGAGGAGATAAAGATTGTGCTGCAATTGCACGCTATAGAGGGGAGGATATCTATGAGTAATATAAAAAAAGCATTTGAACAAGGAAAAGCATTCATTCCGTTTATCACCTGCGGTGATCCGGATCTGGAGACAACCGGGGCTGTAGTTCGGGCAGCGGTGGAAAACGGGGCAGATTTGATTGAGCTTGGCATCCCATTTTCAGATCCTACTGCGGAGGGAAATGTAATTCAGGGGGCAAACTTGAGGGCATTAAGTGGTGGTGTGACAACAGATAAAATATTTGCATTTGTGAAAGAGCTGCGAAAAGATGTGAAAGTGCCGATGGTATTTATGACATATGCAAACGTTGTATTTTCTTACGGTGCAGAACGCTTTCTTTCTTCCTGTAGAGAGTGTGAGATTGACGGATTGATTTTGCCGGATCTGCCATTTGAAGAAAAAGAAGAATTTTTGCCAGTTTGCCATCGATATGGGGTAGATTTGATCTCGCTAATCGCTCCGACTTCGGCAAACCGTATTGCAATGATCGCAAAAGAAGCAGAAGGATTTTTATATATCGTGTCAAGTCTTGGAGTGACCGGAGCGAGAAGTGAGATCAAGACAGATTTAGCGTCTATTGTCGAGGTAGTACGACAGAATACAGATATTCCTTGTGCAATTGGATTTGGAATATCAACTCCAGAGCAGGCAAAGAAGATGGCGGATATTTCAGACGGTGCGATCGTCGGCTCGGCGATTGTTAAGCTGCTTGAGACATATAAAAAAGAGGCGCCCGAATATGTCGGAGCGTATGTGAAAACAATGAAAGACAGCCTGAGATGATTTAGAAGGGAAACATTTCCCTTCTATTGATCATTGTGAGAACGATTGTATATTTTCTGAATGTCTTCTGGGAGACGATCGGGCAGAATGCTTTGGATTCGGTCTTCGTTCCCGTCTTTGACTGCCTGATCATAGTACCAGCATTTGAATTGAAGCATATCCAAAACCTTTTCCAATTTTGCGATTTCTTTTTGTACAATTTCTTTTTGGCGCTCAAATAGTTCTTTGCGTCTTTGGTAGGTAGCGCTTCCTTCAGAACACCATTCCATAAATAATTTTATGTCTTTGATTTCCAGCCCAGATTTTTTCAGACATTCAATCACGCGAAGCGCTTCGATTTCTTTTTCGCTGAACCTGCGAATGCCGGAAGAACGCTCTAAATCCGGAAAAAGTCCTTCTTTATCATAATAGCGAAGTGTGGAAATCGGCAGTTGAAACATTTCAGATATTTGTCCGATTGTATACATGTGAAAAACCTCCTGAAAATTTTGAAAAACCTCTTGACCTAAAGTTAAGTTTAGGTATTAATATGACAGTATCACAAGAAAATAATAATGTCAATGGATTGTTAGGAGGATAAATGTTATGTTAGGTAATTTTTCGTATTGTAACCCTACAAAGCTCTATTTTGGAGAGGACTCTCTGAATTATCTGAATGAGGAGCTCCAAAAGTATGGGAAAAATGTTGTTTTAGTCTATGGTGGCGGTTCAATTAAGAAGAATGGAATTTATGATGAAGTGATCGAAATTCTGAAAAAGAATGGAAAGAATGTGGCGGAAATCGCCGGAGTTATGCCAAACCCAACACTTGCAAAGTTGTATGAGGGTGTTGAGATCGCTAAGAGCCATCAGGCGGACTTGTTGCTGGCTGTCGGTGGAGGATCTGTCTGCGACTATTCTAAGGCAGTATCGGTTTCTGTCAATTGTAAGGAAGATCCGTGGGAAAAATATTTTATCCGTTTTGAGGAGCCGCATTGTGAAGTGATTCCGGTTGGTTGTGTGCTGACAATGGTTGGAACAGGCTCTGAGATGAACGCTGGTTCTGTGATTACCAATCAGGATACAAAACAGAAAATCGGACATGTATTTGCAGATGAAAAAATTATGCCGAGATTTTCAATCTTAAATCCGAGATATACAATGACTCTTCCAAAATATCAGATGGTATCCGGTATTTACGACATATTCAACCATATTTGTGAGCAGTATTTTTCGGGAGAAGATGATAACACCAGCGATTATATCAGTGAAGGGCTGATGCGTTCGCTGCTGAAATCCAGCCGTGTGGCAGTGAAAAATCCACAGGATTATGAAGCGCGAAGCAATATTATGTGGACCGCAACATGGGCATTGAACACGTTGGTGGCAATGGGAAAAAGTGCTGATTGGATGGTGCACATGCTTGGTCAGGCAGTAGGTGGCTACACAAATGCGACACATGGTATGACACTTGCAGCGGTTTCGCTTCCGTATTATCGGTATATCATGCCATATGGTCTTGAAAAATTCAAACGTTTTGCAGTGAATGTGTGGAATGTATCACCTGAAGGAAAGACAGATGAGCAGGTTGCCAGGGAAGGTCTGAAAGCGATGGAGAACTGGATGAACGAACTAGGTCTGGTTATGAATATTTCGGAACTTGGAGCAAATGAAGAGATACTGGAAAGCATTGCAGATGTAACGTTTCCAATGTCAGGTGGATATAAAGAGTTGAATCGAGACGAGATCCTTAGAATCTTTAAAGAAAGTTTATAAAGAAAGTTTACAAAAAAGTCTCATCAAGAAATGTCTGTATAGACAAAAAAGTTCTTGATGGGACTTTTTTATGCAGAAAATATTCCACTTCTTGTGACTTTCGTGGTAAACTAGTCACGGAGGAAAAACTATGATTCGAAAATTAAGGAAAACAGATCTTGACGAAGTGGCATATATCTGGTTGAATACGAATAAAAAAGCACATGATTTTATTGCAGAAACGTACTGGGATGAGCATTTTGAGATGGTGAAAGACATGTTTGCACAGGCTGAGATTTATGTGTATGAAGAACAGGGTCAAATCAAAGGATTTGTAGGTTTAGATGACGAGTATATTGCAGGAATCTTTGTAAGAGACCAAGAACAGTCTGGCGGGATTGGAAAACAGCTTTTGGATTTTGTAAAAAGTTTGAAAGGACAATTGGAGTTGAACGTTTATCAAAAAAATGAACGGGCAGTAAGTTTTTATAAAAGAGAGCAGTTTGAAATACAGTGTGAAAGTATAGACACATCTACAGATGAGAAAGAATACTTAATGATCTGGAAGAAATAATAAGGAGGAAGGCTGATGCAGGCACGAGAACTATTGAATTTATTGACAGTGGCGGAACGACTAAAAGATACGACAAGGCACTGTTACACGTCAAAAGGAAGACGGGAAAGTGTTGCGGAACACAGCTGGATGATGACATTGATGGTGTTTTTTATGAGGGATGAATTCCCAGAGGCGGATATGGACAAGGTCATTCGAATGTGTATCATTCACGACTTGGGGGAAGCATTCACGGGAGATATTCCGGCGTTTGAAAAAACAGCAGAAGATGAAAAAAAGGAAGAAGAGCTGTTGTATGATTGGGTGAGAGGTCTTCCGAAATACTATGCAGAAGAAATGCAGCAACTTTATAAAGAGATGGAAGAACGAAAGACTTTGGAAGCAAAGATCTACAAGGCAATTGACGGTCTGGAAGCGGTAATACAGCATAATTTTTCAGATTTGTCCACATGGATTCCAAAAGAGTATGAGATGAATCAGACATATGCAAATGACAGAGTTACATTTTCAGAGTATCTGACAGTGTTGAGGGAAGAAATCAGAAAGGATACGATAGAAAAAATAGAAAGGTAAGAAAAATGAAGAATATCATTATAGGAATCGCTGGAGGAACCGGCTCAGGGAAATCAACATTTACGAGAAAGCTAAAGAAGGAATTTAAGGATGATGTAGCGGTATTATATCATGACAATTATTATCGTGACCAGAGTAAGATTCCGTTGGAAGTACGTAAAAAGACGAACTATGATCATCCGGATGCGATGGAGACTGAACTTTTGGTGCAGCAGTTGATGGAATTAAAAGAGGGAAAGTCGATTGAATGTCCGGTGTATGACTACACATTGCATACACGTTCTAATCAGGTCGAGCGGGTAGAACCGAAAAAAGTGATTCTTCTGGAAGGAATTCTTGTTCTTGCGGATGAGCGACTGCGGGAGCTGATGGATATTAAAGTGTATGTGGAGGCAGATGCGGATGAGCGAATTTTAAGACGTCTTATTCGTGATGTGAAAGAGCGCGGACGTGACATTGAAGGCGTTGTAGAGCAGTATCTCACAACGGTGAAGCCAATGCATTATCTCTATGTGGAACCGACAAGAAGTACGGCAGATATTGTGATTAACAGTGGAATGAATCCTATTGCGTTTGAACTAGTAAAAAATATGATTCAGAAAATATTGGATGAGGAAAAAAGATGATAAAAGCAGTTTTTTTGGATATGGACGGGACAGTCATATCGCATAAACAGGGGAAGGTTTTGGAAAGCACAAAAGATGCCATCTGTCAGTTGAGAGAACGGGGAATTAAAGTTTTTGCTGCCACAGGACGTCATATACTGGAGATGGAAGAACTTCCGGTAAAGGGAATTTCGTTTGACGGGTATGTGATGCTGAACGGACAGATTTGTCTAGATGGAGAGAAACAACTTGTGTATGATTTTCCTATTGCGACAGAAGATACAAAGAAATTGATTGCTGTGTTTGAGAAACGGGAAACGCCGATTATGCTTGTTGGAATGCATGCGATGTATATCAATTTTGTGGATGAAAAAGTTCGGGCAGCTCAGAAAGCAATCTCAACAGCAATGCCCAAGGTAGGCTCGTATAATGGGGAAAACGTGTACCAGTTTATTGTGTATGACAACGAAAGTAAAGTACAGCAACTGATGGAAAACCTTACAGATTGCAAAGAAAATGTATGGAATCCAATGGCATTTGATATTATTCCGAAAAGAGGAGGAAAGGCTGCCGGTATCAGGCAGATATTGGAATATTTTAAGATTGAACAAGAGGAAAGCATGGCATTTGGAGACGGAGACAACGATATAGATATGCTCCGGTATGCTCATATCGGGGTTGCGATGGGCAACGCCGGTGAGCATGTGAAAACGCATGCAGACTATGTGACTGCATGCGTAGATGATGACGGCATCTATAAGGCGTTAAAAGTGTATGGTCTTTTGTGATGGTTAAAATTCTTTTTTCTCTACAATTTTTATGGCAACCTGCATAGACAAGAAAAGAAATATAGCTGCAATCAGTGTGATGGCGGCAATAAAGATACCGACATGCAGAGCAGAAAGTTTTGCAAGGATGACGGTATCAACTCCTGCGGCTTGAGTGAGTTTGACAAAGATCACTCCGGCTGCAAATATCAGCCCAAATGTTCCCATCAGTGCGATTCTTGCCTTTTCAGCGCCGTATTTTAGCTGAAGCGGGAGCATAATCGCCTGTATTATGATGACGCTTGATAGGATTATCAGAGCAGCCCAAATGATATCCGCAGGAATCGTGTCTCCTTTTAGAAAGCCAGCCACACAGGTGATCAGAATCCCAAAGCTCAGAGAAGCAAAGCCAAGCAGGAACGAAAGCATATATTTTTCTTTCACATAATCTTTTCTGGTGATTGGAAGGCTGAATAAAAATGCATTTCCATTGTCAAACTCGTCGTAACTGATCGTGCTCAAAGAAAAAAGTGATATGACAAATGGCAAAAATCCTAGTGGAAATGACATCTCATTTTGAAAAAACGAGATTGCTATGACGATTGCAATCATCATGAGAAAAAAGTTTTTCTGCATTTTCATTAATTTAAAATCTTTTATGAGTAATCCTTTCATTCTTTATTCCCCCCTGATCATCATTGTAATAACAGCATCAATGGTTCCCTTTTCAATCGTGATATTGGGATAATTTTCTATATAATACTGTTTTTGGTCTGTGAGACAGCTATATCCGAAAGGCTCTTTTTTGGAGCGCAGAAGATATTGTTTGTCCAGTGTATGATATTGTGTATCGTCTAGTTTTAACAGCGCATAATCACCCAATAATACATCAGTATCTTCGTGAAGAATAATTTTTCCGTCATGGATCATATACAGATCGTCACATAGCGTCTCCAAGTCACTGGAAATGTGAGAACTGATCAAGATTGCACGGTCTTCATCTTTTTCCATAAATTCTCTTAACAACTCAAGCAGTTCATCTCTGGCAATGACATCCAATCCGGCAGTTGGTTCATCTAATATCAGCAGTTTTGCATGGTGGGAGATAGCCACAAGCACTTTTAATTTTGCTTTCATACCGGTTGAAAATTCTTTGATTTTTTTATTCAGTGGCAGATTGTATTTTTTGACCTGTTCTAAAAAGAAATATTTGTCAAATTTATGGTACAAATGTTCCAAAACCGGAACGATATCTCGGATTGTCAGATAGCCGCTGAAACCGGAGTCGGATAGGACAACACCCAAAGCTTCCTTGTCTTTTGCTGTAAAATTCTCAATCTCTTTTCCGAGAAGTGTAATGGCGCCGCCATCAATAGAAATCAATCCTAAAATGGCCTTAAATGTTGTACTTTTTCCGGCACCGTTTTGTCCTATTAGTCCGGTTACATAGCCAGATTTAATCTCCAAAGAACAATTGAGAGAAAACTGTTTGTATCGTTTTTGCAAATGTTCTACTTTTAACATTGTTATATCCATTCCTTTCGCTTCGCTCAGGCACAAAACGTAATGAAAATGTTTCCCTGAGCTTATTTTTTCTTTATAATTCTTCTTGTAGGGAACTCGGTATACTAC
>NZ_JBQKED010000057.1:0-15035 GCF_052121495.1 Faecalimonas sp. LCP19S3_D12 | reverse complement strand
ATCTAAGCGTGAAGCCCCCCTCAAGATGAGATATCCCATAACGTCAAGTTAGTAAGACCCCTTGAAGACGACAAGGTAGATAGGACAGAGGTGGAAGTGCAGTAATGTATGTAGCTGACTGTTACTAATCGGTCGAGGGCATAACCAAACAGGTGATAGGAAGAAGGATGAAGAGAGATTTATCAAAGTGGATTGTATGTGATTTTGAAGGTACATAATATTTGGCCCGGTGGCTCAGTTGGTTAGAGCGCCGCCCTGTCACGGCGGAGGTCGAGGGTTCGAGTCCCTTCCGGGTCGTTTGTATCATTTGATACAGAGAATTTAATATCTCATGGGATCATAGCTCAGCTGGGAGAGCATCTGCCTTACAAGCAGAGGGTCATAGGTTCGAGCCCTATTGGTCCCATTTATTATTGAAGTAATAATAAACTTCGCCGATGTGGCTCAATTGGCAGAGCAGCTGATTTGTAATCAGCAGGTTATCGGTTCGAGTCCGATCATCGGCTTTTTGGATGGATTCCCGAGTGGCCAAAGGGGGCAGACTGTAAATCTGTTGGCACCGCCTTCGAAGGTTCGAATCCTTCTCCATCCATTAGGAATAGAAATTCCGAAAGATAATGTATATTTTATAAATATATGCATATAATTAATTAGATATTGACGCGGGGTGGAGCAGTCTGGAAGCTCGTCGGGCTCATAACCCGAAGGTCGTAGGTTCAAATCCTGCCCCCGCAATTTTTTCTGCCCAGATAGCTCAGTCGGTAGAGCAGAGGACTGAAAATCCTCGTGTCGCTGGTTCGATTCCGGCTCTGGGCATTGCTACTGAAAAGTAGTACAAGTTAATAGTTGTGGAGCATTAGCTCAGTCGGTAGAGCACTTGACTTTTAATCAAGTTGTCCGGGGTTCGAATCCCCGATGCTTCATTTATTTTGGCATTTGAGAAGATTCTTGAATGTCTTTTTTATTTTGTTTTATGATGATTATTTGCAATAAAAAAGAGACATATCTCTTTTTTATTGTCCATCTTTTGTTAATTTGGAAAGAAGGATTCCGCCTGTGCTGTTTCCGAGAATAATAACAATTAAAGGAAAGAAGAATTTTGTCGGCTTGCTGACGAGTGCAAAGTAAAATATATTTGCAATACAGTGCTCAAATCCAGCCAAAATAAAAACAGATACACATAGGAAAACTGCAAGTGTGCCGAGAATGTTTGGCTGTTTTTTGAATGTTGCGACTGCAATGAACATGAGCATCCCGCAACAAACAGCAAGAAGAAATAAACTTACATAGGTGTCTGAGAGTTTGTTATCCACAATTGGCACAGATTTTTCCACCAATTTGCTATGGAGACGGGTTTGTTTCATAAGAAATGCCATCACATTTACTCCGATTGTATTACCTATTAAAGTAATGAGAATTTCAATGTAGTTGCTTTTATTGATATAGCCTATTTTTCCTGTAAACAGATTTAGTTCCAGATTGATGATTGTAAAAAGACCTAATCCAAACAGGAAAGAAGCTACGATTGAGTTATCCATATTGAGATATACAGTACAACCAATTCCAATTAAAAGACCCGCAACAATTGCTTTTTTTAATGCATTTAAGTGTTTCATATTTCCCCCTATATTCTTTTGTAATAAATTCCAGCGTTTAGTATATCATGGATTTTGAAATATTTGTAGAAAAAATAACAAATTTATAAAACTTCTAGTATACAAAGGGAGTTTAATTAACAATTGACATTGGTATTGGCAACATGTATAATGTTTGGTGATATAAAAATATGAGATTACAGAAATAGGAGGAGAATGGACATGTCAAAGAGAGAAGACATTAAGAAGGTACTTATTATTGGTTCAGGTCCTATTATTATTGGGCAGGCGTGTGAATTTGATTATTCAGGTACACAGGCATGTAAGGCTCTTAGAAATTTAGGTTATGAAATCGTACTCGTGAACTCTAATCCGGCTACTATTATGACGGATCCGGAGACAGCTGATGTTACTTATATTGAACCTCTCAATGTTGAAAGACTTGAGCAGATTATCGCAAAAGAAAGACCAGATGCATTACTACCAAACCTTGGAGGACAGTCGGGTCTTAATTTATGTTCAGAATTAGCTGAAGCGGGAGTTCTTGAAAAATATAATGTAGAAGTAATCGGTGTTCAGGTAGATGCGATTGAGCGTGGTGAAGACCGTATTGAATTTAAAAAGACTATGGACAGTCTTGGAATTGAGATGGCAAGAAGTGAGGTTGCATATTCGGTAGATGAGGCGCTTGCGATTGCAGATAAATTAGGTTATCCGGTAGTACTTCGTCCGGCTTACACAATGGGTGGAGCAGGAGGCGGTCTTGTATATAATGTAGAAGAATTAAAGACTGTATGTGCAAGAGGTCTTCAGGCAAGTCTGGTAGGTCAGGTACTTGTGGAAGAATCTATTTTAGGTTGGGAAGAGTTAGAACTTGAGGTAGTTCGTGACTCTGAAGGTAATATGATTACGGTATGTTTCATCGAGAATATTGACCCACTTGGTGTACACACAGGTGACTCATTCTGTTCAGCTCCTATGCTTACAATCTCAGAAGAAGTACAGAAACGTTTGCAGGAAAAATCTCATAAAGTTGTAGATTCTGTTAAGGTAATCGGTGGATGTAATGTACAGTGGGCACATGATCCAAAGACAGACAGAGATATCATTATCGAAATTAACCCAAGAACATCGCGTTCGTCGGCACTTGCTTCTAAAGCGACAGGTTTTCCAATTGCTTTGGTATCAGCAATGCTGGCAACAGGGCTTACATTGAAAGATATTCCATGTGGAAAATATGGAACATTAGATAAGTATGTTCCGGATGGAGATTATGTTGTAATCAAATTTGCTCGTTGGGCATTTGAAAAATTCAAAGGTGTAGAGGACAAACTTGGTACTCAGATGCGCGCCGTAGGTGAAGTTATGAGTATTGGTAAGACATATAAGGAAGCATTCCAGAAAGCAATCCGAAGTCTTGAGACAGGTCGCTATGGACTTGGACATGCAAAAGATTTTGATACAAAATCAAAAGAAGAATTGCTGAAAATGTTGATTACACCGACTAGCGAACGTCATTTTATTATGTATGAGGCGCTTCGTAAAGGTGCAACTGTGGATGAAATCCATGAATTGACAAAAGTAAAACACTGGTTCATTGAACAGATGAAAGAACTTGTGGAAGAAGAAGAAGCTCTTTTAGCGTATAAAGGAAATCTTCCTTCGGATGAAGCTTTGATTGCAGCTAAGAAAGATGGTTTCTCTGACAAATATTTAAGCCAGATTTTAGAGGTAGATGAAACTGACGTAAGGGAAAAGAGAATTGCAATTGGTATGGAGGAAGCGTGGGAAGGAGTACACGTAAGTGCTACAAAAGACAGTGCGTACTATTATTCGACATACAATGCGGAAGACAAAAATCCAGTAAATGAAGAAAAACCGAAGATCATGATCCTTGGCGGTGGACCAAACAGAATTGGACAGGGGATTGAGTTCGACTATTGTTGTGTGCATGCTTCACTTGCGTTAAAGAAACTTGGATTTGAGACAATTATTGTAAACTGTAATCCGGAAACTGTTTCTACAGACTACGATACATCAGACAAGCTGTACTTTGAACCGCTTACATTGGAAGATGTACTCAGCATTTATAAGAAAGAAAAACCAGTTGGGGTTATCGCTCAGTTTGGTGGACAAACACCATTGAATCTTGCAGCTGACCTTGAGAAGAATGGTGTGAAGATTCTCGGAACAGCTCCGTCTGTAATCGACCTTGCAGAAGATAGAGATTTATTCCGTGCGATGATGGAAAAATTAGATATTCCAATGCCGGAATCAGGAATGGCAGTCAATGTAGAGGAAGCATTGGAAATCGCTGAGAAGATTGGTTATCCGGTTATGGTTCGTCCTTCATATGTACTTGGTGGACGTGGAATGGAAGTTGTATACGATGCAGAAAGCATGGTTGGATACATGAATGCTGCAGTTGGTGTGACGCCGGAACGTCCGATTTTGATCGACCGTTTCTTAGGACACGCAACAGAGTGCGAGGCGGATGCAATCAGTGACGGAACACATGCATTTGTACCGGCAGTAATGGAACATATCGAGCTTGCAGGAGTGCATTCAGGGGACTCTGCTTGTATCATTCCGTCAAAATATATTTCTGAAGAAAATGTAAAAACAATTAAAGAATATACAAGAAAAATTGCAGAAGAAATGCATGTTAAAGGTCTTATGAACATGCAGTACGCAATTGAAAACGGGAAGGTATATGTGCTTGAGGCGAACCCGAGAGCATCTAGAACTGTTCCGCTTGTATCAAAAGTATGTAACGTCAGAATGGTACCGCTTGCAATTGATATTGTGACAAGTGAATTGACTGGAAGAAAATCTCCGGTACCGGAATTGAAAGAACAGGATATTCCTTACTATGGAGTAAAAGAAGCTGTATTCCCATTCAATATGTTCCAGGAAGTCGACCCTGTACTTGGACCTGAGATGCGTTCAACGGGTGAAGTACTTGGACTTTCCAGATTTTATGGGGAAGCATTCTTTAAGGCACAAGAAGCAACACAGACAAAACTTCCATTAGAAGGAACAGTGCTTATTACTGTAAATGATAAAGATAAAGACGAAGTAGTTGACCTGGCAAGAGACTTCGCGGAGACAGGATTCAAGATTCTTGCATCTAAGCATACAGGAAAATTGATTCAGGATGCGGGAATCGAAGTAGAACTCGTAAATAAACTGCAGGAAGGAAGACCAAACATCCTTGACCTAATCACAAATGGAAAGATTGATTTGATTGTAAATACTCCGATTGGAAAAGACAGAAATGTAGATGATAGTTATTTACGTAAAGCTGCAATTAAGAAAAAAGTGCCATATATGACAACAATGGCGGCAGCGAAAGCAACTATAAGTGGTATTCAGTCATTGAAGAAACCAGGATGTGGTGAAGTAAGATCATTGCAAGAACTTCACAGTGAGATCAAAGATAAATAATTATGACGGATGATTTTTGATAAAATCCAGCTGTTCTTTATCGCTGATTTCACGATCATAGCTTGTCTGCACGTGTACAATACACCAGCAGAGAAAACATAGTAACAATAGACAAATAAAAAATAAAGTAATCATAAACACCTCCTTGAAAGATATGAACTAGTTATAGTATATGATGAAATAAAAAAAATATGCGATATTTATAAAAATGGGTGAGTGAAGTGTATAAAGAAGAAAAAACAAGTTGGATGAAGCACTTTGATTTCATAGTGCTTGATATTCTTATATTGCAGATAGCATTTAATATAGGCTATCTGCTGAGAATGAAAACCGGATGGCTGTATTTGAATAAAGAATATACTAGATTGAGCATAGTGCTTATTCTTATTGGAATTTGTGTTGGGTTTTTCTTGGAAGGATATAGTGGTGTGCTGCGGAGAGGATACTTTATCGAATTTAAGGAAACGGTAAAGTATGTCAGTCTGAGCAGCGGATTTTTGATTATTTATTTGTTCCTTGTGAAAAATTCTGATACATATTCAAGATTGACTATTTTTCACTTGTGGTGGCTTGGAATCATCCTTGATTACATAGCACGTATTGGGTTAAAAACATATTTAAAGAAGAAACAGGCAAGTAAAGCGAGGATTGTTTTGATTATTACGACAGAGGAGCAGGCTGAAGAGAATGTCGAGCAGCTTAAAGAGCACGCATATGCCGGAATCTATCCGATCGGAATTGCAATTGTAGGAGCATATAGTGGTACGGAGACAATTGCGGGGGTTCCTGTTATTGGAAAAGAAACAGAAGTACTTTCATATATCACTGGTCATGTAGTAGATGAGATTTATATCAACACGAGCAGAGAGGTAAAGTTGGAAAGTGAAGTTGAAAAGTATATTGAGGCAGGAGTGACTGTGCACATTAATCTGCTTGAGACGAAAGGAATAGCAGGATATAAATGCATGGAGGACTTTGCGGGAGAGACTGTACTGACAATGACATTTAAGTCGGCTACTGCCAGACAGCTCTTGATGAAACGTATGCTTGATATTTGTGGTGGACTGGTTGGAGTGGTGATGATGGGAATTATATTCTTGTTTGTTGCACCAATTATTAAGAAGCAAAGTCCGGGACCTGTATTCTTTTCACAGTGGCGAATTGGGCGAAATGGACGAAAGTTCAAGATATATAAATTCCGATCTATGTACATGGATGCGGAAGAGCGAAAGAAGGAATTGATGAAACATAATCAGATGGAGGGGCTTATGTTTAAGATGGATAATGATCCAAGAATTTTCCCATTTGGTCATTTTCTGCGTGACAGCAGCTTGGACGAGTTTCCTCAATTTTGGAATGTGCTAAAGGGAGATATGAGTCTTGTCGGGACAAGACCGCCTACTGTTGATGAGTATGAGCAGTATGAGCTTCACCATAGACGAAGAGTATCTATTAAACCAGGTCTTACCGGTCTATGGCAAGTGAGCGGCCGCAGCGATATTACTGATTTTGAGGAAGTTGTAAGGTTAGATACGGAGTATATATCAAATTGGAGATTGGCTTCAGATTTGAAGATCTTGCTTAAGACAGTGGGAGTTGTGTTGGCAAGAAAAGGTTCGAAATAAAGTGGAAAAATGGCGTTCATCTTTTGAGAGAGGTGGCGTCATTTTTATTATTTGTATATAGAATTCCTCTGCTTTTTCTCTGAATATTTGCCTGAAACGGCATTGATTTGTTACGATTTCTCCACGGTCTTAGCAAGAACAGCTAAAACCGTGAGAAGTTAGATTTCCATATGACTGGAAACAGATACTTACTTTATCTTTTCTGTAAATTCTTCTAAAGATTTGGATTGAAACGCTACCTGTGTCCATTGCTTCAATGTTTCCAGATTCTCTTGCTTCTGAATCTGTTCAGACAGCTCTTTGGAAACTGCACCAAAAGGCTGCAAGAACAGAAGTAAGGTTTCTCTTGCAGTTTCTATTTTTCCCTGTATAAGACCTTCTGCACGTCCGGCCGCGCGTTCTTCTTTCAGCATCTCTTCAAAAATCATAAAGCGTTCCTCCATCTCCCTGCTTTTCTTGATGTTGCGGACAAACTTCTGTAGTTGTTCCACATATGGGTCGTGAAATTCTTTTTCACTCCCCGCAAGGTCTTCTTTCACATAGTTTAGAAATGTTACCAACTCTTTCGGAACTTCACTTTCATTCTTTCCATGAGCATTCAAGAACACAATTGTTCTACCGTCTTCCAAGTCTGCTTTCGGAGATTCTCTACATGTGGTTTGAAACGTATAGCGATACTTCCACTTTCCAAATGGGTCAAAGTCGCATATAAAAATGACATAAGTATTTGGAAGTTCTGCGTAATCTTCTCCGGCAAGCAGCATTTCCATGTCCATTTGGCTTTGGTAATAGCGGCTACGCTTTCCAAGCGCCGGTTTCTTCTCCACCTGCATCTCCACGTTATAACGTGTCTGGCTTTCATCTTTTGCGTAAACATCTAAGCGGACGCCCTTATACTCAGGATGATATACAATGCTTTTTTCCTTGCTGATTTCCACTCGTTCAATCGGCAGTTCTAAGACTCTCTCTAAAAGTCCCTTGCAATTGTCTTCATCCATCATTACTGCGCCAAACATAAAATTGTCCTTGATTGTGAGTTCCTTTAAACGTTGTTTTTTTCTCATTTTACTCCTCCGTGTGCAGAGGAATTCTATAAAATGATTGTAGCAGATTGTTTAGAGGATGACTAGTCTTATTTTTCTTCTATCAAGATAAACGCATGAGTAAATAAATTGTGAACATCCCATTTTCTGATATGAAGACAAATATTATTAGAAAATGGAGTTTAAGTATCTGGGTTGCGCTCAATTAAACATTTAGAAGAAGTGTTAAATTCTTAAAAAAGGACAGGATGTAAATCTAGGGAGCTAACTATATAAAAATCATTCATGCGTTTGTCATGCTCGAATTTAAGTAGTGGTTGACATATTTAGATGAAAAAGGTAGTATTAGTAAAGAATGATGTAGAAATTTGTTTATATGTGTAAACAAGTATATGAAGAAAGAGCTAAGTAAAATAGATAGCGGGAAGTTGGTATAAAATGGATCGAGTATTGGGACATAATCGGCGAATTACAATATTGGATACAGTAATCGACGTGTTAGATGAAAAAGAAACTATAAATTTAGTAGAAAAATATATAAATGAAAAAGAACCACTTCATTTAATGGGAGTAAATGCAGATAAAATCAATTCATTAAATACAAATCATAGATTAAAAGAGATTATAAATGGGTGTGGTATTATTAATGCTGATGGAGCCTCTGTAGTTTTGGCAAGCAGATTTTTGAAAAAGCCTTTGCCGGAAAGAGTAGCAGGGATTGATTTAATGCAGAAGCTTGTGGATGTGAGTGAGAAAAAAGGATATAGTATTTATTTGTTAGGGGCTAAGCAGCAGGTTGTAGAAAAGACGGCACAGGTTTTAAAAGGAAAGCATAAAGATTTGAATATTTTAGGAGTACATAATGGATACTTTAAGCAACAAGATTGGAAAGAAATTTCGAAAGAATTAAAAAAATTGTGTCCAGATATTGTATTTATAGGAATTACATCTCCATTAAAAGAGTACTTGATTGAATATCTACAAAATGATGGAAATAAAAGTGTCTTTATGGGAGTAGGTGGAAGTTTTGATGTTATATCAGGGAATATTCCGAGAGCTCCACTGTGGATGCAAAAGACAAATTTAGAATGGCTGTTTAGAGTCATGCAAGAGCCTAGACGATTATTTAAACGGTATTTTGTAGGAAATGTAACTTTTATTAATGCAATTATAAAAGAAAAAGTAAGAAAATGAGATTTAATAAATTATAAAGGTTAGTAAAGGATATGGAAAAGATATGAAAAAAGTTATGTTAGTCTTTGGAACAAGACCAGAGGCAATTAAAATGTGTCCATTGGTGAATGAACTAAAAAAAAGAGATGCCATTGAAACAATCGTTTGTGTAACAGGGCAACATCGCCAAATGCTAGATCAAGTATTAGAAGTATTTCGAGTAGTACCTGATTATGATTTATCCATTATGAAAGAGCGACAAACGCTATTTGATGTGACTACTAATATATTAAATAAAATTAGAGAGGTTTTAGAAAAAGAGAAACCAGATGTAGTACTTGTGCATGGCGATACATCTACAACATTTGCGACGGCTCTTGCTTGCTTTTATTTACAAATACCAGTAGGTCATGTAGAGGCGGGACTTCGTACATACAATATCTATTCTCCGTATCCAGAAGAATTTAATAGACAGGCTGTTAGCATTATCAGTCATTTTAATTTTGCGCCAACAGAGTTGGCAAAAGAGAACTTATTAAAAGAAGGAAAACAAGCAGATACAATTTATATTACAGGAAATACAGCGATTGATGCGTTAAAAACAACAGTAAAACCAGACTATTCACATTCAGAACTTGAGTGGGCAAAAGACTCCAAACTTATTATGATAACGGCTCATAGAAGAGAGAATCTTGGCAAACCAATGGAAAATATGTTTAGAGCTATTCGCAGAGTTATGGATGAACATGATGATGTTAAGGCTATTTATCCAATTCATATGAATCCGGTTGTTCGCGAGATTGCGAATAATATTTTGGGAGATGATGATCGTATTCATATCATAGAGCCTTTAGAAGTTGTAGATTTTCACAATTTCTTGGATCGAAGTTATATGATTTTAACGGATTCGGGTGGAATTCAGGAAGAAGCCCCTTCTCTTGGAAAGCCTGTTCTTGTGATGCGGGATACAACAGAAAGACCAGAAGGAATTGCGGCAGGGACGTTGAAGCTTGTAGGAACTACTGAAGAAGTTATTTACGAGAATTTTAAAACATTATTAGATAATAAAGAAGAGTATTTGAAAATGAGTAATGCGAGCAATCCGTACGGAGATGGGCATGCCAGTGAGAGGATTGCAGATATTCTTGAGAAAATGTTCTAATTATGGGTGAGAGGAATCATAGTAATGAAAATCAGTCTTATTACAATTTATCAGGATAATTATGGCTCTACTTTGCAATGCTTGGCGACACAAGAATTGTTTGAAAAACTAGGAGCAGGAGTAGAAATAGTGGATTACTGGCCAGAGAGATATTCTATCAAAGGGCGAATAATACGTTTAAAAGGAAAAAACAAAAAATTTAAGAATCCATTGATTTTGAACATAGCAAGACTAATTATTTTACCATCTTATTTAAAAAGAAGGTATGTTTTTAATAAATTTACAAAGAATCAGTTAAACTTAACTTCTAGAAAATATGGGAGCTATAAGGAACTAGAAGAGAGCCCTCCTAAGGCGGATGTATATTGTACAGGAAGTGATCAAACTTGGAATAGCTTGTGGAATGAAGGCGTGGATAAGACATTTTTTTTATGTTATGCACCTGAGAATAAACCTAGAGTTTCTTATGCGTCAAGCATAGGGAACTCTAGTATTTCAAAGGAGGAGGCGCAGGAAATTGTCCCGTATTTAAAAAAATATAATTATATTTCTGTTAGAGAAGACAAGGGTGTGGAGTTACTCACAGATTTAGGTATTAGCAATGTTATACAGTGCCTTGATCCAACATTGCTATTGGACACAAATTATTGGATAAATCTTATTGCTGATAAATACAAAGGAAAACGATATGTTGTAACGTACAATTTACATAGAGATCCAAACATAGATAAATTCGCGCAAAGTGTTGCGGACAAATATAATTTGAAAATTTATAATATAGCCTACAATTGGCATGATATAATTCGAAAAGGGTATTTGAAATGGTGTCCGAGAGTCGAGGATTTTCTAGACTTAATAAAAAATGCGACTTTTGTAGTAGCAGATTCGTTTCATGCAACAGTTTTTTCATTACTTTTTCACACAGAATTTGTTTCTATTCTGCCAGAAGAAGCAAGTAGTCGAATTGTGAGTTTGCTACATGCAATGGGGCTTGATGAAAGAGCATGTATAGGAAGTCCAGATATTAGTTTATTGGATAATGCTATTAATTTTGAGAAAACAGATAAAAAATTACAAGAACTTAGAAATGATTCTGACAATTATCTTGTGAGAATTATAGAAGAGTTTGGAAGTAATTGATACTTGAGAAAATTCGGTTAAGTATATAGTAGTGCAAAGGGAAAATAGAATGAATAATATTTTAACTGTTGGGAGAGATTGTGTTGGATGTAGAAGTTGTGAGCAGGTGTGTCCTCACAAATGTATTAGTATGCAGGAAAACAAGGAGGGGTTTTTGTACCCTATAGTAGACGACCTGCGGTGTACTTCTTGTGGATTATGTAGAAGAAAATGTCCGGCTTTAGGAAATATAGATAGAAATAGAGCTCCGATAGAGATTTATGCATTAAAAGAGAAAGATAAAGAAGACGTGTTTTATTCAGCATCAGGTGGAGCTTCTAATGTTGCAGCTAAAGTGCTGCTAGACGAAGGTGGGTATGTTTACGGTGCTGCGTATGACGAGAATTTAAAAGTATCGCATATTGAAGTGTCGGATGATCAGGGAAGAAAAAAAATACAGTCATCCAAATATGTACAATCTGATATTTCCAATAGTTTTTCTTTGGCAAAAAGGAGATTAGAAGAGGGAGTTCCAATACTTTTTACAGGGACGCCATGTCAAATTGCTGGGTTACATATGTTTTTAGGAAAGCCATACACTAATCTGTTTACCATGGATTTAATATGTCATGGAGTACCATCACCATTGCTATTCAAGAAATATTTAACTTATCAAAAGAAAAAATTAGGGGAAGAAATTTTATCTTATAATTTTCGATCTAAAGAAAAAAGAGGATGGGGAACACAATATTTAATAAAGACAAAGACAAAGACAAAGACAAAGACTCTCTCTGTCGATAAATACGGAAAGCCTTTTATGGCTGGAGATTCTTATCGAGAGTGTTGCTATAAATGTAAGTATGCTAATCTTAACAGGCAGGGAGATTTAACGGTTGGAGATTTTTGGGGGATTGAAAAATGTCATCCTGAATTTTCGTCGAAATTTGGGGTATCAGTTGTTTTGGTAAATACCAATAGAGGGAAAGAACTATTAAAAAAGATGAACAGAGAAGTAAACTTATTAGAATGCTCTTTGGAGGCGGCTTTGATTAAGCAGGGAAACCTGATACATCCAACGAGCAGACCAGCAGCGCGAGATACTTTTTATGATAAGATAAAAGAGGAAAATTATATTGAATCTCTAAAGGTAGGGCTACAGATTAAAGAGAGAGTTAAAATATTACTTCCAGCAAAAATGGTAAAGATTTTAAAGCGTTATTTGAAATAGAGTATAGTTATCAGATTTTAATATTTGGAGAGATATATCATGGGAAAAAAAATCAAGGTATGTATGGTGGCCAATAGTTTAGAAGTGAACGGGGTAAGTAATGTTATAATGAATTATTGCAGAAATATTGATTTAAATTCTTTTGCAGTTAGTATTATAGTGGGTACGCCAGTTGCGACTTCGTACCGTAAGGAATGTGAGGATTTGGGGATTAGTATTTATGAGCTTCCCTCAAGAAGAAATAATAAAAAAGACTATTATTTAGCATTAAACCATTTACTGAAAAAAAGACAGTTTGATATTTTTCATATTCATGGGGGAAGTGCATTGATTTCAATAGAGCTATTTATAGCTCGATTACACAAGATAAATGTACGTATTGCGCACAGTCATAATACGACATGCTTTCATTTAAAAACTCATCGGTTGTTACGTCCCTTTTTTAAACATTTATATACACATGCTTTTGCCTGTGGAGAAGATGCGGGAAAATGGTTATTTGATAATCAGAAGTTTAATGTCATACCGAATGGGTTTTGTGTAGATAGATTTAGGTATAATGAAACGACGAGGAGAACAGAGAGAGAAAAACTTGGTATTGAAGGAAAGTATGTTTTAGGACATATTGGAAGGTTTAATGAGCAAAAAAATCACAAATTTTTACTTGAAATATTTTCGGAAGTTGCAAATAGGAATCAGCAAGCAGTTTTATTGCTGGTTGGTACAGGTCCTATATATGATGAAGTGATGTTACTGATTGACCAGCATCCTTATAGAGAGCGGATTATTACACACGAGGAAACCGCTGAACCTGAAAATTTATATAATGCAATGGATATATTTGTGTTTCCATCATTATTTGAAGGACTTCCTGTAGTTTTATTAGAAGCACAGATGACAGGATTGCCTTGCATAGTTTCTGATGTAATAACTAAAGAAGTTGATTTAGGTAAGAATGTTAACCGTCTATCGTTATGCGAACAACCATCTGTATGGGCAGAGCAGATTTTAGAGAATCATGAGGTGGACAGAAAAGAATTTTTTGAAGAAAATTATAGAATGATAACACGGTATGAAATAAAAGAAAATGTAAAAATTTTGGAAAATTTATATAAAGATGCCTGTAGTGAGAAGTGTTAGTGAATATTTAAGCATTTTGGGGAGGTAAATTATGGGGCAAGATATGCTTATTAGTGTGATAGTGCCAGTATATAATGTTGAAAAGTATTTGAGAATATGTATAGATAGCTTATTAGCACAAACCTATAAAAATATAGAAATTATTATGGTTGATGATGGATCAAAAGATGCTAGTGGAGAAATTTGTGATGAATATGCATATAAATATGAAAAATGTAAAGTAGTGCATAAAAAAAATGCTGGTTTGGGGATGGCGAGAAATACTGGGATGGAGAATATGGAAGGGGAGTATGTAACCTTTGTTGATTCAGATGATTGGCTGATGCCCGATACGATAGAAAATTTGTTCCGTGCTCTGATGGATAATGGAGTTGATATGTGTAAAGGTGGATTTCAAAGGGTAAATAATGGTAAAATAATTTCTATCAGAAAGTATCAAGAAGAATGTTTTAAAGGGGAAAAAGCAAAGAATGAATTGTTGCCAAGAATGATAGGGTCTTCACCTACTGAACATGATAGTATAGAGATGTGTGTGTGGGGGGCGATTTATAAAACGGATATTATAAAAAAGCATAATTTGAAATTTGTATCAGAGAGAGAACTTATATCAGAGGATTTAGTTTTTAATATAGATTATATGCAGTTTGCCAATGGTGCATGTACAATAGGTCAAACAGGCTATCAGTATAGACTAAATAATAGTTCACTTTCAACTTCTTATAGAGCAGACCGTTATCAAGCAAGTGTGTATTTTTACAAAGAAATGGCAAAGAAAATAAAAGAATTAGGTTATGATAATTTTGTTATGCTTAGGCTGAAGAGGATGTTTTTTATATATTTACGAATGAGTATTTTTCAGGAAGTACATTTAGTATCAAAATTGACTATGAGACAAAACGTTGCTAATATTAAATCAATGTGCAGTGATTCAATTATTTCTGAGATACTGAATGACTACCCTGTAAAGAAAATGGGATTTAAACAAGTTATGTTTTTAGAGTTGGTTCGTCACAGGTGTGCCATGATATTATTTTGTTTAGCAACATTAACTGTTTTAAAAAAGAGAGGATTATTCAATGAACATAAAAAGGATAATTAAGAGGTTAATTTATAGATATCAGGCTGATTCGGATACATATGTACGATGGCTTGTCAAACAGGGTGTAAAAATCGGAGAAGGTGTAAGATTTATAACTCCTAAATCTAGCTGGGTTGATATAAGTAGACCGTGGCTGGTTAGTATAGGGGATAACGTTACTATTACACCAGGGGTAACAATTATAACGCATGATTACAGTTGGTCTGTTATTGCAGTGCATTCAAATGTTATTTTAGGAAGTGTGGGAGAAGTAACGATAGGGAACAATGTATTTATCGGACAGAAGAGTACAATTGGTGCTAGAATATAAATAGTACAAGTCAAAATGAGAATTCCTTATAAGAAAAATCATGGTACAATGTAAGTATCGCACTGAAGGAGGATCTCATTATGGCAAAGCACTA
>NZ_JBQKED010000056.1:0-15101 GCF_052121495.1 Faecalimonas sp. LCP19S3_D12 | reverse complement strand
GAAAATTTATGAATTGTTACTTCCGCAGAAGCTGCCGAGAGAGGGAGCGCAGATAAATAGTATCATAGGTCAAACAAAAGATGGATTGTATTTTGATTATTATATTACTAATCAAGAGAGCGGGGATGAGGGAGACTGGATAACGTGGTATGGATATATCAGCTGGGAAGATTTACTGAGTGGAAAAAATGACGTAAAAGTTGTTTTAAACCCGCGAGTTTCTTCAGGTGGGAATCTCGTAGATAAAGATGGTAATGTAATTGGTACGGAATCAAGGGCAAAATACGATTAGAGATAGAGAAGGAGGTTCTTTATGCTGAAATACAAATGGGGAATTTTATGTTTTTTATTCATATCAATCACATTAGCAGGCTGCAGTGGAAAGAACCCCGGCAAGGATGAGAAATCAGAAAAATTCCAATCGGATTATATGGATCTAGGGGGGATGGGGACAAAGGTGGATGAGGGACTGTTCTATAGCAAGAATGGACTATTTTATTATACTGATTTTGAGACGAATACCGCAGTACCCATTTGTAATAAGCCGGATTGCCGCCACCTTTCAACAAGGGAAGACAAAAATACGACATGTAATGCGGCTAACGATGACTCTACGACCATATTTCCATATCAGGGAAAGCTATATGGGATAGAAAGCAGGGAGGATGGAATTGGATTTTTCGTGTCGGAACTTGATGGCAGTAATCGAAAAAGCAAAGAAAATTTTATTGATGCAGGCTGTATCTTTCAAGATGGAATCATTGTTCGGGATAAATTATATTACCTTTATGATGAGACGATTGATATTATTGAGAGCGAGGGGATACAGGAGACAAAGCTTAAATGGCATTTTAATGTGTTGGATTTAAAGTCGATGAAGCAGGAAGAAATTCTGTCAGAGGAGACAGATTATATGGGGCTGCTTGGGGGAACAACGGAATATATGGTATATTCTGTCATAAGAGAGGGTGAACCATCTTTTTATCAATTTGACTATAAAACGAAAAAGTCGGAAGAAATCTCCCTGATTAGTGATGGGTATGAAGAAGTTTATCCGGTTTCCGATGGAAAAAGTTTTTACTATGTAGGGGGAGAGAAAAAATTAAGCAAGAATGTAAAGTATAAGGCAAATACAGTTTATCAATATCATGTTGATACAAAAGAAAATGAGGTTTGTGTGAGTGGAGCAGAGATTCAGGACTTCATTGGTGAAGATGCAGAACTGATTTTATTATACGGTGTTGTAGATGAGGGAATTGTCTTTTGGGCACATCCGCAGAACAGAATGCTTTTCAAAGAGAAGGAAAGTGGAAGGATTCGAGAATTGTCCTTGCCAGAAAACCTTCCGGTGGAAGGGGCGAGATTGAATAGCGTTGTCTGCCAAACAGAGCAGGGAGTGTATTTTGATTATTATATTATCAATCAAGAGAGCGGGATTTTGGGAGATCGGATTATATGGTATGGATATATCAGCTGGGAAGATTTACTGAGTGGAAAAAATGACGTAAAAGCAGTCTTGTACCCGCGAGTTTCTTCAAGTGGGGCTCTCGTAGATAAAGATGGCAATGTGATTGGAACTTCGGAATAATAGGGGGAAAATATGGAGTGTGTAAAATACGAGTGGAAAAAATTTGTTAGTTTTCGCTTCTTTTGGCTATTGTGTATGATAGTATTTACATTTAATTTATGGAATCTTTCAGAGAACGTGAAAATGAGCTGGCCTTCGGCGGAAGCGGTGAAAGAGTTATATGCAGACCTAAACCGGCAGCCAAAAGAAGAGCAGGGACGATGGCTGCAAACACTCGGTGAGAATGAGCTCATGCCATATACCGGAAATCCTTATACAGAGGAGGAACTATACGACAAAATTTTGCGGGAATTTGTTCAGATTGGACAGTACGAATCGTATTTGGAAGACATCGAGCAGAAGAGCGTGAATATGTCAAGCGCCATTTTCTCAGATGAAAATTCTTTTGCGTATCGGAATGCGCAAAGGACACCTGCCGCATTTGAAAAGCTGCATGGTTTGGAGCTGTCCGCAGATGTCTCAGATGGTGTGATTTTTGCGACGCAGGCAGAGTTTACTGACATCTGTATGATTTTTTTGCTGACTGCAATGGTGTATTTTCTGGTGATGTATGAGAAAAAGAATCATCTGTACCGGCTATTAAAATCTACCTATAAAGGAAGAAAGTATGTAATTCGGGCAAAATTACTGACTGCCGCCGGAGTTACATGCTTTCTTGTCCTGCTTTTGTACGGTGGGAATTATCTGTTTTCTGCCTATAAATGCGGATTTGGTAATTTGGAAAGACCGATTCAATCGGTAACTGCAATGTACGAAAGTCCATGCATGCTTTCCGTAGGCGAATATTTGATTTTTTATCTGCTTCTAAAAATGCTTGTCTGTTATGTGATTGCGCTGGTTATGATTTGGCTGGCGCAAAAGATGAGCAGCTCTGCGGGAGCGGTTCTTGGAATTGGATTTATTGGGATTGCGGAATATCTGCTTTATTTGCTGCTGCCTTCGGTTTCTTATATGGATGTGTTGAAATATGTAAATCTTGCAGAATATATCAAGGTATATCCGTTGCTGTCAAAATATCACAACTTGGATGTCTTTGCATATCCGGTCAATGCGATGCAGATATTTTTTGTGGTTCTTCCAGTATGTTTGCTGCTGCTTTTGGCTGTCAACGTTTGGAAATTCTGTCGTTGTGATAAGGTGAAAGGGCGCTGGCAGAGAAAGGGGGCGCGCAGCAAAGTATTTACAGTTGTGACGGACAGGTTATGCCTGCATGAATTATTTAAAAGTCTTTTGACAAATAAAACATTGTGGCTTTGCGTCGGTGTAATGTATGGAGCAGTTTTAGTTGGAAACGGCATGACGTCTTATAAGGATATAGAAGAAGAATATTATCGGATGTATGTGACGAAGCAGCAGGGGCATATCACGGAGGAAAAGCTGAAATATTTTTCGGAAGAAAAGAAAAAATATGAAGAAATCATGGCGCTCACGCCAGAAAAGTCCGGTCTTTCAGAACATGAGATTTTGCAGAAGAAAAGCAATATCCAATATCCATATGGAGGATTTCTGCGGGCTTATAGTCAGGCGGGGTACGTTATGAGCAACAATTCTGCGCTCGGTGTCAATGAGCAGGAGCTTGTATATGAAACAGGATATGAAAGACTTTTTGGCGACACGTTTGCCAAAAATCGTCTAATCGGTTTGATGTTGTGTGTACTTGTGGCTGTCTACAGCGCATCAGCGGTACTTGGCATGGAGTATGATTTAAAGGTGATGAATCTGCTTCGGAGCACAAAACAAGGGCGGATACAGCTTTTGACTTCCAAGATAGGTGTAGCATTTGGGATTACGTTTGTGATGGCAGCGCTGATAAAGGTTCCGGCGATTTTCAAAATTGTAAAAGCATACCCGCTGGACAGTTGGGGGGCAAAGGTGCGTTCTATGACATTTGCAGGGCAGTCTGTCTTGAATTGTACAATTTGGGAATATGTCTTTTTACTTATCCTTTTTCAAATGATTTCTTTGTTTGTAATCGTGCTGGTGGCTGTGGCATTGTCTGCATTATTAAGAGATATGATTTTGACCAATATTTTAGGAATTGCGATTTTTATTGGACCGTTGATTATGGAATGGAGCGGACTTCATAAAATACATTTTTTGAGTATGAATGCGCTGCTGGATGCACATCAACTGTTACAGGGCAGATGGGATATGCTTATTCTGCAAGTGCTGATTTTTTGGATTTGTATTCCGGCTGCAAGCTGCTATATTCTTTATGAAATCTATGACAGGAGGAAGTGAGACAGATGAAATTAGTGATAAGAGGCTTAAATAAAAGTTATGGTTCAAAAGCTGCACTACAGGATTTTCATGCTGTGTTTGAAAATGGAATCTATGGAATATTAGGACCAAATGGCGCCGGAAAAAGTACATTGATGAATATACTGACAGATAACCTGCTGCGTGACTCTGGAAGAATCCTGTGTAATGAAAAAGAGATTACGAAAATGAAAGAACAGTACCGGAAGATCATGGGATATATGCCGCAACAGCAACAATTATATGATTCTTTTACTGTGAATCATTTTATTAGTTATATGGGAACACTTCGAGGTATGAATAAGAAAGAAATAAAGAGACGTATGGAGGAGCTTTTTCCGCTTTTAAACCTAAACGAAGTAAGGAGAAAGAAAATCAAGGAACTTTCTGGCGGAATGAAACAGCGCGTGCTTCTTTTGCAGGCTCTTTTAGACGATCCGAAGATTCTGATTTTAGATGAGCCGACTGCCGGTCTGGATCCGAAAGAGCGTATCCGCATCAGGAACCTGATTTCGGATTTGAGCGGTGATAAAATTGTTCTGATTGCAACTCATGTAGTGTCCGATATTGAGTTTATCTCGAAAGAGATTCTTTTGATGAAAAATGGAAGAGTGGTAGATAAGGACTGCCCGGAAGCATTGCAGAAAAAGATTGCGGGAAAGGTATTTGAAATCAGAATCGTGCAGGAGGAACTGAATCAGGTAAAAAAAGAATTTGAAATCAGTAACTTATTCCGAACAGAGGGGGAAATTGTCGTGCGTGTCATCTCGGAAGAGTGTCCAACAGCATATCGCTGGACAGAAGTCAGTCCAACGCTGGAAGATGTCTATTTATATGAATTTGAATGTACATCCAAAGAGGATTAAAAAAGAATAGATACTGAATTTAGGGAGTTCCAAAGCGAATATCGGAATCGAAAATAGCAGAGTAAGATACTACTCTGTTATTTTATTATAGTAAAGTATTGACATAAAATGTATAATTGTATACAATTATACAAAAGTGCAATAAAGAAAAGAGGATGACCATGGAAAATAGAAAAGTATTTATGAACCAACATAATAATCTGTTAGAGCTTGAGGAACATATGTATCAGCTGGTGGATGTGGAGACTCCCAACATTTTTCGTAATCTATTTCCGTATGATGAGATTCCAAAGATTGCGTTCAATGACCGAATCGTGCCTCATCACATGCCGGATGAAATCTGGATTACCGATACGACATTCCGTGATGGGCAGCAATCGAGAGCGCCGTATTCCACAGAGCAGATTGTTACATTGTATGATTATTTTCACAGACTTGGTGGTCCAAAAGGAAAGATTCGCCAGTGCGAATTTTTCCTATATAGTAAAAAAGACCGGGACGCAGTTTACAAATGTATGGAGAGAGGATACGAATTTCCGGAGGTGACAAGCTGGATTCGTGCGAGCAAGAAAGATTTTCAGCTTGTAAAAGATATCGGAATGAAAGAGACTGGGATTTTGGTAAGCTGTTCTGATTACCATATTTTTTACAAACTGAATATGACAAGAAGACAGGCCATGGAGCATTACCTTTCGATTGTAAGAGAATGTTTGGAAATTGGTGTCAGTCCGAGATGTCATCTGGAGGATATCACACGTTCGGATATTTATGGCTTTGTCATTCCGTTTTGTCTGGAGTTGATGAAATTGCGTGAGGAATATCAAATTCCCGTGAAGGTGCGAGTTTGTGATACGATGGGATACGGTGTCAATTATCCGGGGGCTGTGATTCCGCGATCAATTCCGGGGATCATATACGGTCTGATGGTTCACGCAGGTGTGCCAAGTGAATTGATTGAATTTCACGGACATAATGACTTTTATAAGGCCGTCAGCAACTCCACGACAGCGTGGCTGTATGGTGCAAGCGGCGTAAACTGTTCTTTGTTTGGAATCGGTGAGCGTACAGGAAATACACCGCTTGAAGCAATGGTGTTTGAATATGCGCAGCTTCGTGGAACTTTAGACGGAATGGATACGACAGTCATCACAGAGATGGCGGAGTATTACGAAAAAGAGATCGGCTATCGTGTGCCGTCAAGAACTCCGTTTGTCGGAAAGAACTTTAATGTGACAAGAGCCGGTATTCACGCCGATGGACTTCTGAAAAACGAGGAGATTTACAATATTTTTGATACGGATAAATTCCTGAACCGTCCGGTTCTTGTTGCGGTATCCAACACATCGGGACTTGCTGGAATTGCACATTGGATCAATGCATATTACAAGTTGAAAGGTGACCGTGCTATTGACAAAAATTCACCATTGGTAGCGAAGGTAAAAGAATGGGTAGATGCAGAGTATGAATCCGGACGTGTGACCGTTTTGACAGATGACGAATTGGTACATGTGATCACAGATGCCTGTCATGAGTTGCAGGTAATTTTATAGTGGAGGCAGAAGATGGAAGAATATCAGGAGTATTCGCTCCGTGGAAGAGTCTTTCAAAAAATCAGAGATGGTATTTTGAAGGGCGAATACAAAGAAAATGAAGAATTGCGGGAAAGCACAATCGGGAAAAAGCTTGGGGTGAGCAGAACTCCGGTGAGAGAGGCGTTAAGACAGCTTGAACTGGAGGGACTTGTAAAAATCGTACCGAACAAAGGCGCATATGTGACCGGCATTACAGGGAAAGATGTGAAGGATATCTATTTGGTGCGCTCCCTCCTGGAAGGACTTTGCGCCAGATGGGCGACCGAGCATATTACAGAAGAACAGATAGAAAAACTAGAAGAGATTGTTTTACTCTCAGAATTTCATGCAAACAAAAATCAAAAAGAAAAATCGGGTCAGGTTGTAGAACTTGATGGAAAATTCCATGAAGTATTGTACGAAGCATCAAATAGTCGTATACTAGAACATGTATTATCCGATTTTCATAAATATGTCCAGATGGCAAGGCAGGCATCTGTTACAAGAGAACATCGGGCAGAAAAATCAATTAAAGAACATAAAGAGATTTTGGAAGCAATCAAACAGAAAGATGCGGATAAAGCAGAACAACTTGCCAATGAACACATTTTGAAAGTAATGCAAAATTTGAATATCGAAGCGTAGAGCAGGAGGAAATGGAAGATGGATAAAATTAAGATGACAACACCACTTGTAGAGATGGACGGAGATGAGATGACAAGAATCCTTTGGAAGATGATCAAAGAGAATCTGTTATTGCCATTTATTGATTTGAAAACAGAATATTATGATTTGGGATTGGAGTACCGCAACGAAACAAATGACCAGGTTACCATTGATTCTGCCAATGCAACGAAGAAATACGGCGTTGCTGTAAAATGTGCGACCATCACTCCAAATGCTGCACGAATGACAGAATATGACTTAAAAGAGATGTGGAAAAGCCCAAATGGAACAATCCGTGCGATGTTAGACGGAACAGTTTTCCGTACACCGATTATTGTAAAGGGAATTGAGCCATGTGTGAAAAACTGGAAAAAGCCAATTACAATTGCAAGACATGCATATGGAGATGTCTATAAAAATACAGAGATGGTTATTCCGAGATCAGGAAAAGTGGAGCTGGTATATACGGCAGAAGACGGAACAGAGACAAGAGAACTGGTACATAATTACACAGGAGCCGGAATCGCACAGGGGATGCACAATTTGGATGCTTCTATTGAAAGTTTTGCGAGAAGCTGTTTTAACTATGCGCTTGATATCAAACAGGATTTGTGGTTTGCAACAAAAGATACAATCTCTAAAAAATACGACCATACATTTAAAGATATTTTCCAAGAGATTTATGATAAAGAATATGATGAGAAATTCAAAGCTGCCGGAATTGAGTATTTCTATACACTGATTGACGACGCAGTAGCGCGTGTCATGAAAGCGGAAGGTGGATTTATCTGGGCTTGTAAGAACTATGATGGGGATGTAATGAGTGATATGGTCTCTTCCGCATTCGGTTCTCTTGCGATGATGACTTCCGTGCTGGTATCTCCACAGGGATATTATGAGTACGAAGCTGCTCACGGAACAGTACAGCGTCATTATTACAAACACTTAAAGGGTGAAGAGACTTCTACGAACTCTGTTGCAACCATTTTTGCATGGACCGGCGCACTTCGTAAACGTGGTGAATTAGATGGCAATCAAGAATTGATGGATTTTGCAGACAGACTGGAAAAAGCAACTATCGATACAATCGAGAGCGGTAAGATGACAAAAGACCTTGCTTTGATTACAAGCATTGAAAATCCAACGGTATTAAACAGCGAACAATTTATCAAAGCAATTGCAGAATTATTGTAATGAATGTAAAATGTCCGAATGACCTGAGACACAGGAAATTCGGGCATTTTCTTTTTTCGCATACTTTTTATTCCGCAAGTTCTTCCCAGCGCATGTAAAGTGTTTCCAATTCCTCAGCGATTTTTGCTTTTTCCTCAGATAATTCACGGCATCTCACAGAGTTAGTGAAGACTTCTTCCTGAGTCATCAACTCATCAATTTCAGAATCTCTTTCTTCCAGTTTCGCAATTGCATCTTCAGTCTTTTTTAAATCGTTTTGACGTTTCCGTTCTTTTGCCTGTGCTTCCTTTTGGGCTTTCCAGTCCAGCTTTGTGTCAGATTCCACAGGTGTGGAAGAGACCGAATGGGTGGAAATTTCAGAAATGCCGGCATACGCTGCTGTTAATTCTTCTTTCTTTTCCAAGTAGTAATCGTAGTTTCCGATATAATTAACAAATGTGCCATTGACAAGATCTAAAATACGTGTCGCCGTCTGATTAATAAAGTAACGGTCGTGGGACACATAAAGTACAGTCCCGGTGTAATCATTCAGCGCTTTTTCCAAAATTTCTTTGGAAGCAATATCCAAATGGTTCGTCGGCTCATCGAGGATGAGGAAGTTTGCCTCAGACAGCATAAGTTTTGCAAGAGAAACGCGACCGCGCTCGCCACCGCTTAAATCACCGATCAGTTTATAGACATCATCGCCCGTAAATAAAAATGCGGCGAGTGTATTTCGAATCTGTGTGTTGTTAAGACTTGGATAATCATCTGAGATTTCATCAAAAATGTTTTTTTCCATATGTAACACGTGGTGTTCCTGATCATAATAGCCAATCTGTACTTTGGAGCCGAGCTTGAAAGAACCGCCATCAGCGGCGACTACCTGATTCAGTATTTTCAAAAGTGTTGTCTTTCCGGTTCCGTTGTCTCCGATGATGGCAACGTGTTCCCCACGCTTGATCTCAAAGCTGATATCCTGAAATAGTTTGTGGTTTCCGAATGCCTTGCTTAAATGTTCAACTTCTAACACATCGTTTCCGCTGACGCAAGATGGCTCTAATGAAAAGTGGAGTTCTTGTGGATCCCCCATCGGCTTTTCAATGACGTCCATTTTTTCAAGCATCTTTTCACGACTTTCTGCACGACGAATTGATTTTTCTCGATTGAAAGAGCGAAGTTTTTCGATTACTGCTTCCTGATGCTTGATTTCCTGCTGTTGATTTAAGTATTCTTTTAATTTTGCTTCACGAATCATCTTTTTCTTTTGTGCATAGTCTGAATAGTTCCCCATGTAAGTCATAATGCTGCCGTATTCAATCTCTACCACTTTTGTGACAACACGGTTCAGAAAATAACGGTCATGGGATACGATTAAGACAGCACCCTCATAGTTGAGCAAATAGGTCTCGAGCCATGAGATGGAGTTCATATCCAAATGGTTTGTCGGTTCATCGAGCAATAAAATATCTGGTTTGGTAAGAAGAAGCTTTCCGAGAGACACACGGGTCTTTTGTCCTCCGGAGAGCGTGTCCACCTCTTTTGAAAATTCATCTTCACGAAAGCCAAGTCCTTTTAAGACACCGACCAATTCACTCTGATAGGCGTATCCGTCGGCGTGCTCAAAACGTTCTGTCAGACGATGATATGTCTGAAGACGATTCTCCAAATCTTCTCCATGAAGATGTTTTAACTCCATCTCGATGGTACGGATTTGCTTTTCCATCTCAATGATATCTGCTTTGGCAGTCTTTAGTTCCTCCAAAATAGTATTGCCGCTTGAAAGATCCTGATGCTGTGACAGATAACCGATCGTCTTTCCTTTTGTCAGGATAATATCGCCGCTGTCTGTATCGAGTTCTTTCATGATCATTTTTAAAATAGTAGACTTTCCGGCACCATTTGGTCCGATCAGTGCCGTTTTTTCACGATCTTCTATATGAAAAGAACCAGATTTGACAATCACTTGTTCTCCAAATGCTTTTGAAATATTATGACATGCGAGAATCATATATAAAAACCCTCCCTTTTTGGTACAATAATTTTATTATAACTAAAATGTAAGAAAATACAACTAAAAGTTTGACTTTGATGCAGTGATTCTATATAATGATTCTTAGAATGGACAGGAAAAGTAGAGGAAGGTGAAGAAAAATGGAAGAAAGACAAATCTCCCAAGCAGTTATCAGAAGATTACCCCGCTATTATCGTTACTTAGGTGAGTTGTTGGAGAATAGTGTGGAGCGTATTTCTTCTAATGAATTAAGTAAAAGGATGAATGTAACAGCTTCCCAGATCAGACAGGATTTGAATAATTTTGGTGGCTTTGGACAACAAGGTTATGGATATAATGTAAAGTATTTATATACAGAGATCGGAAAGATTTTAGGTTTGGATGTCAATCATAATATGATTATACTCGGAGCAGGTAATTTAGGACAGGCACTTGCCAATTATGCTGCTTTTGAGCGAAGCGGATTTGTCTTAAAAGGGATTTTTGATGTGAATCCAAGACTTGAGGGCGTTACAATTCGAGGTATTGAGATTCGTATGATGGATGAGTTAAGCAATTTTATCAAAGAGAATAATATTGAGATTGCGGTGCTCACTATTCCAAAGACAAAAGCAATTGAAGTTGCAGATATGCTTGTGGAAAGCGGTATCAAAGCAATTTGGAACTTTGCACATACAGATTTAGAACTTCCGGAGGATGTGATTGTTGAGAACGTACATCTTTCAGAAAGTCTGATGAGACTTTCTTATAATGTCAATCGTTATCATGTGGAGCATAAGACGGAACAATAATTTATTCCCTTTAAGGGAGATAAGATAAAAGGAACGTGTAGTGGAGGCATGCAGCAGGCAGGTTTCCTTTACACGTTTTTTTCAAGAATAGAAGGTGAACAAGAATGATATATTTGCCAACCGGCGAACAGATGCGAAGAGCAGATCTGTATACGATTGAAGAAATCGGAGTTCCGTCTATGGTTTTGATGGAACGTGCGGCACTGGAAGTGGTAAGATGCATGGAAGAAGAACAACTGGATTTTCGTAAAGTGCTTGTAGTCTGTGGAAGCGGTAACAATGGCGGAGATGGATATGCAATTGCCCGCCTGTTACACTTAAAGGGACATGATGTGACCATTTTTTTTGCCGGGAATTCTCAAAAACGAAGCAAGGAAAATGCACAGCAGGCAAAAATTGCAGCACATTATGAAATTCCGGTGATAACCAATCTGGATACAGAGGAATATAGTGTAATTATAGATGCACTCTTTGGAACCGGATTGAAATGTGAAATTACAGGTCATTACAGGGAGATTCTTTGTTCTGTCAATCAGATGACCGGCGAGAAGGTGGCAGTTGATCTGCCATCCGGAATTCATGATACAACCGGAGCACAGATGGGGATTGCTTTTTGTGCAGATCTGACAGTTGCAATTGCCTTTCCAAAGAGAGGTCTGTTTTTACAGGAGGGAAATGTGTGTGCCGGAAAGATTCTCACAGGTGACATCGGCATTTCCTCGGAAACATTCTCAGAAGGAACAGTTACATTTGGCTATGAAAAACAAGACCTATTTCTGGGATTTCCAAAAAGGAAGAAAAATTCACATAAGGGAAGCTATGGAAAAGTGTTGATGATTGCAGGCAGCAAAGGGATGTCAGGAGCTGCTTATTTAAGTGCAAAAGCCGCTTATGCAGTGGGGGCAGGACTTGTGCAGATTTATACACACGAAGAAAACCGTGTGATATTACAACAGCTTTTACCGGAAGCGATTATTACAACATATGACACGTTCGATTCCGAGCAATTAGAAAAATTGATTCAATGGGCAGATTTGATTGGAATTGGATGCGGACTTGGGAAAAGTGACACAGCAGAACGAGTGATGCAATATACGTTGAAACGTGCGCTGGTTCCTTGTGTGGTGGATGCAGACGGTATCAATATCCTGTCAAAACATATGGAATGGATTGAAGTAACGAATGCTCTGATTGTTTTGACACCACATATGAAAGAGATGTCCAGAATGCTGCAGTGCAGTGTAAAAGAACTGGTAGAACAGCGAATGGAAAGGCTGCATGCGTTTGTGGAACGATATAAGGTTGTCTGCGTGCTAAAAGATGCAAGAACGCTTGTTGCAAAGGAACATCGAAATACATATTTGAATTTGTCCGGGAATGCGGCGATGGCAAAGGCAGGTTCCGGAGATGTGCTTGCGGGAGTTATTGTGGGGATTCTGGCACAACAGTGTGAACCGTATACATCTGCATGTCTTGGGGTGTTCCTCCATGGTCTTGCAGGTGATATGGCCCGGGACAAAAAGGGAGCATACAGTGTACTGGCAAGTGATTTGGTTGCGGAAATCAGCAGTGTATTAAAGAATATATAAGAGAGGCGACAGAACAGATGAAGACTTATAGCAGAGTATATGCAAAGATTGATTTGGATGCAATTGCATATAATATGGAACAGATGAAACAAAACATCAGACCTGAGACGAAAGTAATGGCGGTCATAAAAGCGGATGGATATGGGCATGGAGCCGTTCAGATTGCGGAGATGATGGAACGTTGGAACTACATATGGGGCTTTGCAGTAGCGACTTTAGACGAGGCAGTTGTGCTTCGCACAGAAGGGATTCAAAAACCGATTCTGGTGCTTGGATGTGTGTTCCCAGATCAGTACATGGAGATGTTAAAGCATGAGATTCGAATGAATATTTACACAGAAGAGATGGCAGAGTCAATCTCTCGAATGGCGGCAAGAGAGGGGAAAACAGCTTATATGCACATCAAACTGGATACCGGAATGTCGCGGCTGGGATTTGGAATCAATGAACAATCCGTGGAGACAATCAAGCGGATCAGCAAGATGCCAAATGTCAATGTGGAAGGGATTTTTACACATTTTACCAAAGCAGATGAGAAAGATAAAAGCTTTACAAAAAAACAGATACAGGAATTTGTATGGATGACGGAGCGCCTGAAAGAAAAAAATGTCCGGTTTACATATGAGCACTGCTCCAACAGTGCAGGCATCATTGATGTCCCGGAGGCGAATTTCGATATTGTAAGAGCGGGAATTTCTACATATGGCCTCTATCCATCGGAAGAGGTAGATAAGACAAACGTAAAATTAAAACCGGCATTGGCATTAAAGAGTCATGTGGCATTTGTAAAGGAGATAGAGAGTGGGACTCCTGTGAGCTACGGAGGCACGTTCGTTGCCAAAGAGAAAATGAAGATTGCAACGATTCCGGTCGGATATGCAGATGGATATCCAAGAAGCTTATCAAATAAAGGATACGTGTTGATCCGTGGAAAGAAAGCACCTATTCTCGGGCGGGTCTGCATGGATCAGTTTATGGTGGATGTGACACAGATTGAAGGCGTAAGCTTTGGCGATAAAGTCACAATGATTGGAAAAGACGGAAATGAGATTTTGCCGGTGGAGGTGCTGAGTGAACTTTCCGGGCGATTTAATTATGAATTTGTGTGCGACCTTGGAAAACGTATTCCGCGTGTCTATGTGCGGGACGGGAAAATAGCAGAGCAGGTGGACTATTTTGCATAAACGAGAATTCAGGTTCTAACTGGAATACATCCGAAAAAGATGGAAATACTAATTTTATCTTAAAAAATCGGAGTGTGAATAGAGTGCAGATTAGACGTGGTGATATATTTTATGCGGACTTAAGTCCGGTAGTCGGTTCAGAACAAGGTGGAATACGACCTGTTTTGATTATACAAAATGACATTGGGAACAGACACAGCCCGACTGTGATCTGTGCTGCGATTACATCAAGAATGAACAAGGCAAAGTTGCCGACACATGTTGAAATTGATGCAGGAAAATATCAGATTGTAAAAAATTCAGTGGTGCTGTTGGAACAGATTCGAACGATTGACAAGCAAAGGCTAAAAGACATGGTTTGTCACGTGGACAAAAAACTGATGACAAAAGTTGATGAAGCGTTGAGAATCAGCTTGGAGCTTCATACATAATAAAAGGAGAAAAAAGAAATGGAAGATGAGGGTAATCTATTATCACGAATGAGAAAAATATTTTCAGGAGAGATGGAAGAGGGAGAAGATGCGGCGGAGGCTGTGATGGATATGGTCGATGAGGGGTATCGGCAGGGTGTGTTCCTGAGCAGTGAAGCTCAGATGATACGGAATATTTTCGCATATGGGGAAAAGGATGCGAAAAGTATTATGACGCACCGGAAACATATGGTTGCGCTGGATGGTGAAGAGACGCTTGAAAATGCGTTGACGTTTATATTAGAGCAGAATAAATCCAGATTTCCGGTCTATGAAGAAGATATTGATTCTATCATCGGAACGATTCATCTGCGGGATGCAATGAAATGCTATTTTAACGAGCAGCTTCGCCATATTCCGATCAAACAGCTGAAGGAATACATAAGACCAGTAAGCTTTATACCGGAGACGAGAAGTATTGATAAACTGCTGAAAAAGATGCAGGAAGGGAAATATCATATGGCAATTGTCATTGATGAGTATGGTCAGACTGCAGGACTTGTGACAATGGAAGATATCATAGAAGAAATTGTCGGAAACATTCAGGATGAATACGACGAGGAAGAAGAGCTGATCAGACAGGAGTCAGATGGAAGCTATCTTGCAGATGGAATGACAGAAGTTGAAGATTTGGAAGAGCTGCTTGGAATTCAATTTGAGGAAGAGGACTATGAGACACTTAATGGATTCCTTATCTTTCATTTAGAAAGAATTCCAACAGAGGAAGAAAATTGTGTTGTATCCTATGAAGGGTATGATTTTCAAGTGCTGTCCATGGAAAATAATATTATAAAAACTGTACAAATAAAAAAAAGAGTGCTAGAGCGTGTTTGAAAATTAAAAAGTGCACAAAATATTTGTTTATAGCCCTTCTTTCATGGTAAAATAAAGAAAAAGGGGCTGATATTATGTCAAGACGTTACGAACTAA
>NZ_JBQKED010000055.1:0-15127 GCF_052121495.1 Faecalimonas sp. LCP19S3_D12 | reverse complement strand
CTACAAAAAAGAATTGTGGATAACTGAAGCATAAGAAAAGCCCGGACTTTTGTCCGGGACTTTGTCTACAGTCTGACCCGGACTTCTGTCCGGGACTTTGTCTACAGTCTGAAGGAATGGATTCATTCCATTCCTTTTTTACCCGGGGGAACTATCGCAGCCACTGCAAATCCGTAGATTTTTTTAGCTCTATGAGCTATGTGGTTTTGTTCTTGATGTAAGCTCTCTCTAATTTTTTTGTTATTTTTATGAGTTTCTCATAACTACGCTTGCAGTGGCTGCGACAGTTCCCCCAGAGATATGACAGATTAATGATACTTTATCTCCAAAGACTACTTGTCATCGAACTACTCACATCAGTATGTGCACTATGTATACATCTCACACGATAGTAATATCCACGTCCTACGCTGAGAATCTTTTCTGTGCCTACAGACCACGTGTTGCTTAATTCAGCTGTCCACGACGTCACCCTTGCCCAATTGTCACCCGATAATCTCTCTACAATGACATTTACTGTCACATCACATTTTTTTGCAGCTATTGTAACTCCTCCCGCAGCTATTTTCCCCGTACCTGCATCGCTGATAGTAGACGTGCCTGTTGACAAATATACCCCTCTTGTTTCCGGCAACATCTGTCCAATGATGGTATCTCCAGTCAATAAATACGAATAGTCTTGAGTTATGTTGCTGCCCTCCTGCGCATGTGAGACTGTCTCACTTGTAATCGTTCCAGCTAATCCAAACGTAAATACACTTGCAATCATCAATATTTTTTTCTTCATTTTTTTCTCTCCTTTTTGTCCTTATACTATATATACACATAAGTCGAGAAAAACTAACGCTATTTTTTAAAAAAAATGTAAATTTTTTAAAATTTTTTCAAATTCCGCCTCTTTTAGACCATTTCCAATAATAAAATACTGTATTCCATCATATTCAAAAGAACCTCTGCTTCTCTTCTCTGTGCTGTCTGAAACCTGATACTGCTTAATATGTATACACACACCATCAATTTCCATATCATATTCTTTAACAAGAGTATCTTCCATATCTACTCCAAATGAGCTAGTATTATAATTTACATTTATATAATACAAAACACTTGCCTCCCCCCCATTGCTATATATAAAATAGCTATTTTGTATTTCCCCCAAAATAGTTGCTTCTTGAAACTCCATATTTTCTGGCAAATAGTACATTCTGACTGGATCAAATCCAAGCTCATCCTTTATCCTCTGATATGCCTCTTCCTCTTCACTCACTTTTGCTGATACAATATCTTCATTATCTGAGTCAAAATTTGTCTGTTCTCTATCACCTATCTTCCAGTGAAAACTCCGAAATATCCTCTCCGGTCCTCCAACACTTGTAATCCCCACCGCAAATGCTGCCATAACTGCTGCCGCCAGAACCACATATTTCCGTCTCTTTTGTTTTCTTTTGTAAATTTTTCCAAGACGAATTAACTCCTGCTGTTCGGTCGACAATTTTTCTCCTAATACTTCCTGCTCCTCTTTATATTGTCTAATCTGCTCATATAGCTTTTCATCTATCTTAGAAGGTGCTGTCAGACTTTCTACGTCCTGATCCACCTCCACCTCCCGCATAATCTCATCCGCTTCTTTTTTCAGTTCTTCTTGCAAAAATCGTTTCATTTCCTCACTCATAATGTCTCCTTATGCAACTATCAACAGATCTCTTCCTGTACATTACACTACTTACGTTCTTTTGTCCATTCCTCTTGACCTTTCACAAAATACTGTTTAATATTATTTTATAGAAAAAACTTCGGAGGAATGTTATGAAACGTATTATTCTTACCGGTGGTGGTACCGCCGGTCATGTTACACCTAATATTGCTTTACTGCCCCGTCTAAAAAAACTCGGATATGATATTCACTATATTGGTTCCTATACGGGTATTGAAAAAGAATTAATTGAACAATTTGAAATTCCTTACCACGGAATTTCCTCTGGTAAGCTTCGACGATATTTCAGTGTGCAAAATTTCACTGACCCATTTCGGGTACTGAAAGGATTCCAAGAAGCCAATAAATTAATCAAAGAGTTAAAACCGGATGTCATCTTTTCAAAGGGTGGATTTGTCTCCGTTCCTGTTGTCATGGCTGGAAAACGCCGTCATGTGCCAACTATCATTCATGAATCAGACATGACCCCCGGACTTGCAAACAAAATTTCCATTCCATCTGCAACAAAAGTGTGTTGTAACTTTCCAGAAACTTTGGAACACCTTCCTAAAGAAAAAGCAGTGCTTACCGGTTCTCCGATTCGTCAGGAATTATTAGAAGGGAGCAAAACTGCCGCACTTGAATTCTGCGATTTAACCGATGACAAACCTGTTATTTTAATTATAGGCGGAAGTCTTGGCTCTGTTGTTGTCAATAATGCCATACGTTCTATCCTTCCTGAGCTACTAAAAGACTTCCATGTTATCCACCTCTGTGGAAAAGGAAAGATGGATGACTCCTTAAAATCTTTAAAAGGTTATGTTCAATTTGAATACATTCAGAATCAGTTAAAAGACTTGTTTGCACTCACTGATATTGTAATTTCACGGGCCGGTGCAAATGCAATCTGTGAACTTCTTGCACTTCGCAAACCGAATCTTTTAGTTCCACTTTCTGCAAATGCAAGCCGCGGAGATCAGATTTTGAATGCTCGTTCTTTTGAACATCAAGGTTTCAGCGTTGTTTTAGAGGAAGAAGATTTAAGTAAAGATACACTTTTAAATTCCATCTACAAATTATATCAACACAAAAACACTTACATAAATGCTATGAAACACTCTTCACAGCAGGACTCTATTAATACAATTATTAAACTAATCGAAGAAGCTGCTCACTGAAACAAAGCGAGATAACTCAACAGATGGTGCCGAAACGGCACCATCTGTTTTCTCAGAACCAGTTGACAACTTCTTCATATTCCTTCTCATAATTCTTCCGTATCCATTGTCTGGCTCTATATAGTCTACTATTCAATACTTCAACTGCAATTCCTAATTGATCTGCTGCCTCTTGTTGTGATTTTCCAAAACAATATACCTGCATAACTGCATCATACCATATTCTATGTTCCTTATATAAACGTTCAAAGATTCTAAACTCCAAGCACTCAGCCCTTCTCTTCTGCTCATTCCTCAGATAATACTCTTCCATATTGTTTATATAACAGACTCTGTCTTTCGTCCCTCTAAATAGATCAAATACTCCTGCTAATATCTCGCGTTTTCTATCTCGATTATAGTTAAACGCAGAATTTCTAGCTGTTGTTATCAGCCACGGATAAACACTTTCTAAATCTACATTTTCAAAATAGATATATAACTGAAAAAATGTCCTTTGTGTAATTTCACTTGCCAGATCTTCACACTTGGTATAATGCATAGCCACTTTAAAGATTGAATCTTTATACGCCCGATAGATACTGTCGAATTTTTTATCTTTTGACGCTTTTGATTCCACAATAAATATCTCCCGTTTTTACTACTTCTCGTTCATTTTCTTTAAAATGTACTCTTTATCTTTGTCTGTGAGATTTCCAAGTTCCCACTTAATATCAACCGTATCCTCTTTGTAACGTGGAATCAAATGCATATGATAGTGAAATACACTCTGCCCAGCTACTGTTCCATTATTCTGTACGATATTATAACCATCACACCCTAAAATGTCTGTTAGTTTCGTTACCATTTGCTTTGCAAGCACAAGCACTTTTTCTGCAATTTTGTCATCTAATTCATATAGATTTGCATAATGCTCTTTCGGAAGAATCAATGCATGTCCTTTCGAAGCTGGTTCGATGTCCAGAATAACTCTGAAGTCATCATCCTCGTATAATGTTGCAGATGGAATCTCTCCCGCCGCTATTTTACAAAAAATACAATTTTCATCTTTCATTTTTCTTCCTTCTTTCTTTTATTAATCCCTTTTGAATGTCTAATATTGTCGCATTTTGTCGACGAAATTCATTTGAATAACTGCCATACCAATGCTACACTTTCATATGAAAGGCGGTGCACTCTATGCAACTAAATAAAGATAATCAGTTACTTATAAGTAAAATTTCACATGAACTTAGAAACCCACTCACTATTATATACAGCACACTTCAACTCATAGAATCCAGACATCCTGAGACGAGAACATTCGAACATTGGCACGAACTAATGAAAGATGTAGAATTTATGTCACTACTCTTGGATGATCTTTCTCGTTTCAACCATGCCAATGCCCTTAATCTTTCAACGTTCTCGTTTCGTCCATTTTGGGAATATATATCTCTGTCTTTTGCTGCGTCCATCGCAGATACAAAATTGGAATATTTTTCCAAAATAGATCCTTCTATTAATCAGATTACAGGAGATAAAACAAAATTACAAGAAGTATTTTTAAATCTTTTAAGAAATGCCACCGAGGCAGCTCTGCCTGATGGCTCTATTTCCATGACAGCTGAGCAAACCTGTGACTCTATCCTCATTCAAATTCAGGATAACGGCTGTGGTATTTCAAAAGAACATATAGACTCAATCTTTGAACCATTTACTACATACAAGAAAAACGGTACGGGCTTGGGACTTTCCATTTCCCAGAATATCATTCATGCTCATCATGGAACAATCGAAGTCGACTCCACTCCCCAAAAAGGATCAACTTTTCGAATTACGCTTCCAACAAAGCAGTGTTGTGACAAGACATCCTGTCAACAGACCACCAATATGAGCGAAGTTGTCAACACCTCCACTTGTGAATCCCGTATACAAACTGATGAAAATCATCACGATCATTCCTTGTTTTGTGATATTTCCAGCTCTTCCATGATTTAAAATTGCAAGACACAGCATGGCTCCGGTCAATCCAAAAATCGCGCCGGATGCCCCTGCTGATACGCTATAGTCCTGTTTCCATATATCTACAGCCATAGATAGCAGATTCCCCCCTAATCCACTTAAAAAATATATCACAAGGAATCTTATCTTTCCGACAAACATTTCAACATTCCAACCAATTACTACAAGTGTAAGCATGTTATTCATCAGATGTGAAAATCCAAAATGAAGAAACATACAAGTAAACAACCTATAATATTCCTTATACTCGACTACAAAAGGAACATACATCGCTCCATGTTCCAACATATACATCCCATCTTCCATCCTTCCACCAAAAGAAAGAAGTAAAAAAACAATGATATTTGCAACTGCAATTCCAATCGTACAAACTGCTTTTTTCTGATTTGCCATAAATTTCCCCTTTCTACAAAAAGAATATACCCTATTATAGAAAGTTTCTGTTGGAATTACAAGTCATCCTGTTCAATGTGAATTTCGTCCCAATATCCCCATTTGCATTTTTTCTTTTTATCTAAAAGTTTCTTTACCGGTTCCCAAAAATCCTTTTTCTCATGAATTTCCAATGTCGTTCTTTCTTCCATCTTTTCTTCATAATTTATAGGTTGGGCTACTTTTTCCTCTTTTTGTTCCTCTTGAACTTCTGCTATCAACTCGTTCATAATACGTTCAATACTATAATTTTCTTCCATCGATGCCTTATGAATCCTGTAAGCAAAATGTATACCTTCTTTCTCCTTATAGTTCACCTCACTTACAAAATACTCTGTCAGCCTATGAAACTCCTCTTTTAATTCACACTCACACCTTGGGAAATAGCAAAAATAAAATTCCTCTTTCTCACAGTAAATATACTCTGGATCTAGCAATATACAATTTGCCTCCAACATGAATTTACGGATCGTCTTAATTGTCCGAAGCAATGCATAAACAAGATTTTTCATCTCCTTATAACTTAAGTTTGCTTTTTCATGAATTGCCTTTAAAGAAACTTTCCCGCTGATATCATAATAATACTGACTGATATTATCTACATATCGAATATCTGTCTTCAAAAGTCCAGGGATCGTATTCTCTTTTAACATATATATCTGATAGTCTTCCGCTTCACTTTCTACCCCTTCTAAAATCAAATATGCCCGTTTTAAATCATTTTTATAACACGCCTTCACTTCGTATCTCCTATCTCCTCTTCTAATTTTTTTATTTTTCGTATTCTTCTGATATATGTTTCGGGATCTGTCCGGTCAACTGATGCACAAACTTCTACCGTCATCATTTTTCTTTCAGCACTGCATGTAACCATAATCTGTTCTTTTTCCAATTGAATCTTTTCTTTTATGTTAGAAAATATAATTAATTTCCCTTTAATTCTTCTTCTAAAATATGCTTCTAACTCCTCCTTTTCATAGCCTTTTCTTCCACTTCCCACAACAGCAGTCTCATACACTGCCCCGGATAAAATATTCTTGTCATGAAAGTAAAATATGATATACACACTTGCCATGAATACCATCAGGACAATTGGCACAACAAAAGACGCCTCTATTGTAAAACTTCCATTCTGCTTCTTTTTCATATCATAAGCACCCCCAGATACGACACCGTCAAAAAGGGAATAAACGGAAGTGTGACAGAGTTCTTCCACTTTTTAAATACGATTCCCATAAGAGAAACAAATCCTGTAAGAAAAAATGCAGTTACCACAATCTCCAACATACAAATACCACCCAAATATATTCCCATAAGACTAATAATCCAACTATCACCATATCCAATTGTCTCATTTGAATATTTACTTATAAGCCAGAAAACAATTCCAATTAATACTCCTCCCACAATCTCACCACCCCCTTGTCTTTTAAAAAACAAGCTGAGTAAAACCATAAACAAACTCATGATAACTAGCAGCATTGTTGAAATCTTTCTTGTGCGCAAATCACTGATACTACACAAAAGCAGAAATAGCAACACTATAAAATCTCCTACTTTACACACCTTTTACATCCTCCTCTTCCATAAACTTCCGACAAAGTTACTGCATAAACGGTTCGTTTGAGTCTGCGGCATGAAAGTGAACTATGATATCGATTGCCGGTATCTGTAATGTATACATTCCCCTTTCCAAATCCCTTTCTCATACAAGATTCACATGGATAATACTTTCCTCCATCTTCATTGCGCAATTGTTCCACATCTGATTTGTGAACGGACTTGATAGATAATTCCAAATAGGTACAATCTGGATCTTTATGATATACAATTCCAGTATCTGTAATGTATACTGTCTCATCATTCTGATTCCCAAATCCATTACCCGCATAACCGTTCCACCCTTTTACTCGCACATATTCCTCCTGTGTGATTGCGGGAATTCGAAACATCATAACTGGAATTTTTACTTTATATGTAAGTGACAAATCCATAATTCCTGTATTTCCCCATGCTTTTGATTTTCTACAATCTATTCCATTCGAACCTCCAAAAATAATACTCTGATCCAGCCACTTTTCTCCAACATGATCTACAATATGCTTCTCCACTTTTTCCCGAATGACCATTGGATTAACATAAGCCTCCTCTGCCATTTCTTTTGCCGCACAGTGAAGCGCAGACTTCATCACAGTCTGGACACTCATAATTTCCAATAGATACACTAGACTTAGTACTGCTAAAAAGAATATGGGCACCACTAGCGCAGCCTCCACTGTGACACTTCCTTCAGAGGCGAATGAAGATGCCCTTTTCGATAAAGAGATGAGATTTATTTGAGAGAGATGTGTCAAAAAAGAGTCTTTCTCCTTTCCTTTTTGTTTTTGATTATTTTTATAAGTTTTTTCGTGAGTATTATTAAATCGAAAGGACATCTTCATTCACCTCTTTTCTTTTTATTGATATCCAAAATATGTTGAAAATTCATATTTTACGCCATGTCGCAGTCTGCATTTACTTTCAATCTCCATTCGCATTACACAGTGATCCGCTTTCAGATTCAAATTTCTTTCAATTAAATCTAACGCACGCATGGACAGAGTCTCTTTATCTTGTAGGAGCAGTAAGCCTTTTAGGTAATCTTGATAAGTCATCCCTTCCCCACTATCTTGCCCAGAATCTTGTACTCCGTGCTCTCCAAGACGCAAAAGTGCTGATAACTGTAGATTCCAATTTTCTTTATTTTTAACAAGTGGTACTTTTTTTCCGGCAACAAGTGCTCGAAGATCAACAAGTCCCTCTCCATATGCCCATGCCATAAGAATTGCATGCTTTACCACCTCCGTAATTCCCGGAACTGTGAGAAGAGTACATAAAGACAATGCCAACACTTCTGCTTCCGCTTTTTTGCTTTCATCAGTAAGCAGATATGCATAATTGATTCCCAAACGAATAGGTAATATTTTCTTCACAACCGCCTCTAAATTTTTTTGATCACTTTCATATCCTCCAATCAGATATTCCAATTCATAGTCCAAAGCATGTTTCTCCTTTTTTTGCGTAATGTCGGAAAAATGCTCCAGTAAATATTTCTGAAAAAAAAGTTTGCCGGTAACTTCATTTTGTTTTTCTTTTTCCATAAAGTTTCCCTTCCCTCTATTCAGTTTACGAATCGAAGCAAGCTCTTCTTTTTTTATACTTTTCTCGGATAATTGTTCTGGATTTTCCACGATAATTTGTAACAGATTTGATTTTTGAATTGAAGAAACCGATTCCATTGGATTATTTTCACTTGGCAGACTCTCTTGCGTCTCTTCAAGCATTGATTCAAGATTCTCCTGAACCTCTGTTTCCGCTTTTTCAAAGTTTTTTCCGCTTTCTTCCTGCCCTTCCCAATATGAACTGTCTTCGTCTATATGATCTATTCCAATCTTATTTTCCATATAACGGACTGCCTGCCGATAAAATGGTGCCCCCATATTATCTGTCAACAGCTCTGACCTCTGAATCTTATTAGCATTCTCCTGCGCCCCATAATATTCCAGACGTCTTGTGAGCTTTCTTTCATCCCATATTCTATCCCCATAGCTTCCATCCAATGCAAATACATCATACTCCTCCAACAATTCTTTTTGATATTCCGCAAAGACACTTTCTACCGCAAGACTTGTATCCGCTCTCTTGTGATTCTTGAGCACTTGAATCGAAGCACTTTCAATTATTGCACCTAGAAGTGATAAAATTAAAAGAAAAATCAGACTCAAGAACGCAGTAATCTCTCCTTTTTGCACTTATCCACCCACCTTATATCCTACCGCTTTCACTTGTAATCTTTTCAAAAATAGACTCTACCAAACTTGTCAGTTGTGATTTAAAAATAATAACCAAACCAATCAACACAACCAAAATCAAAATTACCTCCACAACTCCGATTCCTTTTTCCTCTTTCATAAATTCCAAAAAACGTTTTATCTTCTTCATACTTTTCCTCCTCGTATTATTTGATATATTTTTATAGCTGCATCGATAAAAATGCAGGAACAATCACGATGATAAGTACAATTGCAAGCATTCCAAACATCGGTGCAAGAAGTTTTGTTCCAGCCTCTTCCCCTAATCGCTTTGCCCTGCTTTTTCTGTTCTCGAATGCCTGAGCTGCTTCATTTCGCAACAAATCTGCCATCCCTTTTGTTCCTTTCTTCAAGTTCTGTGCAAGCAATGCCCCGAATTTCATATACACTGATATTCCACACCGCTTACCAAATCTCTCATACGCTTCCACCTCTGTGATTCCACTTTGCATCTCATTGCAGGTATAGCGCATCTCTTCATATGCCCCCCGCTCTCCGGTACATACCTTGTGTTCTTCATAGTTTTTGACTATCCTTTCCCACACACTTTTTGTTGTCATCCCAGTACTCAAAAGAAGTGAGAACTTATTAATAATTTCAGGATAATCCGTAAGCATCTGTTCCTTTCGCTCCTTTTGAGCTTTTTGCTCATTTTGTTTTTTCAGCGCAATCATGAGCACCGCACTAATCATACCGAGACCAAGTACATAATAGCCTCTCGATTCCACCTTCTTTTCCCAATTAATCGGTTGCTCATCTATTTCGGAAGGCAGTAAAAACACTTTTTCTGTCTTTGTTTTTTCTTCATTTTCTCTTAATAGCTCCTGAACATCTGACAAAAGCTTTTCTTCTTTGCTCTTTGTCTCTGGATATACCATCGCATTTGTCACATACAATGCCTGTTCTCCCTCATACATAAGAGTTCCTCTTAGTCCCACTAATGTTCCCTCCGGTTTTGTCTTTTCTGTCTGAATTTCACCTTGAACATTCATCACCTCATAATGATCCAATTCCCACTGAATGAGCACTGGATACTCTTTCCACTCCGTAAGCAGATTTAAGTCCTTATCCACATGATTGAGACTTTTATTTTCTCCCAAAATAACCTCATCCATCTCTTTGATCACCTGTTTGAAAATTTTCCGTATCTCCCGTGGTGTGTACTTCTGTTCTTCTACATCTACGATAATTTCTTTTTCTTTTACTTCATGTCCAACCGTGATTTCATAAGTCTCTCTTCGATTCCCTCCACCATAAGCATTTCGTTCTATTTCCACGGAATTTTTTCCTTCCCTGTCTATCAAAAAAAGTCCAAATGCAATGGTATTTGCACAAAATAGAATCAATAAAATCTGCCCTCCCGTCTTTCCTTCAAACCATACGAAACTCTTTCTTTTCCGTTTTTCAACTACTAAAAAGAGTAATGTCAGATATCCAATGATACATAAGATCATATCTACACCTCAATTTCTACAATTCGTTTTCCAGCCTCATATGCAATCACATATCCCAAAAAACAAATCGTCATAATCACAACTCCAGCCACATTGCCATATAAAATTCCCATAAACTCCGGAAAACTAAACTTCATATAACAGATCATTCCAAACGGAATAGCTGACATCACTTTAAATTCCAACTTTTTAGATGCTATGATTGTCCCAATTTCTCTTCTGATATCTGCTTTTTCTGACATCTGTTGTACCGTATTTCGGATAATTCCAATCATATCCCCACCACTCCTTTTCGCCATGACAAATATGGTTACAAATGTCTGTACATCCTCTTCCTTGGTTCGTTCTGAAAATTCCTGCAATACTTTCTCTATCGTAAAATTTACATCCAATTGTCGAACCATATACCGAAATTCTCGTATAATTAACTCGTCTTTTTTGTATATGACTTGAAGATCTTTCAGGACCTCCCTCATAGCATTTTCTACCGAATATCCAACATTTAATGCTGTTGCCAAAGCTTGTACCGCTTCCTTAAACTGCAATTGAAACATATTTTTCCTTTTCTCTATCCATTGTTTTTCCCATGATTTTAAAAAATAGATTAAATAAGGTGACAATAGAATTGCACACAGACATGTCCCATAGAACAAATAAGAAATCATTAGAATTGCAAGAACCCCTACCAAAGTCGCCAACAAATAATCACGCCTTCTAATATCCTGCTGCCAGTAATTTTTCTTGATTTTGAATCTCATGTAATTTTACCCATTCTCCTTTTATTTTTCCATCAACCATCTTCGTCTCTTGGAACTCATACAATGTCTGAAGCTGTATTTTACCTTCTTCATACCCTAATACCTCCACAATCTGTAGTAACTTTCTACTCCTGTCTCTAAGTCGGCCAAGATGTATAATAATATCAATTCCTGCCGCTATTTGTCTTTGTATTGCCGCAAGCGGAATGTCCATTCCCATCAATACCATTGTCTCTAATCGACTGAGCATATCCTCCGGACTATTTGAATGCCCACTGCTCGCTCCACAATGTCCGGTATTCAGACTTTGTAGCATATCAATTGCCTCTCTTCCGCGCACTTCACCAACAATAATTCTAGATGGTCTCATGCGAAGTGCTGACTTAATCAAATCACGAATAGTGATTTCCCCTGTTCCTTCTACATTTGCATTTCTTGCTTCCAGGCGAACTAGATTCGGAACATTTTGGATTCTCAACTCCGCATTATCCTCAATTGTGATAATTCTCTCATCTTTTGGTATGAAATCCGACAACGCGTTTAAAAAAGTAGTCTTTCCAGAGCCTGTCCCTCCGCTAATGAAAACATTGTATTTTGCTTCCATAAGCCGTTTTAGAAACGGTATCATCTCCTGACCAACTGCTTCTAAACGAACGAGTTGCTCCATCGTGATATTCTCTTTCGGAAATTTTCGAATTGTCACAATTGGTCCATTCAATGCAATCGGATATAATACGACATTGACTCTGGATCCATCCGGGAGTCTCGCATCCACAATCGGAGATGCCTCATTTACAATCCGGTTTGATCCCGCAACAATCTGTTGAATGACATCTTCTAGCTTTGTTCTTGTAATAAACCGCTTTTCAAGCTCCAATATCTGTCCTTGTTTCTCCACAAAAATATTATTGATTCCATTAATCATAATTTCTGTAATCTCATCATCTTCAATCAGTTCTTGTAAAATATCCAGCTTTCGAAACGCATTAAACAATTCCTTCCCAAGACCTGATTTTTGCCTTAATGATATATAAGTCTCTTTCCCTTTTTCATCTAAAATCCGGTGTATGATTTCTACAAGTTCATCATCCTCCACTTCCTTTGACAAATCCATCTCTGTCAAAATTTTTTCATATAATTCTTCCATTTGAATCATAAGACTTCCTCCTTCACAAGTTGTCTCATTTTATTTTCAATATCTTGTAAGCCGATAAACATATATGTTTTTTCCATCAGTCTCTCCAGTTGAAGCCTTTGCAGATTTTCTTCATATTGTCGCAGCTTTTCTTGTGAAACATCATCCTCTAAAACGGGCATATAAATTCTGTCACACAAGTCAAGCATTTTCAAAAGTCCCTGCACACTTTCTCCAATATCTAACAAAATTACCTCATAGACACTATCCTCCACAATCTGTTTGAATAAAACTTTCCATTCCTCCCAAAGTACCTCTTTCAAATCAAGACTCACCGGCATCGGTGGAATATAATCCAATTCATCAATTGTCCTGACCAGCATCCTAAGTCGAAGTCCGAAATTGCTATTTTCCTGTTTGGTATAGTACAGAGCATCTCCAAGATTTCCATTATCTATCTGCTCAAACATCTCTCCATATCCAAAGTACTCTTCCATATTCAAATACAGTACCTTTTTAAATTTTGCTAATTCTTTTCCAAATGCTATTGCAAAACTTGTCTTTCCAACTCTGTGAATAGGGGAATATATCGCTATTATTTTAACAAATTCCTTTTTCACACTTTTCATCACATTCTCTTTTGTTCTTTCAAAATATGTTTCTAGAATCTCTGATAATATCTGATCTACACACTGATATTTGTAAACACATTTTTCTTCCCGATACACATTTTTGCAATTTCCTGTAGTCAGCACAAAAATTTGTTCTGCATCTACCTCACTACAATCTCTCTTTGCATATGTTTCATCCACAACCAAAATATGAATGCTCCTGTCTTGCGAAAGTATTTTTACATTTTCCCATGTACTACATACATACACTTTTACTGCAAATTCGTTTCGTTCCATGATATTTTCCATAAGTTTCTCAGCATATTTGACCTCTTTATCACATATTACAATATTCTTTTCACTCAAATACTCCCTCCTTTGTATTTTATTTTTTAACTTTGGATTTCTCGCCGGAATCGGCTCTTGATTTTTAAAAATTTAAGAATGACTTAACTTGTATGTTGCATTATAAACGTCTTTTTCTCACTTGTCCATAGCATTTTTTCAAATATTTCATTTTTGTGCAATCTCTATAAAATTTTATACGCCAATATACCATAAAGCATTGCAACCCCTGGAATTCCAAGTAGCCCAGATGTCAAAAAGGATATCCCATTCAAGCCTACACTCAAAGAAATACCCTTATACTCTAAGTATTGGTTTATAAAAAAAATTAATCCCATCCCCAATATCGCCCTGACAATAAAATTAACAATAAAACTTGTTCTAGGTTCTTCCTGCATCGCCATTTCCCCTTATATCTTTATATACAATATGTGAAATGATAATATTTTATTACTGCTTTTCATCTACAAATACGGCTCTCCCGGTATCATTGGATAACTTCCCATTGCAATTAATAGTTCCAATCCTATTTGTCTTGCTTCCTGCACTGCTGCTTTTACTGCGCTTGCATCTCCGGAAAATGCTAAAATCACTTCATTGGAGTGGCTCGTTCCTTTATTCGGGGTCATGTAGTTTACAATCTCAACATGTGAAGCTTTTACCGCTGCATCTGCCATAACAAGTCCAATTGCCGCAGGAGATCCCGCTAAAAAACCAAATGCCTTATCTCGTTCCGCCCCAAATGCTTTTTGAAGTATCTCCCCCGCACTCGCAGAATACGCAAACTCCAAGTGTCCCGCTTCACTAATATATAATTCACCTGCATATTTATTTGTTAATTCCAATGCCATCTGAATTGCATCTCTTACATCTGACACATCATTCCCACCAATTACAACATAGTTACCATGTCCACCCCATCCTTTTGTATCACGTGGAAGTTCGATACTAAGCACCTCTGTGTTCGTTGCTTTTACTGCATCATCTAGCGCAGTAAATTGTCCCGCTGCTCCAGTTCTTGAACTCAACAATCCAAGTGTCCGATATTTTTCCCCTATATCCATCTGTTTCAGCAAACTATCGTCCGCTCCAGGTATAACAAGTCCAATTGTGTCAAGAACCGCCGTTCCCACAAATTCTGTTCTTGTGCAATCCATACTGATTAATCTTACATCCATTTTTTGTTCCTCCAAGCAAACTCTCTTAGTCCATTGTATCTTATGCAAAAAGGAATGTAAATATGGTATTTTATTCTATTTTTTGTCTATACTAGATAAAAGAGACTATTTACAAGAATGAGGGGTGTCGTATGAAACTATTTCAAAAGAACTGCCAAAGAGAAACATCCGAATACAATATACACGAAGAAATCGAAAAGGTAAAAGCACAGATGGATGCCGCATATTCCAACTTTCAAAATGCCGTTGACCCAGATCTCATTGACTGCTGTATTTTTGAAAGCAATGCTGCATGGAAAAAATATCGTTTTTTACTGAGACAGGCTAAAGGACAGCGTTCCTGCCACTAAAAAACGGGGGTTTTGCCAAACCCCCGTTCAGAGTGTAGACAAAGTTGGTGCTGGAGTTTAACTCCAGCACCACTTTTCTGTATGAATGAAATTTCTCGTTGCTTTTATTAAAGAGCACCGCATATCAGATACTTTCTG
>NZ_JBQKED010000054.1:0-15318 GCF_052121495.1 Faecalimonas sp. LCP19S3_D12 | reverse complement strand
ATTTAAGTATGCCAAAACAACTTTCTTCTTGAATTCAAAAGAATATTTAGACATAAAAATACCGACCTCCAATCGTTAGATTTTTAGGTCTAACTTTTGGGGGTCGGTACATGGTCAGGCTCCTTTATTTTACACTTTTTCTGTGATTCTGTCATATGCCATCTGGTACAATGCTTCCTGAGCATTGACTGGTTTTTCTTCATTCACCCGCATGTGATAACAACCGTCTTTATCTTCCCATCTTGCTTTCTGATTATCATGCAGCAAAATATCAAATAATTCCTGAAGTCGTTCTTTTAGATTCTCTTGATAGACCGGAGCGGCAACCTCCACTCTTTTCACTGTATTTCTCGTCATAAAATCAGCGGAACCAATGTAATATCTTCGTCTCTCCCCAACTCCAAATATATAGATGCGGGAATGTTCCAAAAACCTTCCGACAATGCTAAGTACACGGATATTTTCTGTCTTACCTGCAACTTGCGGGATCAGACAGCAGATTCCTCTCACTACCATCTCAATGTTCACTCCTGCGCAGGACGCTTCCACCAACTTATCCATAATTTTTTTATCTGTGAGAGAATTCAGTTTTAATCCTATATATGCATCTTCTCCACTTTTTGCATGTATGATCTCTTCCTCAATCATCTCAATGACTTTTGACTGCAGACATTTTGGAGCAACTAAAAGATGTTTTGTCTCTTCCACCACTTCCCCTTTTGACAGTGCCTGAAAGATTCCCGCTGCCTCCAGACCAATATCCACATTTGCTGTCATTAAAGACAAATCCGTATATAATCTGGATGTTTTTTCATTATAGTTACCGGTTCCAATTTGCGTAATATACTCGATCTTTCCTTCTGCCTTGCGGGTAATCAGGCAAAGCTTTGAATGTACTTTATAATTTTCCAGTCCATAGATTACCTGGCATCCTGCTTTTTCAAGCATTCTGGACCACTCAATATTATTTTCCTCATCAAATCTTGCCCGAAGCTCTACCAATACAACTACTTCTTTTCCGTTTTCTGCCGCCTCGCATAACGCCTCTATGATTTTACTTTGTTTCGCAAGTCGATATAAAGTCATTTTAATCGAAACTACATTTTCATCTTCCGCTGTTTCCACGAGCAGATTCAAAAATGGACGAATAGATTCATACGGGTAGGATAACATCTTATCTTCTTCTTTGATCTGTTCAATAATACTGATTCCGTCTTTGATATCAGGTGTTTTCTGCGGAACTCGCTTTTCATAGAACATTTCCGAATTCTTTCTGAGGAGGTCCTCAATTTCAGAGATAAACGTCATATCCAGCGGTGACTCTTCACGAAATACACTGTCTGTATCCATATCCAGATATTTACACAATGCATGCACTACATTTCCGTCCATCTCACGCGAAAGACTCAGACGTACCGGAGAAAGTTTTTTGCGTTCTTTCATTAATTCTGCCATAAATTCACGGTAATCCAAATCTTCGTCATAAAGTGCATCTGCATCAATGTCTGCATTTCGAATCACTCGAATGAGAGACTTTCCTTTGATCTTGTAACCTTTAAATACTTTTGCCATAAAGTGTAAAATCAAATCTTCTGACAGCATATATCTTCCCTGTCCAAACGGCAGCTCAATCATACGCTCCAGCATATTATTTGTGCATGGAATAATTCCAAGACGTTCCTTTCCGTTTCTTGTCTCCAATACAACAACCGCGTAGATTTCCTTGTTGCGCAAAAATGGGAATGGCTGGCGTTTTCCGACTACGGTAGGTGAAATCAACGGCGCAATCTCTGTCTCAAAATACTTTTCCAAATACTGCTGTTCTTCTTCACGCGCCATCTGGAAATCAATCAGGCAGATTCCAAACTGTTCTACTTCTGTCATCAGCTTGCTGTATATTTTATCTTTTCTTTTGTTAAGCTTCTTTACTTCTCGAAAAATTGCATGAATCTGCTCCTGTGCCGTCATATTTGTCTTATTGTCTTTCCATTTACTGCTGATAAGCATCTGGTCTCTCAAAGACCCGACTCTTACCATAAAAAATTCGTCCAGATTGCTCTCAAAAATAGAGACAAATGTCATTCTCTCATATAGTGGAACGGACTCATTTTCTGCTTCTTCCAGTACTCTTTCGTTGAATTTTAGCCAGGAAAGCTCCCGGTTCATATAAATTTCTCCCATTTTCGCCTTCTCCTTTGTTTTGAATTTTCAAAAGAAACTCTCGTTTTATAACGTATAGCGACGGCGTTTTGTAATTCCAAAATGTGCATTTCCATCCAAGCTTTCCGACTCCGATATAAAACAAAGTCCTTCCGGTGAATCATCTCCTGCAATATCCGCACTGAAATCGCGGGAGTTAATATAATTTGCATAACTGATTTTCTCTGGATTTGTAACATCATACATCATTACGCCTCCGATTCTTTCCAAACCAATAAATGCGTAAATCTTTTCGCCTACATTTCCTATAGTTACATTTTCTGCTTCAACCCCCTTTTTCCCTGAGCGGTCATCTATGTCATTATTGTCGTTCGAACAGTTAAAGTGTTCTGGTTCATAGCCTACTGCCGTTACTATATAGTTTACACCATTTATATGATATGTTGCAATCCCATCCGACATGCAAATTCCTTCTTCGGTGGTGTAACTCGTATTCTTGTACCGGACAATCTAAAAACCGGAGTGATTAAAAATACACGGACAGAGCTTGTGCTCAACCGATCCTACCACGAAATGGCGGAGCATTATGGAACAGCTATTATTCCTGCCAGACCGGTAAAACCTAAGGATAAACCCAATGCTGAGGGTACTGTAAGAGTACTCGAAACATGGATTCTTGCGGCATTAAGGAATCGGAAGTTTTTCACCTTTGATGAACTCAATAAAGCCATCCATGAAAAACTTGAAGAGTTCAATGCAAAACCTTTCCAGAAAAAGAAAGGAAGCCAGTTGTCTGCATTTATTGAAGAAGAAAAGGACTTCCTCATGCCATTACCTGCTTCCCCGTATGAAACGGCTGTCTGGTCAACTGCCACCATACAACCTGATTATCTCATAAAAGTCGGAGATTGCAAGTATTCTGTTCCGTATGAGTTTATCGGTAAAAAAGTAGATATTCGTACTACTGAAAACAGTATTGAAGTCTTCTACCATAACAATCGTATAGCGTCGCATATGCGTAGGTCTTGTTCTTCGGAACCGGTTTATATACCGGAACACATGCCTGAAAATCACAGAAAATTTCTGGAATACAATACAGAAAGTTTTCTGGACTGGGGGAAGAAGGTTGGTCATTCCGCCCTCATTTTGGTAAAGCATTTTTTTAATATGCATAAGGTAGAGCAACAGGGTTATAAATCCTGCGCATCGCTGATGAAACTTGCTGACCGCTATGGTACAGAACGTTTGGAAAACGCCTGTATCAAAGCACTTAGTTACACACCAAGTCCAAGCCTTAAAAACATCAGTACCATTTTGAAAAACGGTCAGGACAAAATGGCAGTGGTAAAAGCTTCTTCCAGTGCATCTAGTAAAGAAAGCTCCAAGTATGGCATTACCAGAGGTGCCTTCTACTACGAAGGAGGGGACCGTTTATGATTCGTCAGTCAACCATAGATAAACTGCATGATATGCGTGGTCCTATGTCAAGAAAAAGGTAAACGCTCAATAGCAAGTACCTTTCTTTAAATTTTGATGTTTGAGATAATAGTCTAAAAAGTTAAGTCAAAATAGTATGAAAAGTTTAATACTCAACTTTTTATACCCGGAAGGAGTTAGACTATGAGTTCTCAAACAAGTTTAGTTGCAAAAAGCTGTCACTTACAACAGTGGGCAGTTCAAATCAATGAATGCCAGAACTGCCCGAAGGCAATGACTGTTGATGAATGGTGCGATCAGCATGCCATTACAAAAGCAACATATTATTATCGTTTAAAGTGTGTTAGACAAGCGTATCTAGACTCTGCTGAAACACCTGTAACAGAGTTTGTAGAAATGCCAATTCCTAATGAAGTAGACAATAGCCGAGGACAATCTTGTGTGTCAGCAGTGCTGCACATAAATCAAAGTTTCTCAATTGATCTGTTTGATACTGCTTCAACAACTTTTATTAAAAATCTTTTAGGAGCAATCAATCATGCTCAATGATGCTGTCGGCTTTGAGAAAATATTTATTGCTGTAGGATACACAGATCTAAGGCGCGGGATTGATGGTCTGGCATCTACTATTAAATTTCAGTTTAATCTGGATCCTTTTCAAAAGCATGTCCTATTCCTGTTCTGCGGAAAACGAACCGATCGAATCAAAGGACTCGTTTGGGAAGGAGACGGATTCTTACTTCTTTACAAAAGGTTGAACATTGGTGCTTTTAGCTGGCCACGAACAAAGGAAGAAGCCATGGAGATTACTCCCGAGCAGTTTCAAATGTTAATGCATGGACTTTCTATTGTCGCAAAACATCCAATTGAGGAACTGAAGGATCCACCCAAAACCATGTAGTATTGTGCAATTCGTAGAAAATATATTTTCTTTTTGTACACGAAAAAACGATAGATATAATTTTTTGAATTAGTTATCCACAACCAGAATTCAGATATAAGGTACTCGCTATTGAGCGTTTACAGAAAAAGTACAAATTAAATGTAACCAATTTTCTCTGTTCTGAGCGAAGTTTAACTTGCTATTTTCACTGCATTCTCCTCGATGTTTTCAAGATATTGTTCCTCATATTCATTTGGAGACAAATATCCACAGTGACTGTGAATGCGCACGGTATTGTAAAATGTTTCGATATATTCAAAAATCAATTTATGTGCATAATTAAAGATTTTAAACCGATTGATCCACTCTCTCTTCAAAAGTGCATGGAAAGATTCTATACAGGCGTTATCCCATGGATATGCTTTCTTTGAATAACTGTGAATCATACCTCTGGTTGCTTTTTGAAATGCTTCCGATACGTACTGGCATCCTCTGTCGCAGTGGAAAATCAACGGTTTTTCAACATTTCTCACACGTTTTGCTTTTTCAACACATTCCACTACGTGGGATGCCTCCAGCGTCTCACTCAATACCCAGGAAATGATTTTTCTTGAATACAGATCCATCACACTGGTAAGATATACAAATCCTTCAAATATACAAATATAAGTGATATCTGAACACCAGACAGCATCTGGATGAGCAGGATTGAATTCCTCATTGAGGATATTTTTGAGTTTCTGGCTGAAATCATAATCTATGGTTGTCTGGATATATGGTTTCACCCAATGGGCTTTGATTCCCATTTGACGCATATAATTTCCAACTGTTTTTTCGGAAACATATTCCCCGGATTTTCGCAATTCTGCAGTAATTTTAGGAGCACCGTAGTTTTGATGGGAATCCTCGTAGATCGTAAACGCTCAATCCGGGAATGGAATGACTCAATACATGCATTATCCCATGGATATGGCTTTTTAGAATAACTGCACTGCATGTTTGCGGCTACTCGTTTATATTCTTTGGACACATACTGGCTGCCACAATCCGAGTGCAAAATCAAAGGCTCTTCGATGTTACATCTTGCTTTGGCTTTATTTATAGTTTCAATCACACAGCATACTTCCAATGTTTTTGAAAGCATCCACGCAATGATTTTTCTAGAATATAAATCCATAATGCTAGTCAGATAAACAAATCCGTCTATTGTCCAGATATAGGTAATGTCGGAACACCAAACAGCATTCGGGCGTTCTGGATTAAATTGTTCATCAAAAATATTTTTTAATTCACTGCTGAAGTCAGAATCTTTGGTTGTGATTGTCCATGGTTTTACCCACTGAGCTTTAATGCCCAGTTGTTTCATAATAATATGTCTCTTTGTTAATCACAATCGTAACCCATTAGATGCAAGGTCAGCGAATTTCCGCTGTTATCACATCTGTTATCCTCCTTTGAGATACACTCACTGAGAATTTGGGAAAGGAGTGCCTTTAACTTAGTCAAGTAAATCTATTTTTTCCAAAAGGTATGTTAAAACATTTTCCTCGTCTATAACAATTTTTGCTTGGCATGCCATACCATTTACAAGAGAAGCTTCTTCTCCCTCTTTATTCTTAATCGTCATATGATCGCATTTAACTTTCACCATATAATATGCATATCCAGTATTTTGGTCTATAGATATATCTCTTGCAATATTTTCTACCACACCTGTGAAATCCCCATATTCGCTAGATGGATATGCCACAATCTCAAACTTAACTTCCTGTCCTTCTTTTAATTTTGCAATATCAGAATTTTGAACATAAATTTCCGCATAATACTTTGACTCCCGCTCAGGATAAATCGTTCCAAGCGAAGTTCCCTCTTGTACATACATTCCTGTTTTTAAATCTTTTGTAGCATGATAATATCCTGATGCACCAGCTCTTATGGTACAATTATCATTTTGAATATCATAACTCTTTAAATAACTTTCACATTCCTTCACCTTTTCCTCATAACTTAACATTTCTTCAGCTATATTTCCTTTTTCTGTAAGAATCATAACACTTTCCTTGGTATCATTATCCACGCCGTTTACCCCTTCCAATTGTAATCTAGCTGATACAAGACTCGTTTCCATTGAAAGTATGCTGTCATTATACCCTAAAATCTGCTTCTCTATTGTGCTAATCTGCTGTAGTTCCAAATTTAACAATGCCTGTGTTTTTTCTTCATTTACCGATTCTCTTGATGTAATCAACGTATCTCTTTGCATTTTTAATGCTTCTACATCAACAGTTTCATTATCTACATCTTGCTCTTCTGCCTTTTTTATCTGTTCGTCATAATCATTGATTTTTATTTGGTATTCATTCATCTGATTATCATATTGTAAAGCTGTATAATTATACGAAGAAAGATAACTGCTAACCATACTATAATAATAACTTTCTGTTGAATCCAATGTATTGTTTTTTTCCATAATGCACTGTTTCACAGTATTTAATTTACTAATCTTTTCATTATATTGAGCAATTGTGCTAGAAATAGAGTCAATGTTTCCCTGATACAATGAGGCTTGTCCACTTGTATCGTTTTTACTCACCGTCATATTTGTAAACAAAAGCTCCCTTCTATTTGCAAATTCTTCATAGTACGGATTATCTGTGTAGGCGTCTAATTCTTTTACATCTCCTTCTAAACTCTTTTCATAGGCAGATAGAATTTCAAGTCTTTCTTTTGATGCTTCCAGTTCATTTTGGTAGCGAACAATTGTATCGGAGAGAGTATCAATATCAAGTACATAAAGCACATCCCCCTCTTTCACATACTGCCCATTCGTGACACTACTCTCCTTTACTCTGCCGGTGACTCCACTGCTAATTTCATAAAGTGCATTACTTCCCTTAAAAATGCCATCACTCTTTACCACAATATCTATTACGGTAAAATACATCCATATCAGAGCAATGACAAATATCAATAAAATCGCATATATTGTGTATATCATAAATCGATTTGGCTTAGAATCATATACCTCTGTACTGTCACTCATGTCTTTCATATCTATGATAATCGGCTTCATGCATTGTCACCACCTTCCATTACAGAATATTCTTCCAGTGATTGTTGCTTTACAAGATAAGCATACTTTCCACCTTTGGCAATCAATTCCTTGTGTGTTCCTTCTTCGACAATCCTCCCCTTATCCATCACAAAAATCCTATCGCAATTCTTTATTGTACTAAGTCTGTGTGCAATAAATATAGTCGTGATGTCCTTTGTAAATTTACGTATCGTTTTGTCTAAGGATTGTTCAGTAATGGTATCCAAATTACTAGTTGCCTCATCTAAAATAAGAATATCCGGTTTTTTTAACATCGCTCTTGCAATAGCTAATCTTTGTCTCTGTCCCCCCGAAAAGTTTGCACCATTTTCTTCCAATCTTGTCTCATAGCGAAGAGGTAATTCATTAATAAAATCGTGAGCCTGTGCCATTTTAGCCACCTCCATAATATCATTCATAGTAGCTTTGTCCATGCCCAATGTCAAATTTTCAAAAATTGTACCACTAAACAAGAATGTTTCCTGTGGTATGTATGCTATTTTTTCTCTCAAGCATTCTATCCTAATATCATCAATATTGTTTCCATTTATAAGAATATCTCCAGACTCTGTATCATATAAATGCAACAACAGCTTAGACAGGGTTGTCTTTCCTGATCCACTTTCTCCTACAAACGCAACTTTCTGCCCTTTTTTGATTTTAAGGTTAATATCTTCTAATACTAGTTTTCTAGTACCATATCGAAAATTCAAGCCTTTCATTTCAATATCTCCTGCGAGACTTTCTGGTGACACTTTTCGGTATTCACTCTCTGTTTTTTCTGCTTCTAAATCCAATATCTCCCCCAACCTGTCTGCGGCTACCACTGCCGTCTGCATCTGTGGCTGTAGATTAATTAGATTTTTAACCGGATCCAAAAAATATACCAACAGAGAATTGAAAGTAATAAGGGAGCCTATGGTCATCTCTCCCTGAATAACACTAACCCCACCAACCCACAATATCACCGTTCCTCCAACTAGTTCTATAAATATTTTTAGAGAGGACTGCAGATTACTTACCCAGCTTAAATCAAAGACACTTCTTAACAATTTTACAAATTTAATTTCTGTCTCCCGATTCGTCTTGCGTTCTGCATTATATGCCTTTATAGTCTGAATACCATTTAAGGATTCAACCATATAAGATGTAAGTTGCGCATTATCTTCCATCTGTTTTCGGTTCAGTTTTTCATACCATTTATTAAAACTTGCAACAATGGTACAATAAAGAATCACAATAATCACTGCGATGCCGAATAATTTTATATTTTGGGCATACAAAATGACCGCACCTGCCACAGCCATAAGCGTATCTATCATAATGGTAAGAACTGCCCCTGAAATAGCATCTCTTACTTTTCCGGCATCATTAAATCGGGAAATAATTTCACCCACTTTTCTTTTTCCAAAAAAGTTCATAGGGAGTTCCATCACGTGACGGTAATATCCCAACAGCAGCGCTATGTCCAGTTTTTGACTTAAGTATAATAACAAATGTGACCGAAATGCATTTAATAACACTTTAAACACATTCAGAAGAATCACTCCTATTGACAGGGTCGTTAATGTTTTCTGCAATCCATCTGGAAGCACACTGTCAATTAGCTCTTTGAAATAAAATGCTCCCACTATTCCCAATATCGTATACACCAGCGAAGCGATAAAAATATGTAGTAATAATTTTTTCTGTGGCAATAGTAAATGAAAAAAGCGACCAAACAACCCTTTTGTTTCATCACCCTTCTTAAAAGTTTCATTCTTTACTAACAAAATCAAAACACCACTCCACTGATACTTTGGTGCTTTTCCTTCCTCATGGACTTCTCCCAAAAATTCTTCTGGTGTCAGTTTTACAATTCCAACTCCTGGATCTGCTATTATCACTTGTTTTTTTGTGATTTTATGTATCACTACATAGTGTAATAAATTTCCATCCACAATCATATGAGCAATACAAGGAAGTGGGAACTCTGAAAAAAAGGCTTCTTTATTTCCCTTGACACCTTTCGCACTGAAACCTAACAACTCTGCCGCTTTAATCACACCATATACATTTGTTCCTTCTTTATCTGTTCCCGCAACTTCACGAATCTTGGTAATGCCTATTTTGTAGCCATTTTGTTTACAAATGGTTGCAAGACATGCCGCTCCACAATCTGTGATGTCATATTGTTTTATGCAATAATATTTCATTGCTCATATTTCCTTTCATTTTAAAATATCCCTAATAATACTACACAAGCAAATATAATAGCTATAAAGTTTAACCATTTAAAAATGCCATAAAATAATACGTGATTTAGCAGCGTGACCATAATAGAAGTAAAAAATAGCACTAAACACGCCTCTATATCAAAAAATAACATGATAAATCCAAGCTAAGAAAATAAAATAAGCAAAACCTTTACTGAACTTGATGATTTTACCTTTAATTTATCATCTGTTTCATACCAATATGAATGTAATCCATTATTAAAGATATAAGCACCTGGTGAAACCTGACAAACCGCATTATATATTACAATAATCTCCTATTCTCGCCGCAATTAAAGCAACGCCTATAATTGTTAAAATCATCACAAATACTACATCTAATACTTCTCGAAATAATACTGCTGTGAATAATGGCAATACACCCCAATAATATATTCGGTGTAATTACTATAATGATGAATCTTATTTTACTAACCAGCTTCGTACAATAAACAACGCAACTCAGTAAATCTTTTGAAACATATATTTCTTTTACTCCCTCGTGCGTAAACAATAATGCGTGAATAATTTTGTGTAAGAATTGAAGTGGCAAAATAATAATACCGCTAAAAATAATCGAAAAAAGAATGACATTCTTCTCAAATTGATTATTTGAAAGCAAATCAAAAATTGTCAATCCTGTAATAATCAAGGAAGAAACAATTACAGGTAATGATATTTAAAACCCTTTTTTCATTAATGTATTTATGTCCTCAGGTTCTTCAAATTTTATGCCTGTAATTGATTTTGAAGCAGGTTCTAATTGTTTCTCATCTTCAAAAATTCCTCTAAACTTAATATTGAACAAATTTTACCCCTTTTTAAACAGCTGATTTTTTTAATTAATTTTAATGATTCTAATATTCAAAGTAATCTACAGGTTTTATAAATGATTTAATCGTTTCCAAATTCATCGCTTTTGAATTACCTTCCCTGTAATCCCATACAGCACTCACATCAAAATAAGCATCTTTACCATCAATCGTCACCTTATTAAGTGCATGACCAATATAGGAAACACTTTGTTTTACATCTCCAATTATTATAGACGCTTCGATTCCGACACGATTACATAAATAAACCAATGCCTTTGCATACCCCAAACAAAGCGCCTTTTTATCTAATATACTAGATAAACTTGATGGAAACATATAATATTCAAAAAAGTCATCTGGATTTTCAAAAATATCTTCACCTTTATTCTCTAATATATCAATACTCTCCCTATCATATTTAAGATTGTTGTCAATCCAATCAATAAAATAATACAATGTATCACGTTGACCACTGCCTTGAGGTATATTATCAATGACTTGATCCAGCAATTCTCTTCCTTTACTTTCCATCTCCAACACATTTCTTATTTGTTTCTCATCAACATTACCGGCTGAAAACTCTGAAAGATTGGTAATACGATTATCTGGTGAAATATTTGCATCCTTCGGCGTGAAGGAAGATGAATATAAAAACAAAATACATTTATCATATACAGGTTCATTCTTATAATCAATTTCATCAGAAGTTATTCCTCCTGAAGTAAAATTATCTTTTGTCAGCGGATAATACAAAAACGCAATAGAAGTATCTTCAGTAAAAACTTCAATACAATTTTTTACACGTATAAACTCTATTCCAGAAATTTCATATGGGAATTCTATCACTCCATCTTCTAAATTTCTTATCTTACCAAGAACCAGTTGATAAATGTCAAATTCTCTTTTTGTCAATTGACTTATATACGGATTATCCGATATCTTCTCATTTGTCAATGGAGGGTTCGCTAATTCTATGGCTTTGTTCTTTTTTGTGGTTTGTATCTTGAAGCTCACTAATAGCCCAATTAAGGCAAAAACACCCAACAATATTATTATCTTTTTTTTATTGCTCATATGTCCTCCATTCTGCTATTTTATTAAAATTTCATCAATATATTTTTTATATATCTTAACTTTGGATGAATAGCCCCTTTTCTTACATGGTAATTGATTTCTTCCAAAATACTAAAAGCCGCATCATAATATCATAAAGAAAATAATAGAACTTTTACATGATCTCCGTTCGGATTTATTTGAGAATTAAAGTTTTCTACATTACATAGTTCTTTTATAATAATATTGAATCTTGAATATTTGGATTTATAGAAAATTAAAGTTGTACAAGTTCCAAAAACAAAGAATCAATTACATTGTTTCATCGGCTTTAAAGTCATCCAACACCTATAAAAAGAAAGGCACTCCCATTTCAGAAATCTTTCAGTATCTGTTTCTTTTAATTTTTTCCAACAGAAGCATGTATATGAATCTGCTTACCGGTAGAAATATTCCGCCTTTTGCAAAAGATACTGTCTATCGTTTTATTAAAATGATTCAGATTAACTAGATACGTTTTACAACCATTCTTTCAAGCAGAATCATTCAGGAAGCTATCGTTCCCCTAGACTCGAAAGACCGTGCAAATGTTTTAATCATTGATGATTCCATGTTTCAACGGAAGCGTTCCAAAAAAGTAGAGCTCCTTGCAAAGGTATTCGCTCACACCAAACACGCATATAAATTTGGCTTTCGTATGCTTACATTAGGCTGGTCAGATAGAAATACTTTTCTTCCGGTTAGCAGTGTGCTTCTTTCAACCGATAACAAGAAAAATCGCGGGAATGAAGCAAATGCGGTAGATAAAAGGGCTGTTAGATACAAACGTCGTCAGCTGGCTATACAAAAGGGAACAGCTGTAATACTCAAGTTATTGAAACAGACTAAAAGAGCTGAATTTCCGGCAAAATATGTCGTTTTCGACAATTGGTTTTCATCTCCGAGCTCCATTCATGCTATAAAAGAAATCGGATATGATGTTATCGCAACGGTAAAGAATACACCCAAAATGTTTTTCCGTTATGACGGTGAAGAGTGTCCCTGATATCCATCTACAATAAAAACAAGAAGCGAAGAGGACGCTCTAGATATCTGTTATCTGTCATGGTTGATGTCGTAAAGGATGGTAAAACCATTTCAGCCAAAGTTGTCTATGTTCGCAACCGCAATAAAAGAAAAGAATATTTGTGTATCATTTCCACAGATACCGAGCTTGATGAGGATGAGGTTATCTGTATCTATGGAAAACGATGGGATATCGAAGTTTTCTTTAAGGTTTGTAAAAGCTATCTGCACTTAAGTAAGGAATATATATCTATGTCCTATGATACAATGACAGCCCATACCACAGTTATTTTTACCATATATAGGATGTTATCCGTTGAGAACCGTGAATAGAATGATGAACGGTCTCTTGGTGAACTGTTTATATATTTTTCTGACGAAATGTCTGATATCACGTCAATTCCGGCTTTTCAATTGTTGCTACAAATGTTCACATCACTGTTTGCAGATACTACTAACATAGCAGATAAAGAAATCAATAAGCTGGTAGATGCATTCATGGATGCAATACCTGCTCTGTTAAAATCAAAACTACAAGCAACATAAACCACTGAACATTGACAACTGAATAACTGCCAGCCATTGAACTTTCAAGGTGTATAACTAAAATTTATGTGCGAAGTTTGAGTTATATAATTATAAAGTATAGCAATATATATATATCCATTTATACCCCAAAAATCTGCCAGCTATCGGATTTATAGGGGTTTTAAAAAATTTCCAGACTCTAAATGGTTCACCTAATTTACATATGTATGTTTCATTATCAATTTTAATAATAGGCTCCATACTTTCTTTTATTATTGTTATAAACATATTTTTTGGGGAAAAATATTTTATTAATTCATTTGTAAATTCTTCAGGAGTAGTTATAGGGTTAGTTGGTTCTATATAAAATTTATAATCATATGATAATAATTTTTTCATATTAAATTTAATGCTCCTTTATATCTATTTAATATAATCTTTTAAAGTAAGAATTTGTTTATAATTTTGAATTATTCCTATATCTGTAAATTTATCTTCTAAAAAATCAAAATATTTAAATGAACTTTTATATTTTCCTGTTTCAAATAGTAATAATGCAATAAGGAAATCTATATGATATCCATTACTATGAAGCATCCCAGGTTGAATATTGATATTATTATTTCTATAATTAATTGTTTCATTTAATAAAAGTTGTGTTGACTCTTTTATCTTTATAAACTTACTTATTATAGAATAGTAGAAGCTATTACTATTTTGAGGAATTAAATCATTTAAAATATTTATAATTATTTCTAATAGATAAAAATCCTTAGTAATAAGTTTTATTCTAGCAAGTATATCTAAAAGTGCAAAAGTAAATTCGTGATATTTTAAGTTTTTAATAGATATTTGAGAATTAGAATCTATTAAAATAGAATTGTAAATCAGATTTTCAAGTTTATCTAATTCAATTACTTCTAAGCCATCTCTAACTAGGAAATAACTCCATCTAGGATTAGTTGGTTCCACTACTAACATTTCTTCTAATAAGTCAAGATTTCGTTTTAATTTATTTTTAGATTCAATAATATTAGGAAGATATCCATCATGATTAATAACTATATTTAATGATAGATGAAATAAGTCCTTTCCTAATTTACTAATATCTTTTCTTGGTTCTTCATGAATTTTACCGAAAAATTCTATATTACTTTTTTGTGTGAAAATACGTTTTACTGATATAATCGTATGCTCATTATGATTTATAATTTTAGGACTAATTACTAGAGAATTAATTATAGGAATATTATTAAAAGAGTTTAATAGCAATTTTATATTTGAAGAACTATCAAGATATTCATCTGCATCTATAAAAAAAATCCATTCATTAGTAGCTTTACTTTTAGCAAAGTTTCTTGCTTCAGAGAAATTATAATTCCAATTATAGTTGTATAATTTTATAATATGGCTATTATATTTTTTTATAAAATTGATAGTGTTATCGGTTGAACTAGTATCTAAAATAATAATCTCATCAACTTTATTTATAAGACTAGTAATACATCTGTTAATACAACGTTCTTCATTAAATACTATAATTACAGCACTTATTTTTTTATAGTTAATTTTTAAGTTTTCTGTTAGAAGATTAATTAAATCTTCTAAGTTAAGATTAGAAAGGTCAATTTCTAAGTAAGATTCATTAATTTTTTTTCTAGAAAAGAGGATTGCTCTAATATATTTTCTAATACTTCAATACGGTCATTAATTAATTTAATTGCATATTCATTGTTAGAGGATAGAGGAATTAAACTTCTTAAATATATTAAGTTTTTTTTATTAAACCAAAAGTATGGATTAATTTTTAAATTTATATTTTTCATAAGCAATCTCCTTAAATATATTGAATTCTAACGTTAAATCAATAAAAAGATAGTAATTAATTACTATCTTTTTATTGATTTAAAATTTTAATGACTCAAACTTCCCACACCAATAAGGTGTGATTAACCTTGAAAATTCAATATTTCAGCCAATTAAAAAGGCATAAATACGTTCCTTTGGTATAATGGAATTGTCGAAAAA
>NZ_JBQKED010000053.1:0-18007 GCF_052121495.1 Faecalimonas sp. LCP19S3_D12 | reverse complement strand
GTTGATAACCGAACCATTTTTCTTGGTAAATCTATGGAAAAAAGTTAGAAATGTGGAAAACTTGATAAAAGAAAAACCCGGACTTCTGTCCGGGACTTTGTCTACAGTCTGTATCATCAATCATTTTGATGATGTTTTTGATTTCATCAGAGAAAGTACTGATTTCTCCCATTGCCGAAAGGAGTTGTTCCATATTTTCCATCGTATCCTGTGCCACTTTACCGACATCAGTTACCAGTTTATTTGCCTGATGTGCATTGTGTGAGTTGGCTGTTATTTGTTCCGATGTTTCGGCAATCGTCGCAGCCAATTCCTCAACGCTGCTTGCCTGTTCTGTTGCTCCTTGTGCAAGTTCCTGTGAACCACCGGAAATCTGCTCTGCTCCCGAATTGATTTGGTCGGCAGCGGCTTGAATTTCTCCAAAGGCAAAATTTAATTTTTTAATCAATTTATCCATAGAAACTTCAATTTCTCTTAGTTCACCCGGAAAAGTCATAGACGGTGACACAGAAAAATCGCCATTTGCCAAATGTCCTCCTACAACTGATATTTCTTCAATTACACGCTTTAATTCCGAGAAGCTTGTTCGCATGCTATTGCAAACTTGTCCGAATTCATTTGTTCTATCATAAGTAATGTTTGAACTAAAATCACCTTGAGAAAGAGCTTGAGTTGCTACTTCGATTTCTTTAAGAGGACTCATAATATCTTTGAGTATCTTTTTTTGCATAATTAGGGAAGTTGAAATAAAGATGATTACAAGCACACCTGTAGCTATCTTACCTATATCACTTCTCTGCTTTGTTTTCGTAATTTGTGTAGTCGCCTCCTGATCGATTGCAGCAGAAAAATTCCTTAAATCCTCTCTCAAATCAGCTGAAATGGGAATATATTCTTCTTCTAAAATTTTCCCTCCTTCTAAATCGCCTTCTTCGGTTACTTTTGCATAGGCATTTTCTATTCTGCTTCGTATCTCTTTCATTTCTACAATTTGCTCTTTAAGATGCGCTGTTACCTTTGCATTTTCGTCAGTGAGAATACGGTCGATAACTTCAAAGGATTGTCCGGCTTCAGTCGCTCTCTTGGCATTATCAGCGATTAACGATTCGATATGGTTCTTATCTGTAGATAATTCCATTTCTAGCAGGTTTCTTTCTACCGCTATTATATTTCTGCGGATATTCTGTGTTTCCATTTCTACAGGAAGTACATTATTTTTTACGTTATCAACACAACTATCCAATCGCTCTATGCCAAGAATAGAAACGAAGAGAGCAATGCAGGCTATCAATATGACAGTTACATTTGTTACAATTAACCTCGTTTTTATAGTGCAATCACTTAATTTTTTCATTTTTCTTAATCCTCCTCAATATGACTGCTGTTATCGTCAGAAACTGTTAAAGCGGTGAATATTTCTTTTTTCGCATTTTCTGATGTTTCCATTGTGGGTAGATTGCAAATATAGCACGCAACATCATTCCACTCTTTCAATGAAAACTGTTCAACAGGAATTTTTTCAAAAGATGAACTAATTTTATTTTCTCTATCTGATCAAGATATTTCAACTGCGATATAAATTCCATACCCATAGAAAACGTAAGGTAGTCCAACAGATGTTTTTCTTGTAATTTTTTCATCTGCCCTCACCTCAATCAAATTCGATACCATTTTCTATATTTTTTATTTCTGATAACAATAAAATATGTGCTGCATCAACGACCAGAAGATTGCTTTCCTTTGGAGTTTGAGCCACAGTATGGACATAAGATTCTCTGGAACTAAAATTCAATTCCTGAATATGGTTCAGCTCCTCTGTCGATACAATTTCATCAACAAGTATTCCTATCTGTGATACACCATCAGAAATTGTTACACACATCTTGTGATAGCTTTTTTGATAAGCATCAACTGCGTCATCTAAGGATTTCAACACTTGTTCCATCGCTTTTTCAGCTTCTTCTTTTATAATTCGTTGCTTTTCAGCTTCATCAGTTGCCGCAAAGCAGTGTAGAGCAGATTGATGCAATCTGATATGCGGCTCATTGATTTGACCAAAATAATGTTGTACTACCTGGCTTGTAGGTTTATACTGATCGTACCATCGTCCAAATTTACAACAATGTGGGTCAGTGGCTAGCGTAAATTCTTCTTGGGTATCCACACAACGCTTCAATGTGTTTACCCAATCAATGTGATCCTTTTTCATCAAAGAAATCATGTCTTGAAATTCCGCCATTTCCTCCTGTACTGTTTTCATTTGAAATAGCTTTCTTAAATCCAGTACCGGGAGCATGGTTCCTCTTACATGAATCAATCCAAGAATACTGTCATCTGCTTTTGGCAGGGCTGTTATATTTTGTGTGATTTCAAAAATGGAATCCACATACCTGCAATCAATTGCATAGAGCTGCTCTTGTAATCTTACTGTAAGCCATAAGTTGAATTCTTCTTTTTCCTTATGATTTTGCTCCATTTTCTTCCTCCTTAAATTATTGTATTGCATGCAGTAAGAAGATTTGATTTTAGTACAATATCTTTGTATGTATTACTGCTAGAAGTATCATAGGGAGTATATTAGTGCTAAGTAGCAAAAAAAGGCGCGTCCCGCCCGTGAAAAAAACACGGGCAGAACACACCTATATGTAATGTATATTCTGTTTCAGCGCAGCAAAAAAGGACAGACCTATTCTGTCTGTCTGTCTGTCTGTCTGTCTGTCTGTCTGTCTGTCTGTCTGTCTGTCTGTCTGTCTGTCTGTCTGTCTGTCTGTCTGTCTGTCTGTCTGTCTGTCTGTCTGTCTGTCAAAATTGTATTGCACAAGGTACATATTGTCAACCCCCTTTGCATAGAAAATCAAAAATATATTTCTTTCCATGTTGGAAATCCGCATACATATATACATTATAAATTATACAAGAAATTCCTATGACTTTCAACTGTTTGCGACATTTTTTTCTTTGCATTTTTGTAATATTTTCTTGATTTATCACCTTTGTAGTTGGCAAAATATGCTTTCCATGTGGTGTAGAGATTGAGGGAAAAAGTTTCTTAGCAAGCATAGGAAAGGGGTACCCTTTCCGTATTTTCGCCCTCCTGCGCTGCGGCGCGTCGCTTGAAAACAGCTTGTTGGGAAGTGTCCCAAACCCTCGGAATGGAAAGGAGTGTGAGCCGATGAACGGCAGGAAACGGACGGTACAAATCAAATTCAGAGTAACAGAGGAAGAACGGGCGTTGATTGAACAGAAAATGCAGCTCGTCCCTACCCGGAACATGGAAGCCTACTTGCGGAAAATGGCAATCGACGGGTACATCATTCAGATAGACCACGCCGACATAAAAGCCATGACAGCGGAGATACAGAAAATCGGGGTAAATGTCAATCAGATTGCAAAGCGCGTCAATGCGACGGGCAGCGTTTACCAAGAGGATATAGAAGAAATCAAGGGGGTGCTTGCGGAGATATGGCGGTTACAAAGATTAAGCCTATTAAAAGCACGTTGAAAAAAGCCCTTGACTATATCCAAAACCCGGACAAGACGGACGGGAAAATGTTGGTGTCCTCGTTCGGGTGCAGCTATGAAACGGCAGACATTGAGTTTGGATTTACCTTATCGCAAGCCCTTGACAGAGGAAACAACCTCGCCCACCATTTGATACAATCTTTTGAGCCGGGGGAAGTCGATTATGAGAAAGCCCATGAAATCGGAAAGCAGCTTGCCGACGCGGTAACAAAGGGGCAATATGAATACGTCCTTACTACCCACATAGATAAAGGGCATATCCATAACCACATCATTTTTTGTGCGGTCAACTTTGTAGACTACCACAAGTACAATTCCAACAAGCGCACCTATTACGGCATACGCAACATCAGCGACAGGCTGTGCCGGGAAAACGGCTTGTCCGTTCTTGTGCCGGAGAAAGGCGGCAAGGGGAAAAATTATGTGGTATATCAGAAAGAAAAAACCGCCAAAGCAAAATTAAAACTTGCCGTCGATACCCTTATCCCCCAAGTGTCCGACTTTGAAGAATTGCTCGCGCGGTTACAGGCAGAGGGCTTTACAATCAAGCGGGGAAAATATGTGTCCTGCTTAGTGCCGGGACAGGAACGGTTTACCCGTTTGAAAACCCTCGGCGCAGATTATACAGAGGAAGCAATCAGAGAACGGATAGAGGGCAAACACACCCGCACCGCCAAAGCTCCCAAGACAGAACAGGGCGTGTCCCTGCTCATTGATATTGAAAACAGTATCAAGGCAGCGCAGAGCCGGGGCTATGAACAATGGGCGAAAATCCACAATCTGAAACAGGCGGCTAAGACTATGAATTTTATTACAGAACACAAGATTGAACAGTACGCCGACTTGACCGCAAAAATCGCAGAGATACAGACAGAGAGCGAACAGGCGGCAGACGCATTAAAAAGCGTGGAAAAACGGCTTGCGGATATGGCGGTGCTTATCAAGAATGTTTCCACGTTCCAAAAGACAAAACCCGCCTATGACGCATACCGCAAGGCAAGGAATAAGGACAGCTACCGGGCAGCCCATGAGCGTGAAATCATCTTGCATGAAGCAGCGGCAAAGGCATTAAAGGCGGCGGGTGTTTCCAAGCTCCCGAACCTCACCGCGCTGCAAGCAGAATATGAAAAGCTCCAGGAACAGAAAGAAGCCCTTTACGCCGACTATGGCAGACTGAAAAAACAGGTCAAGGAGTACGACGTTATCAAACAGAACATAGACAGTATTTTACGGCAGCCAAGAGAGCCGGAACGGGCAAAAGGAAAAGAACGCGGGGAGTAGTTTTGTTTATGCTTATGTGATATAATAGTTCCTATCAAAAGCAGTAATCACAAACCAAAATGATACATTTTCAGCAAAGGAAGTGTCAGCGAATGGAACAGGAAATGCCGGACTATGAAACGATATGCGCCGCCGTTGCAGGCGAAAAATGGGCGTTGGAAAAGGTGCTTGATTGTTACAGCGACGAAATCAACCGCCTTGCAATGGTAAAAAAGCGTCAGCCGGACGGAAGCGTAAAAGAGGAAATCGACGAAGATTTACGGCAAACACTCATAATGAAACTGTTAGAAGCTATCCCGCAATTCCCACTTGAAGAAATGGAAAGAGAGGAAACAGAAAATCGGAACCAAAAACCATAAAAAGGTCGGCGGGAAGTTACTGCGGACAGATAAACAATTTCAACATTTGAAACAGCGGCAAAAAGAAGCTATCAGCCTATGGCTGTATGAAGAATACCGCCGTCTTTGGATAGCAACAGGGCATGAGCCACATAAACGGAATAATTGGAAAATCGTTGCCGCTGTTATGGAACACATAGAAGCTGCGGGGATATGGATACCGGAACAGGAAGTAGCCAAATATTTCTATCGTCGGAAAGCCCATTACCGCAATAGGATTGAAAAAGAGTTACAGACAACAGAAGAAACCAATAAACAGGCATAGAAAAAGCCGGGACGCAGACAGTCAGTAAAGACTATCCGCGCCCCGGTTTTTGTGTGGGTGCAGTTATGAAATGTTACGCAGTAGAACGCTGTTTTTAAGGGAAAAGGTATAAAGCCCTTGCCCTATGGGAAAGCGGCTGTCAAAAGCCCGTAAAACAAGGCTTTTTTCGCCCCTATCGCGTAACAAGAGCGCGCCGCTTTCTCATGCGTTCGGCTGCCTGTCTGCGGGTAATTCGTTTCCGGCAGTCCGGGCAGTATTTGACGCTGTTTGACTTTGAAGCAAAGAACGCACCGCACTCGGTACAACGCTTTTTGTCCTCGGTATTCATCAGCTCCGCATATAAGAGCGTGTCGGCGGGAAGCACCGCCATACGGAACCACTTGCAAAGCAGCGAATAGGAAATGAGCTGCGGGCAGACACATTCCTCCCCGTCGTCAAGCAAGATACAGTTACCACCTATGCAGTTGCAGCACTCCCGTTTTACAAGGGCATTGACTTTCCGGCTTTGGGGCGGCGTAAGCCGCTTAACCGCGCTCATGCTTCATCAGCGGCATACAGGGAAAGCTCGGCGTATTCTTCATCAGTCAAAGCGTCCACTTTGGAAAGGGTGCGCTCTGCAAGCTCCCTTATATCCGCGTCCATGTAAGGCAGGGCGGCGGTCATGTTCTCTATAAGCTGCGCCTTGCCGCCCTCATGGTAAATGCTCAAAAGGTTTGTTTCCTCAACGGTTAATTTCATCATGCTCATACCTCCAAATCGTGATTTTTTGTTTTCGCTGTCTTTTTCTGCGCAGCTCGTTCCTTTTCGGCTTTGAGCTGCGCCCGGATAGACGGTTTCTTTTCGGGCGTTTTTTCGCCCTGTTCATTCTCTGCCTTGATTGCGTTTGCATAGTCGATTAAAGAAATCGGCTCGCCCGCCTTTGCTTTCTGTTCCAGTTCCGCGACGGTAGGTGTCTGCGGGGTGTTGTTGATAAGCCCGTCAAAGTTGTTGTCGTTCTGCTCCACAATGTCCTCAATGGTCTTTAAGGGGTTTGCTTTTTCCGGCTGCTCGGCAGCAATGGCAAACGCCCTTGTACCATTTCCCATAATCAGATATTTTCCGTCCTCGGATTGATGATGTAAGCCGTATCCGGCGGCTTCCATTTGCTCGCGGCTCATATCGGTTACATAGAACGTCCCTCGCGGTGTTCGGATTGTTTCGCCTGTTTCCCGTTCATCGGGGATAAGCTGCTTTTGCTGTTCCTGCAAAAACTCCGGTACTTCCTTGTAACCGATACTGTCTACATAGTGGGCGGTGTTCTCGCCGTTTTGATGAAGCACCACAATATCGGAAACGGAAAGGCTGTGTCCCTTAAAGTCCTGCGGGTGGTCGATATTGAAACGGGTAAAAATATCTTCAAGGGAAGTTCCCGCAGTAAGGGGCGCGGTATAGACAAGCTCGTAATTTGCCCGGTCTATGGTGTGTCCCGCCGCCTGTAAACGGTCGTAAGGTTCAAAGCGCAAGTCCCGCGTCCGTTCCTCATGGGCTAACTGGTAAATCCCGAACGTGTCCTCTTTCCCATAAAGCAAAAGGGCTTCTTTTTCCGGCTCGCTTTCCCTTAGTTCCTGTTTCATGGCGTTGTACTCATAAAAGGCTTCCCATGTGTCTTTTTCCACGCCGAAGATACCGCCGTTTGCTGCGTGTTCCTGTAAATCGGAATGGTCGGTTACGGTTCCCTCGGTGCCGTCCTCATAGATACGGAACACCTCTATGTCCTGTGAGAACAGCTTTTCGGCGGCTTCCTGCCGTAGAGGAAGCATACCGTCCCATGAATAGCCGTAGTCCTGCATTTCTTTCCGGCTGATAGTATCGTCCGGGGCAGGGATTTCCTTTGTCTGCCCTTTTTCCTCCGGCTGTTCCTGTGCTTTGGTATAAAGTTCCTTTACCTGTTCTTGTGTCAGCTCCCCGGTGACAAGCTGTGCCATAAGCTCGCGGCATTTCTCCGGCGTCCCGATATACAGCACGTCGCCAATCGCTGCCGTTCCGTCCTCCTGTGGAAGATAGGCTTGTAGGAAATAGAGGTTTTCTCGGCTGTCGCTGCGCGGGTTGGTTTCTATCTTGTAAATGTATTCCGGCATAGCCGCTTTTTCCCTCGGCGCGTCTTTTGCTTTTGCTGTGGACTGCTGCGCCCGGATATGCGCCCGCTGTAAATCCGTCGGCTTCTCCCCGGTAAGGGGCGCAATGGCTTTGATATAGTTTGCGGCAAAATAGGCGTTGTCATTTAACTGCCTTTGCCATGCCCCGGCTTTGGGCGACCAACGGAAGCCGTTGCCCTTTAATTCCTCCCGCACCTCCGCGTCCGGCTTTTCCTCAAAGAAGATTTGCAGACGGTTATCCTGTGTATTGGCTTCCACCTTGCCGCCCGCAAACTCCCAACCGACATAGCCGATTTCTTTTTGACGGGAAAGGGCTTTGATACGTTCTTTCACACGTCGGATTTCCGCATTGTTGTTGGATAACGCCCATGTGGGATAGGGCTTGTCCTCATAGTGCCAACTGCTCGACATTTCCGCTTTCATCTTTTCGATACCCTCCGGCGATAAGTGGGGGCAGCCGTCAAGGGTCTTGTGTTTGCGGTAGTAGGCGTTTACCGCTTTCATGGTTTCCTGCGATTTCTCCAAGCCCGCAAGTTTCTGTTCCAGTTTTTGAACGGCGTTCGGGTCGTCCGCGCTGATACCGCCCATTCCTGTACTGCGGATTTTATCAAGCAAGCCTTGTATTTCCTGCCATTCCCGGTAGTTGGTATCGCGGGCGGCGTTCTGCTTTTCTTTCTTCCTTGTAGGGAAGTTGGAACCGCCCGCAATGAGGATAGAGGGAACACGCGCGTCAATCTCATAGCCTTTGTTCATGTTTGCCGCAAGTTTGCGGGCGTAAGTATCAAGCAGGCTGTCTATTTTCTCATGGTACATCGGGTCTACCCGCGCTTTTTGACGCTCGGCAAGCTGTACGGCTTCATCAACGTACTGCCTGTATTCAGCCGTTGCGCTGCCTTGCCTGTAATCGGAATAGCTGTTCATTTCCTTTGCTCTGCGGGCGGCGGCTTCATTGATAGTGTAATAGGTGGCTGCGGTCTGTGGTGTTTCCTTTGGGGCAGCTTCCGGCGTTTCTGCGGTTTCTTCCTGTGTTGTCTGTTCTTCCTTTGGGGCTTCCGGCTGTTCCTGCGGCTCTGCTTCGGGCTGCTCGGATTGCTTTGTAAGCTGTCCGTCCTTGTAGGAATAGCCCTGTGCGGCGATAGCTTCAAGGGTGCTTTCCGTAACCTCGCCATGCGTTTTCCTATCCATATCAATCAAGGTTTGCAAGGTGTCCTTTACGGTGTCAGAAAGTTCCTGCTTTTGCTGTGGGGGCAGCTTGTCAAAGACAGGCGTTTCCTGCTCGGTGGTGTGTTCCTGTTCCTTTTGGATTTCTGCAAAATGCCCGTCAATGGTTTCAATGAGCTTTGCGGCGGCATTGTGGATTATTTCAAGAGAACCTTTCAGCTCCGCAAGCTCGCGCCCGCTGCTCCACCCGGCGACATACCCAAAGGAATAGTCCGACGTATCAAGCCCGTAATGCTGGCAGACGGTATAAGCCACGCTTTCCGCTTGTACCTCGCGGGTGCGGCGGTCAAGGCGTTCCGGGTCGTCTATGCCTGTATCATGCAGCGTCGCATGGGCGATTTCATGGATTGCCGTTTTGATGTTCTGCAATTCGCTCATGCCCTCATTGATAGCAATGCGCTGTTCCTCGTAGTTGCAGCGTCCTTTGATACCGTCGCCCAACGCTTCAAAGGCAATCGGGAAAGGAGAGGTCTTTTCAAGGGCTGCGAAAAAATCCCTGTATTGTTCCACGTCGCCCGTCAGCTCATCGGCAAGGGTAGGAAGCTCCTTGCCCTCGGTCTGTGCCACGTCATAAACGCATACAACTTTGAATTTCGGGATAACAATTTCGGTTTCCTCAGTAACGGGTTTCCCGTTCTTATCAAGGACAGGCTGCTTTGTGTCGGGGTCGATTTTCTCCACCTGTTTTTTGACTTTTATCGGGGCAATAATGCGTATGCCTTTTTCATTGGCTTTCACATGGCGTCCGATAGCCGGGTCTTTCCATGCTTCAAAGCCCATGATATGAGAAGCGTCCGGGGCTTGCATGGCGATTAGCACCGTATTCCGCAAGCTGTACTGTGGGAATTTTGACATGACGCGCAGATAATCGGTGTAACGCTCACTTTCAAACAGTTCTGTAATGCCCTGTTCCAAACGGTCGGTGACTTCTTTTAGCTTTTCCTCGGAATTACTGGAAGCCGGGATAATCGGGATAATCGGGCGCGGCTCTGCGGGAAGTGTGGCAGTCGGTACCACGTCAAAGTCTGCTTTCTCCGGCGCGTCCTGTTCCGGCTGCGGCGTTACTCGGTATTCCTGCGGCACGTCCCGCCCGTCGTACCATTCTGTAAAGGTGTTGCGGTTATTGTAGATGTAGCCCCGTTCGGTAAACATACCGTCGTCATTGATAGAAGTGTCCCGCCCGTATTCCTCATACATGAAATACTTTTTTGCTTCCTCCGGCAGTTCGGGTTCTTCCAGTTCATCAACAAGGTAATGCCCGTAATCTTCTTCATTTTTGACAGAGGGGTAAATCCAGTAGCAGTCAAGGTTCTGTGCAAGGTTGATAATGTCCTGCAAGCTGTCTGTGTGGTCGCCGTAGGTAAGGGCGGCAATGAATTTTTCCCGGTCGTCGTCAAACTGCATTTCCAAAAGTTTTGCTAAATAGTTCAGCTCGTCGGGGTGGGAATACTCGCTTAGATGTTCCGTCAAGCCCGGAACAGAGGATTGATATTCCGTAAAATGCCATTCCTCGTAATGCTTGAAGTCAATGCCGATACGGTCAAAGACTTCTTTCAAATGTTCGGCAGTCGTGGGGAATGTTACCCATTCGCCCGCGGGTCTGCCCTCGGTGTACTTCCCAAGATTGGAAAGATAGCCGCTTAAAATCGGTTCTGCCATTCGTTCGCTCCTTTCTTTTTCAATCATGCTTTGCATAAGCTCGTAATCTTCGATACTCATAGTTCCGTCATAAACATAGGGGTCAAAATCTTCCTCGCTGCGGTAGGGTTTTTCAGAAAAGGGAAGCCCTGCGGCGTGGGCGATTTCCTGTCCTTTCTCGATTTCCTCCGGCGATAGGCTGTCGTCGTGGGCTTCGATAAATTCCTTAATGTTGCTGTACCCGTTTTCATAGTGGTGCCGCACTCCGGCGGTCAGCTCGTCAAGGTTCCTATCCTCGCCAAGATAGCCGGAATAATAGCCGTTTACCACAACGGCGGCGGGGTCGGTTTCTCTGATTTCCATAAGGCGGCTTTTGTCCTCCGGGTAGAGGTAGTCGCCCATTTCAAGGTGGAAGTATTCTGCGTTCCAAGAGCGTCCCTCTTTCCAAAACGCCACCCATGCGATACCGTCCCGCAAATCCCCTTGCAGTTCTTTTACTTTGTCCCGTAAACTTGCCATGTGTAACCTCCTTTCATGCCTTACTACAACGCGCCCGCGCTTTTGCCAAAGATTTTTCCGTTTTTTCAGAGGGTTTGGGACACTTCCCAACAAGCAAAAATCCCCGTCGTTCTCGGTGAGAGAAAACGGGGATTTTACGGAAAGGGTACCCCTTTCCTATGCTTGCTGCGTAACTTTATTTCTTCGGAAGCTCCACGCGGTAGTTGACGTATTTTGCGCCCGTATCAGCCAAAACCACGTTTCCGGCGTAGGTCTTGCCTGTTTTCGGGGAGTAGAGTTTTTTCACGCTCGCCGTTCCGTCCTGCAAGAGCGCGGCGGCAATCTTCGGGGAAAAGGTTACTTTGCGTTCCTCAAAAAAGCGGTCGTTCTTCCACATGACAAAGGCACATTCCCGATTGCTGCAATAGTAGTTTTTCTTTCCCTCATAGACAGGAGAACCGCAGCGGGGGCATTTGCCGATAACCGGCTTTTCCTCTTTGAAACGCTCTTTTTCCTTGTCGGAAAGGAACGGATACGTTTTTACCAGTTCCCGCGCCATTGCTTCGATACCGCCCATAAATGCGTCCGGGTCGGCGTTGCCCTTTGCAATCTGTGTCAGATTGTTTTCCCAATCCGCGGTAAGCTGCGGGGAAGTGAGAACGTCCGGCAGGACACAAATCAGCTCGTTTCCGCTTCGGGTAGGAAGCAGTTGTTTTCCCTTGCGCTCCACAAAACCGCCTTTGACTAACTTTTCAATGACAGCGGCGCGGGTGGCGGGAGTGCCAAGCCCTTTGCGTTCTGCGTCCGGGTCGGTTTCCTCATTCCCGGCGCGTTCCATAGCCGACAAAAGGCTTGCTTCATTGTGTGGCTTCGGCGGCGTGGTGTCGTGTTCCGTCACCCTTGCTTCGGGGCGGTCAAAGGTCTGTCCCTCGGCAAAAGGCGGCACGTCTGATACAGGGGCGTTGTCCCCGTCCTCCGGCTCTGTTTTCTGTTTCAGCGTTGCCATAAAGCGGCGTTCCAAGTCTTTCCACCCGGCGGCAAGCACCGTCTTTCCTTTTGCGGTAAAGGTCTGCTCCGCGCAGGAAAAAACCGCCGTAACCGCTTCAAAGCTGTGCGGCTCGGCGGCTGCCATACAAAGGCGCGCTCCGGCAAGAGTAAGGATATTTCTTTCACTTTCGGGAAGTGCGGCAAGGTCGGTCTTTGCAAGCTCCATTGTGGGTATGATTGCGTGGTGGTCTGATACCTTTTTGCTGTTCAAGAGCTTTTTCACGTCCGGCGAAAACGCCGCGCCTGCCATAAAGGAAAACTTTTCGCAAAGCAGCTTGATAATGTCCGCCGCCGTATCGCCCATGTCGTCGGTCAGATATGCGCTGTCCGTTCTCGGATAAGTCAAAAGTTTCTTTTCATACAGGGCTTGTGCAAGGTCAAGGGTCTGTTTTGCGGTATAGCCGAAAATACGGTTGGCTTCCCGCTGTAAACTGGTAAGGTCAAAGAGTTTCGGGGGTGCAGCGGTTTTCTTTTCGTTGGTAATGGAAACACAAACCGCCTGTGCAGCTTCGCAAGCAGTTTTCAAGGTATCGGCTTCGGAACGGTTGGAAAATCGTTCGCTTACGGCTTCCGCGCCGGAGAGCATAAGGCGCACATGGTAGTATTTTTCTTTCTTGAATGTGGTAATGGCTGCGTCCCGGTCAACCAACATTTTTAAGGTCGGTGTCTGCACGCGCCCCACGTTTAGGGTCTTACCGTACAGACAGGAAAACAGGCGGGTGGCATTGATACCGATTATCCAGTCTGCTTTTGCGCGGCAAAGTGCAGAAGAATAGAGGTGTTCATACTCCCGTCCGTCTTTGAGGGAAGCAAAGCCCGCCTTGATTGCGCTTTCTTCCATTGAGGAAATCCAAAGGCGGCGCATGGGCTTTTTACACCCGGCAACTTCATAGACAAAACGGAAAATGAGTTCTCCCTCGCGTCCTGCGTCGCAGGCGTTCACCACGTCGGAAACGTCTGCGCGGTGCATAAGCTCTTTTAAGATTTTGAATTGCTTTCCCTTGTCAGCGGAAACGGTGTACTGCCATTCCTGCGGCAGAATGGGTAAGCTGTCATAGCTCCATTTCTTGTACTGGTCGCCATAGGCGGCAGCTTCCGCAAGCTGTACCAAATGCCCGACGCACCAGGAAACAAGATAGCCGTTTCCCTCCATATATCCGTCTTTCTTATTCTTTACACCAAGGGCGGCGGCGATTGTCTGTGCCACGCTCGGCTTTTCTGCAATGATTAAAGTTTGTGTTATCAAAAAATTCCTCCTTTCAGCGTTCCGGCTCGTTATCCCTTATCTTTCTGATACAGTAACCAACACAAGGGACTTGCCCCTTATAGGGGCAGCCCTCACAGCGGCGCGGAAAGGAAGCGGGCGGGGATTTATCCCGCTTCCCGTTCTCCGGCTTCTGTATCATCATGCGTTCATAGGGGCTATCTGTAAAATAGGTCATACGGTCTTATCTTCCTGTTCTGCGCCGTCCCCGTCGTCGCTTTCTTCCGGCTCGGTTTCCTCGTCCTCGTATTCGTCAAACTCGTACTCGTCAAGATTATCCGTTCCCTTTGCCGCGTCCTTTTTCGGCTTTAAGACTTTGAAATAATAGAACGCCGCGCCGCCAATCCCGCCAATCATCAGCACGATAAGGAGAATACCGCCCATGTGGTTCTGTTTTTCTTCTTCCTGCGGCGGCTCGTTTTCCTGCGGCTCGGCTTCTTTTCCCGTACATTTGCTGCGGTCAGTCGCACATACCGGGCAAGTGGCGTTTACGGCTCCGGCTTCGCATTTCTCCGTACAGGTGCAGACTGCGGGCGGCTCCTCTGTGGGCTGTTTGTCCTCGATAAGCGCGTCAAGGTCTGCGTCGTCCACTTGATTTAAGAAATGGACGGTGTTTTCGCCCTCGGCTGCCCGGTCAATGAGGATATAGAAATAGTTTCCGGCTTTGGTGGTTACGGTGATAAGCTGCTTGTTGCCGCCGAAATCATCTACAAGGGTCGCGTTTCCCTCCGGGGTAAGGGGCGGCGCGTCCTCGGTTTCTTCCACCACAACGCCGCTGTCATTGGTCGCGTCGCTTTCCGGGGGCTGTTCCGTTCCCTGTGCAAAGGCGGGTACGGTAAAGCCGCCCATGAGGACAAGGGCGGCGGCAAAAGCGGTCAGTATTTTTGTGATTTTATTCTTCATCTGCATTGTCCTCCTGTTCTTCATAGTCTGCGGTTTCGGCGGTGTCTGCGGCAGCCATGCCCGGAATACCGCCGCCGGACAGCATAGCGTTCAGCTCCTGCGGGGTCATTCGCATAGAACGTACAAGCTGTACGATTTCAAGGTTTTCCGCTTCGGTTTTTTGCGCGTTCAGTTCTTTCAACTTGTTCTGAAGCTCTGTGATTTTCTCGCGGGTCTTTTGGATTTCCCGGTCAATGCGTTCAATTTTATTCATAGCCATAGTAAAAACTCCTTTCATCATTTCAAAATTGTTAGTCCCAGTTCATCAAGCCGTAGCCCTTGATACATTCATAATCAAGGGAATAGCTCTTTATCTTGCAAGCGTCGCCGGAATTGCCTTCGACGGTGTAAACGCGGCTTCCGTCGGTGCCGATAACAAGCCCTACATGGTCTGCGCTTCCGTCTAAATCCCAGTCAAAAAAGATAGCGTCGCCGGGGGCAAGGTTTTCATAACCCCTTGCGCCCCATTGCCCGCGGCTTTGGAACCAAGGGACACCCTGCGACTGGCAGCCCGCAAAGCGCGGCTCGGATAAGCCCATTTGCCCGTAGCACCAAGATACAAAACAGGCGCACCATTCCACGCGGGAATTAAAACCGTACCAGCTCCAATAAGGGTAGCCGCCCACGTTTCCGACCTGCTGTTTTGCAAGGTCGATAACCTCTTGATTGCCGGGGCGGGTGCCGTTTACAAAATGTACGCCGCTTAAATCCTCGGAACCGCCTGTATCGGGAGAACCGCCGCCGAAAATCAAAGGCTTATTTCCGCTTGTTTCCAAGTACACCTTGAACATTTCAAATTGTTCCGGCGTTAGCAGTTCTTCCGCGATAGAGGAAATGGGGCGGTTTTCAAGTGTTACATGAAGTATGCGGTATTCATATTCATGCTCGCTCCCGTCCTCGTCGGTGTAGGTGCGTATCTCCACTTCCTCGGTCAGCGTCAACGTGTACTGCATGGAAAAGATACGCTCGATTTCTGCCTGTGCGCTTTCCGGCGTGTAGCTCTGCAAAAGGGCGGTCAGATAGGACGCTAATTCATGGGGGTTATGCCCGATAGTATCAAGGTCGTAACGGTATTCGTCATAGCCGGGGTGGGTGCTTTCGATAGCGTCAATCTCGCTTTGCAGCCCGTTTTCCATAGCGGCATAGTTGTTTTCCACCGCCACAAGGTCGCTGTCCTCCGACGTGTAGGACGTTCCGATAACGCCGTTCATGCTGCCGGAAAACATAGCCGAACAAGAGGACAGCCCCGCAAACACAAAGATAATGAGAAGCAGCGCGGCAATGGCGATAAGCACACCTACCGGGTGCCGCATGACGAACGCCGCCGCTTGCCTTGTCTTTTCTGCGGCTTTGGCTGCCGCCCTGCGGGTGTTCTGTACTGCGCCTTTGATACCCTTTGCGCCGCCGTTCTTTGCCGCCTTTGCATACTGCCGTTTTATCTGCTGTTTCTGCCAAAACCGGGAAACGGGGTTGCTCGTAAGCTGCGGGTTATCGTGCAATGCCTTGCGATACTGGAAATTGACATTTGCCTTTGCCGCCGCTTTTTCTGCTTTCGCCGCTTTACGGTAGGGTTTGAGCTTGTGGCTGCGGTAGCCCTGTTTGAGCTTCCTTGCTCCGTACTTTGCGCCTTTTTCCGCTGTTTCCTCGGATTTGTGCGCCCCCTCCACGCCGGAATTGTCTTTCTCAACGGAATGTATCTTGTTATGGACGAAAATCCCGGCTTCCTGCGCGGGACGGGATAAGGGGTTTTTCTTTCCCTTGATATTCGGCTGCTTTTCCTGTTCCTCAAAATGCAAACGCACCTTTGCTTTGCCTGCGGCTTCGTCAAAGGTGCGCTCGGTGGTTAGTTTCTTCTTTTTGGGAATAGCTGCTTTCGCCGCGTCCAGTCGGTCGGCAGCTTTGTTGGATTTTTCAATGTAGCGTTCCAGTTCCGGGGTGGATAGTTCTTCCTCGGTAAACTGCAAACGGGAAGATTGTGTTTTTGCGGTGGCTTCCTGCTGTGCCTTGCGTACCGCTTTTTTGCTTGCCTTGCGGGTATGGGCTGCGTCGATATGCTCCATGACGCGCTCGGCGGTTCCTGTGTCCGGCTTTGCTGCGTGTTCCGCAATATGGGGCAAAGGGGCAGCCGCCCCTTGAAGCTGCGCCGCGTCCTGCGCGGTTTGCTGCTGTGGTGTTTTTCCAAACTCCGCGTCCTGTATGCGTTTGCTCACAAGCTCTGCGGTTTCTTTGGTTTCGTTTACTTCCATAAGCCCGTCGCGGGTCATTTTCTGCGTGATTTTATCGCGGGGCTTTAAGGGGTCTTTCAAGTTTCTGCACCTCCAATCCGCGCCCTCGCAAGGGCGCAATACTCGATATTCAGCTCAATGCCGATATAGCGGCGGTTAAGGTCTTTTGCGGCTTTCCCTGTGGTGCCGCTTCCGAAAAACGGGTCTATGACAATCCCGCCTTTGGGACAGCCCGCCAAGATACAGGTTTCGGCTAACTTCGGGGGAAAGGCGGCGAAATGTGCGCCCTTATACGGAACGGTGTTAATCAGCCACACGTCCCGCTTGTTCCGCATGGTGGGTATGAGTGCGTCGTCATAATAGCCGCCGTCCCTCGGTCGGTTTAGTCCCTGTATCTTTCCTTGTCCGGGTACTTCTTCGGCATATTTGCCGTTTGTGCTGCGCGCTTTTTTGTACCGCGCCGCCGTTGCCGGGGCGATAGGCTCCGCAATGGCGGCAGCGTCATAGTAGTAATGCTTTGACTTCGTAAGCAAAAAGATGTGTTCATAACAGCGGCTCGGACGGTCTTTGCAGCTTTCGGGCATGGGATTTTCTTTCTGCCATATAATATCGCTGCGTAAATACCACCCGTCAGCACGCAAAGCAAAGGCAAGAAGCCAAGGGATACCGATTAAATCCTTTTGTTTGCAGCCCGCCGCCTTTCTTGCGATTGATACGCTTTGTCCGTTCCTGCCTTTGGGATTTTTCGGGTCGGTATAGCCGCCTTTACTCCCGGTGCCGCAGTAGGTGTCTGCGATATTCAGCCAAAAGGTACCGTCGGAACGCAAGACGCGCTTTAACTCATGGAATACGGCGACAAGCCTTTCTATGTATTCCTCCGGCGTATCTTCGCGTCCGATTTGTGCGTCAAGCCCATAGTCCCTAAGTGCATAGTAGGGCGGGCTTGTGACCGCACAATGTACACTTTCGTCGGGCAGTTCCTTTAAGGCAAAGAGCGCGTCGCGGTTGATGATGATGTCTGTTTTCATGTCGCGCTCACTTCCTCCGGCTTCGTCGTCATTACCTTGTAAAGCTCGGTGTCTTTCGGGAAGTGGTCTACAAAGGGCAGAATGACGTTGCCGTAGAATAGAAGTCCCTCGCCCGCTTCGGTGTGGGTAACGTACTTCATCTGCTGCGGGGAAATGCCTAACTGCTTTGCAAGGATAGCCCGGTCGCCCTGCGCCTGATTGAGCATGAGGACAAAATCGCTGTTTTCAAAGATGTTCTCGACTTCGTGGGAAGAAAGCAAGTCCTTGACGTTCTGGGTAATGGCTGTCGGTATGCCGCCCCATTTTCTGAAACGCTTCCAAATCTCAACGGAATAAGCGGCGGTCTGTTCCTCTTTCAGTAGCAAATGAAATTCGTCCATGTAGTAGCGCGTCGCCTTTTTCTCGGCGCGGTTGACGGTAACGCGGTTCCATACCTGATTGTGATAGGTAATCCGCCGCTTTTGCCATATCTCCCGATATGGTAGTCAGGACGGATTTTCCCCCACGTCGCACCGTGCGTGCGGCTTTCGTCGCACACGGCGC
>NZ_JBQKED010000052.1:0-18700 GCF_052121495.1 Faecalimonas sp. LCP19S3_D12 | reverse complement strand
GGTTTTTATATCTTCTAACGAGCGTCATCTTGTTCTCATGCCCGACTTTGTGCGGGCTATTTTCATTCATTGTTCCAACAAAAATCGGAATTTCCTATTATATAAGAAAGAGGTGCTGGTGCACCTCTTTTTCAATCTTTAAAAGTCTTCATTTCCCCGTCTATCTCCGCAAAGTAGCACTCCTCTTCTATCTCCATAACAGCTTTTCCATTCGTGCCTTCTGTAATCTCATTTCGCACTGTTTTGAGCTCCTCCGCCGGAATTAACGCAGTCAGTTCCACCTGATCAGTGTACACAGAATCAAGTACCGACAGTCCTCTCTGCCCCAAAATATACTGTATTTTTCCAAGTCCTGTATAATCTGTCTGTATCCGAAGTTTATACCCGTGCAATTTGGTAATAATCTTACTAGCGGAAAGTCCCGCCTGTACCGAGCCGGAATAAGCTCTCACAAGTCCGCCTGTTCCAAGAAGTGTTCCTCCAAAGTATCTTGTCACAACAACTGCTGTGTCATGAATTTCCTCGCCAAGCAGAACATCTAACATTGGTTTTCCTGCTGTACCACTTGGCTCTCCGTCATCACTGCATCTTTGAATTTGAAACTGCTCACCAATTACATAGGCAGAGCAATTGTGCGTTGCATTCCAATACTTTTTCTTCATACTTTCGATAAACGCAATCGCCTCTTCTTCTGTCTTTACCGGTATGACCGTCGCAATGAATCTTGATTTTTTTTCAACGGTCTCCCCTTCCCCACCTTGATATACTGTTTTATATTTTTCTAGCATGACATCACCTTTTCATTTTTCTTTCTGTATAACACTATATCAGGAAAGCGGGTATTTCCACAATATTTTCTTAAGTTTTTCCTAGCGAAATGTGAACTTTTCAAATTTAGCTTTATTTAAAACTATATCTTTGCTATAATGAACTTCGAATAAAGGAGGCAATATTCATGAATTATGGAAAAAAGAAAGCTTCAAAACAGCAGAAGAATGTTACTTCAAAAGCTGCTATGAAGAAAAAACGAGCTGGGGTTCGTCTTTTCAAAGCCATGCTGCTTACCTGTCTTGTCGCGATTATACTATGTATCGCGGGCGGCGGACTTTTCATCAAAAAGATGATTGATGATGCTCCAGATATCACCCCGGAAGATGTGAAACCTTCTAAATTTACTACGCAAGCTCTTGCAGATGATGGAACAACCGTTCTTGATACTTTCGTAGATGCCGGTGCTAACCGTGTCTATAAATCAATTGACGAGATTCCAAAAGATCTGCAGAATGCATTTGTTGCAATTGAAGACTCTCGTTTTTATGAGCATAATGGGATTGATTTAAAAGGTATCGTAAGAGCTGGTTTAAAAGGTATTACGTCTGGACACTTTTCGGAAGGTGCAAGCACACTGACCCAACAGCTTATAAAGAACAATGTTTTTCCTAATTTCGTAAATGAAGAAACGTTCTTGGACCGTGTAGAACGTAAACTTCAGGAGCAATATCTGGCTCTGGAAATTGAAAAGCAGATGACAAAAGATGAAATTCTCGAGAATTATCTGAATACAATTAACCTTGGACAAAATACCCTTGGTGTACAGGCTGCTTCGAAACGTTATTTTGGAAAAGATGTCAGTGAACTGACTTTATCAGAATCTGCAACGATTGCCGCAATCACACAGAATCCAGGAAAATATAATCCTGTGACAAACCCGGATAAAAATGCAGAACGTCGAGAAAAGGTTCTCAGTGATATGAAAGAACAGGGTTATATTGATCAAACTCAATATGATGATGCGATTGCCGATCCAGTGTATGAGCGTATCCAAGCAACTAACGCCCAATATGAAGACAATAGTTCTGTCAGTTCTTATTTTATAGATGCTGTGGCAGATCAAGTGATTGAAGATCTTGTCAATGAGATGGGTTATACTGAGACACAAGCTTACAACGCCGTATACAGTGGCGGACTTAGCATTGTCACCACACAAAATACGAAAATGCAGCAAATTTGTGAGGAAGAACTCAGCAATGACAGCAATTACCCATCCAATATTGAATGGGGAATCAGTTGTGCAATCACTGTTACTCATCCTGATGGTACACAAGATAATTACGACCACAATACAATGCGTAATTATCTCTATGATACAACCGGTGACAAATATTGTCTGACACAATCTACACAGGAGCAGGCGAATGCAAAAGTGGAAGAATATATCGCCGCAATCACCTCCGAAGGCGATACTGTAGATAAACGTATAAAACTTTCTCCTCAACCGCAGGCTTCTATTGTTGTCATGGATCAATATACCGGACACGTCAAAGCAATGGTTGGAGGACGTGGGGAAAAGACAGAGAGCCGGAGTCTGAACCGTGCTACACAATCTTATAAACAGCCTGGTTCTTGCTTTAAGATTTTATCCACATATGCCCCTGCATTGGATGTGCATGGCGATACACTTGCAACTGTAATCGAGGATTCTCCATTTTCTTACTCAAATGGTCGTGAGGTAAAAAACTGGTGGGGAAGCAATTATAAAGGCAATATGACTATTCGAGAATGTATTGAACAGTCAGCCAACGTATGTACGGTGAAGAAATTTACAGAGATCACACCTGCACTTGGATTCAAATATCTGACTGAAAACTTTAACCTGACTACTTTGGATTCCAAAAATGATATTGTACAGGCTGCCTGCCTTGGTGGTATCTCAAAAGGTGTCTATAACATCGAGATGACTGCTGCCTACGCAGCAATCGCAAATGGAGGGGTTTATACAGAGCCTGTTCTTTACACAAAAATTTATGACCATGATGGAAATCTGCTGTTTGAAAAAACACCAAAAACACATGCTGCACTTAAAGAGACAACTGCAGCATTACTCACAAATGCTATGGAAGGTGTTATCACACATGGTACAGGTACTGCTGCCAGAATGTCTAACATGCCGGTTGCCGGAAAAACTGGTACAACAACCGACAGTGTGGATCTTTGGTTATCAGCCTACACACCATATTTAACTGCTTCTGTATGGACAGGTTATGATGACAATAAACCAATGGAAGGTCTAAGTCAAAGTTTCCATATGAAGATTTGGAAAAAGGTTATGGAACGAATTCATGAAGGATATGAATACAAAGACTTTAAAATGCCTACTTCTATTGAGAAGAAGACAATCTGTACACAGACTGGAAAACTTGCAAGCAGCGATGCCTGCACAGCCTATACAGAATACTTCGCACCAGGAACCGCCCCTACTCAGAGCTGTCCTGGACACGTAGTCCAAAAACCTGCTGAAAACGAGAATCCTTCCGATTCCTCTGAAGGAACTGACAATGCTACAAATAATAGTAGTGGAACAACTAATCCACCATCCGACAATAGCAATACTGATGGAAATACGAATGAAGAAGACAACACCGATAGTAATAGCAATGGTAATGGCGACAGTGCCACTCCTCCAGTTCCACCCACCCCATAAAAAATAAGACATTGCATTCTGCAATGTCTTATTTCTTATAATTCTTATTTTAATACCATCTTTGCCGCCCCGAAGATACCTGCATCATTTCCAAGCTGTGCCAATGCAAATCTTACTCTTTTATTTGCAAAGAACACTCTTTCCTCATATGCTTTTTCTACATAGTCCAAAAGAATCTCTCCTGCTTTCGATACACCGCCTCCGATTACAATCGCCGCCGGATCTACCAATGCTGCAATGTTTGCCAGCGCATATCCCAGATATCGTCCGAATTCTTCTGCAATTTCCATTGCGACCTGATCTCCTGCTTTCACCGCGTCAAACACATCTTTTGCTGTCACATTCTCTGCATTTAATACTGTATCTGCTGCACCTGCCTCCAATTTTTTCTTTGCAAGACGCACAATCCCTGTCGCAGATGCATATTGCTCCAGACATCCACGATTTCCACATCCACATTGCTCTGTCTCTTCATAATTCACACAGATGTGTCCAATCTCTCCACCGGCGCCACCGGCACCTGTCAAAATCTGACCGTCAATGATAATTCCACCGCCAACACCTGTCCCAAGTGTCACCATCACAATATTTTTCTGTCCGAGACCGCCGCCTTTCCACATCTCACCGAGTGCTGCCACATTCGCATCATTGCCAACTTTTACTTTGATTCCTGTCAATTCCTCAAGCTCATGTTTTACCTCTTTATATTCCCATCCAAGGTTTGCTGTACCATTGACAATTCCATCTTCTGATACCGGTGCCGGTACTCCCACACCAATTCCTAAAACAGCTTCTTTCGGAATTGCATGCTCTTTTAATTTCTCTGCAACAGAATATGCTACATCAGGGAGAATTGCTGAGCCCTTGTTCTCTGTTCTCGTTTTGATCTCCCACTTGTCCACACTCTCTCCATCGAATTTAAAAATTCCCATTTTTATAGTTGTTCCACCAATATCTACTCCAAAACAATAATTCATCTTTCTTTTTCTCCTACTTTCTTGTCAAACTTTCCTGTACACGTCTGTATAATTCCTGTGCTGCATTGTAACCCATCTGTTTCTGTCTGTGGTTAACAGAAGCAGATTCTACGATAATGGCAAGGTTACGTCCCGGACGAATCGGAATCGAATGGCACACAACTTTATTTCCCAAAAATTCCGTGTATTCTTCTTCCAGCCCAAGTCTGTCATATTCTTTTTCTTTGTTCCAGTCTTCCAGTGTAATCACAAGATCGATCGCCTGTGTCTCCCTTACACTTTGTACACCAAATAGCGTCTTCACATCCACAATACCGATACCACGAAGTTCAATTAAATGTTTCGTAATATCAGGCGCCGAGCCGACGAGTGTATCATCACTGACTCTTCTGATCTCGACTACGTCATCTGTAACAAGACGATGTCCTCTTTTTATTAATTCCAGCGCTGCTTCACTCTTGCCGATACCGCTTTCCCCCATAATAAGAACGCCAACACCGTACACATCCACTAAAACACCGTGGATAGAAATACAAGGCGCCAATTCCACATTCAGCCAGCGAATCAACTCAGCCTGAAACGGTGATGTCTTCTGCTCTGTGGAGAATACAGGGGTATCAGTCTCATTTGCCTGCTTTAACAACTCCTCATCCGGGAAAATCTCTGTTGTAAACACAAGGCAAGGAATTTTATAAGATAAAAGCTGTTTGTATATCTTCTTTTTCTGTTCTATCGGCAGTGTCTGCAAATAAGTATATTCGACATATCCGATTACCTGCACACGCTCTGAATCAAAGTGATCAAAGTATCCCGTCAACTGCAAAGCCGGACGGTTGATATCCGGCACTGTAAGACATTTTTCTGTCATATCAATATCTGGTGTCAGATTTTTCAAATTCATCTTTTCCACCATCTCACTCATTTTTACTCCTGACATGTTTCTCTTCCTTTCCTACTTTTTATTACTCTTTTTCTAGTATAACATTAATGAAAAAAGTTGTATACGTCCTTTGCAGACTTTTCATTCATAGAAGGTAAATTTTTTAATTCCTCTACACTTGCGTTCTTGATCGCATCAAGATTCATAAAATGCTTCATCAACGCTTTTCTCCTTGCCTGCCCGATTCCAGGAATATCATCCAAAATCGAATGCACCTGTCCCTGACTTCTAAGCTTCCTGTGAAACTCAATCGCAAATCTGTGCGCCTCATCCTGTATTCTCGTGATCAGCTTAAACCCTTCTGAATTCCGGTCAATTGGGATCTCAATATTATTATAGTAAAGTCCTCTCGTACGGTGGTTATCATCTTTCACCATACCACACACCGGAATCTGCAGATGTAATTTGTCAAGCACTGCAAGTGCGACATTTACCTGACCTTTTCCCCCATCCATCATGATCAAGTCTGGGAACACATGAAAACTTCCAAGCTCTTTCCCATCTTGGCGTTCTTTCAGACCATGCTCAAAACGCCTTGTCAGAACTTCCTCCATACTGGCATAGTCATCTGCTCCCTGAACGCCTTTGATTTTAAATTTTCGGTAATCATTTCTCTTTGGCTTTCCTTTTTCGTATACAACCATAGAGCCTACCGATGCAAATCCATTTGTATTCGATATATCAAATGCCTCCATACGCACAATACCACTCAAATCTAAAAGCTTTTCAATCTCTTTTACTGCCCCGATTGTTCGTCCTTCTTCCCTTTTCAGTCTTTCCTTATCCGTGTTTAAAACTAACGCAGCATTCTTTCTCGCAAGCTCCACCAACTTTTCCTTTTCTCCTTTTTTCGGTACACGGATATGCACACGGTGCTCACGCTTCTTTGATAGCCACTCTTCTAATATCTCGCGCTCTTCAAGCTCTTCCTGAATCATCAATTCCGCCGGAATAAACGGTGTGCCGGCATAGAACTGTTTGATAAAGCTCTCAAGGATCTGCCCCTTCGATTCTTCCGAAGAATTCCGCAAAAAGAAATGATCTCGTCCAATCAGTCTTCCTCCTCGGATAAAAAAGATTTGTACGACCGCATCCTCTGCATCTTTTGCCACTGCAAGAATATCCCGATCTTCCCCACTGCTATCTGTAATCTTTTGTTTCTGTGCGATCTTCTTTACACTTCCAAGTAATTCCCGGTATTCGATCGCTTTTTCAAACTCCATCTTCTCAGAAGCTTCTAACATTTTTTCTTCCAAATCTTTTAAAATCACATCATAATGTCCATTTAAAAACCGAATCACCTCATGGATGGATTCCCGATACTGTTCTTCCGAAATATATCCCTGACAAGGTGCTTTGCACTGCTTGATATGATAGTTCAGACACGGTCGGTCTTTTCCGATATCTTTTGGAAGATTTCGATTGCAGCTTCTGATATGATAAAGCTTTCGAATCAGCTCAATCGTATCTTTCACTGCCCCGGCACTTGTATAAGGGCCAAAATATTTTGCTTTGTCCTTTTTCATCGTCCTCGCCATCATAATACGCGGAAATGGTTCGTTCACCGTCACCTTAATAAAGGGGTACCCTTTGTCATCCATCAACATTGTGTTATACTTTGGGCGGTGCTCTTTGATCAAATTACATTCCAGTACAAGTGCTTCCAATTCCGAATCTGTCACAATATACTCAAAACGACGTATATGAGTCACCATCTGCTCAATCTTTGCCCCTTTGTTTCTGCTTGTCTGAAAATACTGACGTACCCGATTCTTCAAACTGATTGCTTTTCCCACATAGATAATGTGGTCTTTTTCATCATGCATCAGATATACCCCCGGTTTTGCCGGAAGTTTTTTCAATTCTTCTTCTATGTCAAACATCTTTTTACTCCATCTTTTTTCGTTTTTTCCATTATAGCATAGATTAAGGGTACAGGAAACGCTGCATTTCCTGTACCCTCAATAAAACCCGCTTTCTTTTAAACTAACCTATCACAATCTCAAATTCCGAGCCTACTTCTTTTGTACTTACCTTTTTCCCATGATCTTTGGCAAATTTCTCTACATTCGTTCTCTGGTGTGGCTCACTCACCAAAACTTTTATCTGCCCTTTCTGTTTCTTTAATGCCTCCGCAGTCAGCATCAGCGGCTCCGGACAAGACAATCCTCTTGCATCTATTTCATACATATTTCATTTCCTTCTTTCTCTTTTCCAAGATATCTACGCTGTTTTTCTTTTATTGCCCACAAATGCAATGATAAATAATACGACAATACAAATGATACATGCCACTTTTCCTGCAGGTGTTGCTGCTCCAGCTGTAATAACACCTTCTGCGTCTGCTGCTGTTCCGCTTGAAGCAAGTCCCAGATTGTGGCAAAGAGCTGCTCCTACAAACATTCCGATTACAGTCATTCCTGCATCAGAAGATCCCTGTCCTGCAAGTACAAGCTGACGAAGCGGACATCCCCCCGCCAAAGTTGCTGCAAAACCCACCGTATACATTCCCAGAATATTCCATAAATGTTCTGAGTGTGCGATAATTCCAGGTGTGTCAAAACCTAAAATAAAATTTCCTGTTGCGATATTATAAATTAACATTACAACAAATAAGCCACCAATCACCGATAACAGATCAAAATTTTTCATAAGAATGACATCTCGAATACTTCCTGCAAAACACATTCTTGACTTTTGAGCAAATGCACCAAATAATAATCCTCCAATCAATGCAATTGCAATCGGCGCATGTTTACTTCCCGGCCCTTCTGTGCTGGATGCCAGAAGCGTTGTTCCGACTGCAAGAATCAAAATTCCCACCATAAGTACCGGCAGCACTGCTCCGCTCATCTTGTTCGTCTCATGTGCTCTTCCAAGACTGAAACCTTTTTTCAATGCAACAATACCCGTTGCAATTCCAAGTATAAATCCAATCAATGCCACATATGCATTCAAATCACCTGCCGACATACGAAGTACCATTCTAAGCGGACATCCTAAAAATACCAATGACCCAATCATGATAACGATTCCAAGTACAAATCGTGTCATCGGAGATGAGCCTGCTGTAGAACGATATTCTTTTGTAGCTGCTGAAATCACAAATGCACCCACCACAATCCCGATAATCTCAGGTCTTACATACTGCACAACCGCTGCCTGATGCATCTTCAATGCACCTGCTGTGTCTCGAATAAAACAGGCAACACAGATTGCCATATTTGCCGGATTACCAAAATAGGCTAGCACTGCTGCAATCACACCACACAACGCACCGGCCAATGCTAATTTTTTCTTTGAATCTGAAAAATTCATTTTCAAATCCCCCTTCCTTTGTTCTCATATCAAAATTGTAGCATATTGGTAATTTATGGTCTAATTGCTTTATCTTATAATGCTCATAGGGAATCTCTATAAATATGCAACAGAAAATGAGGTGGAAATCCACCTCAGTTCTACTCTTCATTATGCTCTTGTGCTGCTTCTGCAAATTCACTTTCTTCTACAACTGCTATCGCTTCTTTCTTTTCCTCTTGTACCGTCTCTTCTTTTAAAACGTCTTCTTTTAAAACATCTTCTTTTGAAGTCTCTTCCTCTTCCACTTCAATACCTTGTACTTCATGGAAAATCTTCATGAATTCTTTCCCTGTGATTGTCTCTTTCTCAATCAAGAATGCAGCAATCTTATCTAACGCTTCTCTATTCTCGGTCAGAAGACGTTTTGCCTCTTCATAAGCTGCCTTTAACATCTTCATAACTTCCTGATCGATCTCTGCTGCTGTTGCCTCACCACAGTTCAGTACGGCACGACCATCCAGATATCTGTTCTGGATAGATTCCAATCCCATCAATCCGAACCGCTCTGACATACCATATTGGGTAATCATCGCTCTCGCCATTTTTGTCGCCTTCTCAATATCATTCGATGCACCTGTCGTCACCGTATCGAATACAATCTCTTCTGCAGCACGTCCGCCGAGCATACCAACAATCATCGCTTCCAACTCTTTCTTCGTATTCAAGAATTTTTCTTCTTCCGGCGTGTGCATAACATAACCAAGCGCTCCCATTGTTCTTGGGACAATAGTAATCTTCTGCACCGGCTCAGAATCTTTTTGCAGGGCGCTTACAAGTGCATGACCGACCTCGTGGTAAGAGACAATTCTTCTTTCTTCCGCATTCATAATGCGATCCTTCTTCTCTTTACCAACAAGTACCACTTCCACCGCTTCAAATAAATCTGACTGTGATACGACGTTACGTCCATTTTTAACTGCATTGATTGCAGCCTCATTGATCATATTCGCAAGATCCGAACCAACTGCGCCTGAAGTCGCAAGTGCAATTGCCTCCAAATCTACGGTCTCATCCATCTTTACATCTTTTGCATGTACTTTTAATACATCAATACGTCCTTTTAAATCCGGTTTGTCCACGATAATTCTTCTGTCAAAACGTCCCGGCCTCAAAAGTGCTGGATCCAAAATCTCGGGTCTGTTCGTTGCCGCAAGAAGAAGAAGCCCCTTATCTGTATCAAAACCATCCATCTCCGCAAGTAACTGATTCAGCGTCTGTTCACGCTCATCATTACTTCCCATACTGTTGTCACGGCTTTTTCCGATTGCATCAATCTCATCAATAAAAATGATACATGGCGCCATCGATTGTGCCTGCTTGAACAGATCTCGCACTCTCGATGCACCAACCCCGACGTACATCTCTACAAATGCCGAACCAGACAATGAGAAAAACGGTACTTTTGCTTCTCCCGCTACCGCTTTTGCAAGCAATGTCTTACCTGTTCCCGGAGGTCCTACCAATAGTGCACCTTTTGGAAGCTTGGCTCCAATTCCTGTATATTTTCCCGGATTGTGCAAGAAATCCACAACTTCCTGAAGAGATTCTTTTGCTTCATCCTGCCCGGCAACATCTTTAAATGTAACCCCTGTCTGCTTCTCCACATACATCTTGGCATTACTCTTTCCGACACCCATCATTCCGCCGCCTTTTGCCATCTTTTTCATCAGATAATTCAAAACGACAAAAATCAATGCAAACGGAAGAATCAATGTCACAAATATATTCAGCAAAATAGCACTAGTAGAATCCGGAATCTTCTCCCCAAATCGCACATCCGCCTTTTCGAGACGATCGACCAATTTACTGTCTTCCATACTTCCAGTGTAACCAGTATAATAGGTGACTTTCACCTGTGGAAGCCCATTTTTCTTTTCTACCTTCGGGGTGATGATTAACTGATTCGTATCAAATACGACCTCTTCAATTTTCTTATCGTCGAGCATCTTTAGGAATTCACTGTAACTTATCTCCTTTGATGTCGTTTTTTGCATAAATGAGTATAGTCCTAATACTAAAAACGCAGTTACTAAAGTTGTAATAATAATAATACTCCAATTCTGCTTATTGTTCTTAGGATTTTTATTATTGTTCTGGTTATTATCCATCTTTGTCCTCCTAATCTCTATCTACTTTATTATAAATACTGCTTTTCTATAAATCAATAAAAACATTGTGAAATACACAAATACTTTTCTAAAACTTTTGTAAAATAATCTATTTTGTAGTATACTATCCTAGTGCATTTATTATGCTATTGAACAATGTAGGAAAAACTTTTAATAGAGGGATGGATTACTTATGAAAATTGGATTTGATAATGAAAAATATTTAAAAATGCAGTCCGAACATATTCGAGAGCGAATTAACCACTTTGATAACAAACTTTATTTAGAGTTTGGCGGAAAATTATTTGACGATTATCATGCTGCCCGCGTATTACCTGGATTTGCTCCTGACAGCAAACTCAGATTATTGATGCAGCTTTCAGATCAGGCAGAGATCGTAATTGTAATCAGTGCCGGAGATATTGAAAAGAATAAAGTCCGCGGAGACCTTGGAATCACATACGATTCAGATGTCTTGAGACTGATGGACTCTTTTAAAGAAAAAGGATTGTTTGTCGGAAGTGTCGTAATCACACAATATTCCGGTCAGGGAAGTGCGAATTTATTCAAAGCTCGTTTGGAAAAACTTGGAATCAAAGTGTATACACACTACTCCATCGAAGGATATCCATCTAACATTCCGCTGATCGTAAGTGATGAAGGTTATGGAAAGAATGATTATATTGAGACATCCAGACCACTTGTCATCATCACTGCACCTGGTCCTGGAAGCGGTAAGATGGCAACTTGCCTTTCACAGTTGTATCACGAGCATAAGAGAGGAATCCGCGCCGGATATGCAAAATTTGAGACGTTCCCAATCTGGAATATTCCGCTAAAGCATCCTGTGAACCTTGCTTATGAGGCTGCAACAGCTGATTTAAATGATGTGAACATGATCGACCCGTTCCACTTGGATGCCTACGGCGTCACAACGGTCAACTATAATCGTGACGTTGAGATTTTCCCAGTTCTAGATGCTATTTTCGAACGAATTTACGGAGAAAATCCTTATAAGTCTCCAACAGATATGGGCGTTAACATGGCTGGAAATTGCATCTGTGATGATGACGCTTGCCGCGAAGCTTCCAATCAGGAAATTATCCGCCGTTATTACGCTGCATTAAATGGATTGGCAGAAGGAACTGCACAGGAGGAGGAAGCATTCAAGATTGAACTTCTGATGAAACAGGCTCATATCACAGTGGAAGACCGAAAAGTGGTGGATGCCGCGCTCAAACGTGCCGAAGAAACGAATGGTCCTGCTGCTGCTATGGAACTTCCAAACGGACAGATTATCACCGGAAAGACTTCCTGCCTTCTCGGTGCATCCTCAGCACTGCTTCTGAATGCCCTAAAAAACCTTGCCGGATTGAATGACGAATTACACTTGATTTCACCAAGTGTCATTGAACCGATTCAAAAGTTAAAGACAGAATACCTTGGAAGCATCAACCCAAGACTTCACACAGATGAAATTCTGATTGCGCTTTCTATCTGTGCTGCTACAGATGCCAACGCAAAACTTGCTTTGGAACAGATTCCTAAGTTAAGTGGATGTCAGGCTCACACTTCTGTGATGCTTTCTTCTGTGGACATCAAGCAATTTAAACGTTTGAATGTTCAACTCACTTCAGAAGCAAAGTATGAAAACAAACGAATTTATCACTAATTTTATAAAAAGCAAGACGAGAGAAATCTAACATTTCCCTCGTCTTCTTTTTTATGCACTCGTTTTTTCAAACTGTGAATTATAAAGTTCTGCATAAAATCCATTTTGTTTCAGCAATTCCTCGTGATTTCCCTGTTCGATAATATCACCGTCTTTCATCACAAGAATCAGATCCGCATCACGAATCGTAGACAATCTGTGCGCAATGATAAAACTTGTTCTTCCTCGCATGAGGTTATCCATTGCTTTTTGAATCCGCACTTCAGTTCGCGTATCTACCGAACTGGTCGCCTCATCCAAAATCAAAATCTTCGGATCTGCAAGAATCGCTCTGGCAATCGTCAAAAGCTGCTTCTGTCCCTGAGAAACATTGCTTGCCTCCTCATTCAGTTCCATATCATAGCCGTTCGGAAGAGTCTGCACAAATCGATGTACATGAGCCGCTTTTGCTGCCTCAATAACTTCCTCGTCTGTCGCATCCAATTTTCCATACCGGATATTTTCCTTGATACTTCCATGGAATAACCATGTGTCCTGAAGAACCATTCCAAACATCTGACGAAGTTCACCTCGATTGAAATCTTTCAGGTTATGTCCGTCAATCAGAATCGCACCGCTGTTTACGTCATAGAAACGCATCAGTAATTTGATCATCGTCGTTTTTCCTGCTCCGGTCGGTCCAACAATCGCAATTTTCTGTCCCTGTTTTACCTTCGCTGAAAAATCATTGATAATAATCTTATCCGCATTATATCCAAACTGAACATGATCAAACTCCACATTTCCTTCCAGTCCCTCTACTGACACTGGATTTTGCGCAAATTGATCTTCCTCCTCTTCTTCCAGGAATTCAAACACTCTTTCCGAAGCGGCTGCTGTCGACTGCAGCATATTGGCAACCTGAGCTACCTGCGTAATTGGTTGTGTAAAGTTTCTTACATACTGGATAAAAGACTGGATATCTCCGACTTCAATTGTTTTCTTAATTGCAAGGTATCCTCCTAAGATTGCAACTGCAACATATCCAAGATTTCCTACAAACTGCATGATCGGCATCATCATCCCTGAGAAAAACTGTGATTTCCATGCTGACTGATACAGGATCTCATTTGTCTCATCAAACTCTTTGATGACATCTGTTTCCTTATTAAATGCCTTTACAATATTATGCCCGCCATAAACTTCTTCTACCTGACCATTCACATGTCCCAGATATTCCTGCTGGTTTTTAAAATGTCTCTGTGATCGCTTTACGATTGTCGAAATCAATCCAAGTGAAATCGGAAGGATCAAAAGTGCCACAAGGGTCATCAGCGGACTGATGCTCATCATCATGATCAAGACACCGATAATTGTCGTAAAAGAAGTAATGATCTGAGTTGCACTTTGGTTCAAACTCTGGCTTAGTGTATCAATATCATTTGTCACTCGTGACAGTACTTCTCCATGTGTCCTTGTGTCAAAATAATTCATCGGCATACGATTGATTTTCTCTGAAATCTCTTTTCGAAAGCGATACGTCAGCTTCTGTGACACACCTGTCATAATATAGCCCTGAATGAATGAAAATATTGCACTTGTTACATACAGGCACATCAGGAAAATCAAAATATGTGCGATTTTTTCAAAATCAATTCCGGAGCCTCCGGATACTTTTCCCACAAGTCCTGTAAAAATCTCTGTTGTCGCTTTTCCCAAAATTTTGGGTCCTGCGATATTAAAAATCGTACTTCCGATTGCAAAAAGGAGAACAAAAATCAATCCAATTTTATATTCGGAAAGATATTTCATCAATTTCTTAATTGTTCCTTTGAAATCTTTTGCCTTTTCTCCGGCTCCCATTCCGCCGTGTGGACCTCCGCCCATAGGGCCTCCCTGTCTTTTACTCATGACTCTTCTCCTCCTTTCCGAGTTTTCCTGCAAGTTCTTCTTCTGATAACTGAGACATTGCGATCTGCTGATATACTTCACAAGTTTTCAGAAGTTCTTCATGCGTTCCTTTTCCTACTACTTTTCCTTCATCTAATACAATAATCTGCTCTGCATGCAAAATTGTACTGATTCGCTGTGCTACAATCAGGACGACACTGTCTGTTGTATGCTCCTTCAAAGCCTTTCGAAGTGCCACATCTGTCTTATAATCCAATGCTGAAAAACTGTCATCAAAAATAAACACATCCGGCTGTTTTGCTATGGCACGCGCGATTGACAGACGTTGTTTCTGTCCACCTGATACATTTGCACCACCCTGTGCGATTCTGCTTTCATATTTTTTATTCTTTTCTTCGATGAAATCACTTGCCTGTGCAATTGCTGCCGCTTCTTTCATCTCATTTTCAGAACCATCCGGATTTCCATATAAAATGTTGGATTCAATCGTTCCGGAGAACAGCACACCTTTTTGCGGCACATACCCAAGACGATCACGCAATTCATGCTGTGTAATGTTTCTGATATCCTCTCCATCGATTGTGATACTTCCTTCTGTCACATCATAAAATCTCGGAATCAGATTTACCAACGTTGATTTTCCACTTCCGGTACTTCCGATGAATGCTGTAGTCTCTCCTGGTTTTGCCACAAAATTAATATCGTGCAGCACATCTTCTTCTGCCCCCGGATATCGGAATGACACATGATCAAATTTCACAACACCTTTTCCATCTTCTGGAAGCTGTTTTGGTTCTTTTGGATCATGAATCAAAGTCTCGCTTGTAAGGATCTCATCCACACGCGTTGCGGAAACAGCTGCTCTTGGGAGCATGATTGAAATCATACAAATCATTAAGAATGCCATGATAATCTGCATTGTGTACTGGATAAATGCCATCATATCTCCTACCTGCATCTGTCCGTCATTAATTCCATGTGCTCCGCTCCACACGATCAGCACTGAAATTCCATTCATAATAAGCATCATAGTTGGCATCATAAATGTCATCGCTCTGTTTACAAATAGATTTGTTCTTGTCAAATCTTTGTTCGCTTTATCAAATCGTTCTTCTTCATGTTTTTCTGTGCTAAATGCACGGATAACAGAAAGTCCTGTCAAGATCTCTCTTGTTACCAGATTTAATTTGTCGACCAGATTCTGCAGCATCTTAAATTTCGGCATTGCCACAACAAACAGTACAAGCACAACACATAAGATCAGGGCTACTGCCAGTGCGATGATCCATGACATCGATACATTCGTGTGGAATACTTTAAACACACCACCCAGTCCAAGAATCGGTGCATAGATCACCAATCTCAGCATCATTACCGTCAACATCTGAATTTGCTGAATATCATTCGTGCTTCTGGTGATCAAAGACGCAGTCGAGAATTTATCAAACTCTCCATTCGAAAACCCAACTACCTTCTTAAACACACCACTTCTCAAATCTCGTCCGGTAGCGGCCGCCACCTTAGATGCCATAAGACCTACAAGCACACTTGCCGCCATTCCTAAAAACGCAAGTGCGATCATCTTTGCGCCAGTTGCAAACATATAATCTGTCTGCACTTTATCCATATCAATTCCCAGATTTTCATATGCAGATTTGATGTATATTGTGGCTGCCTGTTCCACCATCGTCTCCGGCATCTCTTCCATCTTTTCATCTAACTGCTTCGTCATCTGCAGCCTCTGTTCCTCCGGCATCATAGAAAGTACATCGTATATCGTTGTATCCTCCGTAAGCATCTCTTGAGGCACATTCGCAAATATTGCCTGTTTCATCTCTTTGCTCGTCTCAGAATCTGAATCAAATCCAGATACCAACAGCATTGGTTTTCCAAGGATATCAATTAATTTTTCTTCCTTATCTTCATCTTTCAACATATCGTCTTTCAGAACATAAGCATCTTTTTTATATGTCTTAGAATCTAAGGTATAGGCATCCATCACAATTTTCTGATCATCTTTAGACACAAACAGCAATAACTTTTCCATGTCTTCTTTTGCAATCTGTTCCGGAATTGCCGAATCAATTCCTCCCTGTTGGATTCCAACATTTACAATATCAGAAGTGTATCCCGGCAATGACAGATCACAATATGCCTGAATGATCAGCACTGCAACAATTGCAAACACCGCACCTGCACGTGGCTTTAAAAATTTAAATAATTTTCCCATCGTTTTGTCTTCCCCTTTCTAGTCTTTCTCGCCTTTTATAAGGTTCTCTTTCATTTGCAATAGCAATCTGTGAAGCAGCATAATCTCCTGCTCGCTCATATTTGCAAATGCCTCTTTCTCAAGCTGATGCAAAGCATCATCCATATTCTCTGCGATTTTTCTTCCCTTTTCTGTAATATAAATACGAGCAATTCTTTGATCCTTCTCATCCTGATGCTTTTCAATCAGCTCTTCCGCTTCCATCTTACGGATCATCACCGTAATAGATGGCGGTGTGATTCTCATTTTCTCTGCAAGTTCCTTCTGGGAAACTCCGTCATGCTTGTTCAGTACCCATAACATTCCACACTGTCCAGGATGTATCTTCAAATCCCGCAGTAAATGTATGCTTCTTTGAAGATATAGATGCAATACTTGGTGAATCAATAACTGCGTACAATTTTCCATCTTTCTTCTCCTTTCCAAATTAGTTAGATGTCTAACCGTTATATTATTAGTATTCACTAAAAATGTCAATGAAAATCCTTCTATTTAACATTTTTTTTATATTTTTCGTCAAAATTTAATTAAATATCTAATTAATAAAAGCAGGAGTGACTACTTCTCACTCCTGCTGATAATGCGCATTTATTCTTCTTTTATAAACTTTCTCTGATTTTCCTCAATTTCTATCTCTTCTTTTTACCGAAACATTTCGGTTTTAAATTTCCCGGCAATGATAACACTACCAAATATACAATCAAAATAGAACCTATTTTATCGAGCAGATTATTGAATAGCTTCGGTATAAATGATGCCGCAAAAATACCTGCTCCACTCTGTTTTAAGAACATCACCGCCACATCAGATATCGTACCTGTCAGTCCTCCATATACTGCAATCCCAATCGGTGTCCCCACAACCGGCGCTGCAATTCCTGTAAGGATTCCAACAATCAACGCCGTTACAAAATTAAATTTCACTTTACGGAATACAAAGCCAACTATCAACGCTACTACAATACTCACTAACATAAATGGCATTCCGGTAAACGAACCGCTAAAAAGGCTTGTCAAAATATTAGTCAACGCTCCAACAACTGCTCCATACCACGGTCCAAAATAAATTGCAATGAATATCGTCCCCATCACATCCAGATAAAATGGGAATTTCAATGCTGCCGTCACGATTCCAAGCACTATATTCAGTGCAATTGCGAGACCACACAAGACAAGTCTTGTTGTCCCTGAAATTTCTTTGTTCATCTCTCTTTTCTCCTCCTTTAAATACATCTAAGACTATTTTATCAACACATCAACTTTTTGAAAAATTGAATATTTTTATATGTATATTATATTTTTCTATAACCTTGTCTTAAAAAAAATGATACAATATCTATAATATAAAGCGGAGGATTTATTTTATGAGACAAAAAATTTTATTTGTCAGCCATTGTTTTTTGAACGATGCGGCAAAATTAAAACATCAAAATTTAGAAGCTCAACAATCTGAACGAATTTCCAAAAGAGCCTTCTTAAAACAAATATTAGACAGCGACATTGAACTCATCCAACTCCCATGCCCTGAATTTCTTTTTTATGGCAGTAATCGCTGGGGGCATGCTGTCTCTCAGTTCGACACTCCTTTTTTCCGTAAAGAGACAGAACGTATGCTTGAACCATTTGTCATGCAGATTGAAGAATATCTTTCTTCCCCAGAACGTTTTGAACTCTTAGGAATCGTTGGAATCGACGGAAGTCCGAGCTGCGGTGTTCATTCGACCTACGACGGCGATTGGGGTGGAGAATTAACTAGCATTCCTGATTTAACTGAATCTATCCAGACGCTCAAAAAAGTAAGACACTCTGGAATTTTCATGGAAGTGTTTCAAAAGCTGTTAGAAGAGCGCTGCCTAAACGTTCCTTTTTTCTCTATTGAAACATTTTCATTTCCCCCAAATAAAAAATAGGCTTCGCCTATTCAGCTCCCCTTCCCCTCAATCTTGAGGGGTTAGGGGGTTTCTTTTTCTTCCTTTTTCCTGCATAATAGACTTATGAATATCT
>NZ_JBQKED010000051.1:0-22025 GCF_052121495.1 Faecalimonas sp. LCP19S3_D12 | reverse complement strand
TTAGTTCGTAACGTCTTGACATAATATCAGCCCCTTTTTCTTTATTTTACCATGAAAGAAGGGCTATAAACAAATATTTTGTGCACTTTTTAATTTTCAAACACGCTCTAGTGTTGATATTCGGTATCCTTTGTGCAGATAGTAATGTGAGTTTGTATGCGAATGACAGTCAGGAAACAGAAGCTGTGGAAGAATCGTTTGCAGGACAAGTCGATGCTCAAACAGTGACAGAAGATGCAGCTTCAGAAGAAACGGTTTCAGAGGATACGGTGTCGGAAGAAACAGTTTCAGAAGAAGTAAGTGATGAAGAAACATCGACAGAGGAAGCGGACTATTTTGAAGTGGATTTGAATGAGGCGGCTGTGGCAGATAGAATCCAACCAAGACTGGAAATGAATTATCAAAATGTTTGTAAGGGTGGTGGAAGTCAAGTTTCTGGTTATAATAAACCTAACTGGAATGATACTGGTATGAAAAATCAGGATCCGGGTACGGATAAGATATTTTATGATCCGTGGGATACCATGATTAGTCAAAAGAAGATGTCGGAGCAGGACATGATTGATAAAATATGGCCCAAAATAGGTAAGGCATCTAGCAAGCAGAAATTAAAAGATGCCGTAATGGATCCTTCGTATAACGGATGTTATTATGGAAACCCAATAAATGGTTATGGGAAACATGTAGCCTTTCAAAAGGGAGATAAATACGTAAAATATGATTCTAATTGGTCAAATATAATATCTTGGAATGGAACTACACCAAGCCAAAAAACGTATGAGGAAGGTGCAGATGATTTGTATAAAGTGAATTACAATTTCCAAGTAGAAGCGTCCTGGAGTGGGGAGATGACTTCGTCGACCTATGGAACAGCGATTGAGGTAGATCTGTATAATGCGGATACTCATCAGGTAGCTAATCAACTAAAGGGAGCATTTCAATATGATGGGACAAGAAGAATAAAAGGGAGTAAGAAAGTATTTAGTTTTTATCTAAAAGGAGAGAATCCGGGTGCTCCAAAAGGCACTGTGTTTCAAAACGTTATAACTTTTCAAATTTCTAAAAACGTGGTAACAAAATAAGTTACTACATTTTTAGTTTAAATAACAACTCTGACACATAAAGTATAAAATTCATAAATTAAGAGAACATTAAACTTTAGATTAGGAGTAAATAGCATTTATAAAAGCAATTGAATTGGAAAAGTGCACAAAAAATGCAAAAAATAACTATAGAAATTTTACAAAGTATATTTTGTTTTGACAAAAAAAGACATAAGTCCTATAATGGTAATGCAATATATGTTATTGTTCAATTAACAACCGATTCTAACAAAAAAAAAGGAGGACACGTATTTATGAAAAAGAGAGTTATTGCAATGTTACTTGCAGGCGTGATGGCATTATCATTGACCGCATGTGGTGGTGGAGACAATGATAAAGGGAAAAAGGAATCAGGGAAAGACATGAAGGTAGCAATGGTTACAGACTCAGGAGATATCACAGACCAGAGTTTTAACCAGACAACTTATGAGTCAGGAAAAGCCTGGTCAGAGGACAACGATGTAGAATTTACTTATTACAAACCGGAAAGCGACAATGATGAGGCGAGAAAAGCAAGTGTCGATCAAGCTGTTGCAGATGGAGCAAATGTAATTTTGTTACCAGGATATTTATTTGCGAGTGCAGTAATTGAAAAATCAGAGATGTATCCGGATGTAAAATTCGTTGCACTTGATGTTGGAGCAGGAGACATCCTTGGATCAGCACTTGGTGATGAATATGATGGAAACGAAGAAAACTATGATGTAAAAGAACATTATAATGCAGATAATGTTTACTGTGCTACTTATCAGGAAGAGCTTTCAGGATATATGGCAGGATATGCAGCTGTGAAATTAGGATACAAACATCTTGGATTTCTTGGTGGAATGAAAGTACCGGCTGTAACACGTTTCGGATACGGATACGTACAAGGTGCTAACGAAGCAGCAAAAGAGCTTGGCATTACAGATCAGGTACAGGTAGAATATGTATGCGGAGGTCAGTTCTATGGAGATGCTGATATCACAGCTTACATGGATACATGGTACGGAACAAAAGGTGTAGAAGCTGTATTTGCATGTGGAGGCGGTATCTATACATCAGCAGCAGAAGCAGCAACAAAAGTTGGCGGAAAAGTAATCGGTGTAGATACAGATCAGGCCGCAATTATTGACAAAGCTGGTGAAGGATTAACAATCACATCTGCTATGAAAGGACTTGGAACAACAGTTACAACAGTTCTTACAGATATCAAAGCAGACAAATGGAGTAACTACGGAGGAAAAATTGACAAACTTGGTTTAGTGTCTGAAAATGCAGATGAAAACTTTGTACAGCTTCCAGTGGAATCTACACAGTGGAATGATGGATTTACAGAAGATGATTATCATTCACTTGTAAAATCAATGTACGATGGAGATATCAAAGTTTCTAACGACATTACAGCGATGCCAAAGACAGACATTACAGTAAACGACTACGGTAGCATTAAATAAATACTGAGTTGAAATAAGGGGGAGCAGGTGTGACGCCTGCTTCCTTTTTCATTAAGAAAAGGGATAGGAGGTATGTAAAGGATGGAAAATTATGCAATTGAGATGCTGAATATTACAAAACGTTTTCCGGGAATCATTGCAAATGACAATATCACTTTACAGCTTAAAAAAGGCGAGATCCACGCACTTTTAGGAGAAAATGGTGCGGGAAAATCAACACTGATGAGTGTACTTTTTGGTTTGTATCAGCCGGAGGAGGGTGAGATACGAAAAGACGGAAAAAAAGTGTCTATCAATGACCCAAATGATGCGAATGCACTTGGAATCGGAATGGTTCACCAGCATTTCAAATTGGTGGAATGTTTTAGTGTCTTAGATAACATTATTCTTGGAGTGGAGACGACAAAGGGAGGTTTACTCAAAAAGGATGCGGCGAGAAAGAAAGTCATGGAACTTTCTGAAAAATATGGTCTTTCAGTAGACCCAGACGCTTTGATCGAAGATATCACAGTAGGTATGCAGCAGAGAACGGAGATTTTAAAGATGCTGTACCGAGACAACGAGATTTTAATTTTTGATGAACCGACAGCAGTACTGACTCCACAGGAGATTCAGGAACTTATGGAAATCATGAAGAACCTTGCAGCAGAAGGAAAGAGTATTCTTTTTATCACACATAAGCTTGGTGAGATTATGCAGGTGGCAGACCGATGCAGTGTACTTAGAAAAGGAAAATATATTGGAACGGTAGATATCAAAGATACAACACCGGAAAAGCTTTCTGCAATGATGGTGGGGCGTGATGTTAATTTTGTAGTGGAGAAAAAGCCGGCAAAACCAGGTGAAGTTGTCCTTGACATAGAGGGCATGACGGTTGCTTCAAAACACCATAAAAACAATGCGGTAAACAATGTATCTCTTCAGGTGCACAGAGGAGAGATTGTGTGTATTGCAGGAATTGATGGAAATGGACAGACAGAATTTGTGTATGGATTGTCCGGATTAGAGCCGTTAAAGAGCGGTAAGATCAAAATGAATGGGGAAGACATCACAGAGATGTCAATCCGAAAGAGACTGACATCCGGCATGAGTCATATTCCTGAAGACAGACATAAACACGGTCTTGTACTTGATTACTCATTGGAAGATAACATTGTGCTTCAAAGATATTTTGAACCACAGTTTACAAACAAATTTGGATTTTTAAAACGAAAAGAGATTCGTAAGTATGCAAATCGGCTGATTGAACAGTATGACGTAAGATCCGGACAGGGAGCAATCACAAAAGCTCGTTCTATGTCAGGAGGTAATCAGCAGAAAGCGATTATCGCGCGTGAGATAGATAAGAATCCTGAACTTTTGATTGCGGTGCAGCCGACACGAGGTCTGGATGTAGGAGCGATTGAATACATTCACAAACAACTGGTGGCACAAAGAGATGCCGGAAAAGGTGTTCTTCTTGTCAGTTTGGAGCTTGATGAGGTTATGAATGTCTCTGATAGAATTCTCGTAATGTATGAAGGTGAGATTGTAGGAGAATTTGATCCAAAGGAAGTGACGGTAGAAGAACTTGGACTTTACATGGCAGGTTCTAAGAGAAAGGGGGCAGGAACAAATGAATAATCAGATAAAAAAGAAAGAAAGTATATTAAGAAACAATGGGTTTCAGACAATCATTGCGTCTCTGCTCTGTATTATTATTGGACTTTTGATTGGTTATATCGTGCTTTTAATCATTAATCCAAGTGGTGCGGGAGAAGCAATCACGGCAATTTTAAAGAACTTCTTCTATTACCCGAGTGAAGTTGCGGTGAAGAAATATTTCGGAACGACACTTGTAAAAGCATCTGCACTTTTGATGTGTTCTCTTTCGGTATTATTTGCATATAAAGTAGGATTGTTCAATATCGGAGCAGCAGGACAGTATGTAATCGGCGCAGGGGCATGTCTTTACTTTGGACTTCAACTGAAAATGCCTTGGTATGTATGTTTGATTGCGGCAGTTGTATCAGCAGCAATTGTGGGAGGAATCTCAGGATTATTGAAAGCATATTTTAACGTAAATGAAGTTATTTCATGTATCATGCTGAACTGGATTGGACTTTACAGTGTCAACATGTTGCTGACAAAAGTAAAAGATGCATCGACACCATATACAAAGACATTATCCAGCACAAATAAAAATGCACTGCTTCCGAATGCAGGATTAGACAAACTTTTTTCCAACAATGAGTTCGTTACAATCGGTCTTGTACTTTCCGTTGTAATGGCAATTGTTGTATGGGTAATTTTGGACAAAACAAAATTCGGATATGAATTAAAAGCAACTGGATTAAATAAAAATGCGGCAAAATACTGTGGTATGCGTGAAAAAAGAAATATTATTCTCACAATGGTAATTGCAGGCGGACTTGCAGGACTTGGTGCGGGAATCTTTTATCTGACTGGAATTGAGCAGTGGATGGTTCAGCAGACAACAGTTCCGGCAATGGGATTCAATGGAATTGCAGCCGCATTCCTTGGCGGGTCAAGCCCGATTGGAGCAATTTTCTCATCATACTTTATCCAGCACATTACAAGTGGTGGTACTTATGTAGACAAAACTATGTATTGTACACAGATTTCTGATTTGATTTCAGCATTTATCATTTATCTGTGTGGATTCGTACTTTTCTTTAAAATGTGGCTAAATAGATTTCTCAATAAGAGAGAAGAAAAACGTCTTGTAAAAGAGCAGAAAGGGGGCGAATCATAATGATGTTATTAGTTCAGTATACGTTAATATTTGCTTCTGTTCTGGTGCTCGTAGCACTTGGAGGATGTTTCTCAGAACATAGTGGCGTTATCAATATCGGATTAGAAGGAATCATGGTTATGGGTGCTTTAGGAGGAGCGCTTATGATGAAATATATTCCGGCAGGAATGGCTGCACCGCTTGTAATTTTGCTTGTTGTGCTGGCGAGTATTCTGATCGGTATGATTTTTTCAATGTTACTTGGAGTGGCAGCAATCAAATTTAACGCAGACCAGACACTGGTAGGTACAGCGTTGAACTTATTAGGACCTGCAGCAGCAGTTGTATTAGTAAGAGCAATCAATACAGCAGAAAGTGTAGACAATGTATCTTCAACAGTGGCATATGGACATTCTAAAAAAGCATTTATTATGAATATTGGAAGTTTTGAGTTTAACTGGTTCATGCTTATTGCACTACTTGTTTTGATTGCGGCATATATTGTCCTTTACAAGACAAAATTCGGACTTAGACTTTGCGCGTGTGGTGAACACCCACAGGCAGCTGACTCAGTTGGTATCAATGTATATAAGATGCGTTATGCGGGGGTTTTGATTTCGGGAGCACTCGGAGGACTTGGAGGACTTGTGTATATCACAGCCGGTGTAAGTGAATGGAAATTTGAAAATGGTGTTGCGGGATTTGGTTTCCTTGCTCTTGCCGTTATGATTTTTGGTCAGTGGAAACCGGTCAATATCGGACTTGCAGCATTATTGTTCGGGCTGTTCCGTGCACTTTCTAATGTTTACACAGGATTTGATGCACTTGTTGCGTTAAAACTTCCAAGCACGGTATACAACATGCTTCCATACATTATTTCTCTGATTGTTCTTATATTTGTATCGAAGAAATCAAGAGCGCCAAAAGCAGAAGGAATTCCTTACGATAAAGGTCAACGTTAGAAAAATAGAGACGGAAAAGTGAAAAAGGGAGGAAGATGACGATGAAGAATTATTCAGAAGATGCAAGCAGACAATACCATATTCAGGTAGCAGAAGGTGAAGTCGGACGCTATGTGATCATGCCGGGAGATCCAAAACGGTGTGTAAAGATTGCACAGTATTTTGACAATCCGATTTTAATTGCAGATAACAGGGAATATATCACTTACACAGGAACATTGGATGGAGTGAAAGTGAGTGTGACATCTACCGGAATTGGCGGTCCATCTGCAGCTATTGCGATGGAAGAATTATATCGCTGTGGAGCGGATACATTTATCCGTATTGGAACTTGCGGAGGTATGCAGACAGAAGTAAAAAGCGGAGATGTCGTAGTTGCAACAGGTGCAATTCGCATGGAAGGAACATCAAGAGAATATGCGCCGATGGAATTTCCGTCAGTTGCAGATCTGTCTGTGACAAATGCACTTGTGCAGGCAGCTGAAAAGAAAGGGTATCCTTTCCATACAGGTGTTGTTCAGTGTAAAGATGCTTTTTACGGACAGCATGAGCCGGAGACAAAACCGGTCAGCTATGAATTGATGAATAAGTGGAAAGCATGGAAGAGACTAGGTTGTCTGGCATCTGAGATGGAATCGGCCGCATTGTTTATTGTGGCAAGTTATCTTCGTGTGAGAGCCGGCTCCTGCTTTCTTGTAGTTGCAAATCAGGAAAGAGAAAAACTGGGATTGGAAAATCCGGTCGTACACGATACAGATATGGCAATTCAGGTTGCAGTTGAGGCAATCCGCTCTCTGATTCAGGAAGACCAGAAAAAAGAAAAATAGGAGATAAAAAATGAATGTAAATGAAATGTTAAAACATGTAGATCATACACTTTTGACACAGACTGCTACATGGGAAGAGATCAAGCAGATTTGTGATGATGCAGTAAAATATGAGACAGCCTCTGTATGTATACCTCCAAGCTATGTGAAGCAGGCAAATGAATATATGCAGGGAAAGATTCCGGTTTGTACAGTAATAGGTTTTCCAAATGGATATATGACAACAAAGACAAAAGAATTTGAGACAAAAGATGCGATTGCAAACGGAGCATCTGAGATTGATATGGTTATTAATATCGGTTGGTTAAAAGATAAAAAATATGATCTTGTAGAAGAAGAAATCCGTACGTTAAAAGCAGCATGTGGTGAAAAAATCTTGAAAGTGATTATTGAGACATGTCTTTTGACAGAAGAAGAAAAGATTAAGATGTGTGAACTTGTGACAAATGCAGGTGCAGATTATATTAAGACTTCTACCGGGTTTTCAACTGCAGGAGCAACTTTTGCAGATATCGAATTGTTTGCAAAGCATATCGGACCAGATGTGAAGATGAAAGCAGCAGGAGGAATTTCTTCTCTGGATGATGCGGAAAAATTCCTTGCATTGGGAGCAGATCGCCTTGGAACAAGCAGAATGATCAAACTTGTGAAAAATGAAGAGGCGTCCGGGTATTAAAAAAACGGAGGAACTGTGAATGGATAAAAAAATTGCAGAAGAAATGATTGAACTTGCCATAAAACAATTGGATTTTTCATATGTACCGTATTCCGGCTTTAAGGTTGGAGCGGCGCTTCGCACAAAAGATGGGCAATATTACACAGGCTGTAATATTGAAAATGCCTCTTACACACCGACAAACTGTGCAGAAAGAACAGCATTCTTTAAGGCGGTCAGTGAAGGAGTAAGAGAATTTGAAGCTATTTGTGTGGTAGGAGGAAAAGACGGGGTTCTTACCGATTATGCATCTCCATGTGGTGTGTGTCGTCAGGTAATGATGGAGTTTTGTGATCCGGAGACATTTCAGATTATCCTTGCAACAGGGAAAGAGCAATATGAAGTATTTACGTTAAAAGAGATACTTCCGCTTGGATTCGGACCTAAAAATCTGAGGTAGAGGAGAAAAATATGACAGTAAACGAATTGAAACAGTTACCAAAAATCGAACTGCATTGTCATCTGGATGGTTCCTTAAGTAAAGAGTTCGTAGAGACACGGCTTCAAAGAGCTGTGTCTTTCGAAGAACTCAGTGTTTCCGATGAGTGTACAAGCCTTGTGGAATATTTGAAAAAATTTGATCTTCCGGGGCAGTGTCTTACAGATGAAGAGGGACTTTTTGGAGCGGGATATGATGTACTTCGAACAATGAGCCGGGAAAATGTGTGTTATGCTGAGATTCGCTTTGCACCACTTTTTCATGTGTCGGAACAGATGAACACAGGGCAGGTGATAGAATCACTTTTACATGGGCTTGAAAAAGGGAAAAAAGACTTTGGAGTAGAATATAATGTAATAACATGTGCTATGAGACATCATAGTGCGAAGCAGAATTATCAGATGATAAAAACGGCATGCCAGTTTCTTGGAAGGGGTGTGTGTGCAGCCGATTTAGCAGGAGCAGAAGCACAATATCCAATGACAGAGTTTATGGAACTCTTTGAACAGACAAAGAAGCTTGGTATGCCTTTTACTATTCATGCCGGAGAATGTGGAAATGCCCAGAATATTGTAGATGCGATAGAAGCCGGGGCAAAAAGAATCGGACATGGTATTGCGATGAGAGGGCATGAAGAGATTCAAAAATTGGTAAAAGAACGCCATATTGGAATTGAGATATGCCCGATCAGTAACCTTCAGACAAAAGCAGTCAAGGGACCGGAAGAATATCCAATCAAAGAATTTTTAAAGGCCGGTTTGCTTGTCAGTGTTAATACAGATAATCGGACGGTGAGCAATACATCCATGACAAAAGAGCTTGAATTTATTCAAAGTATGTATGGAGTAAGTGATGAGGAGATCCTTTTGATGATGCGAAATGCAGCGGAGACAGCGTTTGCATCCGAAGAACTAAAACACAGACTTTATAAAAAACTAGACGCAATCTAACAAATAAAATGAGGTGACAATAAATGAACGAATATAAAAGAATATTTGTGATTGTTCTTGATTCACTTGGAATCGGAGCAATGCCGGATTCAAAAAAATTCGGAGATGAAGGTGTAGATACATTTGGACATATTTTGGAAAAAATGGGCACATTGGAGATTCCAAATCTGCAAAAATTAGGAATGTTAAATTTGCATTCGGCAGGGAAGATGGAAAAAGTCGAACAACCAAAAGGACGTTATATGAGACTTGGTGAGGCGAGCAATGGAAAAGATACGATGACCGGACATTGGGAGATGATGGGAATCAAGACAGAAAGACCGTTTAAGACATTTACAGATACCGGATTTCCACCGGAGCTGATTGCAGAATTAGAAAAACAGTGTGGCAAAAAAGTCATCGGAAATAAAAGTGCAAGCGGAACAGAGATTATTGAGGAGCTTGGTGAAGAAGAGATTAATACAGGGGCAATGATCGTGTATACATCTGCCGATTCGGTTCTTCAGATTTGTGGAAATGAGGAGACATTTGATCTGCAAAATCTGTACCGCTGCTGTGAAATTGCAAGAGAGATCACGCTGAAAGATGAGTGGAGAGTGGGACGTGTCATTGCAAGACCATATGTTGGAAAGAAAAAAGGAGAATTTAAGCGTACAAGCAATCGCCATGATTACGCTTTAAAACCAACGGGAAGAACAGCGTTAAATGCATTAAAAGACAAAGGTCTTGATGTAATCGGCGTAGGAAAGATCAATGATATTTTCTGCGGCGAAGGAATTACAGAGACACATCATTCAGACAGTTCGGTTCATGGAATGGAGCAGACCATCGAGATCAGTAAAAAGGATTTCCACGGACTTTGCTTTGTTAATCTTGTTGATTTCGATGCTCTTTGGGGACATCGAAGAGATGTGGAAGGATACGGAAAAGAGATTGAAAAATTCGATAAAAATCTGGGGGTTCTTTTGGAACAGTTAAGGGAAGATGATCTACTGATTCTGACGGCAGATCACGGAAATGATCCGACGTATACCGGAACAGATCATACAAGAGAATATGTGCCGTTTGTTGCCTATGCAAAGAAGATGGGACATGGAGGTCCAATTGAAAATGAAGATACCTTTGCGGTGATCGGGGCATCTGTAGCAGAAAACTTTGGCGTTGCGATGCCGGATGGAACAATCGGAAAATCTATTTTAAATAAACTAGTGTAAAGAGAGAAAAAACGTGAAAAGAGAAAAAGGGATAAGAATTATTCTGGCAATTTTGGGAATTATTCTAGTCGGGACAGGTGTAGCATTCAATGCCGCCGCCGCACTTGGGAATGATCCGGTTGGAATTGTCTATGACGGAATCAGAAGCGCTTTAAATCTTTCTTCAGAACAGCTTGGAATGGCATCTAACATTGTAAATATTGTTCTTGTAGTAATAATTTTCTTTTGGGAAAGACATTATGTAAATATTGGAACATTTATTTATATTATTCCATATGGTTTTGTCGTAGATCTGGGCGGAAAACTATATCACATGTTGTTTCGGGTTCAGACACTTCCGGTACAGATTGCGGGTGCAGCAATCGGTTGTTTCCTACTTTATATGGGTGTTGCAATGTACATTACGGCGGATGTCGGATTAGATCCGTTTACCGGATTTGTAATGACAATCAGAGACAAGGTGAACAAACAGTTCCGTGTAGTAAAGGTATGTTTTGATATCTGCTGTATTGTGCTTGGATTTGTAATTGGAGGAAAGCTTGGAATCATTACGATTATAACAGCATTGGCGGCAGGACCGGTCATTCAGTTTTTAGCTGAGATTGTTCAAAAACAAATGGAAAAGACAGGACTATTCAGCAAAGAATGATAAAAGAGAGGTGAATAGTGTGTGGGATATAAGACTTTATATGATGCACTGCCATTTTTAAAAGACATTGATAAAAAACGTCAGGAACAGTTTAAAGAGTATTTCAAGACAGCACCACTTTGGGTGATGGATTCATTTCATATAGAAGAGATGGATAAGGGTGTGATATTCGTACGAGAAAATGCACCTGTAGAAAATATTTATTTCATCGGAAAAGGAATTATCGAAGCCATTGACTATAGAGTACATGGTGTAGCGTATGAGTTTATGCGGTTTGATAATGTGTATGCAATGGGTGGGATGGAGTACATCATGGATATGAAGACTTATAGGACAACGCTTAGAACAGTGACAAGATGTACCGTTGTAAAAATGTCGAGAGCAAATTTTGAAAAATGGATGAGTGCGGATATTCATGCATTAAAACAGGAGGCAAAGCAAGTTGCAAACTATCTTCTTGAGGAGGGAAGAAAAGGGCGGACTTTATTATTTCTTCAAGGGGCGGACAGACTTTCGATGCTTCTCGTCGAACGATTTGAGCGTTACGCAAAAAATGGTCTTCTGCAGGTCCGAGGTGGTCAGCAGGGATTATCTAACTCAACAGGGCTTTGCTTAAAAACGATCAATCGATCAGTAAAAAAGCTATCCGAACAAGGATTGATAACGAAAGAAGGAAATAAAATTTTAGTCGATCAATCACAATATGAACGTTTAAAAGAAATCATTTCCAAAATCGTAACTTTGGAATAAAGGGAAAAGAGGTAAAAAGATGAATAAAGTATATGAAAAATTGATGACATGCGTGAAGAGTATTCGAAAAAGAATTGATTTTCAGCCGGAGGTTGCATTGATCTTGGGGTCAGGTCTTGGAGACTACGCAGATGAGATTCAGATTGAGCAGACGATCAACTATACGGAAATCGAAGGATTTCCAACTTCAACAGTAGCAGGTCATAAAGGAAGATTTGTATTTGGTTATGTGAATGAAGTACCGGTTGTGATCATGCAGGGAAGAGTACATTTTTATGAGGGATATCCGATGTCAGATGTAGTGCTTCCAACAAGACTGATGGGAATGCTCGGGGCAAAAAAATTAATCCTGACCAATGCAGCAGGTGGTGCAAACTTTGATTTTAAACCGGGAGATTTTATGATCATCAATGACCATATTACAATTGCAATACCAAGCCCTCTGATCGGTGAAAATATAGATGAACTCGGCGTAAGATTTCCAGATATGAGCGAGGTATACAGCCAGCGTATGCGTAAAATCATCAAAGATACAGCAGAAAAAATGGAAATCAAAATGCAGGAAGGTGTATATATGCAGTTTACAGGACCAGCATATGAGACACCGGCAGAGGTTCGTCTTGCAAGAACACTCGGCGGAGATGCTGTTGGTATGAGTACGGCATGTGAAGCGATGGCGGCACATCATATGGGAATGGAGGTATGTGGAATTTCATGTATTACAAATCTCGCAGCAGGAATGTCGACAGAAAAATTAGATCACAAAGAAGTACAGGAGACGGCAGACCGTGTAGCGAAACAGTTTAAAGAACTGATTACAGGAATTGTAACCAACATCTAAAGAGTTTCCGTAAAGGAAGGGGAAAAGAAAATGAATAAGTTATCAAAAAGATTAGGTGCTATGGCAATGGTTCTGACAATGACAGCATCTTATGTACCGGCAGTATTTGCAGAAGATGCAGGAACACAGGAGCCAGATTACACTGGATGGGACACAATAAAAGTATTTGAGACGACAGATGTACATGGATACATTACAGATGTTTCCAGTTACAAAGAGGATACGTTTGAATATCGTCTTGCATATTTTTCAAAAATTGTAAACGATGCACGCAATAACGATGCGTATGAGGACGTACTGCTTTTGGATACCGGTGATATCTATCAGGGTACACCACATTCTAATCTGACTTATGGTGCAGCAATGCGTGCAGCATATGATCAGATGGACTATGATGCGGTAGGACTTGGAAACCATGAGTTTGACTGGGATGTAAAAACATATGCGACAGATGCAAAAGGAACCATGGCTCCATATGAGATTGGTTCTTACAAGGGGGATTCGGATATTCCGGTTCTTATGAGTAACCTGTACTATAAAGATAGTGGTGAACGTGTGGAATTCACACAGGATTATACGATTGTAGACAAAGGAAATTACAAGGTCGGAATCGTCGGCTGGGCAGATGATTACTCAGCAGATATCAAGGCTTCTCAGATTGCACCATATACAATTGACGACAATCGGGAAAAATTAAAGGAACTTGCGGAACAAGTAGATAAGAAAGCTGATATTGTGGTTGTTCTTGCACATTCTGATCCAAAATCGATTGCAGAAGAGATGGATCCGGAAGTCGTTGATCTTGTGGCAGGGGGACATACACACAAAAATGTAAATGGAACTGCTGAGAACGGTATCGATTATATGCAGGGAAATTGCTATGCATACGGATATTCCACAGCAGAGATTAAAGTGAATCCTGAGACAAAAGACGTAGAAGTGACGACACCGGAATTCAAGGACATTTCTCCAAAAGGCGGAGATCATTCTTACTTATATTATAACAATGGAAATAATACACAATTAGATCCGGAAGTTACAAAGATCAGTCAGGCGGCATGGGATGCAGTAAAGGGTGAGATGTACGAAGTACTTGGAACAGTTGACCAAAGTATTACAAGAGACTTTATTGATAAGACGAACGGGACATCTTCTATCGCAGGTAACTGGCTTGCAGATATGATGCTTGCAGCGACAAAAGATCAGAACACAGTGGCAGCATTTGCAAACAGAGGTGGAATCCGGGCAAACCTTGAGATGGCAGAAGGCGCGTCAAGCCGTGATATTACGGTGGCAGATATTTACACAATCTCACCATTTGGAAACCGCATTTTGACATTTGCGATTACCGGACAACAGATGGCACAGCAGCTGGAGCGTGCGTTGATTGGATTGAATCCGGAGATTGGAATTGATACTGATGCGGCATATCAGGCTTCGAACTTAGGAGATCAGTTTGCAGGTATCACAGCAACATACAAAGTTGTAGACGGTGGAATCAAAGTATTATCCATCATGACAGATGACGGTCAGATGATTGACGTCAACGACACAACAAAGACATACAACGTATGTGTAAATGAATACTGTGCAACGCTGGACGGATCTGTATTTAAAGGAATGACACCGCTTGTAGCGATGGATGAAGCTCCGGTAGATAATTTAAGTACGATTGCGGCATTGAGAGAACACCGTGATACAGAAGGATTGAACATTGAGTTAGATACAACTGTTCATACATTGACATTACAGAACAAGATTCAGCAGTGGAAAGATGCACTTGGAAGTTATGACAAGGCTTCTTTGACAGAGGCAGATCGAACAGAGATTCAAAATATTTTAGATCAGGTAAACTATATTTTATCTTCAGGTGATTTGGCAACAGAAGAAAAGACAGAACTTCAGAACGTGAAAGCAATCGCAGAAGAACTTCTGAAGACAACAGATTCCAAACCAGAAGAAAAACCGGACACAACACCGGCTCCGAAACCAATTACACCGCCAAAAAGGAGTCCAAAAACAGGCGATACAGCAAGTACAATGCCATGGGTAGTGTTAGTTATTGCTGGCGGCGCAGGTGTGGCAGCTGTAGAGCTTTCTGCTAGAAAAAAACAGAATAGAGGATAGATTTAACTGGAACTTTACAAAAGTATGGTAGAAAAGAAGTAACAACTGTAGCAAAATAGTATAATGTAACAATTTAATTGAGACGAGGAGGATTTTTATGAAACAAGGTAGAAAAATCAGTATCGTGTCACGAATGTTTGCAGTGCTTCTTGCAGTTATGATGGTATGCAGCAACATCAGTCTTCCTTCAAAAGCGGCAGAGACAGTTCAGACAATCGCAGCATGGGAATACAAGGATAAGGAATCCGCGCCTTCCAGCCTTCCGGCAGGTGCGACATCAGGAAGTGGACAGCTTAATGTCACAGGAGCAACTTATACCGGATATTCGTCAAAAAGTCTGGCGGCGAATAACTGGGAAGAAGAAGGCTATTGGACCATTTCCGAAATCAATGCAGAAAAGTATGAAAATTTAACATTTTCGGCTTCGCTTCGTTCCTCAAATACAGGAGCAAAAAATTTCCAATTGGAATATTCTTTGGATAAAGGACAGAGTTGGAAAGTCGTTGACGGCGGAGCAGTGGAGATTACAAGTACCAATTTGACACAATTATACAAAGATGTGAAACTTCCGGCAGAGCTTTCCGGACAGAATTTTGCACTTCGTGTAAAAAAAGTTGGGACAACAAGTGTGAACGGTGGTACAGTTGCACCGACCGGAGCGAGCAATATTAATCATATTGTGATTAAAGGAACAACGACAGAAGATGGCGGAGAAACGACCGAGACTTGTGCCGAGGTTGTGGCATCCGTAGAACCTGGCAAGGTGGCAGCCGGAACAGAGATCACATTATCCTGCCAGACTGAGGGGGCAGAAATTTACTACAAAGTAAATGACGCACAGGAATTTACAAAATATGATGCAGCAATTACGATTACAGAAAATACAACAATCACTGCATATTCACAAAAAGAAGGATTCAATAACAGTGAACAGAAAGTATTTGCGTATACAGTGGAAGAAGAGCCAGCTCCGGAGCCAGAACCGGATCCATCAGAAGGAAAAAGACTCACAGAGTTAAAAGACGGCGATGTGTTTGTAATCTACAATCCTGCAAACAAAAAAGTAATGTCAGCTTCCGCAAGTGGAACAAGGCTGGCAGCATTGGATGGACAACCATCGGAAGAAGATGTTTTAGATGCGCCAGAAGGCTCAGCAGTTTTGAAAGCATCGTTAGATGAAAAGACAGGATATTACACACTTACTGCACAAGGCAAATACCTTACAACTGGAAAAAGCGGTGGAAGCCTTACGTTAGAAGAAAAAGAAAGTGATTATAGTCTGTGGGAAGTAGAAAAAGCAGACGAAAATGGCGGATTCTTTTTAAGAAGTGTCAATGCAGAGTATGGTGGAAATAAAAATCAATACATAGAATACTATAATACGTTTACAACATTCGGAAAGAAAGAAGGCGCCTCAACAGACGCGTACTTGATGTATTTCTATCCGGCAAAAGAAGGTGTTCAGGTAGAGACAGATACTGTTCTGAATGTGGCACAGTGGGCAGGAAATGCCAACTACGAAGAAGCTGGTGTGAAGACAAGTATTGTAGGGGATTTGTATAAGACAAATGACATGTTGGATACCGATGCAAATTATACAGCAGTTGTATCCGGCAAAGAAGTACTCCCATACACAAAAGCAACGAGCTCTAACACGGATTCTACTTCTTACTATATGGGCGGTACCGGATTAGGCTCAGGGGACAATGATTACCTGCAATTTGCATTATCTTCAAAAGGATACGGAGCGATGGAACTTTCATTCCGTCTTCGCTCAAGCAAGACAGGGGCAGGCTCTTATCAGCTTCAGTATTCTGTAGATGGAACAAAATTTGAGAATTTTACAACCGGTTCTTACTCTTACAAATATACAAGCTATGGATCAGATGGAAAACCATATGAAGTGAGTAAATCGGGAGATGTCAAAGACGGGATTGCAAAGACAAGCTATGCTCCGGGGGAATACATTAACTTTAAATTTGATGTTCCAGAAGGAGCAGAACATGCGGATAAATTATATGTTCGTCTTGTAGCAGGAACAGAGCGTGCAGATGGAAAAGAAGGAACACCAGATAAAAGAGGAACACTTCGTATAGATTCGGTAGTGCTTACCGGAAGTCCGGTCATTGCGGATGATATCTGTGGCTATGTAAAAGCAGATCCGGCATCCGGAGAAGCAGCAACGGGAACCGAGATCACACTGACAAGTGCTACAGAAGGTGTGGCTATTTATTATTCAATAGATGGTGGAGAGTACAAAGTATACGATGATGCAAACAAACCTGTCTTAGAAAAGCTCCCTGCAAATATGCGGGCATATGCATCAAAAGATGGCGTGTCAGACAGTATTAAGACAATTTACAAATATACAAGTGGCAAAGTGAAAAACGTAGAGGCAACACCAAATGGCGGCGCAGTTATGAAAAACACAGAAGTCACTTTGAAATGTGCAACAGAAGGTGCAACTATTTTATATTCTACTGACGATGGAAAGAATTGGACAGAGTACACAGAAAAAATTGTGTTGTCAGAACTTCCAATGACGTTTAAAGTAAAAGCAGTCAAGGAAGGATATGAAGACAGTAACATTGTTACACTTTCTTACACAGAGAGAACAAGTGAAAAATACAATGTTTATTTTGGACAGCTTCATTCCCACACAAGCTATTCCGATGGTGCGGGAACTGCACAGCAGGCATATGAACATGCTTCGGGAGTGGAAAATCTTGATTTCCTTGCACTGACAGATCACTCGAACTCATTTGACAACGCAGACAGTGCATCTATTTCAGACGGTTCTATGAGTGAGGAATGGACAGAAGGACATGAGCTTGCAAAACAGTATACAACTGACGACTTTGTAGGTTTGTTTGGATATGAGATGACATGGTCAAACGGTCTTGGACATATGAACACTTTCAATACGGAAGGGTTCCAGAGCAGGACACAGACAGAATTTTCAACATACAGCACAGCCTTGCAGAACTACTATGCAGCATTAAAGACAGCGCCGCAGTCAATTTCACAATTCAATCACCCGGGAACGACATTTGGTGATTTCAGTGATTTTGCTCACTACGATGAAGAAATTGACAAGCTGATCACAACAATTGAAGTTGGAAATGGAGAAGGAGCAATCGGAAGTTCCGGATATTTCCCATCTTACGAGTACTATCAGAGAGCACTTGATAAAGGATGGCATGTAGCTCCGACAAACAATCAGGACAACCACAAAGGACTTTGGGGAGATGCCAACACAGCACGAAGTGTTGTATTAGCGGACAGCCTCACACAGGAAAATATCTATGATGCAATGCGCAACTATCGTGTATATGCAACTGAAGATAATGACTTAAACATTTATTACACATTAGATGGTTATGAGATGGGCTCTATTTTGTCAGAAGGACAGGTAGGAGACACTGTTACTTTAAAAGCAGAATTAAGTGATAAGACTGATGATTCTATCGGAAAAGTTCAAGTCATTACAAATGGCGGACTTGTACTGAAAGAAGAGACTGTTGCAGCCAATACAGATACAGTAGAATTCCAGATAGATAATAACTATTCATATTACTATTTGAAAATCACAGAGGCTGACGGTGATATTGCAGTGACGGCTCCGGTATGGGTAGGAGAAGTGGAAGCAGCAGGAATCAACGGAATCTCTACAACCGAAGTACTTCCGGTAAAAGGAGAGGCATTGCCTGTCACATTGGATTTATACAACAATGAAAATACAGATATGACAATCAACTCAATTACATTTTCCGTAGATGGAGAAAATGTACATGAAGTTGATCTGGAGAAGAATAACCTGACAAAAGTAGATTCGATGGGAACAGCATCTTACACATTTGATTATACTTATGACAAAGTAGGAAACATGGAACTAAATGTCACAGTGAATGCAACACTCAACGGAGTAGAGAAAGTTTATAGCAGCGTTTTGAAGCTTACATATGTAACGCCGGAGATGGTAACAAAAGTAATCATTGACGGTACACATTACAATGACTATGTGACAGGATACTATGGTGGAAATGTTGGAAACTTTACAAAGATTGCGGGAGACAAGAATGTAAAAGTTGAGGTTGTGAAAGATGAGATCACACCAGAAATGTTAGAAGACTGTGCATTACTTGTTATCTCAGCACCGGCAAAGAAAACAGGAACAGCAAATGCCGGAGATTACAAACCTTCGCATTTTAGTGATGAATTTATTAACATGGTAAAAGACTACACAGATAAAGGCGGAACATTGATTGCATGCGGAATTGCAGATTATCAGGATACAACAAGCGGTCAGACGGCAACAGAGATGAACAAGCTCTTAAAAGCAGTCGGAGCCACTACAACCTTAAATAGTGATGAAGCATATGATGAGACAAATAACGGTGGACAGCCATACCGCTTATATCTGAAAAATTACAACAAAGATTCAAAATATTTAGAAGGTGCAGTAGAAGATCAGGAATACAGCGCATATAGCGGATGTACCGTAAACCTTGACAAAGATGCAGTTGCAGCTGGAAAAGCAGAGGCACTTATCAGAGGATATGACACAACTTACTCTATTGATTGTAAAGACGAGAATGGAAATCCAGTATCAGGCAGTCCTACAGTCGTAGAAAAAGGCAATATGGTGGCACTTGCACATGAGACGCTTGAAAGCGGTGCAAATGTATTTGTGTCAGGAACTGTATTTATCTCTGACTTTGAAGTGAAGGCGGAGCAGGATAATATTTGGGATCTGCCATACCTCAACAAGACAATTGTAGAGAATATTTTGGATGAAGTGACAGTAGAGCTTGAGACAACACCGATTGAGACAGTGCGTAAAGAGGGAAAAGCCGGAGATGTATTTGCAATTGAAGGCTATGTTACAGCAGGTACGAGCAATGAGAATAACAAATTCTTTGACGCCATTTATGTGCAGGATGACACTGCAGGAATTACTGTATTCCCATATGCGGAGGCAGGTCTGGAAATCGGAACAAAGATCAGAATTACCGGATATGTAGACGCATATCAGGGAGATAAAGAGATTCAGATTATTAAAAGCGAGATCATTCCAGATGATACCCATGTGTATGATCCGGAAAAACTATCTGCAAAAGATGCCATGAATTATGAAGAGAACGGAGGAAAGCTTGTTCAGATCAGTGGAAAGGTAACAGATGTAGTTTACAGTGCAGATGGAACCGGAGTATCACAGTTCTGGATTGAGGACGGAAGCGGAGAAAAAGGAAATGTCTTTATTGACGGTTATATTACTTCCGGAACAACTGGAAAGAATGAACTGGCATCTTTCGTGAAAAAAGGAGCAACCGTTTCGGCAGTAGGACTTGTATATGCACATCCGGAAGGAGAGTCAGACATTCCGGTCACATGCTTAAGAGTCCGTAACTGTGATGAGATTAAACAAGAACAGACTGGCGTGACAGTTGATAAGACTGCGCTTTTGGAAGAAATAGAAAAACTTCCTGCAAAATCACAGAGTAGTTATACAAAAGAAAGCTGGAACAACTATGCTACGGCATTGAAAGAGGCACAACGTGTATATGCAGATGAAAATGCAACACAGGCAGAAGTAGATGCAGCAGTAAAAGCGCTTCAGGATGCGAAAAAGGCACTTGTAGAAAAGAGTAATAATGGCAATGGCGGTAATAACAACAATGATGGTAATACCGGAAACGGTGGAAATGCCGGAAGCGGTAGTCAAAATGGAAACGGCAAGAAACCTCAAAATACAGCAAATAAAGGGGCTCAGACCGGCGATCAACAACCTGTTACAATGTATCTGGTTCTGATTGCAGCCTCAGTGATCGCAGTGTCATTTACAAAAAAGAGAAAAGTAAACTAAACAGCAAAACAGGTGAACAAAAATGAAAAAATTATGGAATTCACCTATGAAAAGGAAAGGTGGCCAGTTGCTCATTGGGGTGCTGGCTGCCCTTGCTTTTATATTGGTGATCTACTATGCAAACCATGACAGACCAGTTTACAAAGAAGGAGATACATCAGGGACTTCTTATGAAATTGGAAAAGTAGTTGGAATTCTGGAAGATAACGTGACTGTAGATGAGAGTACAGATGGTCTGTGGCGTGGGGATATGAAACTTCAGGTAAAAATACTGACAGGAGCATACAAAGGTGAAACTGCAGAAGTAACAAACTATTTCAGTTCTCTGTATAATGTCAGAGTCAGTCAGGGGGATAAAGTATCTATCCGAATTGATACAAATGATGATGGAGGATATCAGGTATCGGTCTATAATTATTATCGAGTACCACAGATTATAGTAGCGATTGCAATTTTTATCTTACTGTTAATTGTCATTGGCGGAAAAAAGGGAGCAAAATCAGCGGTTGGTATTATATTCACGATGGTGTGTATTATATGGATTTTACTGCCGCTTACAATGAAAGGATATTCGGCACTCCTTGTAACAATTGTTCTCATTCTGATTTGTAATCTGGTAACGTTCTTTTTGATAGATGGGATTCAGATTAAGACTGTGGTCGCAGCAATCGGAAGCATGTGCGGAGTGCTTGCAGGAGCAGGATTTTCTGTTATTGCACAGAGATTCATGTCAGTGACAACATACCAGATGGAAGAAGCGGAAAATTTACTTCTCATCATGGGAACAACTGATTTAAAGATAAAAGATCTCTTCCTATGTGGAATCTTAATTGCATGTATGGGGGCGGTAATGGATGTGGCAATGAGTATTGCATCTTCCATTGCGGAACTTCACATAGTAAATCCACAACTGACAAGGTGGGAGTTGTTCCGGTCAGGAATGAATATTGGAAAAGATGCAATGGGAACAATGTCTAACACATTGATTCTTGCATTTGCAGGAAATTCATTAAACATGATGGTTATGATCTATTCCTACGGAATCGGATTCCAGCAGTTGATGAATACAGACTTTATCGCAATCGAAGTAATCAGAAGTATTGCGGGAAGTATCGGCATTATATGTACTGTACCGTTTGTGGCGTTTATAGCCGCTACAGTATTTGCAAAGAGTCACAGCACAAAATAGTGCTGTGAATTTTTTTGTGACTTTTTATAAAACAATAAAAACATATTGAGAAACGATAAAAAACTATTGAAAAACAGAATGCAATGTGATATATTAACATCAACAAATAAGACATTAACTAAGACTTCCCATACCCCAAATGGGACTTGTTCCTTGAAAATTCAATATTTCAGCTAACAAAATAGCGATTTATGCCGCAGTAGCCAGTGGATGGAGTGCATTA
>NZ_JBQKED010000050.1:0-23190 GCF_052121495.1 Faecalimonas sp. LCP19S3_D12 | reverse complement strand
TGGATAACATACACTTTTTTCTTGATAAAGTAATTCTACAAAAAAGAATTGTGGATAACTGAAGCATAAGAAAAGCCCGGACTTTTGTCCGGGACTTTGTCTACAGTCTGACCCGGACTTCTGTCCGGGACTTTGTCTACAGTCTGTGCCACTCTGATGAGTGGCTAATCAATTGATAGTACGCACTATGGTGCGTTTACCAGAAAAATGGCATTTATAAAGCAATTGGGGACAATAGATATATCTTTACTGAGTGAGACATTTGGGAATATCCAGACAAGTGAAATTATTATCACGAACGAACGCTTACAACACATTTACGAAAGACATCCTGAAGATTATAATTTATTTAAAGAATATGGACAAAGTAGTGTACAAAATCCTGATATTATTATAAAAGATGAAAAAAACCAAGGAACAATCTTTATGGTAAAAAAATTACCAGATACCAATCTAAATGTTGTGGTAAGGGTAGTATTAGAAACGGATGAAATTGGATGGAAAAATTCAGTTATGACTTTCTATAGAATTCGCGAAAAGAACCTAAAAAAATTAATCAAGAAAAATACGCTCCTTTACAAAAAGGAATAATTATTATATAATGGATATACAATAAATGAGAAGGTATTTGAAGTAGAGATTGTGCTGCTACGCACCTTATGGGTCAAAAGAAATGCGGGAAAGGGCACCCCCGCCGAATATCTTCTTATTTTTTTACTTAGCTGAACATGTATTTCAATTGCTACTCTTTGAAGTAGCTTTTTTGCTATAAAAATTCTTCTTGCATATAAAAATGACACAAACCTTGGAAAGCGAGGTGCATAGTATGTCTAATCTGAGTAAGGGAATAGAAGAAAAGGGACGGCAGGAAGGGATCATAGTTTCTCTTGGCCGTGTTCACGAGACTTAGTATTGTTGTAACAATTTAATATCGAATATACAGTAAGATAAAAACCGCTATCTCACGATTTTACCATGGGATAGCGGTTTTCTGTTAGTTTATTCTAGTTACTGATCAATAATTTCAATTACTGTAATAACTGAAGAACTCCCTGTGGAATCTGATTAGCCTGTGCAAGCATAGCCTGTGAAGACTGTACAAGAATGTTATTCTTTGTATAAGCCATCATTTCATTAGCCATGTCTACGTCACGGATACGGCTTTCAGCTGCTGTCATGTTCTCAGCTGTTACACTTAAGTTGTTGATTGTGTGTTCCAGACGGTTCTGGATCGCACCCAAGTCACCACGAGTAGAGGAGACGGAGTTGATCGCAGCTTTGATCTTATCAACGGCTGCTTTTGCTCCAGCCTGTGTGCTGATATCAACATCTGCGATACCAAGTGCATCTGCATGCATATCACCAACAGAAACTTCCATTTGATTGAAATCTGCGGAAGTATCACCGATTTGAAGTGTCAGAGCAGCGCCATTCTTTGTTGTAGAGAATGTTAAATTTTGTCCATTAGCGGTAACTTCAATACCTGTTCCGTCTAGCGCTTTATTCAGGTTCTCTATAGTAGCAGCATTAGTTTTACCAACAATAACAGCGGTTGCTCCCTCAGATACTTTAGCATTTGCATCTGTTACAAATTCATATGTTTTTCCATTTAAAGTGATTGAATCACCTGCAGCGATATCTGCATTAACATTTGTTGTCTCAGCAGTGGCATTTTTTCCGGCGGTGAACGTTCCGTTTTTAACCTTTGAGGCATCTGTAGTGCTTACACTTGTAACTTTTGCACCATCTTCACCCTTAACTTTGGATGTTAATGTCACATTTGCAGCAGTTCCTCCAATTTCGAAAACAGATGACAATTCGGAGTTTTTTGCGATAGCGTCTTTAATAGCCGTAGCAGTATCGTTCGCATTTGCGCCTGCGGTATATTTTACCTCTGTTTTATGTAATTTACCGTCTGCATCAGCATATTCAACAGTTAATGTATATTCCTTTTGGGCTGTCGGAGCTTCGGCTGTGATTGTAGAAACTGCTCCTGTCGCTGCATTCTGTTGAATTGTATTAGGAGCACCTGCAAACGTGGCAGAAACATCCAACTTAGATGTTGACAAAGAACCATCCAACAGATTGATTCCGTTGAAGTTTGTAGAGTCTGCAATACGATTGATTTCATCTTTCAGAGATTTAATCTCTTTCTGCAGGTTTGCACGGTCTACTGCGTTGTCATAGGTTCCGTTTGCTGATTGGTCAGCAAGCTCTACCATACGGTTTAACATAGAGTGAACTTCTGTCAAAGCACCTTCAGCTGTCTGTACTAATGAAACACCATCCTGAGCGTTTTTCTGAGCTGTGTTTAATCCTGTGATCTGAGCTCTCATTTTTTCAGAAATAGCAAGTCCGGCTGCATCGTCACCTGCACGGTTGATTCTGTAACCAGAAGATAATTTCTCTAAGTTTTTGGAAACTGCACTGTTGTTTCCTGTTAAGTTTCTGTAAGAATTTAAAGCTGCAATGTTGTGTTGAATTCTCATAAAATAATTCCTCCTTGAAATAAATTGTTATGGGGAATTCCTTTTCCCCTGTTAAAATAATTTTGTAAAGTTTTGAAAGCGTAATTCGGACTGCCGGCTGTTGTCCTGAAAAGTACACCTTTAGAGAGTAAAAAACACTTCCTATTATTAAACTATGAGAATACAGCATTGCGAAAAATTCAAATTTTGATATAATAAATTCATCTTAAACTGAAGAGGACAGAAAAATGGCATTTATAAAGCAATTGGGGACAATAGATATATCTTTACTGAGTGAGACATTTGGGAATATCCAGACAAGTGAAATTATTATCACGAACGAACGCTTACAACACATTTACGAAAGACATCCTGAAGATTATAATTTATTTAAAGAATATGGACAAAGTAGTGTACAAAATCCTGATATTATTATAAAAGATGAAAAAAACCAAGGAACAATCTTTATGGTAAAAAAATTACCAGATACCAATCTAAATGTTGTGGTAAGGGTAGTATTAGAAACGGATGAAATTGGATGGAAAAATTCAGTTATGACTTTCTATAGAATTCGCAAAAAGAACCTAAAAAAATTAATCAAGAAAAATACGCTCCTTTACAAAAAGGAATAATTATTATATAATGGATATACAATAAATGAGAAGGTATTTGAAGTAGAGATTGTGCTGCTACGCACCTTATGGGTCAAAAGAAATGCGGGAAAGGGCACACCCGCCGAATATCTTCTTATTTTTTTACTTAGCTGAACATGTATTTCAATTGCTACTCTTTGAAGTAGCTTTTTTGCTATAAAAATTCTTCTTGATATAAAAAATGACACAAACCTTTGAAAGCGAGGTGCATAGTATATCTAATCTAAGTAAGGGAATAGAAGAAAAGGGACGGTAGGAAGGGAGGGAGGATAGTTTCTCTTGGCTATGTTCACGAGACTTAGTATTGCTGTAACAATTTAATCTCGAGTACGGGGTAAGACAAAAACCGCCATCTCACGACTTTACCATGGGATAGCGGTTTTCTGTTAGTTTATTCTAGTTGTTGTTCAATAATTTCAATTATTGTAATAACTGAAGAACTCCCTGTGGAATCTGGTTAGCCTGTGCAAGCATAGCCTGAGAAGACTGTACAAGAATGTTATTCTTTGTATAAGCCATCATTTCATTAGCCATGTCAACGTCGCGAATACGGCTTTCAGCTGCTGTCATGTTCTCAGCAGTTACACTTAAGTTGTTGATTGTGTGTTCCAGACGGTTCTGGATCGCACCCAAATCACCACGAGTAGAAGATACAGAGTTGATTGCTGATTTAATCTTGTCAACTGCTGCCTTTGCTCCAGCCTGTGTACTGATGTCAATATCAGCAATACCAAGAGCTGCTCCGTGCATATCACCAACAGAAACTGTCATTTGGTTGAAGTCTGCTGAAGTATCACCAATCTGAAGTGTTAAGCCACCATTTCCTGCTGAAGACGAAAATACAATAGCTGTTGCTGTATTCTGATCTTGGGCAATCAAATCATCTGACAGACCAAGTTTTGTCTGAATCATGCCTATCATCTGCCCTACTTCATCCTCTGTTGGCTTAGCACCCTGAATTTCTAGAACATTTACATCACGATCAAATTTGGAACCATCTTTTGCAAATACAAATTTCTCCCCATTTACTGTAAATACTTGATCTTGCTTTATTGTATCAAAATTATAGCTTACTTTTGCATTTTCTCCAGCTGTCTGTTTTGCAACAGCTACAGTACCTGGGGTCCCTTTCATGTTTGTTTCTACTGCTAGAACTTTTGCACCATTTTGTCCAGTTGCCTTTGAAGTAAATGAAAGCTTACCTGTTGTATTTGTTACAGTAAATTGTCCGCCAAGTTCACTGTCTGCACTAATAGCGCCTACAAATGCTTTTCCGAGTTCATCAATTGAAGCAGTACCTTGGGTTCCTAACGTATATGTATTTCCGTTTACATCTACCAAATTTTTATCATCTTTTGCTTTCAGAGTAATTGTCTTATCTTTGGTAGTGCCATTCGCATCCGTGTAAGTAAGTTTGATGCTGAATTCATCTCCAGCTTTTACACCTGTCTGTTGTGTAAGTGCAGCCAACTCTGTTTTGTTTGCAGTTGCAGCTACATCTGTTTTCGTAACTCCATCTAAACCTGTAAAGGTAGGGAGTTTTCCTGTTGCTAGAGAACCATCTAACAAGTTGATTCCATTGAAGTTTGTAGAATCAGCAATACGATCGATTTCTGACTTTAAAGAAGTAATCTCTTTCTGTAAGTTAGCGCGGTCAACTGCATTGTCATATGTTCCGTTCGCTGACTGATCAGCAAGCTCTACCATACGGTTTAACATAGAGTGAACTTCTGTCAAAGCACCTTCAGCTGTCTGAACTAATGAAACACCATCCTGAGCGTTTTTCTGAGCTGTGTTTAATCCTGTAATCTGAGCTCTCATTTTTTCAGAGATAGCAAGTCCGGCTGCGTCGTCGCCTGCACGGTTGATTCTGTAACCAGAAGATAATTTTTCTAAATTTTTAGAAACAGCGTTGTTGTTTCCTGTTAAGTTTCTGTAAGAGTTTAAAGCTGCAATGTTGTGCTGAATTCTCATAAAATAATTCCTCCTTGAAATAAATTAATTGAGGGAATTCCTTTTCCCTGTTAAAATGATTTTGTCAAGTGCGGAAAATGCTCTTCAAACTGCCGGCTATTGTTTTGAAAAGTACACTTTTTTGGAGAGGAGGATTTGTTGAGTATTTCGTCAAGGTCAAAAAGAGATGAATATAGAAAATAAGAATCCCTCAGCAGTGTTGATTTACCGCTGAGGGATTCTGTTACTCATATCTTAGTTATAACTATGATACTACATTATTCTTTAGTTATTACTGTAATAACTGAAGGACTCCCTGTGGAATCTGGTTAGCCTGTGCAAGCATAGCCTGTGAAGACTGAACAAGAATGTTATTCTTTGTGTAAGCCATCATTTCATTAGCCATGTCTACGTCACGAATACGGCTTTCAGCAGCTGTCATGTTCTCAGCTGTTACACTTAAGTTGTTAATTGTGTGTTCCAGACGGTTCTGGATCGCACCAAGATCACCACGAGTAGAAGATACAGAGTTGATTGCTGCTTTAATCTTATCAACTGCTGCTTTTGCACCAGCTTGTGTGCTGATATCGATATCAGCGATACCAAGAGCTGCTCCGTGCATATCACCAACAGAAACTGTCATTTGGTTGAAGTCTGCAGAAGTATCACCAATTTGAAGTGTTAAGCCAGAACCATTTTTAGTTGCTTCAAACAGGAGTTCATTTCCATCTTTAGATACTTTAATTCCAGAATCCTCCAATGCTTTGTTTAAATTCGCAATAGTATCAACATTAGTTTTTCCAACAACAATTCCGATTGCTCCTTCTGTTTTAGGATCTGTCTGTGCATCTTTTATAAATTCATAAGTTTTACCATTTAAAACAAATTTTTCACCAGCTGCAATATCAGCAGCACCTGCACCCTTTGTTTTAACTTTTGCATTTTCACCTGCTACAACTGGATCGGTTGTCATTGTTGCTGTAGCATCAGAAGATGTTACACTAACAAGTTTTGCTCCATTTTCACCTTTTACTTTAGAGACTAAATCTACCGCTCCATTTCCTGTATCAGCTTTTACTTCAAATACAGAAGATAATCCAGAATCCTTAATTGCTTTTTCTAAAGCACTTGCGATCTCGGCTTTATCATCTGTTTTTGCGAGAGTATACTTCAAATCAACTTTGTGTACAGAACCATTTTCATCTGCGTATTCAACAGTTAGAGTATGGGTTCCTGTTGCCCCTTTAGCTGTTCCAAAACCAGAAGTGGTTCCAGTAGCTGCTACCACTTCAGCTGTTGTTGCCTGACCACCAATTGTGCCAACTCCTAAGTCAAGTTTTGTTGTTGATAAAGAACCATCTAATAAGTTAATTCCATTGAAGTTTGTAGAATCAGCAATACGATCGATTTCTGATTTTAAAGATGTAATCTCTTTCTGTAAGTTAGCGCGGTCTACTGCATTGTCATATGTACCGTTTGCTGATTGGTCAGCAAGCTCTACCATACGGTTTAACATAGAGTGAACTTCTGTCAAAGCACCTTCAGCTGTCTGAACTAATGAAACACCATCCTGCGCATTTTTCTGAGCTGTGTTTAATCCTGTAATCTGAGCTCTCATTTTTTCAGAAATAGCAAGTCCAGCTGCGTCGTCACCAGCACGGTTGATTCTGTATCCTGAAGATAATTTCTCTAAGTTTTTAGAAACAGCGTTGTTGTTTCCGGTTAAGTTTCTGTAAGAATTTAATGCTGCAATGTTGTGTTGAATTCTCATAGTATTTCCTCCTTGAAATAAATTGTTATGGGGAATTCCATTTCCCCTGTTAAAGTGATTTGCTAAACTCAGAAAGTGTGATTAAAACTGCCGGCACTTGTCTTAACTCGTACACTTTTCTGGACTTTATAAAATCACTGTTCAATTATATTATCGTAGACAAATTAAAAAACTTAAGTACATTTTTTATTATTTTGTTTTTTATATTCTGAAATTCTCACATATAGTGTACTTCTGCTGAGTTTACATAAATTAGCAAATTCCTTAATAGTAATTTTTTTCTCATGCCATTGCTCATAAAGTTCTGGAAAATTTTCTGGAAGAGGAATTCTCGGTTTGCCAAATCGAACGCCTCTTATTTGAGCAGCGGCGATTCCTTCTGCCTGTCGTTGCCGAATACTTTCTCTTTCATTTTCTGCCACAAAAGATAATAATTGTAGCACAATATCGCTGATAAATGTCCCTAGCAAATCTTTTGTTTTACTCGTATCCAGCAGCGGCATATCTTGAATAATGATATCTGCACCTTTTACTTTTGTAATAATTCTCCATTGCTCCATAATTTCCTCATAATTGCGCCCTAAGCGATCAATACTTTTTGTGATTAATATATCCCCCTCTTTCAATTTCCGTACCAAACGCTTATATGCTGGTCTTTCGAAATCCTTTCCGCTTTGCCGATCAATGTAGATTTGCTTTTGGGGAATCCCAATATTTGTAAGCGCCAATAGCTGGCGCTCTATATTTTGATCCTTTGATGATACACGAACATAACCGTAAATATTTTTTGACATGTTGTATTCCTCCTGACTGTTTTTCAAATAAAATTTGGTTATTCCAATTTCCAGAAAAGTGTACTTTTCAGGACAACAGCCGGCAGTCTTGGTTCCTTTTCCAGATTTTCATAAAATCATTGTATCAAATGGGAAAAGGAATTCCCAATTATAATTTTATTTCAAGGAGGAAATACTATGAGAATTCAACACAACATTGCAGCATTAAATTCTTACAGAAATTTAACTGGAAACAACAACGCTGTTTCTAAAAACTTAGAGAAATTATCTTCTGGTTACAGAATCAACCGTGCTGGTGACGACGCAGCTGGACTTGCTATTTCTGAAAAAATGAGAGCTCAGATTACAGGTCTTAACACAGCTCAGAAAAACGCTCAGGACGGTGTCTCATTAGTTCAGACAGCTGAAGGTGCTTTAACAGAAGTTCACTCTATGTTAAACCGTATGGTAGAATTAGCTGATCAGTCAGCAAACGGTACATACGACAATGCTGTAGACCGTGCAAACTTACAGAAAGAGATTACTTCTTTAAAATCAGAAATCGACCGTATTGCAGACTCTACAAACTTTAATGGAATTGATTTATTGAATGGAGATTTATCAACATCGACAACAGCAGTCGCTTCTTCTACTGCGGCTGGAACAAAAGCTGGAGCAGATTTAACTTTCACATTTGCAGAACAATGGAAAAAAGATAGTACAACTAATGTTAGTTTGAAAGTAACACTTGCTCATAAAACTAGCGTTACATCTCCTGAAGCATCTGTAGCAGCGGATGGTACCATTACGATTTCAGTGGATACTTCTAAAAATTATTCTGCTGATGATATTAAAAACGCATTATCAAATGCTCAGTTAAATGCTGGTATAAAAGATGATGCAAAAACACATTTAGAAAGCTTATTATCTACAGTCAGTGTAACTGGTTCCGGAATCAAAGGAGTAGCAAATGGTGACGGTTTTACAAATGCAAGTGCCACTGTTTCTGATCCAACTGGTAAAGCACTTACTCTCCAGATCGGTGATACTTCTGCTGATTTTAACCAGATGCAAGTCTCTGTTGGTGATATGCATACAAAAGCACTTGGTATTGACGGAATTGATATCAGCAATCAAGCTGGAGCAAAAGCAGCTGTTGATAAAATCAAAGCAGCTATCAACTCTGTATCTTCTACTCGTGGTGACCTTGGTGCTATCCAGAACCGTTTGGAACACACAATCAACAACTTGAGCGTAACAGCTGAGAATATGACAGCAGCTGAAAGCCGTATCCGTGATGTAGACATGGCTAACGAAATGATGGCTTATACAAAGAATAACATTCTTGTACAGTCTTCACAGGCTATGCTTGCACAGGCTAACCAGATCCCACAGGGTGTTCTTCAGTTATTACAGTAATTATAGAAAAACAAATTAAATTACATATCATAACAGGAAAAGGAATTCCTGTTGCTAATTTCAAGGAGGAAATAAGATGAGAATTCAACATAATATCGCAGCTTTAAATTCATATAGAAACTTAACAGGAAACAACAATGCTGTTTCTAAAAACTTAGAGAAATTATCTTCAGGATACAGAATTAACCGTGCAGGCGATGACGCTGCCGGACTTGCTATTTCTGAAAAGATGAGAGCTCAGATTACAGGTTTAAACACAGCTCAGAAAAACGCACAGGATGGCGTATCTTTAGTACAGACAGCTGAAGGTGCGTTGACAGAAGTTCACTCGATGTTAAACCGTATGGTAGAGTTAGCTGATCAGTCAGCAAATGGTACATATGACAACGCTGTAGACCGTGCAAACTTACAGAAAGAGATTACTTCTTTAAAATCGGAAATCGACCGTATCGCTGATTCTACAAACTTCAACGGAATCGATTTGTTGAATGGTGATTTATCTACATCCACAACAGCAACACTTACTTCTGATGCAGATGTTGCGCAAAAGAAAGCTGGAGTAGATTTAAAATTTACATTTGCTGAGCAATGGAAAAAAGATAATGCAACCAATGTTAGCTTGAATGTAAAAATTGCCCATCAAGCTGGTGGTGCAGCTCCAAAAGCAGCCGTTGACAAGGATGGAAATATCACAATTTCATTAGATGCTTCTAAAAATTATTCTGCCGATGATATTAAAAATGCATTATCAAATGCTACATTAGATACTACGATAAAAGATGATGCCAAAACACACATAGAAAGTTTATTGTCTACGGTTAGTGTAACTGGTTCAGGAATCACAGGGGTAACACAGGGAGATGGATTTGCTAATACAGGTTCAACTGTTGCTGGTCCAACAGGAGAAGCATTGACACTTCAGATTGGTGATACATCAGCTGACTTTAACCAGATGGAGGTTTCTGTTGGTGATATGCATACAAAAGCACTTGGTATTGACGGAATTGATATCAGTAATCAAGCTGGAGCAAAAGCAGCTGTTGATAAGATTAAAGCAGCTATCAACTCTGTATCTTCTACTCGTGGTGATTTGGGTGCAATCCAGAACCGTCTGGAACACACAATCAACAACTTAAGTGTAACAGCCGAGAACATGACAGCTGCGGAAAGCCGTATCCGTGACGTAGACATGGCTAACGAAATGATGGCTTACACAAAGAATAACATTCTTGTACAGTCTTCTCAGGCTATGCTTGCTCAGGCTAACCAGATTCCACAGGGTGTTCTTCAGTTATTACAGTAATAACAAAAATTACAATTATAGAAAGCAGGCGGGAGTATCCCACCTGCTTTTTCAATAAAATGCTAGGAGAAACAAAATGAAAAAAACACTTGTTTTAAAACCTGAATATTATGACAGCTTTTCATGCAAAGGTTCAAGCTGTAGACAGACATGCTGTGGAGGTTGGGCAATTACCTTGTCCAAAGAGGAATACCGAAAAATTCAACACTATATTCGTGATAATGAAATATTCTCATCTCAAATATATTTTCGAAAGATGCCAGCAGCGCAAAGAAGTGATAATTCTTACATGAAAATGATTTTAGATGCGGATCAAAATTGTCAGTTTCTAAATGAGAAAAAATTATGCAATTTACAATGTCATTTTGGAAAAGAAATACTATCAAACACTTGCAATTGGTTTCCAAGGATATTATTTGAAAATTATGGACTATTCTGTGCTACAATGTCCCCCGGATGTGAGAAAGTCCTAGAAATGCTTCCAACGGACAAAAGTCTTGCATTTTGTATTCAAGAAGAGTATATCGACGACAGATTTCCCAAAGGTATTCCGATACAACAGGTTTATCCAAAAGACATTTATCCATATACTACATACTTTCAAGACATTTACAGTATGTGTATTCTGATTTTGCAAGCTCAGGAAATTTCTCTGGAAGATAGAATGATTTTGCTCGGAATTGGATTAGAAAAGATTATACACCTCGGAAATGATGGACGGTGGAATGACATTCCGCCATACATAGAGAACTATCTCTCGTGCTTATCACAATTAGATGACATCCGTACATTACTTCCATCCTTTTCTCCTAATCTGCCTGCTGTCTTCAATAATTTCCTCATGGCAGATAACGAACCGAAAGAAAGTACGTCTTCTTATCAGAAAATTATGCATCGTGTAAAAAAACATCTGAATGTCACTTATAAGACAGACGATGCAACATTGAAGGTTTCCGCATCATCGTTTGCTGATTATGAAAAAAGGAAAGATTATTTTGTTCGAATAATGAAGAATAAGCCATATTTTATGGAAAATCTTCTTCTCTCTATATTTACGTACCGAAATTTTCCGTTTTCAGGAGATTCGATTGGCGGGATTTGGGAGAATTACATATACCTTTGCTGGATATACAGCAGCTTAAAATTTGTCTTGACGGTCTGCTCAGAAGATATTCACTCTCACAGTGAATTGATTGCATTATGTGTTCCGCTTCTTAGACGTTGGGCTCATAGCAGTGAAATAACTAAAACTTTTGTCAATGAGTTTCAGAAAAATTCCAGTAATACACTTGCTCACATGGCTGTCTTATTAAAGTCTTGCTGATAATAAAAGAACCTAGACTCTTTATTCTTAAAGATTTCTAGGTCCTTTCTATTCAGACACATCTCCTCGACACTCCTGATTTCCTTTTTTAAGGCTATTGCTTCTTAATATAAAATCAATGCTTTACTCTTCTAGTTCTTCTTCCTTTTCTTCCTCTTCTTTCTCCATACTCGGTGAAAATTTCAAAAAATACACATAGATATCTACAATTGCCTGATACAATTCTTCCGGTATCTCGGTTCCAAGCTCCAACTGTGTCAATACAGTCGCCAAAGAATTATCTTCATAGACTGGTATCTCATTGTCATTTGCAATCTCCACAATCTTTTCAGCAACATACCCAAGTCCAGACGCCACGATCACCGGTGCTGCTTCTTTATTTTCATCATAGCGAAGGGCAACTGCCTTTTTCGCCATCAAATCTTTATATTGTGACATTGACTGAGTTTCTCCTTTCATATATTTTCGGAAAAGCCTTTGACACAGGAATAGACTCTTTGCCCTCTTCCACCGCCAAGTATTCTACTTCCATACCGTTTTTCTTCAGTATACCCGATATTCCCTTGCGAAGCTCTTCTCCCTTGACTGGAAGCGTATCCGGATAATGCATCACCATGCTCATCTTGTTGTTTTGATAATACATCAGTATGTCAAAAAATCCAACTTCTTTCATATCGAATTTCAGTAATATCTTAACTCCTTTTCCGCCTGCCGCATTCTCCTCATCACTCTCCTCGTCCGGATCAATCCACATCTCCGTGAAAATAGGTACGCCTTCTATAATAAGCGGAATTGCAAGATGCAAAAGTGGCATATATACACTTTCATTTACAAGAGTGCTGTTGAGCAGATTCAAGAATGTCTCTCTCACCTGAGTCCCCGCCTCTCCTCGCACTCCGGCACGCATAATTTCCAAAAATTTATCCGACCATTCCTCTCTTCCCGCTGCTTTGTCGAAATTGACGCGCTCAAACAGCTTTGCAACCTCTTCGCTCGTCATCCCCCCAAATCTCTTTTGGAAAGCTGGAAATTCTTCTAATTTTTTAAACGCTTGCATCACGGAATCCAACGCACCATTTTCATATCGGGATGTGTTATACGTCAAAAGATTGATAATATCTCTGATCTTTCCCATATTCCCTGTGTCTGATATATATTTCCCAAGGAATGGAATAATCCGACCTTTCAATAGCTCTGTATTCGCCTCACTGTCTTTCATCGTATGAGGCTTTAATTGCTTCATAAGCATATCAAGCTGTTCCCTCTCCTGACGGAACATATACTTTTGAATCTCCTTTAGTTCTGACTGAATATTATTCATGATATGTGTTCCCGAAGACATATCATTGTATTTTTTCAAAAATTCTAAAATAGCAAATTTCAGCTCCACTGTTGTAGATTCACTCATAACCTGTCTGAGCAGATCAAATAGTGGTCCATGCAGCCGATTTGCTCCATCTGTCTGCTTTTTTAAAAACTCTGCCGCTTCTGCCGAACTCATGTTCAAAAGCTGGAGCATAGTGGAAATATCCTGTGCAGTCTGTGCACGTACCCCTGATTCCACAAGGTGCTCCATTCCCCCAAACATCAGTTTTCCCATAATCTCTCTCAATTTTGGAACTTCTTGAAGTGTGCGGATAAAGTTAGCAAAATTCGATTCCTGATAGATTCCAGAACCGTCTTTCATCCCTGAAAATTCTTCCTTATTCCCGGCTCCTGCAGCATTGTCTGCTCTCACAGGAGCTTGTATCCCTAAATTCTCAGGCTGATTAATATTCTGTTTATTGACAGCATTCTCGTACCCGAGTGCCGGTGTTGTAACTTTTAAAATATTTGACATTTTTTTACCTACTCTATAATTTTCTCTTATCCTTTTCTGTCTAATGGTCGATACTAATATTGTATTAAACATTTAGATAAGGCGGTGCTATATTATGGATAATATGCTTGAAGTATATCTTTACGAAACACATTCCCTGTTAGAACAATTAGATGAACTCTTGATAGAAGCAGAAAAAAATGAAGACTTTACTACAAATGATGTGAATGAAATCTTTCGTATCATGCATACGATCAAGGGCTCTTCTGCAATGATGGAATTTTCCACTTTAATGGAGATTGCCCATCATATTGAAGATTTATTCTTCTACATTCGTGAAAATGGATTAGATTCTCTAAGCCATGAACACAAAAGTGATTTATTTAATCTGATGTTCCAATCTACAGATGCTCTTCGAGATGAAGTAGAGAAACTAGAAAATAATGAACCACTTAGTTCTAATATCGACCATATAATAACAGATATTAATAGTTTTTTAGAAAAAATCAGCAATTCTGAAAAAGTCCAAAAGTCAGATTCGTCTATTCCGTCTGCTCCGGCAGCTAATTCAGGTATCTCCGGATGTCCAAAATCTGACGCTCCATTTTTTATCAAAATTCATTTTGAACATGGATGTGGAATGGAGAATTTAAGGGCGTTTATGATTGTATCTGCCCTTCAGGATTCTGATCTTGCTTTTGAGTTTTTTCCAAAAGATGTGGAGACGAATCCGGACACTGCAGAATCAATCGTTGAAAATGGATTCTTTCTTGCACTGTCTTCACAAAAGGATGTCGATAGTGCAATCAGTTTACTAAAAGAACAGGCAAGCATCGAGACATACGAAGTGATCAGCAACATGGTAGACAACTCCGCTGACAATGTTTCTTCTCCTGCGCCTGCAAAGGACGCAGACAGCGCAAGTGTTCCTGTACAACAATCGGAGCCTTCGTCTGCTTCTGCTAACAAATCTTCGTCCTCTGCTTCTACATCGCATGCCAAACAAAGTCTGATCAGCGTCAACCTATCAAAGCTTGACAGCCTGATGGCCATTGTCGGAGAGATTGTAATTACGGAATCTATGGTAACTTCTTCACCTGAGATTCAGAACCTCAAACTTGACAGCTTTTTAAAATCAACCCGTCAGCTTCGTAAGCTTACAGATGATCTGCAGGATATCGCAATGTCACTGCGCATGGTTCCACTTTCAGGCACGTTTCAGAAGATGAATCGTATCGTCCGTGATATGAAGAAAAAATTAGGAAAAGATGTTCGTCTCACAATTGAAGGTGAGAATACAGAAGTGGATAAGACTATTGTGGACAGCATCAGCGATCCAATCATGCACATTGTACGTAATTCTATGGATCACGGAATTGAGCCTACTGTGGAAGAGCGTATTGCGGTCGGAAAGCCTGCTGAGGCAGAAATCATCTTATCTGCAACCCATACGGGAAGTGAGGTAATCATTTCTGTCAGCGATGATGGACGTGGAATGGATCCTGATAAGATCTTGGCAAAAGCCGAAAAGAATGGAATTCTGACTAAGCCTGCCTCTGAGTACTCACAAAAAGAGATTCTGTCTCTCCTTATGGTTCCTGGTTTCTCTACGAACGAATCTGTAACCGAATTTTCCGGTCGTGGAGTTGGAATGGATGTTGTGAAAAAGAATGTTGAGTCTGTAGGGGGTATTATTTCTATTACAAGTGAATTGGGACAGGGAAGTTGTACTACACTTAAGATTCCTCTTACGATGGCAATTGTGGATGGCATGGAGATTTCTGTTGGAAATTCTATGTTCACGATACCAATTGCGAATATAAGACAGTCTTTTAAAGCAGCCAAAGAAGATGTTATTTTGGATGCAAACGGCAATGAAATCATTAAATGTATGGATGAATTTTATCCAATCGTACGCGTTCATAGCCTTTACAATATCGAAACAGATGTGACCGAGATTGAAGACGGAATTCTCATCTGGGTAGAGGCAAGTGACAAATCTTACTGCCTGTTTGTAGATGAATTGCTTGGCGAACAGCAAGTCGTTGTAAAACCGCTTCCTGCTTTCCTCAGCTATTTTAATATTAAGGATTCCGGAATCAGTGGTTGTACGATCCTTGGTGATGGCAATATCAGTATTATTCTTGATATTCTGAATCTTTACACTGCATCCAAGAATCATTACTAAAAAATGGAGGTTTTAATATGTCAATTGATACAAATGAAATAAATACAGAAGAAGTTGTCGCTGCTGAGACTCCTATATCTACAGAACGTTTTCTTACTTTTACCTCTGACGGACTTACAATTGGAATCAGCACAGATTATGTAACGGAGATTATCACAAACCACAGCATTACTGTGCTTCCATTAGTTCCAGATTATGTGAAAGGTATTATCAATCTTCGCGGACAGATCATTCCTATTATTGATATCCGTCTTCGCATGGGTAAAGAAGCAATTGCCTATACGAATCATACTTGTATCATCGTGTTGAATATCGACTCTGTGCTTATCGGTATCGTTGTAGATATGGTACAGCAAGTCATCGATATTGACAAATCTCTGATTTCTTCTATGCCGATTGAAGATCATCAGGAATTAATCAATGGTATGGTTTCTTTGGATGAGCGTTCTGTCCTTTTATTTTTAGACTGTGAACAGCTTGTCAATGCTTACTAGGTGCGATAAAGGAGAATTGATATGCTAACAATTAACGAAAATGATTTTCAACGATTGGTTCGTTTTGTTCAACAAAACTATGGAATTGACCTGTCGAAAAAGAAACAGTTGATTATGGGGCGTCTCTCCAACTCAATTGTTTCTATGGGGTTTCCTGATTTCCAGCATTATATTGACCACCTGATCACGAATCAAAAACCGGAAGATATTGAACTGATGTTGAACAAACTGACTACAAATTATACTTATTTTATGCGTGAAAAAGAACATTTTGAGTTCTTCACAGATACTATTCTTCCGTATCTTTTAAAGACAAAAAAGAACCGTGTATTGAGCATCTGGAGTGCCGGATGCTCTTCTGGCGAAGAGCCATATACTATTTCTATGATTTTAAAAGAGTACCTCGGTTCTCAGGCTTCACGGTGGGATACTCGCGTCCTTGCAACGGATATTTCCCAGAATGTGCTGAATCGGGCAGCTGCGGCTACATATGAGGAAGCTTCCTTGAAAGACCTGCCAGCTGGATGGAAAAACAAATATTTTCGTCCGACAAGTCAGGCTGGATTCTATACAGTTGCTCCTACCATACGTGATAATGTTATTTTTAGAACTTTTAACTTGATGGATCCAATCCAGTTTCGTTTAAAATTCGATGTCATTTTTTGTCGTAACGTTATGATCTATTTTGATCAACCTACAAAAGATGCATTGGTAAATCGTTTTTATCAGGCAACAAATCCAGGTGGATATCTCCTTATTGGTCATTCGGAAAGCCTGAACAAATCGAAGATTGCCTATCGCTATCTTAAGCCTGCAATTTACCGTAAAGAATAAGTGAAAGGATTGATTTTATGAAAACAATAAAAGTGCTAATAGTAGACGACTCGCTTGTTTTTCGCCAAATGCTGATGCGATATTTTCTCACTGTCCCCAATATCCAGATTATCGGATATGCAATCAATGCAGCGGATGCCCGTCAAAAGATTTTAAAATTACAGCCAGATGTCGTAACACTTGATGTGGAAATGCCAGGGATGAGCGGAATCGATTTTCTAAAGAATTTTCTTCCAGAACATCCAATTCCGTTCATTTTAGTTTCTTCGCTCAATATTCGTGTATTCGACGCTCTTTCCTACGGTGCAGTTGATTTTATCCGCAAACCAGACATGGCTCTTGCACATTCCAAGGATGCCTTTTTCTCATCTCTGCAATCTAAAATTGTAATTGCTTCTCAGGCACATGTAAAGATTCCGCAGAAGAAGACGAATGAGCGTATTCTGCCTCTTCCTTCCGGCACACTCTCTCACAATACCCTGTCTTCAACCATCATTGGCATCGGCGCCTCTACTGGTGGAACAGAAACTACTTTGGAGATTCTAAAGGCACTTCCCAAAGAGATGCCGGGGATTGTTGTGACTCAGCATATGCCGGAAGGTTTTACTGCTATGTATGCTCAACGTCTGAATCGCCTCTGCAAACTCGAAGTAAAAGAAGCTAAACACGGGGATCCTATTCTTCCGGGACAGGTATTGATTGCCCCTGGCTCACTTCAGATGAAAGTAGTCCCTGCCCAAAAAGGCTATATGGTCCAATGTGTAAATGGAGAGAAAGTAAATGGACATTGCCCTTCTGTTGATGTTCTTTTTTCTTCTATTGCGGAGAACGTTTCTGTTCGAAAAGTGGGAATTATCTTAACCGGTATGGGGCGTGATGGTGCAGATGGACTTTTAAAAATGAGAGAGAAAGGTGCATTTACTATTGGTCAGGATAAAGCGTCTTCTGTTGTATATGGAATGCCTATGGTTGCGAACAATATTGGTGCTGTGTGTATACAATCTTCCTATAAAAACATTGCTTCGGTTCTCCTCAACCATTTGAAACAATAATTTTTCCATAATTATATGTGAAATGCGTTAATATTTTTGTGCATTCGACCGATATAAAAAGTAGAATGTTCTTACTAACTAAAGGGAAGCGGATTGCTTCGTTTCTTTTGAAAGGAGATAATACATGAAAATTTCTATAAACAATATACAGAAAAATTATTCTGATTTACAGATTCAGTCAAAAGAAACCCATAAATCTTTGGCTTCCTTGTCTGAATCTGAATTTTCTAATTTTGATCAACTGTTAATTCAGTCTGATCCAAAACAGATTGAAGAATCTTCTTTTATGGAAAGCCTTTCTAAACAGCTTTCACATGAAGTTTCTTCTTCTGAAAAAGATTTTGAAAAGATTAAATCTCAAGTGCAGAATCACACTTATCAAATAGATGCACAGGCAATTGCCTCCCGCATTCTATTACTCGGGGAGGGATTATAATTGGAACACTTTGAATCATTCTGCCAGCTAGTACAAGAATATATTGATTTGTTTGATCATCTCATCCAAATCGAAGAGGAAAAAATTGAAGCAGTTAATAAAAATCAGATTACTTTTGTTGAAAATTGCATGAATCACGAACAGGCTGCTGTCCTAAAACTGCGTGGCTTAGAGTTACAACGTGAAAAGTCTTTGGAAGAACTCGGATGTAGCGGTCTTTCATTTCGTCAAATTATCGAGAAAAGGCCTGATTTTTCTCCTTCTCTTTTACCACTTTTTAATCAACTTTCAGAGCGTGTACAGACATTTCGCTCTCTGGGTGATAGTGCAAAAGATTTGATTGAAGTGAATCTTCATGTAATTAATTCCGTTTTAAGTGAAACTCAGCCAAATGCTCAGACTTACACTTCAGACGGAAATGATCAAAACAACCCGAAACACTTTACAAGTCGTTTTGTTTGATATTTTTAGGAGGAATTTATTATGATACGATCCACATTTGGCGGTTTCACAACTGCACAGCTTGCTATGGCAGCAAGCCAGCGTGCTCTAGATGTTGTGGGACAGAATATTGCAAATATTAATACAACTGGATACACAAGACAGCGTTTGGATATTGCCAGCATCAATTTTCAGAATAATGGCATGTACAGCAACAGCCCTGGAAAAGTAGGCTATGGTGTTGAGATTACTGGTATTTCACAACTTCGCGACCCTTATCTTGACGCCCAGTACCGTACACAAATTTCAAAGCTTGGAACAACCGATGCTCATGCCGCTGGTCTTGAACAGCTGGCAACTGTATTTGATGAAACAACAAAGGATGGAGTTCGCGATGCTTTGCGGAACATTTCTTCTGCTCTTACTCAGCTTTCAGAACACGTAGGCGAGCAAGAATTTGACTCTATGGTGCGCTCCAACATGCAGATTCTCTTGAATCTTTTCCATGAAAATTCTTCTCGTTTAGAAGATGTGCGCAACGATATTTCCTCTAGTCTTTCAAACACAGATGTTGCTGGGGTAAATGATATTCTAGAAAATATTGCAAGTTTGAACAAATCAATTAAAAACAGTCAAATCTTAGGAAATCCTGCACTAGAACTTCAGGATCAGAGAAATGACCTGATCGATCAGCTTGCAAGCTATCTTCCTATTACAGTAAAATACCGAGACGAAGAGGTTGGCCCTGGACAATTCGTGGAAGTGCTTGATGTACATTTCACGGCAAGTGATGGTTCCAAATATACTTTGATCTCTGATAGTGATTTTGGTCACTTGGATACAGGTATTACAGATGGTCTTGCTTCTCTGTCTATCACTGATGCAGCCGGTAATTCGTTTGCCGGAATGGAGGATTTGCTTGGGAACGGAACATTAAAAGGAATGTTCGATATTCTGAACAAGTCTGGTGAATTTGATAAACCTGCATCAACCATAAAAGGACTTGGATATTACGAGACTTCCCTGAACTCTCTTGTAAAAACCTTTGCCGAAAAATTTAACGAAATGAATAAAGCTCCAGATGGTACGGCACGTCCTCTTTTTGAAAAAATTGATCCGAATGCAGATTGGTCTGCAGAAAATATTAAAATTGCCGATGGATGGGCCAATGGTTCTTACGGTATTACTTCGTCTAAGAATGAAGTTGGTGGCGATATCGGTTCCACGGCGAATGAAAATATTATCGCTATGATTAAAGCTTTAGAAGATTCTCAGTCTTTCAAAGGCGGAGAGCATGACACTGAATTTTTCAATGGTTCTTTCTATGATTGTTTTGCAAATATTGAAAGTACACTCGCTATTGATTTAAAATCAACAAAAACATTGCTCTCAAATCATATTTCAATTGTACAACAGACAGCAAATTCTCGTGATGGTGTATCTGGAGTTCAACTTGATGAAGAGGGTATGAATCTGATGCATTATAATCAATCCTATAGTGCTGCTGCTCGTCTCATGACTACGTTAGATGAAGCCTTGGATACATTAATTAATAAAACTGGTGTCGTAGGTCGTTAAGGAGGTATAACATGCGAATTACTACAAATGCTATTTTAAGAAATTACAAATCAAATCTTGCAAATTCTATGTCAGCCTTGGACACTGCGAGAAATAAGGTTATGACTGGTCGTCAATTTTCTTCTGCGGCTGAAAATCCTGCCGCTGCTTTGCGTTCTTCTGTATTAGAGCGTAAGTATGTAAAGACACTTGACAATATTTCCAGTGCGAAAGACGCTCAGTCCTTTTTAGATTCTCAGGAAAGTGCTGCGATGCAGATCAGCGATCTTGCATTAACTTTAACAAAACAATACGGTTTGGAAGCACTAAACGGTACAAGTGGCACAGAAGAGATTCGTAAGACTTATGCCGATGCATGGAGAAGTGCTCAGGAAAGCTTAATTCTCAGCCTTAATTCTTCTTATGAGGGAAAATATGTCTTTGCTGGTTCAGATGGAAAAAATCCACCTTTTGCGCTCTCTACAGACCCGAAAACAGGAAAACAAATTCTCACTTATCGTGGATTAGATGTTAGTGATCCAGCCAACAAAGCAAAATTGGATGAATTAGCAAAGGATACTACTTATGTAGATCTTGGATTTGGTCTTACAGAAAACAATGGCGTCATTGATCCTTCCAGTGCATTCAATACAAGTCTTCCTGGTCTCAATCTTGTTGGATATGGACAGGATGCAAATGGTACTACAAAAAACATGGTTCTTTTAGCTGGTGAAATTGCAGATTGCTTGGAAAAAGAACCATTTGACAAAGAAGAATATGAAAAACTTTTAAACTCTTTTGAAGACGGAAGGAACTCTGTTTTAGAGCAGGTTACAACACTTGGAACAAAAAGTTCTTTTCTCGAAAACAGTTTGGAACGCTTGGAAGATAATAAACTTGGTCTATCAACTCAACTTGATAATGTCGTTAATATCGATATGGCAGATGCTATTACCCAGTTTTCTTGGGCTCAATATGCATATAATGCAGCTTTAAAAGTAGGAACCAATATTTTGTCACCATCATTTATTGATTTTATGAGGTAACTTAGATAAGGGGGAGAGGATTTATGGAACAACTACTAAAAATAACCACTGTTCCAGTTCAATATGAACTAAAAATTAACAATGCTCGACTTGAGTATAGTCGTTCTAATGCACAGGTGGAAATTAGTCGCTCTGATGGAGAATTTACCATTAAAAGTCGACCTGTAAAATTGAACCTTGATACTTATGAAGCACGTAACAGTGTTACACCCACATTGAGACAGAGCATTAGCAATGCTGCTCAGAAAGGACAAGAAATGGCTTATAGCGCTTCTGCTACCTTTGCGAGAGAAGGACAATTGATGTTAAAAGCAAAAATTGGTGATGATGTCTTGAATGAGATTTTCCGTCAGAGAAGCCAATTGCCTACGGGAGATTTTCAACTTGGTTTTATTCCAAATGCACCTGTAGATATTCAATATCAAGCACCCGATTTAACCATCCGATACGAAATGGACAAATTGAACTTTGATTTAAAAATGGAACAAGGTAATTTTAAATTTATACCAGGAGACATTCAGCTTTCTATTACACAGCAACCAGATGTTCTGATTGAATATATTGGAGGTCCTCTGTATGTTCCGCCAAGTGCTGATCCCAATTATGAACCAATAGATGTAAGGGCTTAATAGCCCTTACCTTTTTTTCAGGAGGTATTATTTTGATTGCAAAAACAAAATATTTTGATGAAATAACATATGAAACAGAAGATATTATTACGATTACAAATGGACTTTTTGGATTTGAATCTTTTACAAAGTTTCTTGCGATTCCTTTTGATTCTGATAATGATTCTGTTCTTTCTCTACAAAGTCTGGAAGATCCAGAACTGTCATTCATACTTATGAATCCATTCCAGTTGTTTGAAGACTATTCTCCAAGTCCGCTATCTGAAGATTTAAAGCTCTTTGGAGATATACCTGATTCAGACCTCTCATATTATGTTATTGCCGTTTTAAAGGACACTATGGAAGCTTCTACATTAAATTTAAAAGCACCTTTAGTAGTCAATGCATTAACACATGTTGGAAAACAAGTCATCTTGCCACAGGAAGAATATAAATTTCGGCAACCATTTCCAGCCAAGCATCATAAGGAGGATTGAGTATGTTAATTTTGCAACGCCGCAAGGGTGAATCTCTTTGTATTAGTGAAGATATAAAAATTACTGTTTCCGATATAGGACCAGAATGGGTAAAATTGGCGATAGATGCACCAAAAGGTATACCGATTCTTCGTTCCGAACTAAAAGAGGCTGTATTGGAGAACCAGAAGGCTTCTAAAGAAGTTTCTGAGAATGTTCTTTATAAATTATTAAAAAAGGAATAGAAAAGAGACTGCAATTGTACCGACCCCCAAAAGTTAGACCTAAAAATCTAACGATTGGAGGTCGGTATTTTTATGTCTAAATATTCTTTTGAATTCAAGAAGAAAGTTGTTTTGGCATACTTAAACGGAGAAGGTGGATACGGATATCTTTCTAAAACATATGGAATTCCTGCTAAAAGAAATATTGAGCAATGGGTTCATAATTATCAAACCTTTGGATGCAAATTTCGTCCGACCGGTGTGAATATTTCGCTTGAAACGGTGTGAGCATATTGTTCCACCGGTGTACCTGCTCGGAACATCGGTGTGAGACTTATTGTGGTATAGTTT
>NZ_JBQKED010000049.1:0-23781 GCF_052121495.1 Faecalimonas sp. LCP19S3_D12 | reverse complement strand
AGTAGTGAAAAGGATTATGTATGGCCGTAACAGTTTTGAACTACTGAAAGCAAAACTGTTACGACTTGAATTAAAGCGAAAAGTCAACTAACATTGGAAAGAACCCAAAAACGCTTGACAAATCGTCAAAAATTTGCGGCGAAGCCGATTGATTATAGTTTATTTCAATCGACTGGAGGCGATTTTTATGTTACCTGTTAATATCGGCGGACACTCCGCCTATCAGGATACTTTCGTATCCGAGTTTCTTAAATTTTATCCCGACCCTTTTTCCCTTCCTAAGAGTACCTGGGATTATATCGCACCGTTTTGGTATCTGGATCTTTCTATGACCGATTCCATCATGCAGGATTGTTACTCCATCTTTGGACCGGAACCAAGACTCCCTTCCTGTATGCTGCGTTCTTATCTGCTTGCTTTAAAATTGAAAGTGACTTCCATCACGGTCTGGTGCCGCATGCTCAGGGAAACTCCTCTTTATGCAATCCTCAGCGGATTTTCTTTCGGGGATACTCCCGGTGTCGGGACTTTTTATGATTTCTTTTCCCGCATCTGGCAGGATGACGAAGACAATCTTTTACCAAAAGACCGTTTCCCTAAAGTGAAGCCGCCAAAGGGGAAAAAGAAAGGGGATAAGACTCCCTGTGATTCTTCCAGTACTGCATCCAGACTTCTTCCTTTGCTGGAACGCTGGCAGCTTAAACCAGAAAATCCATTCTTTCATATGAAGCTGCAAAACACCGTGCAAAATACCGGTGTCCAAAAGCAAACCGAAAACAGGGGGGGTCTGTGAACATCCTTGTTCTCCGGCAAAATACGGTCGAACCGTACACATTTTTACCGCAGATAATCCAAGATTATTTAACATACCGCCAAGAGACAGTAAAGCATGGAAAAGGGAATATGACGGAAGGACTTCCGTGGAACGCTCCAACAAGCGTGAGAAAGAGGACTATAAATTAGAAGACGGCAGACACCGATCTACAAAGATGTGGTACTGCCGCCTCTACGGCATCATAATGCTCCAACATCTTGATGCCTGGGAAATGCCCTCAGTCGAGGCATTTCAAAAATCATTATTAGGATTAGCTGCCTAATAATGATTTCTTAAACGACGCCATAAGATTTTTCAAGGCATAGTTCCCACTATGTCCAATATTTATGCCCATTTTTCTCAAATTTCTTTTCCTGTACGATATTTAGTTGTCAATTTCCAGTTAGAATCTCATTCGTTGAGATTCCGAGAAGTTATATTCGCCTGCGCCATGCCATAAAACTTTTCTTCATAGTATTTTCTGCTCACTCGTCCGGCGATTGTGATAAAGCCTTTTTCTTCCAGTTCTTCGTTCATCTGCCGCACCAGATTATAAGCAAATGGTTTGGAAACGCCTAAATCCTGCGCCACTTCTCCGGCTGTTACAAATAAATCATTTTTCAAATACATATCCCATTCTTAACTATTTTGTTAAGTTTATCTTTTTTATTAAATTTAGCATTTCTGATAAGTTTTTGTTGTCGTATTATTTGAGGTATGCTACAATGTAGGAGATAAGAGAAGATTCGCAATGTTATCTAAGAGCAGGAGGGCAGAATTTGATATACTATATAAACGCATACACAACGCTAGTCAGTGCGGCTCTGGGCGTTTGCTTCTCAATAGTGGCTGTTATAAAAGAAAAAGGAAACAACCGGACAAACGCTCTGTATATGTTCGCCAGAAGCCTTGCATTAACATGTGCTGCCGTCATTCCTGTATGTAGAAATACACCTACCATTTTATTTGTTATCACAGCAGCAATGCTAGTAGTACAGATAGTTGACTGTATTATCGGTATCGTTATAAAAAGTAAATGCGCACAGTCGGTCTGTTTATTATGGCGGTCTGCCACGCTGTATGTTTGTTGCTATCCATATAATTTTTCAGAAAGGACACAGGACTATGATACTGGGAGAACGAATTAAGAGAATCCGCACATTTCGGGGATTGACACAACGGGAATTAGGCTTGAAACTGGGATATGAGGAACGCAATGCTGATGTTCGTGTGGCACAATATGAATCCGGCTATCGTGTCCCCAAAAAAGATACTCTCATAGAAATCGCTAGAATTTTGAATGTCAATTATATCAATTTCATCACCGAAGCCCCCGGCTGCCCCGAAGACATTATGCAGACTTTTTTCTGGCTTGACGAGGACAACCGCAACACCTTTCATCTGTTTCAGCTTGTCCGTAATCTCAGCAAGTGCAATGCTTCTGATGATAAGTCTGTTCACTATAATGATAGCGACGAATGGCCTACTCATGCTCCTGTCGGTATGTGGATTGATTATGGTCTGGTAAATGAATTTCTGCGTGAATGGTGTCTGCGGAAAGAACAGCTAAAAAGCGGAGAAATTTCAGAGGACGAATATTTTGAATGGAAAATCAACTGGCCTGCTTCCAGCAGTAGCGTTAATGAAAAAGGACATGACAAGAAAAATAACAGCTATCAATGGAGAAAGTAGAAAAGGAGAACACAAATGAACACATCATATGAAAACTTTAAAAAAGAAAATCGCTTAAGACTTTTTGGGCATGAAGATGCCGGCAAAGAACGAGAAGAAAGACTTTTATCATATTATTACAAGACTTTACAATATGAGGATATTGTTTCAGATATAGATTTACAAATTGTCACTGGTGAAAAAGGAACAGGAAAATCTGCATTATTAAAAATGGCTTTCATTGAAGCACAAGAGAGTTCTACCGTTCCTATTTGGATTCGTCTCGATGACCTCTCTGAATTGTATACTAATATTCTTAATTCTGATGATCTATATCAGTTAAAAACATTATGGAAAAAATCTATTAGTAAACTTATTGTTATGAAATTAGCTTCAGATTCAGATTTTATATATAGCGAAGATTACGAAAAATCTCTTCAATGGGCCTATACATCCGGTTATGCTTCACGAGATTTTATTTCTCGAACAGTAAAACTCTTTAAACCGTTATACGAAAAATATATATCTGTTGAAGAACATCCAGAATCCGGAGAACGTGGTGTTCTTGAAAGAATGATTAAAAATAAAAAAATACGGCTTTTTCTCGATGACTTTGATCTGGACTGGAAAGGTAATTCTTCCGATATATTAAAAATAAAAAGCCTACTTTTGTCATTAAGCGATATGAGTAGTGACATGGAGGGATTATCAGTTAGAATCGCACTTCGAACTGATGTTTATGAAATGATTAGAAATGAAGAATTTTCAGACAAATTTGAAAGTTCAATTATCAAATGTCAATGGAACAATAGAGAAATAATTAAGGCTTTGGCCAAAAGGATATGTGCCTATTTTAATATACAATTTGATGAACAAACCACTCAAAATATTGGCACTATGCAATATCATCTAAGTCAATATTTAAATTATGTATTTGAACCCAAATTTGGAGAAAATACTCGCAGTTGGCGTAATGCCCCCACTCACCGTGTTATTTTTTCATTAATCAGGCGAAAACCGCGTGATATGGTAAAGCTTTGCCAAAGTGTAGCTGAAGAAGCGTACCAACGTAAGTTAGAAAAGATTAACGATACCTGCTTTTTCAATGTATTAGAATCGTATTCTCAAGAACGCCTAAAAGACTTAGTTAACGAATATAAAAATCAGTTGCCACAGCTTCAGTCTCTACTTGTGAGAATGGCACCAACAACACAAGAAATTAAAACCAAGCAGTCTGAACGATATGTGTATACAACTGTTCAACTACACACAAAAATCAAAAATATTCTTTTAAATATAACCATTAAAATATATGAACCATCATCAGAGAGTTTGAAACTTGCAAATTTTCATCAAATTGCACATTTCTTATATAAAATCGGATTTATCACAGGACGAAAGCGCAAACCGGATGGAAAAATTTCAAGAGTATATTATGATGAATCGCCCTATCTCTTAAACATAAATATTGGTGACGGCGGATATGCTTGGGAAATACATCCAGCTTATCGGGGAGCTTTAGCAAAAGGTATTAATGATTCTTGGGAATCAACCCTCGATGTTGAAGATGAAGATGAAGATGAAGATGAAGATGAATAACCATTATTTAGGTATCAAAAAGGTATCACGACACATACTAAAAGCCGGAAAGTCCGCTGTTTATGCGGCTTCCCGGCTCTCTGTTTACTATTCAAACTCGCCGAGTTAAATCCATTTCTAAACTTTTTTGTATAGCGGATTTGATTCGTCGTGGTTTTATTTGATACAGATTATCCTTATCCTAAGGTCTATTCGGACTTTTGCTATCAAAAATCTATCTGGGCCATCCTATCATGGGTTTTGCTTGAGACTGATGAATTGGTGGCTTGGAAGTATTATAACACGATTCCATAAAAAATTCTATCCTAATTTTCCTTTTTTATTGTCTGCACAAGTTTCACCGAAAGAATGTCAGGACAAAGGTCGTTTTGCGCCGTCATTAGAATATCATAAAACACAAAGAGCCACAGTCGATGTCCGTTCGGGTGTCGGCTGAGGCTCTTTCTCGTTACAGCAAATCGTTCAGAAGGTTCATGCACTTGACTTTCTGTTGGAGATTTGCGCTGCCATAGACATTCAGCGTAAAGGACACATTCTTATGCCCCAAAATCTCGGAGAGAGATTTGATGTCAAACTCCGGTATTTCGATTGCCCGTACTGCAAATGTATGTCTGATCTCGTGAAACTTCACCTTTTGTAGCCCGTTGCGTTTCAGGAAACGAGAAAAGAACTGTCGGTATGTGCGAGGTTCTGTTGGCTTTGTCTTGCCAGTCAAGAAGTAATGGTTGGGGTTTTCTATGTAGAACTTCTTGATAATGTTCATCAGCAACGACGGTACGGGAATTGTCCGAGCTGATGTTTTGGTCTTTGGCGGTCCTATGTGCAGATAGGACTCGCCCTTTTTCTTGTCATAGATGCGCTGGACAGTTTTGTTGATGCTGATGGTTTTATCCGTCAGCGAGATGTCCTTCATTTGCAAGCCGCAAAGTTCACCGATCCGCACCCCAGTAAACAGTGCAATGAGAATGCCAGCGGTTTTCCTATTCAGGTTCATGTAGATGCACTGAATAAGAGCTTGCTCCTGATCTTTGGATAGCGATACCACTTTCTTAACACCCAGCTCTTTTGGGTACTCTATTAAGTCCCAGTTGAGCAGCGGTATCGCCCTTTCCTTGTAGGCATACTCCATAGCAAGCCGCAGTACGAGAATTACATCTCGTATGGTCTTCACAGTGAGACCACCGGACTTATCCAACCGCCCGGATTCGTAGAGATACGATATGTAGCTCTGAATGTCCGTCTCGGTGATGCTGCCGATCTTCCGCCTGCCGAAGTAGGGTATTAAGTGATTTTCGGCTATTAGCGTGAAGCTGGCATAGGTTGACGGTGTGATCATCGGCTTCTTTTGATTTAGCCAAGTGTTCAGCAGCGTCTTAAATTGTGTATTATTAGTCATATTGACCACCTCCACAGATATTATCTGATGGAGAAATAATCAAGGCATTATAAACCTCAAGTAACGGTCTCGAAAAGCGTCCGAAGCTCCGCTTTCCGGGCTTTGATGAGCCGTGGAAATCAGCACTCCTTTCGAACTATTTTGCCAAAAACATCAAGAAAAATGCTGATGGTGCGATAACCAATGTAATCTGCAATTCAGCAAAACAGGGGCTTATTCCGCAGCGTGACTATTTTGATAAGAATATTGCAAATAGCGATAATACAGATGGGTACTACATCATCGAGACAAATGATTTTGTTTATAACCCCCGGAAATCTACCGATGCACCCTACGGTCCCATAAGCAGCTATAAATATCCAGAAGCAGGGATAGTGTCCCCATTGTATCTGTGCTTCCGAGCAAAGCAGGAGATCAATCCTCTGTATTTTGAATGGTACTTCCGTTCATCGGCATGGCATCGGTATATCTATATGTCTGGTGACAGCGGTGCAAGGCATGATAGGGTGAGCATCAAGGATGACACTTTTTTTGCAATGCCTATAAATATCCCCTCAGCAAAGGAACAGGATAGAATTGCTTTATTTCTCAATGCCATAGAGCAGAGAATTGACAAACAGCGTTCTTTGGTTGATGCCCTCAAGAAGTATAAAAGAGGTGTCATTCAGCGAGTATTCTCTGTAAGAAAAGGAAATGGAAAAGATCATTATCCAACATGGGAAGTATCATCTTTTGGTAAATTTTTCACCGAACAAATTATAAAGACATCAAATAGCCCAGACACACCTCTGGTTAGTCTCACTGTTGAAGATGGAATAACACCCAAAACAGAGCGTTATTACCGTGAATTTCTTATAACTAAGGAGGGAGACAACTATAAAGCAATCAAGCCCGGTTGGTTTGCATATAATCCCATGAATGCCCATTTAGGAGCAATCGCCCCCAATCATCTCGGATATACTGCCGCCGTTTCGGGTTATTATAATATCTTTTCTGTCAATGAAACTGATACTATTAGTTTCTGGGAAGAATACCTGACATCGTACCCCATGCTAATTCACTACAAGCTCATTGCTACAGGATCTCTTATTGAAAAGCAAAGAGTGCATTATTCCCAATTTGTCGGTATCCGTCGGTGTTTGCCGTCAGTGAAAGAACAGAAACACTTGTCAAAGCTATTTGAAGCAGTAAATAAAAAAATAGCGAATGCTGAAAGTATGGAGCGTCTGTTGGTTAGAATGCGAGTTTCCCTCTTGCAGCAGCTCTTTATATAAAAAGTTGCTGCAAGAATGCTTTGCGCTGAGCAGTTAGTAAAGAAAGAATACTTTCCTGAAAAGCAATTTGTTTATCATAAGTCAGAAGAAAAGCCGATATTTTTGACTGTATTTTTTTCTCAGGAACATTACATTTGAGCCTCAGAAGTTTGTTTACGGCAAGACCGGGTTGTGCGCCTTGGTCTGAATACTGACCAAGATTCATGAAATCAAGTAAATACAATAGAAACTTGGTATCGTTTTCCTCGTTCGCACGAACCGCAATAGCGTGTTCAGACAAATAGTTTTGCCCTCGAATAAGCCGGACATTTCCGCATAATGCACCTTGTCGTCCCACTACTACATATTCACCCTCATGACTATAATGGTCACAATACCCTCGTATGCCATTACCCCCATACACAGGATAATCTCCGCTTTCGTGGATGAGTGTTGCTGATATGTTACGCCCACTTCTGAACTCACAACATAAGTCAGAAAGTGTCTTCTCAGCCCATATAGCTTCGCCGGCAAACTCGCTGTCTTTGCCTGAAAGAATATGGGAAATGGCACCTCTTTTATACTTCTTGAGCTGTTCGACAAGCGTTACTTGTGCTGCGATTCTTTTGTCGAGGGTAACGAGCATAGAGGCTACTTTTTCCTGCTCTGCAACTTCCGGCAAATAAACCTTGATTGTTTCTATTTGCGGATATTTCAAGTTCCATGTATCGGAGGTCATCCCCTGTGAGTTCTTTCTGAACTCGTTGATCAGTTTATAGTTCTTGAAAAGAGCTGCGAAATACTCATTACAGATAGAGACCTTTGCCGTGAGAACAGTGTAGGCGGGGCTGACGATACCGTCATAAGAAGACACGCCATTCGCTCCTTGCCACATCCTCATCGAGTTATAGACCATATCTCCCTTGCGGACAACCTTGTAGTTGCTTTTATCTTCGCTTGAGTTGTCTTTCCCCTCAATTTCGGAACGCTGCATAACTCCATCATTCATTGTAACAGACAGCAGCTCCATATCATCCGCCCCACGCTCACTACGCTCGGCGTATATGTCCCCGATGCGATGTAATATATACGGCTCATCAAAGCCCGGAAAGCGGAGCTTCGGACGCTTTTCGAGACCGTTACTTGAGGATACATTTGCCATAATTATTTGCCCTCCACTTCAAACGGGAAATCAAGTCCCAGTTCGTCAAAAAACGGTTTCAGCTCTGCATCAATCTCCTTAATTTCACTTTGCAGCTTGCGGATTTCCGTAGCTACTTCGTTCAGGTCAATTTCTTCTTCCGGCTCAAAGGTATCAACATATCGGGGAATATTGAGGTTGAAACCGTTCTCTTCAATCTCCTGCATGGTTGCAACATGAGCATACTTGTCCACATCTTCACGGCGCTCATAGGTCTCGACGATCTTATCAATATCGCACTCACGGAGAATATTCTGGTTCTTGCCAGCTTCAAAATCATTGGAAGCATCAATGAACAGAATGTTGTCGGAATTGCCGTTACGCTCCCTCTTGAGAACAAGGACACATACCGGAATACCTGTGCCGAAGAAGAGATTGGCAGGGAGACCGATCACGGCATCCAACACATTCAACTTCAGGATAAGGTGTTTACGGATCACTTCTTCCGCAGCACCACGGAACAGAACGCCATGAGGCAGCAGCACAACAGCTCGTCCGTCCTCGTCCATGTGATGTACCATGTGCTGTACAAAAGCAAAGTCAGCCTTGCTTTTCGGGGCAAGCTTGCCGTATTCGTTGAATCGGGGATCTTCCATGAAACTCAAATCGCCAGACCACTTAGCGGAATACGGAGGATTGGCAACCTGAACACGGAACTTCATGTCACCGAAGTAGTCATGTTCCAAGGTGTCCCCGTTGTAGATATTGAAATTGTGGTAAGGAATGCCACGAAGGATCATATTCATTCGGGCAAGGTTGTAGGTTGTAGAAGTAAGCTCCTGACCATAGTAGTTGCGCACATTAGCATAATTTTTGAGGCGCAGCAGAAGAGAGCCAGAGCCGCAAGTGGGATCGGCTGCGTCCTTGACATCCGTTAGTCCAAGACAAGCCAGACGGCACAGCAGCTCGGCAGGACCTGAAGGAGTGTAGAACTCGCCAGCCTTCTTACCGGCTGTTGCAGCGAATTGACCGATCAGATACTCGTATGCATTGCCAAGAACATCAATCTTTGTGTCTTCTACTCCGAAGTTGATTTCGTCCAGAGAGGCAATGATTTTTGCCATGACAGCACTTCTGTCTTTGACGGTATGCCCCAGTTTAGTAGAGTCGAGTTGCATATCAGAGAACAGCCCGTCAAAGTCCTCTTGAGAATCATTGCCAAGTGTGGACTCCATAAGGGCATTGATTGCTTTCTGCAAAAACTCAATGTCAAAAGAACGGTTTTCAACCATCTTGACCATCTTGCGGAACAGGAATTGCGGTTCAATGATAAAGCCCAGATCACGCAGAGCCTCTTCTACAACGGCTTCCTTGTATTCCTCATCAATCCATGCGTCTTCATAGCTGATGCCATCGTCTTTCAGAAGATTCGCCATGTACTTTTCTGTACGGTCAGACAGATAGTAGTAGAAAATCATGCCCAAGATGTAGTTCTTAAACTCATACGCCTCCATATTACCCCGGAGTGCGTTTGCCATCGCCCAAAGCTTATTGCAAAGCTCTTTCTGGTGCGCCTGAATACTGTTGTCCATTTTACATTCTCCTTATTGAAATTTTTCGGTGTGCTGCCGGATAAAGTCTACAATTCTGTTCACCAGAGAGCGTTTTTTCAGCAGCGGCATTGGTTTTTCGATACGGTCACGGATGTTACCGGCATCCATTGTGCCGGAAAACTCATATTCCGAGATGAAGTCGGTCAGCATAGTTGGATCAATTTCTTCTGTATGAGCAAAGGCGACAATTTCTTCACGCTTTGCCTCATTTTCAAAGTCATTGTAGGCAGCGTCAATTTCATCTGCGCTTTCCAGCCCCACAACAACACGATCCAAAAAGGCTTGCAGAATCTCCACCTTGCGGAGCAACTGCGGATTGTCAGTTCTTCCCAGTTCTTCCTTGATATGCTTAATATCATAATCCTTCTGTTTGGCATCATCGAAGTGAATGTTGCGGATAAGGTTCATGATATAAGCAACATTGATTCGGTCACTTTCCATCAGCTCAATGCAGAAATCCACATCGTTCAGGACGGAAACAACTTCACGATCTTTCTTTTGCTTTGCGTAAAGCATCAGATACTTGCTCTTATAGTCCTGATATTCCTGCTCGTTCATGATGAGAGAGTCTTGGTCGAAGCTGAACTCAATAAAGGTTTGAAGTGATTGCAAATACTTGGTCAGCTCACGGAATGTCTCAACGAAAAGCTTCTGGTCATCCTCGTTCTGCATGGTGTCAATATACGCTGGAGTCTTCGCTATTTCTTTTAAACGGGTAACCATTTCATTGTACTTCTCGACGAAATAGGGATAGTCGGGAACAACAATACCAGTAGTATCATGGCTCTGAGAAAATAGGGTAAGAGCGTCATCTGTTCTCTTTTTCAGATTACGGTAGCAGATGATAATGCCAAAGGGTTTCGTTTCCTTTTCAACACGGTTGGTTCGTGAGTAGGCTTGCAGTAGGTCATGATATTTCAAATCTTTGTCCACATAGAGGACGGACAGCTGCTTGCTGTCAAAGCCGGTCAGGAACATATTTACTACAAGAAGGATGTCCAGAGACTTGGTTTTCTTTCCCTTCACACGGTCTGAAATATCCTTATGATAGGCTGAGAATGTGTCCGTCGAGAAATTGGTGCTGTACATCTCGTTATAGTCTTTGATGATCCGTTCCAGAGCGTCCCGACTATGCTCATCTTTACCTTCTGCTTCTTCGTTCTGTCCATAGGAGAAGATACCGCTGATGTTCAGGTCATGATTGATCTTCTTGAAGATGTCATAGTATTTGACCAGAGCTTCAATCGAAGAGACAGCAAAGATGGCGGTGTATTGACCGTTTCTTGTCTTCGCTTTATGGTTTTGGACAATGTGGTTTGCGATCATCGACATCCGTTCCTCGGACATATAGAGTTCGCCTACATCAATCCCATCTGCCATTGTGGGATCGTCCCAGTCGAAATCACCCTCCATCGTCTTGATGTACTCAATATGGAAGCCAAGAACATTGTTGTCGAAGATAGCATCCTTGATGAGATAGTTATGTACGCATTCTCCGAAGAGCATTTCTGTGGTCTGTGTGATTTTTCCCTCCGTCTTTCCGTTGACCTCAAAACGAGGTGTGCCGGTAAATCCGAAGAACTGAGCCTTCTGGAAATGCCGAACAATGTCCTTGTGCATATCACCAAACTGACTGCGGTGACACTCGTCGATGATGAAGACAATCTTCTCGTCCTTATAGGCATCCATAACCTTTGCATATTGAGGACGCTTCACAGCGTTCGCCATCTTCTGCATCGTTGTGACGATGAGCTGTCGGTTTTTGTCCTGCATCTGTTTTACAAGGACATCAGTTCTATCAGTAGCATCAACAGAACCGGCTTCAAATTTGTTGAACTCTTCTGTAGTTTGGGAGTCCAAGTCCTTCCGGTCTACAAGAAAGATGACCTTTTTGATATTGGGATTGGCTGCGAGGATTTGTGCCGTCTTAAAAGATGTCAGCGTCTTTCCTGCGCCGGTTGTATGCCAAACATAGGCGTTGCGATTGGTGAGGGTGGCTTGCCGGACAAGAGCCTCTACCGCATATACCTGATAGGGACGCATTACCATGAGCAGCTTGTCCGTGTCATTCAGGATGGTATATCTCGTCAGCATCTTGATGATATGGTCTCTGGCAAGGAAGGAGATAGAGAACTCTTTCAGATTGGTGATACGCACATTGTTGAAGTCCGTCCAGAAGAAGGCAAGACTGTGAAGCATATCTCTGTCGGAGTTGGCAAAGTATTTTGTATCAACGCCATTGGACACAACGAAAAGCTGAATGAAGTGGTACAGTCCATTGTAGGAATGCTTTTTATAGCGCATCACTTGGTTGACAGCTTCTCGAATATCTATGCCACGCCGCTTCAACTCCACTTGAATGAGAGGCAGTCCATTGACAAGGAGCGTCACATCATAACGATTGACATACTTCCCAACAACCGTTGTCTGGTTTGTTACTTGAAAAATGTTCTTTGTGTGGTCGGCATCGAAGAAGGAGAGGTACACTTTCGTTCCGTCCTCACGCTCCAGCACGAACTTATCTCGAAGTATTTTTGCGCTCTGGAAAACAGATTTTCCAAGCATAATGTTGAACACTCGCTCCCATTCCTTAGATGTCAAAGGGTGGTCGAGTTTCGCAGCATTGAAGGCTGCAAACTGTGTTTTGAAGTTCTCAACCAGAGCGTCATAGTCTGGTATAGAGACGCTGGTGTAGCCCTGCTTATTGAGCTGTTCTATGAACTGCTGTTCAAGGGCTGCTTCACTTTGGTATGCCATATCTTCATCTCCTATACTTGAGGATTTTTTATAAAAAAGATTGCTTTTTAAGAAAGCCCGTTTTTTATTTTCAGACTTATTCGTCAACAAATTCCATGATGTCATCTATTGTGCAATTTAATGCCATGCAGATTTTTCCTAAGACATCCGTAGTTACATTGTCGCCATGATTTAATTTATTGATAGTATAATGACTAATCCCGGCGGCCTTTTCTAAATCTCTTTTTTTCATATCTTGATCAATCAGTATTTTCCAAAGCTTTTTGTAGCTTACCTTCATTCCTATGCCTCCATTCAAGGAAAATCACAACTACTCACAGTATAGCATTGTTTTGTCAAAAACTCAAACATTGTGTTTGTTATCGCTGTAATATAATTCGAAAAAGTGACTGCGTATTCAAAAATAAATTTCCCCTGACCAAACTCGGCTCATCTAATGATAAGTTTGCTTATTGCTCCGATACACATGACAATCTATATAGTTCACAGTGTTGATTTCCCTACGGTGCAGTCGATGGAAATCAGTGTCTCATCATCCAGGCGCAGCTCCACACAGGCTGTGTCCGGGTTGAACTCACAGGACAAAATCTTTCTCATAGTCGTTACCTCCTAATGCTTAAATTTCGGTTGATTTTCCGTAGCGGCACAAGGACTGTTTCGTTAATTTTAGAATCTGGCAAGCAATGCGTGTGGCTATCCACACACAAATCCGGCAAGCAATGCGAGTGTTAATACACACTCACATTTCCTGCCGTCTGCTTGTTGAGGGCAGCGCCCCCAAGCCCCTTTTGAACACAGAATTTCATTCTATGGCTGCGCGTTCTGCGAACGCTTTGAAGGGGTACGCCAAAGCACCGTTCCCTTTCAGATGCCCAGGAACAAATCGCCCCCCTTATTGCCTGATGGCTGTCGTAAAACACAGTAGCCATTGCTTGATGTGTGGGCAAAATGCCTACCTATCGTTCTCTTTTACTCCGCATCCTGTGTTATGTTTTTTTGCATGGTGTGTCGTGAAACGCGACATCCTATGGTGATTTTTGGGTACCCTAAAATGGGGCACCCTTTGGGATAATGGGGTGGCAAAACACCACCCCATCCGAGATACTTTTTAGCGGAATTTCTTTGCCCAAACTGCCGTCAGCCATTCCTTCTGCCAGCAGAAAAAACAGGAGCGTGACACGCTCCTGTTTAAGCCAACAGGGAGAAGATTGACTTTGGTGCTAATTTCATCTGCGAGATTAGTATGAAAGTAAGCACCTGTTACCAGCGAAAATCCGGAAATATCCCTCGCTTATCCAGGTATGCCTGCCGGGCCTGCTCCCGTTCTTCTGCGGTGGGTGCAGTCTTATATTTTGCATACAGTTCATGCCGCACCAGCGCATCTAACTTTTGCTCCAGCCCCTGATGAATTTCCTCGGCATAATCATCGTCATAGGCCAGATGATACTCCACCAAAGCTACAAAAAGGTCATAGGAAATTTGTACACTTTTCATATTCATTTCCTTTCCGCGACGGTTGCGACGATAGCGACGGTGTTTTTGACGGTATCATTTTCACCGTCGCGACCGTCGCTATCGTCGCGCCCCTTATTCTTCGGTTACTTCACAGGCGGTTGGCTCTACCAGCATATAGGTCAATTTCACTTGCCGACCGGAATGTTTGTCCTTATTTTCATAGCCAACATGGTATTCCTCCAGCAGCCTGCCTGCCTTGACATTCAGGTACTTAGTGAGGGCGTTGGAGGCCATTCCCGTTTGGAGAGCTTCAGCCAGTTCGGATGGAGAGCTGATCCATTCCCGGCACTCAAGGGAAACCAACTTTGCAACCGCATCCAGCACCGGGTCCGGCGGCTCTTTATACAGGTCGTTTTCCATGCGTTCCAGGTTCCAGATCTGGGTTTGAGGGTCCTTCTTCAAGTAGAGGATCTGATCCGGCTGATCTCGTCCTACCACCTTGATGGTGGCGTCCAGTTCCGTGCGCTTTTTCTTCTGCATCAGCAGTGAACCGTCCGCACATCCCAAAAGCCCTGTGGTGCCGGAAATCGTCTCAAACGAATCATCAGCCTGCTGCTTACGGGTGTGGTGGACGGTCAGCACACAAATGCCGTGGTGATCGGCAAACTGTTTGATCCTGCCAATGATCCCATAGTCACTGGCGTAGCTGTATGCTTCACCGCTAACCTCCCGGATCTTCTGCATGGTGTCGATGATAATGAGTTTGGTGTCCGGGTACTCCTGCATGAAGTTTTCCAACTGTTCGTCCAGCCCGTTCCCGATTTTTCCGGCGGCGGTGGCGAAGTGGAGGTTGGGGGTATCGTTCACGCCGTACATCATAAACATCCGGCTCTGGATACGCTGAAAATCATCTTCCAGCGCAAGGTAAAGTACCGTCCCCTGATGGACTTTATATCCCCACAAATCCTGCCCGGTACTGACATGGTAGGCAATCTGAGCCACCAGGAAGGACTTGCCGATTTTGGGTGCGCCGGCAAGGATATATGCCCCTGCGTAAAGCAGGCCTTCCACCACCGGAGGCCTACTCTTATAGGTGGTTTGGAACAGCTCTGTCATCGTGAATGTATGCAGGTATCGGGGGTCTGTTATACGCTGCATCTTACGGTACATTTCTTCCAGACTGTCCTGAGAGTTTACAATTTCATCGTTGCTTTTTTGCCCGGAAGTGGGTATACTATTTTCAGAGTTTTTTGAGATTGACTGCCCATCATCTGCGCCAACAGATGAGCCTTGGGCGGTCATTTTCTTTTTCTCATCGGTCATAGGCGAATTCCTCCTGCATCCCGTTCATAATGGTTGTGATCATTCGGATAGTATCCAGCAGCTCGTCGCTCACGCCCTGTCCGGCCTCGATCCGGCGCAGCTCGTCCAGCACAGCAGACAACTGATCCCGCAGGGCTTGGTAAACCTTTGGATTGCCCTGCACCACCACATCTCGTTCCAACAGCCGCCGGATAATGTAATCCTGCTTGGTCAGGCCGGTGAGTTTCACCAAGGTTTCCAGTTGGAGATCTTCTTCCGCTGACACTCGGAAAGCCACCGTCTTGTTTCTCCAGCGGTTGTGGTTGTCATAGTTCTTCTTGGACATCTTCTTACACCCCCTTCTCATTTTTCAGTGAATCCAACTTGTCAGCCATCTCCACCTGTCGGGTGGGGAATAGATGGGCGTATCGGTAGGTGATGTCGATGCTCTCATGCCCCACACGCTCCGCGATGGCCAGGGCGGTAAAGCCCATGTCGATCAACAGACTGATATGGCTATGTCTCAAATCGTGTATGCGAATCCTTTTCACCCCCGTTTGCTTGCAACCACGGTCCATTTCCCGGTGAAGATAGCTTTTGCTGATGGGAAACATCCGGCTGTCCGGCTCCACGCCGTAGAGCTGCTTGAGGTAGTCCTGGAGTTCATCACACAGGAACTGCGGCATCTGGATCACGCGGTTACTCTTGGGCGTTTTAGGTGTAGTGATCACATCCTGCTTATTGAGTCGCTGGTAAGACTTATTGATGGTGACGGTGCGCTTTTCAAAGTCAAAATCTGCCGGGGTCAGGGCCAGCAGCTCTCCCTCACGGACACCGCACCAGTACAATACCTCAAAGGCGTAGAAGGACAACGGCTTGTACATCATAGCTTCGGAAAATCTGGTGTACTCCTCTCGGGTCCAGAACAGCATCTCCTTTCGTTCCTCCGCCCCCATGTTGCCAGCCTGTCGGGCCGGGTTGATATTCAGACCGTAAAAACGGGCAGCATGGTTGAAAATGGCACTTAGTTGGTTGTGAACTGTCTTCAGGTAAGTTTTCGACAGAGGTTTGCCGTGGCAGTCCCTCAACTCCCGGATTTCATTTTGCCAACGGATAATGTCCTTTGCCGTGATATCCGAAAGTTTTCGATTCGCAAAATAGGGGAGGATCTTTTTCTTGATGATACTCTCCTTGGTGAGCCAGGTATTGAGTTTCAGCTTGGGTTTAATGTCCTTTTCATAGAGAGCAACGAAGCTCTCAAAGCTCATGTTCACATCAGCCTGTTTTTCCATCAGGAACTCCCGTTCCCATTCCAGCGCTTCTCGCTTGGTGGCAAAGCCGCGCTTGAGCTTCTGCTGGCGTTCACCCTTCCAATCGGTGTAGCGGAATTGAACATACCAGGTGCCATTGTCCTTATTTTTGAACGCTGCCATAATTATTTCTCCTTCCTTGTATTATAGAGTAGTAGTTATTAGAGCCCCTCTCCAAGGGCTGTGCTACACTGTAAGGGATGCTGTGGATTGGTTTCAACCTCCTACCACGAGATGGTTCCAGAAAGGTTCCAACCACAGCCCCTTACAGTTTTGTTGATCAGTTAAATACCGCCAGACGGTTTATGTGGAACAAGGCTACAAAAGTAAGGTGTACTGTGGATGCAGCATCACATATTTATCGTTGGAGGTATTTGTTATGGTGGTTTCTGTTGGCATCGATGTCTCAAAAGATAAGCACGATTGCTTTATCGTCAGTTCCGAGGGCGAAGTCCTGGCGGATGCATTCATAATCCCCAACACCATGGACGGGTTCCACTACCTTTTACAGCGAATCCGGCATTGTACCGCACCGCAGGATAAAATAAAAGTAGGGCTTGAGGCTACCGGACATTACAGCTACAATCTGCTCGGGTTTCTTCTTGACAACGGTCTGACCACCTATGTCCTGAATCCCTTGCGCACAAACCTTTACCGAAAGAGCCTTAGCCTGAGAAAGACCAAGACTGACCGGGTGGATGCACGAACGATTGCTTCTATGCTGTTATCCGATGCGGGCCTCAAACCCTACACAGATACAGCATACCACAACGAGGAGCTAAAGTCACTGACCAGATACCGTTTTGACAAGGTGAAAGAACGTGCCAAGCTGAAAAGTTCTATCGCCCGGCTGGTCTGCATTCTGTTTCCGGAATTGGAAAAACTCGTCCCTTCTCTGCATATTGCTTCTGTCTACGCCCTGCTGGAAGAGTTCCCGGGGGCCAAACAGGTTGCCAATACCCATTTAACGAGGCTGAAAGCGTTGCTCGAAACCGCCTCCAATGGCCACTACAAACGGGATATGGCTCTTGAAATACGAAATGCCGCCAAAAACTCTATTGGCTCTCAGATGCCTGCCAAGTCCCTTGAATTGCAGCACACCATCCGGCTCATCCGTAAACTGGATCGTGAAATTGATGAAATCGAAGAGCAAATCCAATCCATTATGGATGAGCTTCATTCTCCTATTACCACTATCCCTGGGCTGGGGTTCCGCATGGCTGCCATGATCCTGGCAGAAGTCGGCGACTTCACCCGGTTTGACTCCCCAGACAAGCTGTTGGCTTATGCAGGGATGTCCCCCTCCACTTACCAATCCGGACAGCTCAAAAATTGCTACCCGCATATGGAAAAGCGTGGCTCCCGATACCTACGCTACGCACTTTACAACGCAACCAAGTATGTCTGCCACTGGGACCCGACTTTTGCTGATTATCTCGCCAAGAAGCGGGCGGAGGGAAAACACTACAACATTGCCATCTCTCACGCGGCCAAAAAGTTGGTTCGTCTGATATTTGCCATGGAGAAGTCCAGGCAGCCATATTGCTCAGCGGCTTAAGTGCAGCTACTTGAATAGCCAGCAGGGGTCTGACAAGACCTCAGCTTTGCTATACCTTTTTTGAGCCATCTCTTTTTCACCACCACCATTCATTTTCGGGGTTGACTTTTAATAGTTAATCTTTCTGTCTCAGATCTTGTACCGTAGAATTTCTCGTGGAAAAACTTTCGGTCAATTCGCCCGGCAATGGTGATGCAGCCGGTTTTCGCCAGTTCCTCATTCATCTGCCGGATGATCCTATAGGCAAAGGGAATGGAGATCCCCAACTCCTCTGCCACTTCGTTGACACGCATAAAAATCTGATTAGCCATCGTAAATACCTTCCTTTCTTTGTTGATCGTTTCTGCCTGCTAATTTTGCTTTTCATAAAGACCTCCTTACTCTCTACTGCCACTTTTTCTCGGTTTCGCAACCAAAAATCTGATGATCCATTTGATTCGCCATATTATCTAAACTTATTAGCTTAGTGTTCTTATGATACTATACATATAAGCTTAGTTCAAGTGTTTTGAAAGAAATATTATTAAATAAATTTGCTTAGATTATCTTGACAAAGCTAAACAAATATGCTATGTTTCGGATAAGAACAATCATGGACTGGAGTTGATGAAATGGCGATTGGTGAACGAATTCACTTTTTCCGTCTCCTGCGGGGGATGACACAAAAATATCTTGGCATGTCACTGGGCTTCCCGGAGAAGTCTGCTGATGTGCGCCTTGCACAGTACGAAACAGGATCAAGAACCCCAAAGGCAGACCTGACCGCCGCTTTGGCTGAGGTGCTGGATGTCTCGCCCCATGCACTCTCTGTTCCGGACATAGACTCCTATGTAGGGCTGATGCATACGCTGTTTACCCTGGAGGACAACTACGGGCTGAAAGTCACGGAGCAGGACGGTGAGCTTGCCTTGCAGGTGGATTTTAGCAAAAACAAGGATGCCGCCCGACTGCACGAAATGCTTTGGGCCTGGCGGGAACAGGCGGCCAAATTGGAAGCTGGCGAGATCTCTCAGGAGGACTATGACCGCTGGCGTTACCACTACCCGGAATACGACAGCAACCAGGTCCGCGCCAAGATGCCGCCGGAGGGTCTGATCTAACCCCTTCACTTGTAGGCCACGGGAAAAGCCGTTTGTTGCGCAAAATCAGATAATTCAGATAAATGAGAGCAAAATAAAAAAGGTCTAACTGATCAACAAAAATCAGTTAGACCTTTTACTTATGAATAAAAAGATGAGGATTTTTAGGCTACTCGCAAGCCACCCGATTTTTCTTTTCAAACTCAATAAATCGGGATTTGACGAGTGCTATCAATCTGCTATCAAATGGGGAATTTGAAAATCAAAAACCCAGTGTTTATGCGGGTTTGCAGGCCCTCATATCCACTTTTTGCTTATTCCCACTCTATACACTATACTATATTTAGTATCTATTTAGTCAAAAATTCATTCTATATAGTATAGATTTTCTATCTATTCCACTGATTACAGAAGCCCGAGAGACTTTTTGTAGACGAAATAGAGACACAGTTCAATCTAATACCCTGCTTATTATTCATATAGTTTTGGATCAAATTTATAATTCTCAATTTCCCTAACTGAAATTCTATACGACGTGGCGGTTGTTGGAGTCCCATGTTCCTTTACATAGTTGTAAAAATCTTTACTCTCCAATATTTTTTTTGCCAGTGATAATGAATATTTCCCATTTTCTATTTTTTTCACAAAGTAACCTGCATATGGAACAGTCATATTTTTTACTTTGTATGCTTTAACACGCGATGTAATCACCATTGGGAAAACAAGTTTTTCACCATATACCTCATTCAAAGCCTGTGTCCGTCCATACTCATACCAACTAACTTTTGAATCAACCTTTCTTTTTAAAAGTTTGTCTCGAAATTTTTCAAGATATTTTACCGTTTCAGGATATTTTTCCATAAATTCTTTTTCATCTATTTGTTTATAACCCTTTTTATTTACTATATAAGGAAATATTATTTTTTCTTCCTTTTTCGTTTTCTTTTGTCTTTTTAGTGTTTTTGTGCTTACTGCCGGAAGCAACATTTCCTTTTCAATTTTTGCATCTCCAACATATGCATAGTATTCATCCTGCTCATATTCTGTTATCAAGAAAGCTTCATTACATAATGTCGCAACACCATTACAAACACGGAAATACTCGCCAAATTTAGCTTGATTGTATTTATCATCGACAAAGAACCACTTTGCCCCCAATGTACTTTTATCAACTACCTTGTCAATATTCTTATGGTGATATTTGATTGTTGAATTCCTATTTTCATTATCACAGACTATTATTGTAGAAGATGTTATAACACCTGGAAATATTTGTTCTCCTGTGAAATCATATATATCAATTATTGAGGCTCTTATTAACTCTCTCAATTGTTCTGCTGATTTATTTCTAAAAATGCTAAACGGAACTAGATATGCAAGCTTTCCATTCTCAGCAAGTGATTTAATACTTTTCTCAACAAATGCATAATAATAATCACACCGCCCCACTTTACATGAATCAAAGCTTTTCTGAAGCCACTTTCTTTCTTCAATTTTCAGATCATGATATGTAATATATGGTGGATTCCCTATAATGTACTCATACTTTTGTTCTTCTTCAACCAAATAATCTTCAATTTTTATATTCCAGTGAACTTTTGGGAGTTTTTGAGAAACTCTAATACGCTCAAGCTTATCAACACATACAGCCGCTAATTTTGGATCCTTTTCATATCCAACAATATCGTTTTCGATTCCTTTTACTATTTCTATATCTTCATATTTATTTTCTCTCAAATCGCAAATATAGCGTTCCACAATTTCCGCTAAAATATTTCCTTCACCACATGAATTTTCAAGTACCCTTTTTCCCAAAAGATTATTATTATACCCTACATAATCTAACAATTTTTTAACATATGCATCTGGAGTTTGTACCTGACAATTATTAGACATTTTAATCCTTTCCTACAGTAAATGATTTATGTATCCATTTGTATCTGCATATCCTTTTTTCTTTCAATTCCATCTAATTTTGAAGACAAGTAATTCTCCTGTTCTTCTTCATATTGAGCTCTTTCAGAATCATTGCTAGCCAAATAAAATTCTCGTTCTGTATAATCCACTAATACTTTTGCATAGTAATCTAACATTATCAATACAAAATTTTTTAATTTTTGGACATCATCAAATGATAACATTTCTTCCTCCCTTGTATCATCTTTTGCCATTTTACCCGCATGTCCTATTGAATTTCTATGTTTCAACAATATCGCATCAACATATGCTGATCTTGCTTTCATTGAATTATTGTATTTTATTCCAACAATATCACAAATGTTCTTTAGTACCTTTGAATTCAAATTATGTTTTGTATTAATTATATCTTCATCTAAATCATTTTCCACATCTATTTTTATTTTAAACCGTTTATTATCCATCTTATCTTGAGCATTAATAAATTGCATTTCTTTTGAAAGATTTAAACTATCATTATCAATGCATTCATGAGCGTATTTTTTCAAAACAATTGCCTTAAAATTTAATGTCAAATCTTTTATTTTGATTTTACATTCTGATACATATTTCAAATAGTATTTGAAACTCTTTTTCAGAAATCCCTCCCAATGTGCATACAATAATAGTACAATGGATTTTGTCACTACCTCTTTTGATTCCGCTGTATTCAAGATTCTAAACAATTGAGATATTTCCATTTTTCTCCAAGCTAAATCTTCTTGGATAAAATCTTCAAATTGTTCAATTTTCATTTGCAAAATACTCCCTTGAAAAATCGTTTAATTCTTTGAACCGATTGACAACTTTCACCCCACGATCCGCAAATTTTATAAACTTTTTCTGAGAATATAATTCAATGACCTTTTGCTCATAATTACTCCAATTAATGGTATCAATGTTTTCTGCTGTACCAACCAATATCGCCTCAAAACTCGCATTTGAAAATGCTCCTTCAAATTTTTCTTTTTCTTTATTATATTTTTTAAAAATATTGTTCCCCATCACTTCAAATATTTTATCAAATGTTTTTTTGAATATTTCGATTTCTTTATCCAAATCAAATCTTTCATCCGCAATAAGCTTAACAATTTCCTTATCTAAAAAATCAGGTAATTTTTCTGTTGCAATATTATAATTGGAATAGTCTACCTTATTTCTTTTCGCAATTAAATATCTTACTATCAGTTCCATATGATACTCTACTTTGAGTTTTTCTTCTGTCAAAGTCAAACAATTAACAAAATTATCATAATTTTTCAATTGATTAATTTTATCATAAACACTTTCATTCAACATAATTATTAAGCAGTTTCTTATTTCTTGGCTTTCCAGTTTCACACCACCTGTGTTAAGTCTTTGAAACAATTCATATTGTGATTGAATACTATTTTCTGTAAGAATTATATTCACTCCAATACGAGCACGTTTTAACAATCTCTTAGCATCTGTCGGCATTGTTTCCCAAGTCATTCCCTCTAAAGAAGGAAGATATTCTGTCCCTTGTAATACTAATGGTTTATGATCAGGAAGCTCTCCTACCAACTGCAACAATGTAGATATTCTTTGCACACCATCAACAATATCCCATTTCCCATCCTCTTTCTGTGCCACAAATATTTCTGGTATAGGAATACCAATTAATATAGACTCTATAAAATTTGTTTTGTGATCTTCATCCCATCTAAATAATCTTTGAAATGCGGGATTTAATTTTAAATCATTATCTTTATATAGACTTATGATTTCTCCTATTGACATATCATAGCTATCTGTTTTAATATTTTTTCTTTCTATAGACAGTTCTTTCATTAAACCTGATTCCACCATACATTTACTCCTTTTCTATCTTTTACTCATGATCTCAAATTATTTTCATTAATCCCTTCCTATCTTTTTAGTATCCCCATATAACTAAATTCTTTTCTTCATATAATCCAATCTTGAACTAATTTTATCTCGAGTCCATTGATTTAGTCTAAAAATCCTGAAAGACACGATGAATCAACATCATCTTGAAGTAAAAATTAATTCGTATTTTCAAATTCAGCTCATGATTAGTCCAAATTCTTTTTGTATCCTCTTCCACTTTACTGAATGTCCTGTTCCTGCAATCTCAGCCAGATTGTCCAAACTCGTCTCACAGAAATTTAATTCCAATATTTCTGATAGCGTTTGCGCTACTTTTTATCGCTGTATTCGCCAGATTCGCAAGTATCATTTTAACTGTCATAAAAAATGCACTCACCTCGCATATAACTTATTATCCTAACGGCTTCTTGCTAACTTTCTTTTCCAAAATTTACTCTAATACTGTTTGCGGTATAAATTCTATAGTCTTATGTACTCCACCAGTTCTTCTCACCAGTTCTTCCTTTCCCATTATCAATATAAGATTCTTTATAAGGTTTCCCATTATTTTTTTGTCATCTTTATTTTTTCGGTAATAAAATATTTTAGTCTGAACATTATCATTGCAAATAAATAACTTCAAAATGTCTTTGTCTGTAACATCTAAAGAATGACCAAAAATGTACAAAGTATGTTGAGGGCATTCACTTGCAGCTAAATCTCTTTCTTTTCTTAAGTAATCAGCATATCCTTCTTTAATTTCCTCTACCCAAGCTAAATGAGCATTTCCCGTTGATTTATATATTCTCTGATAGAATTTCTTAAAAGTCAAAAATTCTAATTCTTTATCTTTCACATCATCATCTAAATATTCATCAATTCCCAAAACCAAATTGCAGGTTAATACATTCTTAGTAACTCAAACTTCCCACACCAATAAGGTGTGATTAACCTTGAAAATTCAATATTTCAGCCAATTAAAAAGGCATAAATACGTTCCTTTGGTATAATGGAATTGTCGAAAAA
>NZ_JBQKED010000048.1:0-24808 GCF_052121495.1 Faecalimonas sp. LCP19S3_D12 | reverse complement strand
CATAAATAAAGTTCCAATCAATTGCTCTGTCAATTTTTCGAAGAAGATGGTCTTGGGGAACCATGTCATCCATACAAAACATGAGCATTTGACTTCTTTTTTTATCAGCATATCTTGTCATCATAAGCAATCCCTCCTGTTAAGATTATTATACCACGAAGGGAATAGACAGTATAAAACTATCGGGTGGATAACATACACTTTTTTCTTGATAAAGTAATTCTACAAAAAAGAATTGTGGATAACTGAAGCATAAGAAAAGCCCGGACTTTTGTCCGGGACTTTGTCTACAGTCTGAGATAAGGTGTACAGAACTCTGTACACCTTATCTTTTATTTTTCCTATTTACTTTTCCTCTTCCAAACAACCATATTCTTCATCTGTCACCATTTCCAGCCATTCATTGGAAGTCTCCTCTCCCGGACATTCAATCGCAAGATGACTGAACCAGCAATCTTTCTTTGCACCATGCCAGTGCTTTACTTCTGCCGGAATTGTCACGACGTCTCCCGGTTTCAGGCTCCGTGCCGTCTTTCCTTCTTCCTGATACCAGCCTTCCCCGTCTACACAGAGCAGAATCTGTCCGCCGCCTTTTGAAGCATGATGGATGTGCCAGTTATTCCTGCATCCCGGTTCGAAGGTAACATTTGCAATAAACACTGTCTCTTTTGGATCTGTCAGTGGATTCAGATAACTGTTTCCGGTAAAATACTTTGCAAAGCCTGTATTTGGCTGACCGATTCCAAAAAATCCACCGTGTTCTGCTGTACTGTCGTCCTGTTTTTTGCTGTCATCTGCATACACCTCTTTTGCCAGACGAAATGCCGCCCAGGCATTCGGCCAGCCTGCATAAAATGCAGCATGCGTCAGGATCTCTGCCATTTCTGTCTTTGTGACACCGTTTTTTCGTGCGGCAGAAAGATGGTAGCTCAGTGAATTGTCCACAATTCCTTTGCTGATCAGTGACGTGATCGTGACGATCGAACGGATTTTCAATGATAAATACGCTTCTCTCGACCAGACTTCCCCAAACAGTACATCATCGTTCAGTTCTGCAAATTTTGGTGCAAAATCATTTAAGGCATCTCTGCCCGCTGTCTGCTTTTCCATTTTCAACTTCTCCTAACGGTTTTTCCTTTCTTCTACCATCTTTACAAACCACTCTACGGTCTCCGGATCCTGATGAGAGAAGAAGGAACTTTCCTTTTTATCAAGCGCAGCGATCGCATCCATATCTTCATCAGATAATGTAAAATCAAACACTGCAAAGTTTTCTTCCATTCGCTCTTTGTGTGTGGACTTCGGAATTACAATTATACCTCTCTGAATGTTCCAGCGAAGCATTACCTGCGCCGGTGTTTTTCCGTATTTTTCACCGAGCTTTGCCAGAACCGGATTGTCAAATGTACCCTTGCGTCCTTCGCCGAACGGCGCCCATGCTTCCAAACGGATATCGTATTTGTCCGCCCACATCTTCAATTCTTTCTGCTGGTTGAAAATATGTGTCTCCATCTGATTTACCATCGGCTTAATCCGGTTGAAAGATGCAAACTCGACCATGCGGTCCGCATAGAAATTCGAGATACCGATTGCCTTGATTTTTCCTTCCTCATATAATTCCTCCAGCGCTCTCCACGCCCCGTAAGCATCTGAAAACGGCTGATGAAGCAGGACAAGATCTATATAGTCCGTTTTGAGTTTGCGAAGTGATTCCATCACAGATACCTTTGCCTGTTCATATCCATAATGCTCCAGCCATACTTTTGTCGTGAGGAATATCTCTTCTCTTGGCACACCAGACTTCTCTATGGCAGCCCCGACTTCTTCCTCATTAAAATATGCCTGCGCCGTATCGATATGTCTATATCCTGCTTCCAGCGCATCAAGCACACAGCGCTCGCATTCTTCTTTTGTCACCTGATAAACACCGTATCCTAAAATCGGCATTTTTACACCATTTGCTAATGTTACATATTCCATCATAATTCCTCCTAGTCTGTATCTTCTATATGTTTTTCCCCATCTCGTAAGCTTCTTCATATGCCGGCGTCCCTTTGATCTCGCCCTTCTCCCAGGCTCCAACGCCGTAAATAATACCTGCTTCTCTCGCTCCGCTGAGACAGTCTTCCGTAAATCCTCTGAATTCCTCCATGATCCGTGCAAGATTTGCTTTTTCAGTGTCTGCTGCTGCGAGTATAAAATAAAAATCCTTGTTTGTAATCTCTGTATATCTCGGAACTGTACGGTCTATAAACGTTTTCAGCTGTCCGTCCATTGTATAAAAATATACAGGTGTTGCCAGAACAATTACATCGGCCTTTACCATTTTATCAAGAATTTCTGCCATATCATCTTTTTGAACACATGCGTGAGTCGTATTACAGACTCCGCATCCACAGCAGTACCCGATCTGTTTTTCTGTAAGCAATACCTTTTCCACATGATGTCCGCTCTCTTTTACTCCCTGTGCAAACTGGTCACATAAAATGTCTGAGTTTCCGTTTTTTCTCGGACTTGCCGAAATAATCAATACTTGTTTCATTTTTCTGAATCCATTCTGAAATGTTCTGTTTCGCCCGTCTTACACTGCCTCCGTTGACTGCAAGACCTTTTTCCACCTTTGCACCCAGGCACAACCGCCTGATATCCTCGACGCTGCTTCCCAGACCGCTTCCTTCATGTGTACAGAACGGTCTGATTACCTTCTCTTTCCAGTCAAAATGCTCTAAAAACGTAAAGACAGCCATCGGCATTGTACTCCAGTAATTTGGATATCCGAGATAGATCACATCATATCCATCCAATGTTTCCGGATATCCTTTCAGTTTTGGTCTGGCATCTCTCTGTTGATCTGCCTGTGCCTGCGCGATGCATTCGTTATAATCTTTCGCATATGGCTTTATCTGCTCAATCTTGAAAAGATCGGCTCCCGTCAACTCCTGGATCATGCCCGCCGCTATCTCTGTATTTCCGATCTCCAATGTCTGGATCATACCATTTACATAATTCTCATCTGCCCTTGAATAAAAAGCTACCAATGTATTTGCCATTTCCGTACCGCCTCCTTTCATCTGCTTACAGTATAGCACTCTGTTTCTTGACCTAGAATCTCCGATATGTTATCATTGCATAAACTAAAAGTTTATGCGCTTACAAAGGAGGACAACGATGTATCACCCACTACTTGACACATTTACTGCAGTTGCCGACTGCGGAAGTTTTACGAAAGCCGCTGAAAGCTTACACATCTCACCGACCGCTGTCATGAAACAGATGAATACTTTAGAGAACCACCTGAACCTGACACTCATCGAACGCACAACGTCCGGTGTGCACCTGACTCCTGCCGGCGAGGTCATTTACCGGGATGCCAAATTTATGATGGACTACTCGAAGAAATCCATTTCAGAAGCCCTTGCAGCTACGCATACTTATGACACAACCTTCTGTGTCGGGACCTCTCTGCTCAACCCCGCAAAGCCTTTTATGGACCTCTGGTACAAAGTCAATCAAAGCTTTCCCGGCTACAAGCTTCATCTGGTCCCTTTTGAAGATGACCACGAAGGGATTTTATGCGAGATAAAGAAATTAGGGGAGAAATTTGATTTTCTGGTTGGCGTGTGCGATTCAAAAGCATGGCTGTCCCTTTGCCGTTTTTTGCCGCTGGGCAGATACAAAAAAATGGTCGCTGTATCAAGGGAGCATCCTCTTGCGGCCAAAAGCTGTATAAATATTGAAGATCTGTATGGAGAAACCTTAATGATGGTCAGCAGGGGTGACTCCGGCATCAATGATTTTATGCGAAATGATTTAGAAAAGAACCATCCTCAGATTCGTATTGAGGATACCCCTCACTTTTATGATCTGTCTGTATTCAACCGGTGTGCGGAGACCAGAAATGTGCTCCTGACCATCGAGTGCTGGCAGGAAGTTCATCCCGGACTCGTCTCTATCCCAGTAAATTGGGAATACAGCATTCCCTATGGGATACTTTATAGCCTAAATGAGCCGGAAGATGTGAAAAAATTTATCAAGGTGGTAAAGGATTTCTCCTCGCTTTCTTTGTGAAAAAAGATGAGATGTCAGGAAAAATACCCGATACCCCTTTTTCACACACAAACTTGCCGGCAGCTTTCGCTGCCGGCATCATTTTTACTTTAAACACTTCAACAACCTTCCACACATTTCTTTACATTTGCATCTGACTGTATGTTTCATCACTCGGAAAATGCCCCACATTCCTGATTCTACATCCCATCCAAAACTTCCCGAACGATATAGATAATCTCCCGGAGCTCCGGCTCCATCTTTCAGTTCCATATCAAATCGGTTTCCCACACTGATTCCCCCTTGAAGCGGAATCTCTCTGGACAGCGGATCGTTTGGCTGTTCTCTCCACAAATGCCCGTGAATCGTCAGAGACACATTTCTCGGTTTATCTGCCGGCATCATAGCTCGAAAAATCACACGATCTCCGGTGTATGCCTTCCATACAGGTGTTGCCGGATCTCCATGCACTCTGCTGCTGAACACCTTCCACACCCGTTTGTCTCTCTCAAGCCGATTTGCAAATCGTTCAGATCGGTAATTGTATCCCTTTTCTCCTGTGTCTTCCGCGTCAATCGGTTCTTCACTGCCTGCCGCCGCGGTCTCGATCAAATTTCCTTTCACATCCAAAAGGCGGATCCCATTCTGAATAAAAAGTACATATTCCCGGAAACTTTCTACTCCCGGTGCCGTTATCACCGCCTGCTCCGCAAACGGATTCTTTCTTTTTGTGAAATTCTCATACCATTCTGCTCCTGCCGGTTCTACAATGACCGCACCGAATAATCCATGATATCTGTGATTCCGCATATCTCCGAAAGACTGTAAGATGCACGCTCCGTACTCTCGGTCTGCCTTCCATAAATATCGCTTACTCTCACCGATTCCAACCGTCTGTTCTTTGTTGTTATATCCCACATTGATTCCCGAATCACAAATCGGGTCATATTGCAGGAACTGGGGATTTAACGAAACCCTGCTCGATGGCTTATGCTTCAAATCAAGTGGTACTCGCGGATAATCAAAATACGGAACCGGATGATTCGGATTGAGCACATTATATAGCGTAACCTCCAGCCACTCTCCGACATTTGCCCGCAATATCAATGGCTTCGGAGTATATTTCCCGGCAAATACCAAATCTACATCTTCCAACGGAACAAAAATCAGTCCATTCGGATCATGATCTCCGTATCGGTTATAAATCAGTTCTGTCTGAACTGCGGCTACCTCATAGCGTCTTACCACATCATCCTTCCCCGGGCATGGAGGCAACGGCAGAATCATCTCTTTTCCTTTACAAAGGGGCTTTAGGCATTCCTGATATTTATCATATGCCCGAATGATCCCCCAGAGGCCAAGCCATACATCATCGATTCCACCAAAATAATACAGATAGTCTCCCGCCTGATAAGGTTCTTTGACATTTAAATTGAAAGCTTCTGAAACTCCGAGTGTCTGTGATGCCGCCAACGGAGATTTCTCATCCACTACTTCTTTTTGCCAGGACATTCCGGCAACATTGAATACATGCTGTTCTTCATGAGCCCCATCTATCAGGCGAATCATCAGCTCATCCCCCGGATACGTTTCCAGCACAGGAGTTGCCGGGTCACCATGCACGAAAGAGCTGAAAATATAAGCCGGGTCATCACCTCTTTTCAGTCTTTCCCGCATTGGTTCCGCACGGTAATTAATTCCCATCACCCCCGGATCATCATGTGAGCCGGGAACCGCCGGCGGATTCAACGGTTTTCCATCTTTATCAAATAGAAACGCAAAATCATGCACAAAGAGTGCAAACTCCCGAAACGAAGTACCGTCTCTTCTTTGAATCACCGCCTGTGTTCCAAATCGAAGCGGTTCTCCATTTCGTATATTGTGGAAGGTAGCACCTGCCTCTTCAATCACCAGTGCCCCAAACATACCGTGTAATTGGTGTGCATTTGCGAACAAATGATCATGGAAAAATACGGTTCTTAATTCTTCGTCTGCAAAAAATCGTTCTACCAATGTTTCGTATTTTCTTGCTCCCGCAATATTGTTCCAACCATTTGCCGCACCATCAGAAGTAATCGTATCAAATTTCACCAAATGCACATGATGTCCCACTATGTCGGTCCTGGTTTTGAGCTGAAATGCATTTGCCTCTAAAAATTCCGGCAGTAAATTAGTCGTACGCAGTTCGATACAATCTCCCGCATTGGCACGGATCACCAACGGCTCCACCCGAATTTTCTGTTCTTCCACCATGCGGATATAAGATTCCAGCCCACCGTAATGTTCCAATTCTTCTTTTAGAACAAAAAACCGTCCTTCCGGGTCGTGCCAGCCGTATTGATTGTACGTAATTTTCGCCTGTACAAGTGCGATTTCAAATACTTTCACATTCTCACATTCCTCGGTCGTATGACACGGACAGGTATCGGTATACAATGCCCCGGGAGCTGCATTTTCAACAAAATTCGCCTCCTCCAGCGGTGTGGGAAATACCACAACATTTCCCTCTGCATCCAACACCCCGCAAGGCGGCTGACGCGGTGGCTCCCCTGCCTCTCCACAGATAAAATTCGGATATCCCGGATGAAGGTCATCTTTTTTCGGCGGCTCTTCCCGATCCTTTAACGGCAAAAGAGGAGGCACCGGGGTTCCGTCCGGAAGTTTTCCACATCCATCTTCCAAGCGGTCATGAATTCTCCACAAAGTCCACATTCCTTCGTGAAAATGTGGGTACAAATGGCAATGAAAAATCACGTCTCCAATCACCCGGTTCCGACTTCCTGCCCCATACAAAATGTCCAAAGTATAGCATTCCTGCGGGCTGATTGATATAGAATCGATAATCGTAGAGACCGGATTTTTCCCTTCCAGTCTCCACTGATGATTGTGAAGATGGAATACATGTGTTTCCTTAATTCCTCCGTGAATCAGACGGATTTTGGCAGGATCTCCCACATATGCCCGGAGGATCGGAGGCGCCGGATCTCCATATACCCAGGAACTCATAGAAATATCCTCTCCTGAGTCTGCCGGATCATGGGTCAACGGCATCCGATTTCGCATAGGCTCCGAGCGGTAACTGATCGCTGTCGTAGAGGATGGCAATCCCGTTCGATGGTCCATCGGAGGTTTTCCATCTTTATCTAAAATTTCCAACTCATCATGGAAAAACACCGAATATTCCCGAAAAGCCGGTTTCCCGGGCTGGTAAATATCCGCCATCAGTCCACTTTGGATTTCTTCTCCCGTTTCCGGATGAAACCATCTTGCTTCAGGTGGTTCTACAATCACTGCTCCGAAGAGTCCGTGAATATTTGTCGCATCCTCACTGCTTCTGGCATCTGCCATGTCATGAAACAGAAAAACACCTTCCGTATCTGCATACCACGTATAGACAATTTCGTTGTTTGTTGTACTGTCCGGATTAAACCCAACACTGCTGCCGTCCGAAGTTATTACATCATAAGACAGTCCCTGTACATGAATAGACAGCCTGCGATTCAACCGGTTACGGAACCGTACTTTTACCGTATCCCCGAGATTTACACGGAGAACCAGCGGCTGCACTTCCTCGTAAGGCTGCGGCGGCATTTGCTGAAATCTGCGGATTGCCTCTTCTTGTATTCTCTGTGAATCTTCTTCCAGCACATATAAAAGTCCGTTTGGATCATAATCCCCATATCGATTATATACAATCGGAATCTGTATCGCCTCTATTGTAAAACAACGTCTTCTGCATTGGCAGGGATATTCGCATAATTCCATTGTTTATCCCCTGCCTTTCCCCTCATTTTTCAAAATGCGAAGATAATGATTTGCTTCCCGCAGCACATGGTCCGCCAGCAGCGGAAGAATCACGGAACGGATACCACAGCCTGTAATGCCTTCCGCCCCAGCCGCCTTAAAATCACGATACTGCTCTGTTGTCTCCAATGTTTTTCTCGTCACTTCGGCCATCGTGCGGCAATCCTGTTTTTTTGCCTCCTCCAACAGACGGCAATAATCTCCGGCAAAATGATCTGCTGTCTCCATCAGTTCGCATTCCGTCGGATCCAGCAATCCCCTGATAAAAAGTGCATGTTCCATCATAATCTGATTCCAGAACAACTCTGCCTCTTTCATATCCTGAAGCGGCATGCAGCCTTTTTCCTCCAATGCCGTCACAATCTGCCGGTATAGTTTTGCCTCCCGCAAAATGTGTTCGATCAACAGCGGATAATTCGCAGTGTACAAATTGCACGCAAGAACCTCCCGCAAAATGTTCTCCTTAAATGTAATCAATCCATTTATCAATCGCAGCACATTCTGATTCAATTGACGGACACGCTGTATCATTCTGCTGTCTGGACATGTTCTGCACCCTGCGCGCAGTTTCTTTTCCGCCTGCGTAATGCGAATATCAATCGGAATCTTTGTCAGATTCCTCGTCTGCCGTTCTGCCATTTCCGTAAATTCGGTAAATACCTCTCCTGAACACAAGACCTCTTCACTTACCATTCCATCTGCAAGCCGAACAGTCTGCTCCAGCACATTTTCAAATTGCTCACGGAACCAGTCTGCTTTGTTCCTATATCCCATTTCCCCTGCCGGAAACGCAGCCAGGAGAAACAGCGCGTGCTCTCTCATGATCCTTCCAAAAAATAAATGTGTTTCCAGTGATGTTGCTACATATTCTTTCATTTTTCTACATACCTTATCGTTTTATATTACTGTATGCCAAAAAAGGAAATCGGGTATTTTTCTTTTTTAAGATTTTCCCATATAAACTGCTGCCACTGCCGATACCAAAGGCACTGTCAGAATCACTCCCAAAGAACCTGATATTCCCTGCATGATTTCTATTCCCATCTCATACGAATTGATCATCTGCAAAAACGGCATATCATACGCATAGAAAATCATCAGTGTACTCAAAGAGCCTCCTGTAAATGCTAAAATCAATGTATTCGACATCGTTCCCATCATATCGCCACCGATTTTGATTCCACTTTTAAACAACTGACGTCTTGTAAGATCTGGATTATGAAACTGAAGTTCCTCAATCGTAGTAGCTATAGACATCGCTACATCCATAACCGCTCCTAAAGAAGCAATTAAAATTCCAGAAAACAAAAGTCCCCCTATCTGAAGTTTACTGTTCTGTCCTATGTATAATAACGTCTCGATATCACTTACATTGTATCCCGTGATATGTCCTATTTTTCCAAATAAATTTGCAAAGCACCCGGCAATCACAACACCACCCACTGTGCCGATGATCGAACACAACGTTTTCTTTGAAAAACCACCTATAAAATACATCGTGACCAACGTCGTCAAAATGGTTACCAAAACTGCGCTTAAAAATGGGGAAGCTCCCAAATACAACATCGGAAGGTATAGATACAAAATACAGATAAAAGTAAAAATCAATCCCAGAGCAGATGTGACACCTTTTCTTCTTCCAATCAAAACCAGCGAAAGTAAAAATATTCCAACCATGGCAAATAAAATCATTGTACGGTTATAATTATATATGCTTGCACTGATCTGTCCGTCATATTCACTTACCTGTACGATAACAGAAGTACCCACTTTACAATCTGCCCCATAAAGATAGCTGTCAATATTTGTCGCCTCTACGACTTTCCCTTTAAATTCTCCGCTCTTTAACTTCACTTTAACCGTCTGTGTTCCCTGCTGACTCCCATCTTCATTCCGATTCTCCGAAAGTATTTCTACTACTTCTGCCTTCTCAAATTGATTCCCGTTTTCTTCAATCAATTGATTTTTTTCAATACTCTGATTAAAGAAAATTAAAAATACCAAAAACAGAGCAATGGCTCCCCACACCAAAAAGTGTTGGCACTTTTCTCTTCTACTTAAATTTTTAAACATATCTATACCATCTTTCACAATATCCTCTATTTTTTCCTTTTAAGAAGCCATGCAACTGCCAGTGATGCAATACTTACAACTCCCAAATAACCAACTGCCTGATCATCTCCGGTTTTCACTGTGCTGCTCGGCTTTTTGGTGTTGCTGTTTCCTGCTGCCTGGTTTCCGGAGCTATTTGAATTTGAAGTATTATTTTCTGGTTTCTGCAAATGTTCTGAATCTGTTGTCTGATCTTTCTGATTTGCACTCTGACGAAAACTTTCTCTTGCGTCTGCTAACTTTGTGCTTAACTGTGTCAATTCCGTTTTTGTAATTTTCGTCTCATCTGCCTGAACGCTCAGTTCTTCTAACGTCTTCTTGAACGCCACAACCGTTTCCTGTGCATACTCGCCCTCTTTATTTCCCACGACAGCGCCTGCCGCTTCTTTTTGCGCTTCTGCAAATTGATTTGTAAGTTCGGTAAACTCTGCTTTTGTCACAACCTCATTCTTTGCGTAAAGAAGACCTATGTATGCCTCAGAAAATGTATCTGCTGACACAGAAGAATTTGTATCATTTTCATATAAAGTCTTGTCTAACAACGTAGAATATCCTTTTTTCAGCACCTTACTGTTTGATGTATCTCCATATCCATTCTGTGCATATGCATAATAGTTTACCGGATCTTCTGCAGTATTGAATTTTTGAGTCAATTCCCCGATTGCTTTACTGTCATCTCTGCTGTCCAACACAGAATTTACCGCATTTACTGCGTCTTCAAGTCTCGTCTTGGAACCACTTGTTATCGTATCCGCATCTATACTTTCTACTTCATTTTTTTCTTCTATGATAGATGTTGCTCCATCATTTTTCTGGATCGTTACATCGTTTGCATACTTGTTTCCGTCATAATCATACGTTTTGATCGTCAATTCGTCTGCCGAAACATCGATTGTTGAAAATGTTGGAATTGGTGTGTTGGAACGTTCTGCAAGATAGTACTGTTTTGTTGTATTCAGCGTATAGAATTTACTTCCCGTTGCAGAACCTGCAGCGATGTATAATGTTCCCTCCGGATTCACTGCATTGCTTGCTCCTTCTCCCACACCTTCTGTATCGATTACTTTTCCATCTAAAATTTGATAGGTACGTGCATAAGAATGATCGTGTCCTGTCAGACAGACATCTACATCAAACTCATCCATCAGCGGCGCAAATAAAATCCTTAAATTTGCTCCATCTACATCAGAGTGCGGAGAACCGGCGCCATAAATATCATGATGGAACATCACAATCTTCCACTTGGCATCCTTGTGGCTTTCCTCTGCCTGCTGCATAAGCTTGCGGTGTTCTTCTACATTACGATTATTGCTGTTTAACACAATATAGAGCGCATCGCCGTAACTATAGTAGTAATCCCCTCCCGACTCTGTGCTTCCAAGCTCTGATGCGTTTGGATTATTATAATGATAGCTGTAATCATCACCCTTTGATTCATGATTTCCAATTGTGGTCGCAACCGGTACGTTTCTCAAAACTTTCGGATATAAATATCCCGCATATTCCTGTTCTCGAATAGTATAATTATCGTCCGAATAATCAATCTGATCTCCTGCTGATAAAATAAAACTTGCATTTTGAGCAATTCCATTTTCTCCTAATGCCTGATTCAAAGTTTTGTTCCACGCATAAGTATTCACTGCGATATCTGTGTCATCTTCTGTCCCCTGACCATTACTTCCAGATGCCCCAATCTGAGGATCTCCCACCAGTACCGCCTGGTATTCTGTAAATGAATGTGTACGATATTCGCTTACATCACTCCAGTTTTGTCCATCTATGGAATACTGATAATAGTAAGTTGTGTTTTCCTGTAAATAATCCTCCAACGATACTTTATTGCTTGCTGTGTATGTTTTGAATGAATTCGTCTTCTCAATCGCCTGCACTGTTCCCGTAACAGTTTTCGCCTGACTCATATCTTGATTCGTTGAAATACGAACCTGCGGAGTTCCCGTTTCTTCAGAATACCATGCAAAATTCAGATCTTTTTCATCTTTTCCCGGTGTTAACACTATTTTCCCGGAATCCATCTCTCCGCTTTCCTGATGATTCCATTTTGTGTCATACCACTTCTGATACTCTTGCGTCGCTGTAAGTCCACTGTTCAACTTGTCTGTTCCATCTCCCTGTCCATATTCTCCAAATGCCTGTACCTGCGTACTTCCAATCATAGAAACCATCGTTACTGCTGCCAATGATAACTGCATTTTTGTTTTTAATCTTTTTCTCACTGTCTTTTTCTCCTTTTCAGCTCTTTCTCCTACTCATTACGAGCCTATTATCATCAATTTTTTGTTGCATTTCAATACAGTTTACAAAGACTTAACGATGTTTAACGTAGGTTTTTCACCCAAAAAACTTTCATTTTAAAAAGCTGCAAGAAAATACTTCTTGCAGCTCAATATAACACAGTCATACCTACTATTGCTGTTTTATTTCTTTGAGCGGAAGTACCTCTCTCCATCCTCCACCATAATCTGTAATCTCTCATATTCTTGTTTTAACATCTCAATTCCAGTCTCCGTAATCCGATACCATTTTCGGCGTCCTTCTTCTGCTGTTCGCTGAATTACATCATTCTCTTCAAACTTAGAAAGCATTGCATACACTGTTCCCGGTCCAACCTTTACGCGTCCAGCGGATATTTGATTTACCTTATCCATGATATCCACACCACAACACTCTTCTGTTAGTGTAAGAAGAATATAGTACATCGGCTCCGTCAATGTTTGAAATTGTTCTCTAGACATTTTACACGTTACTTCCTTTCCGTTATTTTTTACGGTATTTGTAAATGTTCTTTCAAAACTTCGATTCCTTCTAATGCATCCGTCAGATTACTATCCACATATGCTTTCACCATACAATCCGGATACCTCACCCAATACCAATAATATCCTTCGTTTCCATAGATAAACGCCTGATCTGCCCCAAAAGCATGAATTGCTTTTTCAGTGTCTTCCCCTTTCATAATATATGAAGAATTTTCCTTCGGATCTTGATATAGATCATTCCAAAGCTTATTAATTACCCAAGAGTACGGACTGCGATAGATTTCATAATCAATTGAAGAAAATACAACTCCGTCCTTTGAAACACTTGTATTTCCAGTATCAGAACTTCCAAACACACTTTGATGAAGTTCTGCTTCAGGACGTTCTGACGTGGTAAACACCCCCGAAATCACTGCACCAATGAGCACAAAAGCCAGCAGGAGAATTCCACCCATTTCAAAAAACTGTTTACTTTCTCCCAACGGTCTCCACCAAGAGACAATGAACGCAATCAGCCCGATTCCTACAAATAAAATCAATAATGGAATTACTTGCTGAATCTGATTGCGCATTCCGACATTAATTACCAGAAAAATAAGTATAACAACAAATAATACTTTCTCTCTGCTAACAGAAATCCGCTTTCCTTGATAATGAAGGATTTCCCCACGTTCCAACCGTTGCTTTTGTCTTTTCTTCCAAATAACCAGACCCACACCTTCAAGAACTCCGGCAATTCCCATCACAACCATAAATACAACAAAGGCCAACATAAGGTTATCAAAAACCCACCTTTCAAAATTGAATGTAAAAAATTCAAAGATATAAAGTGCGGCCAATCCCAGTGTTGTAAAATATGTACGAAACCACTCATCATGCTCTTCCTTGGCTATACTTTCAAAGCGTTCCGCAGGTTCTACAATCGGAAAGGCATCTTCTCTCTCCTGTTTGAATATACACAACTTTCCATGGGAATCTAACAATTTCCAGCCTGCCACCTCACAATAATCTGCAAAATCTTTTGTATCCTCACTAGGTCTCATATCCTGTTCGGAAGCCTTTGGAGAAATCTCAACATCATATATAATATCCTTTTGCTCCCCCTTTTCAAATACTAACCCAAATCTCCACTCTTTAAAATGCCATCCCTGCAATGATTGCTCATGTAAATATTCTGCAAACGAATCACATTCACGTGGGTGAAAACTTAGAAAAGATCGTTTTGTAGTTCTTATACCGGTCACCTCACTTTAATTTCCAATTACTTTTTCCAATTTTATCGAGTATCGATATTTCTATTTTTATTATATTATCGATACTCGATATTGTCAATGCGAAAATTACCAACTACATAGTTGGCAATGCAATATGAAATCCCTCCGAAAATGCACCGGCCGTATTTAACATTCCACTTTATCAATTTTTATTTCCAATCTTCTATCAAGCAGCATCTAAATCACTTGTTTCAAGTTTTCACTTATTCTGGAAAGCTAACATTTTACTTTATTTTAATGCTACATTGTTCCTGCCTAGAAAATCTGTTACCATAGTCCGAAAAGCTACCGGAAGGAATTCGAAAACAGTGATAACCAGAAACCTCCCAATATGGCAGTTCTTAATTTTTCAAGGTACTCGCTATTGAGCGTTTACATTAGTGCCATGCTTTACACATAGAAAAAAGTCCTTCACCTTTCTGCGAAGGACTCAGACTGTTTATGTCCTATTAAGGCATTTTACCGTATTGGTGCATAATCAATCTGTGCTTCTTCCTCTGTGCTTTCAATTTTAAAGATTACCGGACGTAGTCCGTCATTACAACTACAGATAGCTACCCCCGGCTTTCTAATCCAATCCCCGTAGTAGAATACATCCTGCGCCGCTCCGTGAGCGAGAGCAAACACATACTGATAAATTGCTTTCCACGCTTCATCACAGAATCCATCTGGTTTTGCATAATCTGCGTAAAATACTTGACCTTCTCTGAGCATCGGACACGCTGTCAACCCTACTGCCCCATACTCTTCAGCAAGTTCTTTGTCAAATGTCGTTTTTAATACTGTAATCTTACATTTCTTCATTTCCTTGTTCTCCAAAGAATCTCCCCGTTGGACTTAATTACATTTTTGTACCACTCGAAGCTTTTTTTCTTGTACCGTTTTAGACTTCCACTTCCATCATCATTACGGTCCACATAGATGAAACCGTATCTCTTCGACATCTGATTTGACGTATTACTAACCAAATCCAAAATTCCCCAGCTTGTATATCCCCATATTTCCACACCATCTTTTATGGCTTCCGCTACTTGAGCCAGATGTTTTCGGACATAGGAAATTCGGTAATCATCATTTACTGTATAACTGCCATTTCCATCTTCGACCAGTTCGTCCTTTGCCCCTAGTCCATTTTCTACGACAAAGACGGGAAGCTGATAACGATCATAAAGCTGGTTCAAAATATAACGCATTCCTTTCGGATCAATCTGCCATCCCCAATCCGATTCTTCTAGATAAGGATTCTTCACCGCACTCATGATGTTACCTCTACTTTTTATATTTTTCTCCGCATCTGCCGTAGCGCAATAACTCATATAATAACTAATGGAAATAAAGTCTACTGTATTCTTCAAGATCTCTTCATCCTCCGGCTCCATACGGATATGGATATCATGCTCTTTAAAAAAACGTTTCATATATCCTGGATATCTACCTCTTACATGGACATCTCCAAAGAATAGCGAATCTCTGTCCTTTTCCATAGCTTCTAGTACATCATCGGGATTGCAGGTCAGCGGATAGATTGGGCTTCCCGCAATCATACATCCGATTTTGAACTCAGGATTGATTTCGTGTCCTAGTTTCGTTACTTTCGCACTGGCAACAAATTGATGATGAATAGCCTGATAAAGTACGTTCTGATCAATTTCCTCCAGATCTCCCTGAATTCCGCCTCCATTAAATGGTGCATGGAGTATCATGTTGATTTCATTAAATGTAAGCCAATATTTCACCTGATCCTTATATCTTGTAAAAACAGTCCTTGCATAGTTCTCGAAGAATCCAATAAGCTTCCTGTCAGACCAACCTCCATATTCTGTTGCAAGATGCAATGGCATCTCGTAATGGGAAAGTGTAACGAGCGGTTCAATCCCATGCTCTTTTAATTCGGCAAAAAGAGAATCGTAGAATTTAAATCCCTTTTCATTTGGCTCCATCTCATCCCCATTTGGAAAGATTCGACTCCATGCAATGGACACTCTCAGAACCCGGATGCCCATCTCCTCAAACAGAGAAATATCTTCTTTGTAATGGTGATAGAAATCAATTGCTTTTTCTTTAAGATGTAACCCTTTTGGAGGAATTTGAGGTTTCTGAAATACACCTTCGGTCAACGCGTCTGCTGTAGACCAACCTTTTCCGTCCTCTCTTGCCGCTCCTTCACACTGATTTGCCGCTAGAGCACCACCCCAGAGAAATCCCTTTGGGAAAAAAACACCATCGTTGCCCCTGTCAATGCTCTGTTTCATATTTTGTTCCATGTTGCACCTCCTATTTTTTTGGTATACATTATATTTTTACTCTACCTCGATTAAATCTGCTCTCGGTTCAATCTCACCCAGATACATCATACTGACTTTAGAATATGCATTTGTGTTTGTTACAATTATCGGAGTAATGGTTTGATATCCAGCTTCCCGAATTTTATCTAGGTCACACGTAAGTAGGAGATCTCCTTTCTTCACCTGCTGTCCGTCATTCACTGCCAACTCAAAATATTTTCCACCTAGCTGCACAGTATTAATCCCCACATGAATCAGGACTTCCACACCATCAGCACTCTCCAAACCTATTGCATGCTTTGTAGGAAAAATACTTACCACTGTTCCGTCAACAGGTGAAATAATTCTACCTTCTGTGAGTTTCACTGCTACACCTTGCCCGAGCATTCCTTCTGCGAATGTAGGATCAGGTACTTCTTTAAGAGGAACCACTTCGCCTTTTGCTGGACTTGCAATTATTTTTTTGCCTACTGTTTCTTCAACAATAATATTCTTCTCTTCGTTATCTGTCTGTAAATCTGCTTCCGATACTTTTTCTTCAAATCCCCACACCCATACCGCTGAGAATGTCACAACAAATGCAATCATCATAGAGATACAGGCATGGATTAGATTCATCCAACCATCTGGTCCAATATATGCCACTAGAGACAGCAATCCTGGCGAACAGAAACTAAAACATTTTACACCCATGATACCGGCATAAAATCCACCAATACCTCCTCCCAGCATGACACACGCCAAAACTTTTTTGAACTTCAGTGTTACACCAAATAGAGCTGGTTCTGTTATTCCAAGAATTGCAGTAGTACCTGTAGTAAATGCAGTCTGCTTTAATTCTTTATCCTTTGTTTTCATCGCAACACAGACGGATGCCGCACCTTGAGCAATGTTACTTGGAAGATTTCCAGGTCCTGCAATCGTCTCAAATCCATCTGTTGCAAGAGACTGCATCATAAAAGGCACAAGTCCATAGTGCATTCCTGTTGTAACCATGAGTGGATAAATTGCACCGATTATCGTAGGTACGAGCCATCCAATATGCTCATTTAGGAAATTCAATGCTGTACTGATTCCCACTCCGACAACAAATCCAATTGGCCCGAGTACAATAAATGTTACTGGCGCTACAATAAGCAGACAAAGAAGCGGTTTGAAGAAAAACCTCACCATCTTTGGAAGGATTTTTTCAAGAAACGCTTCCATATATTTCAAGGCAAATACCATGAGTAACACAGGAATCACGCTAGAACTGTAAGTTGCTAAAGTTACAGGAACTCCTAAAAATGAACTAAAATGAATGCTGTAAGCATCAGTAATTAATGCCATATAATTTGGATGTAGCATGGCTCCTGCAATAGCGACTGCTAAAAATTGGTTGCAGCCTAGCTTCTTTGCCGCAGTAAATGTAAGCATCACAGGAAGAAAATACAACGGAGCATCACCAATAAAATTTAGAAAGTAATACGTCATACTTTCTGTATTTGCGCCCAATAACACCACAACTGCCAGAACTGATTTAACAAGCCCTGCTCCAATTATAGCTGGTAGTACTGGAGTAAAAATTGCTGAAACGAAGTCAAAAATTCGTTCCGAAATCTTCATCTTCTGTGGTTCGATCTTCGTATCTGTACTTGTGCCAACTGTTTCTTTCATCTTTCCCTGAATTGCTGAGTAAGCCTTCGGCACTTCATTTCCGATAATTATCTGGAACTGTCCACCACTTTTCGCAATCCCAAGCACTCCTTTTGTATTTTTCAGTTTTATCTCATCTGCAACGGATTCGTCTTTCAAAGTAAATCGCAATCTTGTGGCACAGTGTGTAAATCCTGCAATATTTTTTTCTCCACCGATACCTTTCAATATGATATCCGCTAGTTTATCAAAATCCATTTTCAAACCTCCTATATTAGAAATAAATTTTGTATGATATAATAAATTTAATGACTCTAAAGCAACATAACCTGCTTCAGTCGAATCTTTTTTTGAAAGGGAGGGATACTTCATGCTCATTCCACGCTACTATTTCAGCAATGAATATAATGAACTCTACGACTATTTTCTTACCCGTCCCCATAGAAAACGCACACTCCATAAGGGTGACTATCTATGGGGCACTGGTGAGCCTATTCGCCATGTATATTACATCTGTTCTGGTATCTCCATTACTTATGTAGAACACGAGGAAGGTCATCGAAAAATCTTGTTCTTTCACAGTACCGGCACGGTTTTCCCAGGTTTCCACAAATCTTTGTTCAAGCTTGAGCATTCCATTATCACTCAAGCTGCATCAGATATGGAAGTCCTAGAATTTCCACGCGAGGAGCTCTATCGAATGTTTCAAGAAAATCGGACTTTGAGCGCAATTGCTTTTGAATCCTACGCAAAGCTGATCAACCTATTGATCTATGAAACAGCGCATCAGGAGTATAATAATTCTTTTCTTAAGCTATGCAACCTGTTATATCTTTTTTCTCAAAATTCTCCATGTGGTGATCCGCATCACATAGACCTTACTCAGGAAGAAATTGCTGATCTCCTCACCATTAACCGAGTCAATGCAGCTAAATGTCTCTCCCGTCTTCGTGATGAAGGAATCATCATCCCTCACCGAAGATGGATTGAGATTCCAGATCCATCCGCACTGGAACAATACTGTTCTCAGGAGACTCTTCCTTCATAATTAATGGCACGCAATTCTCGATTCCTATGCACAGCGCAGCTGTTCTTCAACAACTGCGCTTTTCATTTTATGCCTTCACTGTATCCCTCTCTGACAAATCTTTGTCCTGTAACCGTTCACTATATATTTCTTGCAATACGGTATCCTTCATTGACTGCATCTGCAATCTTTCTAGTCTGACGGCAATCACCAATTTGGTAGACTTCTTCCACTAGATCCTGCAACTCATCGTACAGGTTAGACTTATTGTTATATCCCATTGCTAGGACAACATCGTCTGCCGCAATAAACTGTTCTTTTCCGTCGCACTCAGCAATAATCCCTTTCTCACTCACTTTCATAAGTTTCGTATTCACACAGAGCACCGCACCAGTGGCTTTGAGCACAGCGAGCTGAGAATGTCTCGTTACATAAGAGGTATCTTTCAGAACATCATCTTGCATCTCCACAATATGTACCTGACATCCCTGTTCCGCTAGAACATGTGCTGTCTCACATCCTACCAGACCACCACCTACAATCACTACAGTACCTTTTACTTTTTTAGCGCCAGATAAAACCTGATCTGCGGTCACTGCCAATTCAATTCCTTCCAATGACGGTATAATTGGCTGAGCCCCTGCAGCAATAATCACAGCATCCGGATGATAAGAGTCTACTGTCTCCATTGTAGCTTCCACTCCAAGACAAACCGTCACATCAGATTCTTCCAATTCATATTTCAGATAGTCCAAATACTCAAGATATTGCTTTTTATAACTAGGAGCAGCTACAATCTCTAGCTTTCCACCCACCTTGTTCTTCTTTTCCAAAATAGTAACTCTGTGTCCTCGTTGAGATGCCGTCAATGCCGCTTGAATACCTCCCGGCCCAGCACCAATGATTAGCACCTTCTTCTTTTTCATCGCTGGATATATCTCACCCTCGAACTCATGTCCCATTTCTGGGTTAATAGCGCAAGAAGTAGATTTACCAAGCCATAGTGTATGCAAACAATAGTTACATCGAAGACATGGTTTTATCGGTTTGTCATAGAGCGTCTTATTCACCCAATTTGGATCTGCAATCCATTTCCTTCCTGTACTGGCAAAATCAATAATTCCTTCTTCCAAAAGTTTCTGCATTTCCTCTAAATCAGAAAGTTTGTTCTCGAAAATTACAGGTTTTGTCACACCTTTTTTGAATTTCTTAAAATTTTCCATATAGAGATCATTAGTCACATAAGCACTTGGTACGATATATTCTTGATCATAGTAATTACCAATTCTTAGGTGAAATGCATCTGCTAGTCCTAGTTCTTCAAGTTTCTGTGCTGTAGCAATAGCATCTTCCACTACCATCCCCTTACAAACCGAAACACCTTCCGGAAGAAGATCATCCATATTTAAGCTTACAATAATTGGATAATCATCTCCTACAACTTTCTTTACTTCCTGTATAGTCTCAATAAGAAATGTCATTCGCTTTTCCTGACTGCCGCCATACTCATCTGTTCTCTGATTCCATGCAGGTGACAGGAACTGATTAATCAGGTAGCCCCCACCTCCCATGACAAGAAGCGCATCGAATCCAGCTGTCTTAAGCCTCCCCGCCGCTTCAGCGTATGTGCGAATCATATGTTTTATTTGTGGCTCAGTCATTGCTTTTGCTCGTATTTCTGGGTGATACTGAGTCTGACATTCCGACGGTGCCAATGGCGGATATTTTTCTTCATCTACATTATCCGCATATCTTCCACTTCCCATCGTCAGTTCGCAAGCAATTTTTGCCCCATACAAATGAACTGCATCTGTCGCCTCAGCAAATTCTTTTATCCTCTCATCTCGATCGATAAGTGGAAATTGCATCTCTCTCGGATAAGGCATAATTTCCCGTTCTGCTTGAGTCGCACAGGTGAAGATTAGGCCACATCCTCCTTTTGCCCTTGCCTCAAAGACTTTTACCTGCCGGTAACTGATACTAGATCCATCCTCGTTTCCTGAGAAATACTTGTAATCCATGGGAGCCATGCAGATACGGTTCTTGAGTTGCATCGTTCCAATCTTCGCTGGTCTTAGCAAATTTCCGTATGTATTTCTAACCATTTTTCTTCTCCTCCTATCCATTCTTTTAGATATTTTTTCTGAGAAAATTATATCGAAATAAAAATTTTTGTTCTGTTGAAAAAACTACATAAGAGATTTATTTTGAAATTTTTATATAGAATTGGTTATCACGAGTTCACAATTTTGCTGTAAGGTTCATTGGTGATATAAAAAAATAGCCAACTTGAATGGCTATCATACTTACTACACTCTATTATTATGTCGATACATAATAAGCTATCCTTACAACTACCAGCCGGATAAAAAGAGATTCTAGATTTTGAGTATTTTTCATATGAATAAATTACTCTTACAGAACACTTCATAGATATTCTCATGTACTCAAAATGTACTCATTATAAATAGAGCCGCAAGAAAATACTTCTTGCAGCTCAATATAACACAGTCATACCTACCGGCAAAACACGAACAGATCACCCTTTATCGACTAAAAAAACGCCTTTCTCTATTTTCGTCTCCCCTTTGTTCTCTTACTTCTTCCTCCACATCATCCGAACAATCACACTGCGTTTCCGAAACAGTGCCACACTGCACAACTGCCGTACCGGTCTCAACCACCGCGCCAAATGAAATCGGAATCTCCACGCATAGACTTTGCGTAATCGTAAACATACATGACGTCTGATTTCCTGTGCATTGTGCTCCGCCCTGCACGGTCGGTTCACCACAACAAATAGTCTTTGCAGTGCCCGGCTTTGCAAATGGAGTTACTTTCACCGGCACACAAACAGTTTCTTTCTGATAAAAGACAGATTCACACGGTTCATTCTCTTCACATGAAGGACCGCAAATCGTCAAGCCTGTTGCCGTCGTTCCTCCTCCATACACACAAACATTGACTGGGCCAACATTATACGGCGTGCGAAGTGAAATACAAATTTTCATAAATCCATTCTGTTTTTTAAGTGGAAAATCAAATTTTAATCCGATACATCCCGTCGGCTTATCTGGTTTCTCCGCTGTCTTTATTTCCACATTTTCTCCCCAAATAACTTTCTGAGGGACATCATTAATTGAAACGGTAATATCGACAATATCATTTTGTGTGATTTCACTACAAATTCCCAAAAGAAAATGACTTAAGTCTGCATATTCAGATGTATCTTCTCCCACACCGACAATATCATAACAAAACTTCTGATATTCGTCCCCTGAAGGAGTCAAAATCGACTCCTCTGTATTCAAAGAAAAAACAAATGGTAAAATCCGCTCCCCCGGAAAATTAGAATAATCAATCCGATTATTACATGCTGTATTTGCTCTCATTTTAGGTCCCTTTTATTGATCTATTTCTCTATATCATATGTCGAAATCTTTACAATGTGAATGGGGATATGTCTCAAAAAATCTTACATTTTAGCTTTTATCGCAGTAGTTAGCTTCGGCTTAACCTGCTTCAGTATCGGATACACATTCGGTAAAAATCATAAATCACAAAAATAGCCGCCCCAGTCTGGTAAACTAAGCGGCAACTTTGTCTAAGTTTATATTGGACTAACCATCTATCGGCAACACTCTTTCTACGATTATGTTATCATGCCTTGACAGAAATATCAAAATCTTTCTAATTAATCCCTGCCCTATTTCTCCCTAGTATCTATGGAATTCTGGAAATGTGTTTGGGGACACCTCAAAACTAGGTGCTTATTTTTGAAAAGGTACTTGCTATTTTGCGCTTACGATATAAAATCCTGTTTTTCACTCGTTCCATCCTATCTGCTGAAATATGGAAAAAGTCCCTCGCCTTTCGGCGAAGGACTAAACTTACAACCCAACCATTTATATACCGCATATTGGTCAGCGGTAAACTTTCTTTCTGCTAATATACTAGCAAGTACAAAGTGGAAAGTCAATAGCACTATCCATTAAAATTATATGCTGTTGGCACAAGATTATTTAAATTCGCAAAGTTCCACTTGTTCTGTCGTACTTGTCCTTTATTTTAGTTTCAAAACAGTTCATTTTCGAACTGTTTTGTATGGATTTTCTATACTTTCATCAAATTGTATTGTCAGCAACTTATATAATACACAGTAAAATTCATCTAACACTTTTCATTATATTTTTTCTATAAGTTCTGCTAAAACCACATTATACTTATTTAGAAGTTCGCCAATTTCTTTATAAATACTCTCTCCAATACCAATTTTTTCAGCAAAAGATCTCATTAAGTTATCTTCCTCATAATCCAATTGTCCATCTTAATAGGCTAAACCTAATACTTCAAGAATAACTATTCTTTTTACATGATCCGTAGCATTCTTGAATACTTCAACAATAGCATCAATACTATCAGCCTTTTCTGTATTAAAAAATGGAATTTCCATTTCTTTACAGTATTCTTGAATCATTACTCTTTCCACTTCATCAAAAATCCCATTTGCTTCTGATATTTTAATACTTAAACTGATAAATGCATTTTTTTCTTCGTTTGATAACTGATTTAAAAACATCCCTTTTACCTCCTACGCCACATAATTTAATTCATTTATAACTTGATCCGCATTAGAAACAGCTTGATTTACCGCAACTTTATTTACATGATTTAACTCATCTTCTTTTTCTGTTTTCAATACTAACTGAATCTTACACATCTGATATAACAGCCCCACAAGAAGCACTGTGTTTTCTGTTAATATCTTTTCTTTATCTGAAAATTCCAACCACTCCGTCTTCTCTTCAAAGTTAATGATATGATCTAGAATAGAAAGTCGCTTCATATACTGTTCTTCTACATTTGTCAACGATGTTCTAAATCCTTCAGCAACGGTACTAAGTTCATCAAAATATTCCACTATTTTTTTTACTTCTTTCTCTGTTCTCCTTGCCTGCGAATATGCTTCATCGGCTTTATCCGAAAGTTTTGAACCTGTTGCATTAAAAATCACTCCACCAACAAGCAACCCAATGCCCAGGGTTGCACCACCCAAAACCATAGATCCGAGAGCCATTCCCCCTCCACCTGCTGCAAGTGAACCGCCACCTAATGCTGCCAATGTGGCATTTGTTGCGGCCACTCCAGAAAGAGTAGAAATCGCAGTTCCTGTAGATGCAGTTCCCAATGCCATAACCGCTGATGTTGTGACACCTGCTGCCGCAAAACCGCCTGCTGTTCCCGCTGCTGCGCCTCCAATTCCGCCAAGTAAAACGCCTGCACCTGCGGATACCTTTTTCAGTTCTTCTGCTTCATATTCCAGTAAATTTATCCCTTCCTTATCGTAAGCTTTAAACTTTGGTCTTCCTTGTATCTTTTCAATAAGATCAGAAAACTGTTCAAAACTGTTCAGGATCTCTAGTTCCTGTTTTCCCAATGCATCCATTAATTCTGTCGTTTCTGTATTTCTTTTTTCAAATTTTTCAATTGCATTTTCTTGTATTCTTTGTGCGGACTTCATAGTATCATTGGCCTCTTTCATCTTAACCCCGCCATGAATTCCCGAGCCAACGCCCGCTACTCCTGCGATAGCTGCAATTCCCCCGATTATGAATGGTATCGGCATATTAAACATCCTCCTTTATATTTCTTATAACTTCTCGGAATCTTCAGCCCTGATTTCACAAGGCTTCCAGACCCCTGTTTCAAAAAATCACCCACTTTTTTTACAAAAACGGGTTCTTTCCAATGTTGGTTGAATTCATAGTGTCTTTTGCTCCTACATGTGTTATAGTATAAACAAGATAAAGGGATTAGGAGTGGGGACAAAAATGGAAGAATTCATAA
>NZ_JBQKED010000047.1:0-24858 GCF_052121495.1 Faecalimonas sp. LCP19S3_D12 | reverse complement strand
TTGTAAGATATTCATAAGTCTATTATGCAGGAAAAAGGAAGAAAAAGAAACCCCCTAACCCCTCAAGATTGAGGGGAAGGGGAGCTGAATAGGCGAAGCCTATTTTTTATTTGGGGAAATGTGTGATTAGATGTTTTGCGATAGCGGGACTTACAGAGGAGGATATTATTCGTGTATGTATATGGATCTGCTCGTTATTTTTTGCGAAAAATCAATATAATATGCAAAATATACATATCATAAAATATAAAAGCGAAATACATGAGTAAAAACTTACAATTATAAATGGATATAACAGGGAAAATATGTTATACTAAACGAAATGGCTTGGAGCGGTCAGGAAAGAGAGGAAAAAGAAATTGAAAAGGAAAAAGGTAATTGCAATCTTATTGGCGGCGGCACTTTCGGCGGGAAATCTTTCGGGTATTGGTATGTTATCAGTTGCGGCAGAAAATACTCAGACAGAACAGGTGGCGGAAAAAGGAAATGAGCAGACGAATATCGCTTTGAATAAAACGGCACGAGCATCGCGGTATCTGGAGGCAGATGGAAAGAATCCAGCAAGGACTCCAGAACTGGCATTTGATGGAAAAGGGGATAATACGACAACGGAAAAACAAAACAGCCGTTGGCAGAGCAGTGATATTCAGGAGTTTCAGGAAGAATGGTTGGAGGTAGACCTTGGAAATTCAGCTAAGATTTCAAAAGTGACGGTAAAGTTTTTTGCAAAATTATATGGAAATTTCGTCATTGAGACATCGGACAGTCAGGCGGAAGATGCGAAATGGACGGAAATTAAATCTGTGGAGATGCCTTCGGGAAGTGGTATGAACATCGTAAAAGAAATAGATGTGACAAAAGATGGAAAGCCGGTGGAAGTGTCGCGTTATTTGCGTCTGCGTTTTACATCGGGAAATACAGAAGCGGCAAGCCGCGGAATCGGTGTGTATGAATTTGAAGTATATGGAGAGCTGAATGAGCCGGACAAGCCGGAGAATCCAGATGCGGTTACCGGAAATATCGCAAAAGGCAAGCGTGCCACAGCATCCGGAGTGGAAAGTGGGGTGGAGTCATGTACGGCGGATTTGGCAGTGGACGGAGATAAGAAAACAGACACCTCTAGATGGTCAGCGCCACAGATGAAGAGGGGAAATGATGAAAATCAGAAACAAACGATGCAATGGCTGGAATTGGATCTTGGAAATGAAGTGACAGAGATTACAAGCATTGATATTAGTTTCTATTTAAAAGTGTTTTCCATAGACTATGTTATAAAGACAAGAGCTGATAAAAATGCAGAATGGAAAACAGTAAAGACGATGACAACGCAATCGTCTAGTACGGTTACAAACCCAGTGGACTCAATCAAAGATGTGAAAGCATTAGATCGGTATGTACGCTTTGAATTTAATAAAGTAAATCCGCAGGCAGGTGGAAACAGTATCTCTGTGCGTGAGATCGAGATCAACGGAACGCAGGTTCCGGTTCCGTATGAGCCGGAAAGTGCAAAAGAAGTGCTGGATACGGTCAAAGGTCTGGAGACGATCACTGCGGATATGAAAGAAGTGCCGCTGCCGCAGGTGCCGGAAGGTTATGAGATTCACGTAGTCGGAAGTGAATATCCGCAAGTAATTACAGATGATGGTGAAATCAGTGATTATAATATGTACGATTACGAAAGCATGGAGATCATGCTGGAAGTGGTAAATAAACAAGATGAAGACGATGTGGCGAAGAAGTCTTTTCAGGTCGCTGTCCCGAAAAAGACTCAGAAACATACGGATTTGTTCCCGAAAGTAGAGAATCAAAATGTGGAGCCAAAAGTGATTCCGAGTATTCAGGAGTGGTATGGATATGAGGGAGAAGTAAAACTGAGTGAAAACTCCCGCATTATTGTAAAAGATGCGGCAGGACTGAATGTGAATAAGATTGCAAAACAGTTTCAGGGGGATATGAAAGAGATTACCGGAATGGAACTTGCGATTGTAAGCGGTCAGGAAGCAGACGCAGACGATATTGTGATAGAATCTGCGACGCAAGATACATATACACTCGGAGAGGAAGGTTATTTGCTACAGGCAGATGACGATGGAATCCACATCATTGGAAATGGATACAACGGATGTCTTTACGGTGCGATGACTTTAGAGCAGGTATTTTATACACAGAAAGATGAATTTAAGTTCCCGAAGGGAATTGCCCGTGATTTTTCCAAATATGCAGTCCGTGGAGTGATGATTGATATTGCAAGAACACCATACCGGATGGATGCGTTGGAAGATATTGTGAAAGCGCTGGCGTTCTATAAGATTAATGAAGTACAATTTCATCTGAATGATAACCGACATGTGCCGGGAAATGCAGACCGTGATAAATATGAACATTGGGAAAACGTAGAAGGTATGTTCCGTCTGGAAAGTGATACCTTCCCAAGCCTTAAGACGACGGAGAAAAAGAACGACTATTACAACGAAGTGTTTGGCGGCTCGCCGCAATATACAAAAGAAGAATACAAGAATTTACAGAATTTGGCGATGGATTACGGAATTAATCCGATTTCAGAGATTGATGCTCCGGGACATTCGCTTCTGTTTACAAAATATGTGAGAAATCATTTGGATGAGGCACAGAAGGCGGTTCCGGAGATTACCGGAAATATCAATGCAGATAAAGACTGGGAATTGCTTGCGATGACCGGGGAGAAAAAAGATTCTGCGTTTGCGTTTATGGATGCATTGTTTGATGAGTATCTGGAAGAGGATGTATTTTTAGGTGACACGGTCAACATCGGAGCAGACGAGTACTGGAATATCAATAATCAGGAACGACCGGGGGTCCAGGAATATATCCGCACGATGGCGGACAATGTGAAATCGTATGACAAGAAAGTGCGTATGTGGGGATCTACAAGCCAGTTCTTCACCAATCAGGAAGATGCAAAAGCGTACAACGATATTGAGATTGATTTTTGGGCAAACTCCTGGGAAAATGCAGAAAAAAGAATCGAGCAGGGATTCAAGGTTGTCAATGTGGATTCGTTCCATCTGTATGGAAATCCGGGGCGCGACAAACGAGATGTTGTCAATGTGGAGCATGTGTTCAATAACTGGGATCCGACAGTGATGACAGGAAGCAAAGTAAGCAAGTCAGAGCCGAATCTTCTTGGAGCAAAGACGGCGCTTTGGGCAGACATTGCAGATATGGGTGTGACAGAAAGAGATAATTTTGAACGTATCATGCGTCAGGCAGCAGTGCTGAGTGAAAAGACGTGGGGCGGAACAGATGAGACACAGACATTTGAAGAGTACAGTTTCAAGTATGACAGATTACAGCAGGGACCGGGCGTGTCTTTGGGGTCAGATGTAGACAGTGAGACCGGGCTTGTGCTGGATTATGATTTTGCAAATGTAAAGGACGGAGAAGTATATGATGCCAGCGGAAATGGATATAACGGAAATATTTCGGATGCAAAGATAAAAGAAGAAGCTGGGACAGCGTGGCTTCAGTTGAACGGAGATACAGAGGTGCAAACGGAGCTTCGATCTATGGATTATCCGTACACGGTACAATTTGAACTTCGACTTGCAAAAGAGGGCAATCGTGATGGAGAGACATATATTTTTGACGGACGCGATGGAAGATTGTCAATCAATGACAAAGGGAACTTACAGATTAATCGTTCTTACTTTACACAGGACTTTGGTTATCAGATTCCAACAGACAAACCGGTGCAGATGACAATTGTCGGGACGCAGCAGGTGACGAAGTTGTACATTGATGGAAAATTAGAAAAGACACTTTTGCGAACTACGAATTCAGAGACGGATTATGAACATCTGTTATCGACATTTGTATTTCCACTTTCTTCTATAGGAAAAGGGATAGAGGGTGAACTTGCAAATTTGAAAGTATATAACAAAGCATTGTCACCGGAAAAAATCAAAGAAGTTTCAGAGAAAAAAGAAGTGACAGAAGTCAATGTGTCTCAGGGGACAGCGGCTGCAGGAACGGCGCAGCGAAAAGGTGACGGCAATCAGGATGTGGACTGGAAAAAACTTCGTGTCGGTTGGAAAGCAATTGATGGTGACGGCAATGCTTTGGATGGAAAGCATGGCACAGATGTGAGTGAAAAAGATTCGTATTTTGAGGGCGCATATGCGGACAGCGCATTTGCGGTAGATATGCTGGAAGAGCAAGACATCAGTAAGCTGGTACTGCAATGGGATCGAGCGCCAAAAAGTTTTAAGATTCAGATTTCAGAAGATGGAAGTGTGTGGAAAGATTTACAGACTGTAGATGGAGAAAGTGTCAATACAATCACATTTGCAGAACCAATTCACACACGTTACATTAAAATGCAGGGAGTAAGTCTGAATGGAAATAATACGTTCAAATTGAGAGAATTTGAAGCGTATGAGGCGGTGGACAAGACAGCGCTGAAAGAGCAAGTGAAAGCAGCGAAAGAAAAATGCGAAGAGTTTGGTCTGACGTTTGCAGATGCAAAGGGATATGATGCTTTTATGGATGCATATATGAAAGCAGAGGCAATGTACGAAAACACACTGGCAGAACAAAATGATGTGGAACGAGTGACAAAGACATTGGAAGAAGCGCTGAAAGATCTTCCGGAAAATCCAGATCCAGGGGAAGTAGAAGTGGAATCAGTCAAAGTGACTGTAAATAAGACGGAATTGAAAGTCGGAGAGACGACAACGGCAAAAGCAGTAGTTACACCGGATAATGCAACAGATCAGACAGTCTCATGGACAACTTCTGATGAGTCAGTGATAACAGTGGATAAAGACGGACAGATCACAGCAAAGAAGAACGGAAAGGCAGATGTGATTGCAACTGCATCCAATGGAAAAACTGACAAAGTAGAAATTACGGTTGTTGAAGAGAAACCGGATCCACAGCCGGAAACAGATAAATCAAAACTGGAAGCATTGTATAAAGAATGTCTGGAAACATATAAAGAAGCTGATTACACGAAAGATAGCTGGGGTGTATTTGCAAATGCAATGAAAGATGCAGATGTAGTTCTTGAAAATGAGGAAGCAACACAAGAAGAGGTGGATAAGGCTGAAGACGCTTTGAAAGATGCGGTGGATAACTTGAAGAAAGTGCCTGAAGAAGATGGAAAACCAGAGCCAAACCCAGATCCAAAACCGGATAATGGAGACGATGGAAAAGATAATCAGAATCAGACTCAGAATACGAAGCCGGAAGAGGACAAAAAGAAAGATCCTGTCAAGACGGGAGACCCACAGTCTATCGCACTGTGCCTTGGAGCAATGGCGGCAGCCGGTATGGCAGTGGTTAGATGGAAAAAGAAGAGAGAGTAAAATTAAGTAAATCAAAAAGAGCAGAGGCGGGAAAACCGCTTCTGCTCTTTTTCTAATCATTTCGCATAAGAATTGCTTTTTAAATATTAATTAAATATATATTATATACATAAACATAAATAAAAGGCACATCTACATTTTGATTCTGATTAAAGTTTTACGACATTGACTGCCTGAGGTCCTTTTGCACCTTCAGTTACTTCGAATTCTACTTCCTGACCTTCTTCTAAAGATTTGAAACCTTCCATGTTAAGTCCAGAATAGTGAACGAATACATCGTTTCCTGCTTCGTCGGAAATGAATCCGTAACCTTTTTGGTTGTTAAACCATTTTACTGTACCTTTGTTCATGTTGATACCTCCATAAAAATAAATAATAAAGTTGTATATTACTTGCGTAATATTGAATTAGATTAGCATAATTCTATATAAATGTCAATGTTTTTGAAAAAATATAATGAAAAATGCACAAATATAGGTTACAATAAGACGTAACAATGAAAATAAGGAGATAGAATATGAGAATTTCGACAAAAGGGACATATGCATTGGAAATAATTGTGGATCTTGCAATGCATTCTTCGGAAGAGCATTTAGAGCAGCTGAAAAATATTGCAGCACGGAGAGGTCTGTCTGAAAAGTATTTAGAGAGGATTGTCAAAGCAATGAAGAATGAGAATCTGATTTTGAGTACAAGAGGAGCAATGGGAGGATATCGTCTTGCGAGAAGACCGGAAGATATTACTGTTTTGGACGTGCTTCGCTCTGTGGAAGGAGAGCTTGCACCGGTGGAGTGTCTGACAAAAGAGACGAATTGCGGGATTGCGTGTGAGGATTGCTTGACACGAGGAGTCTGGGCAGATATGTGGAGAGAAATCTTGGGTGTTACGGAGAATGTCTCAGTGGCAGATATTACAAAAGAGGTAGTTGACAGAGCAGGAGAATAGGTGTATAACATAAAATATGTAATACTTAGCGAAGTGGTAGGAAAAGGAAAATTCTTATGAAAATATCGACAAAAGGAAGGTATGGACTGCGGGCGCTGGTAGACTTGGCAGTTCATGACAATGGAGAGCCAATTGCGTTGGCAAGTATTGCACAAAGGCAAAAACTGTCATTGAATTATCTGGAACAGGTCTTTAGTGTGCTTAGAAAGGCTGAAATTGTAAAAAGTCTCAAAGGGGTGCACGGGGGGTATTGTTTGGCAAAAAAGGCTGATGATATCACAGTGAAAGAAGTTTTGGAGGTACTGGAAGGAAAATTCTCGATTGTAGATGAATATGCACAAGAGAAGGGAACAGATGACGTGCAAGAAGCGATTAAAACTTTAGTCTGGGATCAGATTAATACACGGGTGAACCAGTTGCTGGAGGAGAAGACATTGAAGCAGTTGATGGCATCATTTGCCGATGAAAACAGAAAGCAGAAGTCTATTTGAAGGAGGAATTACTTATGGGAAAAGTATATCAAAATGTAACGGAATTAATTGGGCATACACCTCTTTTAGAAGTGCAGAATATCGAATCAGAGCTTGGGTTAAAAGCAAAGATTCTGGTGAAATTAGAGTTGTTTAATCCGGCGGGGAGTGTAAAAGACCGTATTGCGAAAAATATGGTGGTGGAGGCTGAACGCCAGGGAATCCTAAAGAATGGAGGGACAATCATTGAACCTACAAGTGGAAATACCGGAATTGGTCTTGCGTCCATTGCGGCATCAAAGGGTTATCGTGCGATCTTTACAATGCCGGAGACAATGAGTATAGAACGTCGGAAACTTCTGCAAGGCTATGGCGCAGAGATTGTTCTGACAGACGGGAAAAAAGGGATGGCTGGAGCGATTGCAAAAGCCGAAGAGCTTGCGGAAGAAATTGACGGGGCAGTTGTTCTTGGTCAGTTTATAAACAAAGCGAATCCGGCTGCACATACCGTTTCTACCGGACCGGAGATATGGGAAGATACCGAAGGCAAGGTGGATATCTTTGTTGCGGGAGTAGGTACGGGTGGAACGATTACAGGAACCGGGGAATATTTGAAAGAACAGAATCCGGCGTTGAAGATAGTTGCAGTGGAGCCGGCGGCATCACCGGTGTTATCAGGAGGAAAACCGGGACCTCATGGTCTGCAGGGAATTGGAGCAGGGTTTGTTCCTGAAATTTTGAATACGGAGATTTATGACGAGATTGTGCAGGTGGAAAATGAGGAGGCATATGCGGCTTCCAGAATGCTTGCCCACAAAGAAGGGGTACTGGTAGGGATCACATCCGGCGCAGCGCTTCACACGGCGATAGAGCTTGCAAAAAGAGAAGAGAATGCAGGAAAAACAATTGTGGCAATATTGCCGGATACGGGAGAACGATATTTGTCAACACCATTATTTGAGGTATAATTTTCAAGAAAAAAGTCATTGTAAAGTATGATGCTTTGCAATGGCTTTTTTATGGCAATAAAGATTTTGCAGTATGCATAAAAAATAAAGTGGAAAATTGTGAATTATTTTGAATGAAAATGATTGACTTTGAATGAAAATGAATTTAAAATAGATTTAGAAGAGAGGTGTAAATATGCTGGCGGAAGAACGGTTTAACCGGATATTAAATATTGTAGAAGAAAAGAAAAGTGTCACAGTGACGGAACTGACAGAACTTTTGGATACTTCCGAATCTACGATACGAAGGGATCTGACAACGCTGGATAAGCGGAAAAAGCTGATTAAGGTGCATGGAGGTGCGACGGCAGTCGATATGGAATATATGACAAAAGACTCTTCGGTCTCTGTGAGACAGGATTTGAATAGAGAAGAGAAGATAAAGATTGGAAAATACGCAGCCGGATTAATCAGAAAAGATGATTTTGTCTATATCGATGCAGGAACAAGTACAGAATATCTTGTGGAGCAGATTTTGGAAAAGGAAGCAGTCTATGTGACGAATGGAATTTCGCATGCAAGAAAATTGCTGCATAAGGGATGCAGAGTATTTTTGCTCGGCGGAGAGCTGAAGAAAGAGACAGAGGCGTTGATCGGGGCGGAAGCATTGGAAAGCTTGGAAAAATATAATTTCACAAAAGGATTTTTGGGTGCGAACGGGATTCATAATGAATATGGAATCACTACGCCGGATCTTAATGAAGCTGCTGTGAAAGAAAGAGCGTTCAGACAATGCAGGAAAAAATATATTCTTGCAGATTCTTCTAAAATCGGACAGATTTCGCTTATTAAATTTGCGGAACTGAAAGAGGCGGAGGTAATCACAACTAAGCTGAAGCAGGGAATCTATCAAAAGTATAAAAATATTGTGGAGGTGGATGAAGCATGATTTACACGGTAACATTTAACCCGTCTTTGGACTATGTGATTCAGGTGGATGACCTGACACTTGGGAAAGTCAACAGGACAACCAAAGAGGTGATATTCCCGGGAGGAAAAGGTGTGAATGTGTCGGTTATTCTCTCTAATCTGGGAATTAAGAGCAAAGCACTTGGGTTTATCGCAGGGTTTACCGGAAAGCAGTTGGAAAAGATGTTGACAGACTTTGGATGCTACACAGACTTTATTGAGTTGCAGGAAGGTCTGACTCGCATTAATGTGAAGATGAAGTCGAATGAGGAAAGCGAGATCAATGGGCAGGGACCGGATATCAGTGATGCAGCAATTGCGGAGTTATTTGAAAAACTGGATTGTCTGAAAAATGGGGATATTTTAGTGCTTGCGGGCAGTATTCCGAACACATTGCCGGAGGATATCTACGAGAGTATCATGGAGAGACTACAGACAAAAGGCGTTCGTATCGTGGTGGATGCAACAAAAGATTTGTTGTTGAATGTTCTGAAGTATCATCCGTTTTTGATCAAGCCGAATAATCATGAGCTTGGAGAGATGTTTGGTGTCACATTAAAGACGGATGAAGAGATTATCATCTATGCGAAGAAGCTTCAGGAAAAAGGAGCGAAAAATGTATTGATATCTATGGCAGGTGACGGAGCAATTCTGATCACTGAGGATGGAGAGATTCATAAAGGACTTCCTCCGAAAGGAGAAGTGGTGAACTCGGTGGGAGCAGGAGATTCGATGGTTGCAGGATTTTTGACAGGATATCTGAATACAGGAGACTATGAAAAGGCATTTAAATTGGGAATTGCGACCGGAAGTGCGACTGCGTTTTTGGCATGGCTTGCAGAAAAAGAGGATGTTGTGAAGTTGTTAGACGAAGCAAAAGAGAACTTTGGGTTGTAGGAGGGAAGTAACGTGAGAATCACAGATTTATTGAAAAAAGAAAGTATTGATTTAAACGGTGTCGTAACTACGAAAAAAGAGACGATTGAAAAGATGACGTTGCTGATGGAAAAAGGCGGGAATGTCAAAGACCTCGAAAAATACAGAGCCGGTGTATTCGCAAGAGAAGAAGAAGGGACGACCGGAATCGGGGAAGGAATTGCTATTCCACATGCAAAGACAGATGCGGTGAGTGGTCCTGGACTGGCGGCGATGATTATTCGGGACGGAGTGGATTATGATTCTCTGGACGGTGAGCCGGTACACATGGTGTTCCTGATTGCGGCACCAAATACAGAAGACAATATTCATCTGGAGGTATTGAGTCGTCTTTCGATGCTGTTGATGGATGATAATTTCCGGGCAAACCTGATGAAAGCGTCTACGGTAGAGGAATTTTTAGGATATATTGATCAGGCGGAAAAGGAAAAGTTTGAAGAGGAGACGGAGGAAAAGGAGACGCAACAAAAGAAAAAAGGATATCAGATTCTTGCAGTTACGGCCTGTCCTACCGGAATCGCACATACTTATATGGCGGCGGAAAGTCTTGAAAATACAGCAAAAGAGATGGGATATACTATCAAGGTGGAGACAAACGGCTCAGGCGGAGACAAAAATGTATTGACAGCAGAGGATATCGCAAATTGTGACTGTATCATTGTGGCAGCTGATAAGGATGTAAAAATGGCGAGATTTGATGGAAAACCAGTCATTGTCACAAAGGTTGCCAATGGAATTCACAAAGCGAAAGAACTGATTGAAGAAGCAGAGAGCGGAAAGGTTGCAATCTATCACAGCACTGAAAAAGAAGAGATGACCGGATTTCAAGGAGAGCAGGAAAGTATCGGAAGAAAGATTTATAAAAGTCTGATGAACGGTGTATCACATATGCTGCCGTTTGTAATCGGAGGAGGAATCCTGATTGCACTGTCATTTTTGTTTGACGGCGCCAACGCGGGAACTGATGTTTTTGGTACCGGAAATCCACTTTCCAAATTCTTGAATTTGGTGGGAAATGTGTCGTTTGGTATGATGTTTCCAATCCTCTCAGGATATATTGCAATGAGTATTGCAGAACGTCCGGCATTGATGCCTGGTATCGTTGGTGGTCTGCTTGCGAAAGCAGGAACATCGGTGTTTGTAGCCGAGGCAGATTGGATTCCATCGGGATTTTTTGGGGCTCTGTTCGCCGGATTTATTGCAGGATACCTGATGCTTCTTATCAAGAAAGTATTTGCGAAGCTTCCAAGGGCGTTGGAGGGGACCAAACCGGTATTGATTTATCCGTTCTTTGGAATTGTATTGATCGGTGCAATCATGGTATTTATCATCAATCCACCTGTCGGGGCATTCAATCAATGGTTGTATGACGGACTTGCAAGTATGGGAGAAGGAAGCAAATTGCTGCTTGGAGCTGTTCTCGGCGGTATGATGGCAATCGACTTTGGAGGACCGTTTAACAAGGCAGCGTATGTATTTGGAACAGCAGCAATCGCAAGCGGACAGTTTGATATTATGGCAGCGGTTATGGCCGGTGGAATGGTTCCGCCAATCGGAATCGCACTTGCCACGACATTTGCAAAAAACAGATTTACGGAGAGCGAAAAACAGACAACTGTTACCAACTATATTATGGGATTATCATTCATTACAGAGGGAGCAATTCCATTTGCGGCATCTGATCCGCTGCGCATTATTCCGCCATCAATCGTCGGTTCAGCAGTGGCAGGAGCGGTTTCAATGGCATTCGGATGTGGCTCAAGAGCACCGCATGGAGGTATCTTTGTGATTGGCATTATGGAAAACGCCCCAATGTTCTTTGCGGCAATAGTGATAGGTGCTGTTGTGACAATGCTTGGAATTATTCTGTTAAAAAAACCAATTACTATTGAAAAATAGTAAAAAATATTAGATAATAAGGAAAGGTAGAGCCTAACATTTATAGAAAAGAAAAGGAGAATAATCATGAAAGAATTTAGTTATGTAATTACAGATAGTGAAGGAATCCACGCAAGACCAGCAGGATTATTAGTAAAAGAAGCTGCAAAATTCCAATCAGATATTAAACTGAAAAAGGGAGAAAAAGAAGCAGATGCAAAAAGAATCTTTGGCGTAATGGGATTAGCTGTAAAATGTGGTGAAGAGATTGTAATGACAGCAGAAGGTGCTGACGAAGCAGAAGCAATCGCAGCAATCGAGACATTTTTAAAAGAAAACTTATAAGAAAAATAATGTTGAGGAAGGTTAAGCTATGATTACATTAACTGGCAAAAGTGTATTTGGCGGTGTATCAATCGGTAAGATTGCCTTTTATAAAAGAAATGAACAGCAGATCAAAAGATGGCATGTGGAAGATACCGAAAGCGAAGTAAAACGTTTTGAAGATGCAAAGGCAAAAGCAGTTGCAGAACTTCAGGAATTGTATCAGAAAGCAATGTCGGACGTCGGTGAGACAAATGCGATGATCTTTGAGATTCATCAGATGATGTTGGAAGATTTAGATTACATTGAATCTATTATCAATATTATCACTGCACAACAGGTGAATGCAGAATATGCGGTTGGAACGACAGCTGACAACTTCGCAGCGATGTTTTCAGCAATGGATGACGCATATATGCAGGGACGTGCTGCGGATGTAAAAGACGTTTCTGAGCGTATTTTGAATATTTTGTCCGGAGCAGAAAAAGTTACATTTGCGACAGATGAACCTGTCATTGTTGCGGCAGATGATCTTGTCCCAAGCGAGACAGTCCAGCTTGATAAAGAAAAAGTATTGGGATTTGCTACGATGTATGGTTCTTCGAACTCACATACAGCAATTTTAGCAAGAACAATGAATATCCCGGCGATCATCGGTTTGGGCGAAGAATTGAAACCGGAATATGATGGTAAATTTGCTGTCATCGACGGGTTTGACGGAAAGATTTATATCGATCCAGATGAAGAGATACTCGCTGCGATGAAGAAAAAACAGACTGAGGATATGGAAAGAAAGAAACTGTTAGAACAGTTAAAAGGCAAAGAGAATGTCACATTGAGCGGTCAGCACATCAATATCTATGCCAACATCGGCAATAGCTCAGATGTGGGAGCTGTTTTGAAAAATGATGCAGGCGGAATCGGTCTTTTCAGAAGCGAATTCCTATATTTGGAGAATGAGACATTCCCGACAGAAGAGCAGCAGTTCGCTGTCTATAAGACAGTTGCTGAGAATATGGCTGGAAAGAAAGTTATCATCCGTACACTTGATATTGGTGCGGACAAGCAGGCAGATTATTTCAATTTAGATAAAGAAGAGAATCCGGCACTTGGATATCGTGCAATCCGTATTTGTCTGACTAAGCCTGAGATTTTTAAAACTCAGCTGCGTGCACTGTATCGTGCATCAGCATTCGGTCAGATTGCGATTATGTTCCCGATGATTACAGCAGTGTGGGAAGTGAAGAAAATTAAAGAGATTGTAGAAGAGGTAAAGGAAGAACTTCGCAAAGAAGGAATCGCATTCCGTGAGGATATGGAACTTGGAATTATGATCGAGACACCTGCAGCTGTTATGGTGAGCCGTGAACTTGCAAAAGAAGTTGATTTCTTCAGCGTAGGTACCAATGACCTCACACAGTATACACTGGCGATTGACAGGCAGAATCCAAAGCTTGACACATTCTATGATCCACATCATCCGGCAGTGCTTGCGATGATCCAGATGGCGGCAGACAATGCACATGCAGAAGGAAAATGGATTGGAATCTGTGGAGAATTAGGAGCAGATCTGGAATTGACAGAGACATTCCTGAAGATGGGAATTGATGAACTTTCTGTATCACCATCTATGATTCTTCCGGTTCGAAAGAAAGTCAGAGAGACAGAATAATATAGAAAGAAAGTGTGTTCTTGAGATGGAATGCGCTTTCTTTTTTATCGTGCTAATAAATGTTTATAAAAATAAGTAATGAATACTTTCATTTACTTTCCAGTAGTTGTCTGATAAACTTGTGAAGTAAAAAAAGGAAATGAGAGGCAGGAAAATTTTATGCTGGAAAAATTGTTTAAGTTAAAAGAAAACAAAACAGATGTCAGGACGGAAGTGGTGGCAGGTATTACGACATTTATGACAATGGCGTATATATTGGCGGTAAATCCAAGTGTGCTGTCGGCAGCCGGAATGGATCATGGAGCAGTGTTTACGGCGACGGCGATTGCGGCATGTATCGGTACTTTGCTCATGGCTCTGTTTGCAAACTATCCGTTTGCACTTGCACCGGGGATGGGACTGAATGCATACTTTGCATATACGGTTGTACTGAACATGGGATACACATGGGAGGTGGCGCTTGCAGCTGTATTTGTGGAAGGAATTATTTTTATTCTGTTATCAGTTACGAATGTGCGTGAAGCAATCTTTAATGCAATCCCGATGAATTTGAAATCTGCAGTAAGTGTCGGAATCGGTCTTTTTATCGCGTTTATCGGTCTGCAGAATGCAAAAATTGTTATCAGTGGTTCTACATTAGTGCAGTTATTCTCGCTGGAAGGTTACAACAGTAATTTGGCAGAAGGTGCTGCAAAGGCGACGATGAATGATGTCGGAATTACGGTATTACTTGCGGTGATCGGTGTGATCATTACAGCGATTCTTGTAGTAAAGAACATTAAAGGTAATATTCTTTGGGGAATTTTAATTACATGGATTCTTGGAATTATCTGTCAGCTGACTGGATTGTATGTGCCAAATGCAGAACTTGGAATGTACAGCTTGCTTCCGGACTTCAGCAACGGTATTTCGATTCCGAGTCTTAGTCCGATCTTTGGAAAACTGAGTTTTTCAGGAATTCATATCGGAGAGTTTATGGTTGTAGTGTTTGCGTTTTTGTTTGTGGATATCTTTGATACACTCGGCACATTGATCGGTGTTTCCACAAAAGCAAATATGTTAGATGAAAACGGAAAACTTCCAAGAATTAAAGGTGCTCTGATGGCAGATGCGGTTGCTACAACGGCAGGTGCAGTGCTTGGAACATCTACAGTTACAACATTTGTTGAGAGTGCTTCCGGTGTGACGGAAGGGGGACGAACAGGTCTTACAGCAGTCACAACAGCGATTTTGTTTGGATTGTCGTTATTGTTGTCACCAATCTTTTTGGCGATTCCATCTTTTGCGACGGCGCCGGCATTGATTGTTGTAGGGTTCTATATGCTGACCAATGTAGTGAGTATTGATTTCAGTGATTTTGGGGAAGCGATTCCTTGCTATATCTGTATTGCAGCAATGCCATTTTTCTACAGTATTTCAGAAGGAATTGCAATGGGTGTAATCTCTTATGTTGCAATCAATCTGTTTACAGGAAAAGCAAAAGAAAAAAAGATCAGTGCATTGATGTTTGTATTGGCATTTTTGTTTATCGGAAAATATATCTTATTATAAAATATAGATTTTTAGGGAAAGATGAGAGTCTTTCCCTTTTTTTAGAGCGAAAAACATGGTATTATCAATTCATACAAAAGCAGCAGATAGGAGAAGAGAATGGCAATTAATAAGGCAATGCGAAAAGTATTGAAAGCACTTTCGTTTGATGGAATTGAGGTGGAGGCGTCCAGGCATTTGGCAAATTTAAAGGCGTTGGATCCAATGCGAATTTTTCATAAGACGATTGATTATAAAATATATAATGACACACATGAGATTCCTGTGAGAATTTATCTGCCTGGCGAAGAGATTGAACACAAATATCCGGTTCTTTTATTCTTTCACGGCGGGGGATGGGTCACAGAGAGCATAGATAATTATGAGAGGATCTGTGCAAGGATGGCATCGGCGACCAATCATATTGTTGTGTCGGTAGAATACAGGCTCGCTCCCGAGTATCCGTTCCCGACAGGATTGGAGGATTGTTACGCCGCAGCGAAGGCGGTCTATACGAATGAGTTTATTTTAAATGTGCATCCGGACGATATCACGATCATCGGAGACAGTGCCGGCGGTAATCTGGCGGCTGCAGTCTCTCTTCTTGCAAAAGAGAGGGGAGAGTTTATGCCAAGACAGCAGATTTTAATCTATCCGGCGGTGAATAACGACTATACAGAGACTTCGAGATTTCCGTCCGTCCATGAAAATGGAAAGGATTTTCTGTTGACGGCTGGAAAGATGCAGGATTATATTGATTTATATGCAAGAGATGAGTCGGACAAAAAGAGTCCGTATTTCGCTCCGATTTTGCAGAAAGATCTCACAGGACAGCCGAGGACACTGGTTATCACCGCGGAATTTGACCCGCTTCGAGATGAAGGAGAGGCTTATGGTAAGGCGCTTGAGGAAGCCGGAAATGAAGTGGAGGTTCATCGTATCAAAGATGCGCTGCATGGATTTTTTGCACTGGGGATCAAATATTTTCATGTGCAAGAGAGTTTTGAAATTATGAATCATTTTTTAGGGGAGGGGTAAGAGATGTTTCATTCGAAAAGGTCATATTGGCGAAAGCTTGACAATGCCGCAAAATTATTTCCGGCGACAAGCAACAAAAAGGACACTCGAGTTTTTCGTTTTTATTGTATTATGAAAGAAAACGTCAGAGAAGAGATTTTGCAGCAGGCAGTGGAAAAAGCGCTTGAAAAATATCCGCTTTTTTTGTCGGTCATGCGAAAAGGCTTGTTCTGGCATTATTTGGAAAAGAGTAATTTAAAACCGGTTGTCACAGAGGAATTTAAAGAGCCTTGCAGCAATCTGTATGTGCGTGACAAGAAAAGTCTGTTATTCGAAGTGACGTATTATAAAAGGCGGATTAATTTTGAAGTATTTCATGTGCTGACAGACGGAACAGGTGCCACATGTTTTTTAAAAGAGATTGTCAAACACTATATTGTGCTGGCATATGGTGAAGCGGATATTTCGCTTGATAAGGAGCACATTACAATTCAGGATCAGGAATCAGATAGTTTTCGAAAGTATTATTCTGATTTACGGCGAGAGAAGAAGGAAAAGGTAAAAGCATATCAGATTAAGACTCTTCGGAAGGCGAGAGGACCGCTGCAGGTGACAGAAGCGGTGCTGTCGGTAAAAGAAGTGCTGGCAAAGGCGCGGGAATATCAGGTGTCGATGACTGTTTTTTTGACGGCAGTATTCCTTTGTGCGATCCACAGGGAGATGCCGAAAAGACAGGAAAAGCATCCGGTTGTTCTGATGGTTCCGGTGAATCTTCGCAATTTTTTTCCTTCAGATTCGATGCTGAATTTCTTCGGATATATTGAACCTGGGTATCGTTTTCGAGAAGGGGACACTTTTGAGCAGGTGCTTGCACAGGTGAAAACATATTTTCAGGAGGAGCTTACGAAGGAAAGACTTTCGATGCGCATGAATGAGCTGATCGCGTTGGAGATGAACCCAATTCTGCGGGTGGCACCTTTGGAATTGAAAAATCTGGGGATTTTGGCGGGAGCAAAGATGGCGGCAAGTGATGTGACTGCAATTTTCTCTAATATGAGTGTTGTAAGAATGCCGGAAGCGTATGTCCCGTATATAGAGCGGTTTGGCGTGTACACAAGTACACCGAAGACGGAACTTTGTATGTGTTCATTTGAAGACAAACTTTCCCTTGGTTTTACATCGCGGTATGACAGTATGAATATTAAGAGAAATTTTTTGCAGATATTGTCAGAGCTTGGAATACATTCGAAAGTGGAAGAACCAGACTATCCGGAGGAGAGACTTGCGAGTGCGGCGGCTGTAAAATTTTTCGAGTGGTTCTCATTTGCCTGTATTGTTTTTGCAGTGATTGCAGCAGTTGTGAATATTACACTGACACCGGGAAAATATTGGGCGATCATCGTATCCGGTGGAATCTTAAGTATGTGGACAGCGCTGGCAATCGGGTTTGTAAAGAGATATAATCTTTTGAAAAATGCAATGTGGCAGTTGATTCTGATCACGGTTGGATGTCTGATTTGGGATCTTGGAACCGGATGGCATAAATGGTCAATTGATTTTGTTTTTCCGGGAATTAGTGTTATAATAATGATGTCCATGCTGATGATCACAAAGCTGCAGAGGTTAGCTGCGAATGAATACATGATTTATTTTGTGATGGCGGCGGGATATGGATTTGTGATACCATTAATTTTATTATTGACGGGAGTGCTTGGAGTTACATTTCCATCGGTTATCTGTGTGGGATTTAGTTTCCTGTTTTTTATGGCGCAGGTCATTTTTAAAAGACGGGAATTAGGGGAGGAATTAAATAAAAAGTTTCACATTTGATTAGTAAGGAGGAAGCAGTATGAAATGTACAAGATGCGGTAAAGAGATGACGATTAAGCCGGTGCAGTCCGGCACGGACGAAGGTGGGGAGCCTGTTTTTACACGATATGCATTTTGCTATGACTGCAAGATAAAGGTGAATCTGGACAAGAAAAAAGAAAGAGACACACAGAAAAAAGTGACGGCAGAAGATGTGGTAGAGACGAAAACAAAGAAGAAGAAAAAGAGAGGGAAAAAGCTGCCTTCCGTTTCGCTTCCGAAAAGACGAGGCGGCGGATTGCTCAAGTTCTTGCTCTTTCTGATCGTTGTTGCGGTGCTCGGGTTTGCAGCATATACCTACCGGCATCCCATTGCCAAATTTGCACAGCAGATGCATGATAAGTATATGAATCAAACAGAAGAAAATCAGCCAGAAGATTCGAAGAATAATGATTTGAATATGGATTCCGGTAATAACAATACCACGCCTGATGCAGATACAAGTGATGAACCCCAGAATCAAACAGAACCGACAGATCAAACACAAGGGGAAAATGGCAATGGCAATAATACACCGGAAAACAGTGATGATAAGACACAGGATACTCCAGCGACACCTTCTGACGGAACAGTGACGGAACCATAAAGATAAAGAATTTCTACATATTTTGGTCAGATGGGCAATATGATATGTAGAAATTCTTTTTTTGGATGATTATGTTTGAGAAGAAGGTAAAATGGGCAATTGGGATTGAGATTTTTGCGTTGATAGTGCTTTGTGTTGGTATCATTTTCGGAAAGATATCTGCCTCAAAGATACAAAGAGTGGATGGGGATTTTATAAAATGGGTGGACTTTAACATTCCATGTGAGGCATTGGAGAGGGCTTATTGGTGGGATGTAGAGACGCATGAAAAAGAGGTTGAGTTGGATTGGATAGAACTTTTGGCATATCTGGCAGCGAAATATGGGGGAAACTATAAGCTGTATAAAGAAAGTGATTTAAATGAATTGGCAGAAGGACTTGTAAAAAAGGAATACACAATGGAGGAAATAACAAAAGACAAAAAGTATTATGATTATTACTTGGAGTCGTATACGGCGGTATTAGATGAATTTGTGGGAGATTATGAAATTCAGGTTCCGGTGAAAGGAACCAATGAAGTCAGATGGGAAAAGCGATATGGGCTGAAAGCATTTTCACCAATTGCAAAGGGTTATGCATATAGTGATTATGATGACTTTGGAACATCAAGAAGCTATGGCTATAAGCGTCAGCATTTGGGGCATGATATGATGGGACTTGTGGGGACTCCGATTACGGCAGTAGAGTCTGGTTATGTGGAGGCGATTGGCTGGAATCAATACGGAGGATGGCGCCTTGGAATACGCAGTTTTGATAAAAAGCGATATTATTACTATGCACATTTAAGACAGAATTTTCCGTATAATAAATCGCTTAAAGAGGGAAGTATTGTACAGGCGGGTGATGTGATTGGATATATGGGGCATACTGGATACAGCAAAAAAGAAAATGTGAATAATATCGATGAGACCCATTTACATTGGGGATTACAGATTATATTTGACGAATCTCAGAAAGAGGGAAATAATGAAATCTGGATTAACTGCTATGAAATTACAAAATTTTTGTCAAGGAATCGAAGTGAAACAGTTAAAGACTTGGAGACGAAGGAATATCATAGAGTATATGAGATGAAAGAAGAGTGAACATGTAATGTGTGAACGGGGAACATTCCCCGTCACGCATTTTTATTTTGCAGCTTTTTCGGCAAAATCAGTTGTTACAAGGTCTTCGTAAGGTGCTCGCTTAGCGAGTTCATCAGCAGATTCCAGAATGTTTTGCAAAAGTTCAAAGCTTTCTTTTTCAAAGATTAGATTTTCTTTCCAAGTCTCCTGCTCATAGTAGCGGGTTACAATCGTTGTGATAGTGTCTAAATCTGTCTCTTTGAACTGTGGTGCAATGATTTTTGCAATTTCTTCCGGAGTATGTGTTTGTACGTAGTCCATTCCTTTTTGCAGTGCATCCGTGAATCCCTGAATGACTTCTTTGTTTTTTGTGATATAGCTTTTCTTTGCAGAAAATGCGGTGTAAGGAACATATCCACTGTCCTCGCCGAGAGAAGCGACAACATATCCCTTTCCACCTTTTTCCAAAGTGGTAGCTCCTGGCTCAAATTCAACTGTAAAATCAGCCTGACCTTCTGAGAAAGCGGCTGCAGTGGAGCCAAAGTCAATATTTTGGTTGATTGTCAGATCTTTTTCGATGTCGATTCCCTTTTGTTTTAAGATATACTCAAATACCATTTCAGGCATGCCACCTTTTCGTCCACCGAGCACGGTTTTCCCTTTTAGATCCGTCCATGAAAAATCAGGAATTTCTTCTCGCGCCACGAGAAAATTACCGGCACGTTGTGTAAGCTGAGCAAAATTGATAACATAGTCATTTGCACCTTCATTATAGGTATAAATAGAAGCTTCTGAACCCATGAATCCGATATCTGCTTCTCCGGAGAGTACAGCGGTCATTGTTTTGTCGGCTCCAAATCCAGTGACTAGTTCGAGATTAATCCCTTCGCCTTCAAAATATCCTTCCTCAATTGCTACATACATTGGTGCATAAAAGATGGAGTGAGCTACTTCGTTGAGAACAACTTTGGTAGAGTCCGGAAGAAATTCTGTTGATTTTTCCTTTTGTGGTTTGTCTGGTTTGCTTTCCTCTTTTGAAGAGCATGCAAGCAGAGAAGTGACAGATATTGCTGCCACTAATGCGAGAGTAAGAAAACGCTTTTTCATAATATCCTCCTGATGATCAAATCTGATTCTTCTATAAGTATATGAGAAAAATCGGAATGCGTACCATTAGCAGAGAACAATGATTTTTCGAGGGGTTGTCTGTGGAGGAATACTTCGTGTGGTGATGCTATAATAAATAATCAGCAGTTGATTGGCAAGGGCACAGGTATACAGCTGTCCGTTTGAGGTTACAATTTCTGTAAAAGGTGAAATATTTAAGCGCAGGGATTGATCCATAGCGACAAGATCATTATTGAAGTAGTTGACAGCAATATTTTCGTTTGCACTTCTTCGCCCAATAATCAGTGCCTGATATTGAAGGGGAAAAATAAGTGGGACAGGAGCGTTACCATCATAGAATGCAGTTACAGGCATACCTGAGCGAAGTCTTGTTTCATTGATTACATAAGTGTCAGTGGAAATAATCATGTTTGTAATACCGTTTGAATTTCGGATGGATACCATCTGCTGACAACAGTTGTTTTGCATTGGAGTGATATTTTGGACAATCCCTTCGATTGGTAAAAATGCAGTGTTTGCCATAGTGCTAAATCCTTTTTCTTTTAGTATATGCGAAATGATTATTTTGGTGGCTGCTCGGAATCCGGTGTCTTTACTTTTACCTTTGGCGGTTCGTAGTGATAGATATCCTCATAGGATTCCAACTCGGCTTTACTTGTCGGAGCTGCGGGAATCAGACCGGTACAGTCCTGTGTAGAAGCGGCGTTTGCCAGATAGTCGTAAGAATCAATGATTTTTTGATTTTTTTTATTATCAGCCATAATAAGTCTCCTTTTTATAAAAAATGTGGTAAGATATAAGCTTAGGATATGTAAATACAAAGATTCTATGCAGAAAGAAGGAAGATTGACATGAATATAAAAGTAGATACACATTCCCATACACTTGTAAGTGGACACGCATACAACACGATACAAGAGATGGCAAAGATGGCGAAAGAACATGGGATGGAGGCGATTGCATTTACGGAGCATGCACCGGAGATGCCGGGAACTTGCGGAATATTTTATTTTGAAAATTTGAAAATTCTGCCAAGAGAGCGTTACGGGATCAAAATGCTTTTTGGAACAGAGCTCAATATTATGGACAGCGAGGGAACAGTAGATATGCGCGATGGACTTTTAAAACATCTTGATATTGTCATTGCGAGTATTCATACGCCATGTTTTTGTGGAGAAAGAACAAAAGAAGCGGTGACGAGAGCCTATGTAAATGTGATGAAAAATCCGTATATCAATATTATCGGCCATCCGGATGATTCGCGTTTTCCGATTGACTATGAAGTGCTTGTCAAGACTGCAAAGGAGACAGGGACACTTCTAGAGGTCAATAATTCCTCTTTGCGGGAAGATAATAAAAGAGAAAATGCGGATGAAAATATCCGAGTTATGCTGGAATATTGTAAAAAATATGAGGTTCCAATCACGACCGGAAGTGATTCACATTTAGATCTGGATGCGGGAAAACTGAATTTGGCAGAACAAATTTTAGCAGAATGCCATTTTCCGGAAGAATTGATCGTCACAACATCATTAGAAAAATTGAAACCATATGTGAATCGATACAAAAAAACTAGACTTTAAGAGTTTACTGTGCTAAAATATAAAAATAGTACAACACTATAAAGGAGACTTAAAATGAGTAAAAAAATTAGAACAGAAGCAGTCGATTATCTGTTTGAAGCAATTTTGAGCTTAAAAGACAAGGAAGAATGTTATATTTTTTTTGAAGATATATGTACCATCAATGAACTGTTGTCACTGTCACAGCGGTTTGAGGTTGCCAAAATGCTTAGAGAACAGAAGACATATTTGGAGATTGCAGAAAAGACAGGGGCCTCGACTGCTACAATCAGCCGTGTGAATCGCTCTTTAAACTATGGAAATGACGGATATGATATGGTATTTGAACGGATCAGCCTGGATGAAGATGAAGAATAAGAAAAGTAAGAAAAAGTGCATCAGGTCGAGTGATGCACTTTTTTCTACAATGGAAAGGTTAAAAATAGGGCTGTTATTGCTTATACTTGCAGTATTCTTTCAGTTTTTAGCAAGAAATGTGAATGGATTTGCGCAGTGGTATGCGACTTCAATATACAGAATACTTGTAACAATTATCAGCAGAGTCTGCTCTGTGTTTCCGTTTTCGATTGTTGAGATTTTGCTTTATGTGTTGCTTGTAGTTCTGGCGGCTGGGGGGATGAGCGGAATCTACAGAATCTGCAGAAAAATAGAAAAGATATCCACGATTGCTTTGAAAGGGAGTTCGTGGGTATGTCTGTTGGGAGGTGTATTGTTTTTTATCTACACAATGGCTTGTGGGATCAATTATCACAGAACATCTTTTGCTAAGGAGGCGGGCATACCGGATGCGGAATACTCACAGGAAGAATTGGTTCAGTTGGCTGAGTATCTTACGGAAGAAGTCAATGAATTGGCAGATACGGTTCCGCGCACGAAAGAGGGAATCTTTGTGTTGAAAGACAACACGAAAAAAGAGGCGGTAAGGTCGATGGAACATCTTGCAGAGACCTATTCGGTGTTGGAAGGATATTATCCAAATCCCAAACCTGTCTGGATATCGGAAATTTTGTCATATCAGCATCTGACAGGAGTGTATTCACCATTTACAATTGAGGCAAATTATAATGCGGATATGACAGACTATAATATCCCGTTTACGATGTGTCATGAATTGTCTCATCTGAGAGGGTTTATGTCAGAGGATGAGGCGAACTTTATTGCATATTTAAGCTGTATCAAATCGGAGTCAGAAGAGTTCAGATATAGTGGATTTTTGTCAGGATGGCTGTATGTGACAAATGCTCTTTACGCAGAAAATACAGAAAAATATGAGGAACTGTGTGAACGCCTGAATATAAATGCGCTGAAAGATTTACAGGCGAATAATTCATTTTGGGATAAGTACGATGGAATAACAGCAGAAGTGGCTGATAAAGTGAATGATATTTACTTAAAGGCAAACAGACAAATTGACGGAGTGAAAAGCTATGGGAAAGTAGTAGATCTGATGCTTGGATATCAAAGAATTATGCAGTAAAAAAGTAGAAGTGTGAAGCTTCTACTTTTTTTTCTCGTAATAGTTAGCAAATTTTTCAGGAAGAGAATCAATGAGTTTTTCAATAATTTGTTTCTTGACATACACATCGAAACTGAGTGTGCAAATGAAAGAAAACAATTGCAAAAATTCACGCTCCTGTTCGTTCTCTTCTGAAAATGTCTCAGCAGAGGAAGTGTACATTGCCTTGAGTTCTTCCTTTAAAGTATCAATGCGATCTTTTTCAAATGAACAGACTTCGTCATAAATATGCGTCAGGTTCAGTCTGCTGTCGGTATGGAAGTATCGATCGGTAACCGGTCTCAAAAGCATCTCGATATCTTTGATAGATAAGAAACTTTTGAAATAATAGATAAAAGTAAGAACGAGAAGATGTTCTTTTGTATATTTTTTCTTTTCCGGAGAAGGAAGCAGATTGTTCTTGGCATAATTGTTGATCATCGTCTTAGTAAGAACCTTGTCCTCCTCATAGCGCTTGGAAGAAGCCATCTGCTTATCCATAAAAGTGGTAACCTGATCCATATATAAATCGATATTAGGAATATCAATAGATTTTACATAATCAATTTTAGAAATACTTTCCAGAATGCTGTTTAATAAATCATTTGTATTAATTGTCATTTTATCACGTATAATCCAATTATCCTCTTTTGAGGATAATGGATTATTCTCCTTTCTCCCAATCTCTTGGGTTTTATCGAATACTCCATTATAATACTTAAAGCACTGTGGATCTGTATCTATTTAATTACAGCTTTGACTGTTCGGAGGTGACTCAGACCACAGCTTTTCGTCTATTACTGGTAATTAGTTTGTTAACGCTTGACGTTTCTATTTACGTGATTACACAGCCGAATTCTCTGTGGGAGACAGCAGTGCTAAAAATATTTCAGGAGGTAAATCCATATGTCCATGTACTTTGTTGGAATTGATATTTCCAAGTACAAACATGATTGCTGCATCATTTCCGCAGCTGACCAGCAGATTATTTCTAAATTCACCCTCACTAATGACAAGGATGGTTTTGAACAACTGCTCATTTCACTTAATTCTCTCTCCAATCCTGAGGATATAAAAATAGGGTTTGAATCAACTGCCC
>NZ_JBQKED010000046.1:0-24975 GCF_052121495.1 Faecalimonas sp. LCP19S3_D12 | reverse complement strand
GTAAACCATCGAATGGTAGGAGGTTTTAAACAATCCACAGTATCTCCAACAGTATAGCATATAGACCTTGGAGAGGGTCTATAAACACTACTACTTTATAATACGAGGAGGTTTCTTTATGATCTCAACCAAAGGGCGCTACGCCCTACGCGTACTGATTGATTTGGCTGAACAAGATTCAACCACATATGTTCCTTTGAAAGAAATTGCAAAAAGGCAGGGAATATCAGAAAAATATCTTCAGCAGATTGTAAAAATACTTGTCGGGAAAGGATTGTTAACCGGAATCAGCGGAAAAGGCGGTGGTTACCGACTAACTGCCAGCCCTGAAGAATATAATGTAGGAGAAATTTTAGAATTGATGGAAGGCAGCCTTACACCGGTAGCCTGCCTGGCTCCCGATACGAAGACTTGTTCCAGAAGTTCCTACTGCAAAACGTTGCCTATGTGGAAAAAATTCGACAATCTTGTACATGATTATTTCTTTCATATAACAATTGCCGATCTGGTCAATGGAACTGTTTAGAATATTGTAACTTTAAAGGAACAATTGCCAAACACAATTGTTTCTTTTTCTGTTGCAAACACGTTACAAACGCAGGACTTCTCATTACTCCTCACCACCCCCAAATAAATGCAAAAGGAACCCGACGCATCAGGTTCCCTTAGGTGTAGTCCGAAGACATCCACCGCAATTCTTATATATAAGATACATCTTCTCTTCCAAATATGCAAGTCTTTCTACGATTTACTGATAAATTTTTGAAGAGTATTTATATTACTTCTGTGTTGAGTTCCCAGTATTTGATTGCACACACCAATAGGCAATTCATTTCTCAGATATTCAGTTTGTTGTTGATATGCAGCAACAAACTGTTTGCATGAAGTTTTTGTTTCTCCCATTTTCCTCAAAAAATATGTAATCATAATTACATACGCATCCATATAATTGAAATTCAGATTAGAAACTCCCACTTCTTTTTCAAGTAAATTAACTAATCTTTTATCTATTTTCCCCGTCTTAAATCTCGTATCAAAAATCACATTATTATGTGCAACCGCATTTCTCAAATCTTTTATAGTAAAAATAAAAAATTTTGTTATAAAACCATCTGAATCTAGATTTGTAGGCAATTTCATGATTTTGGAAACATACAGTTTAACGTTTGTCGAAGCACAATCGAACAGTGTTCCAAACTCCCCTAATGTCATTTAGAACAAAAAACTCCCCAGAACCAAAGTCCTGAGGAGTCGAAAATTCTTTTTGAAATTGTACGTTCCAAAAACGTATAATTAACGTTTTGGTAACTGGGAATGCTTGATTTTACTGGGTTCTTGAAATGTGGTGTTGCAAACACGTTACAAACGCAGGCCTTCTCATTACTTCTCATTACTCCTCACCACACCTTATAGACAGAATTATATTTATTCCTCCAACAAAGGCATATTGATTAATTCCTGCAATTTTTTCTGTAATACAGTTTTATCCGGTAATTGCAACTTGTATTCAGCAACCATCATCGGAGACATGGTTCTGCTCATGGCATATTCTACAACTTCATCATCCTTAGATGCACACAGAATCATTCCCACGCTCGGATTTTCATTCTCTTTTTTCTTTTGACGATCTAATGCTTCCAAATAGAAATCCATTTTAGAAATATATTCCGGTTTGAATTTTCCAATCTTCAATTCAAAAGCCACCAAACATTGCAGACCTCTGTGGAAAAACAGTAAATCAATCCGAAAATCTTCTCCTCCTACTTGCACTCTATATTCTTCATCAATAAATGTAAAATCCTTACCTACTTCCAGAATGAATTCTTTCATATTCTGAATCAGACCTTTTCTCAAATCCGACTCTTTAAAATTCTTTGGCAAGTCGAGGAATTCTATGATGTACGAATCTAAAAATGGATTATCTTTCAATCCTTTTATCGGTTCTGGTAAGAGTTTTTCTTGTGAAAGCATATACCGTTCATAATAGCCGCTATTAATCTGGCGTTCTAATTCCCTCGAAGAATACGACTCTTTGATACAAAGTGTAATATAAAAATGTCTTTCTTCTACAGTTTTTGCTTTTGACATAATTGTCAAATGATTCGTCCAACTAATTTGTGTCAGCAGTGCTGACACAAATTCATCTTCACAATAAGTTTCATAAAACTGCTTCATTCTATAAAGCCCACGTCGGTTAAAGCCTTTAATTCCTGGAAAAGCATTTTGAATTTCATTAACAGCCGAATCAATATATGCATCTCCAAAAGCTACATTCCTAGATTCTCTGTTTAAATATTCACCTACATTCCAATACATTTTAATAAGCTCTTCATTTACCTTTTTTAATGCAGTATTTCTTGAATTTTCTATAATCTTTATTAAATTGTCTAATGCGGTAATTTTATTCTCCATTCATCTCTTCCCTTCAAATATATTTTACCTTTAGGATTTCCTTCTCCCAAGAAAATCGCTTTCAACAGACAACAATAAGATAGTATATGTATTTAATTAACAAATAGTCTCCATGTCATCACCAAATTCATCCGTAACATCTTCATGAGAATCCATTTCCATATATTCTGGTTGATATCCCAACTTTTCGAATTCTTCCATATGTTTATTCCTAAATTTCTTATACTCATCGCTTTGACGATATTGAATGAACAATGGCCATTGTTCCACATAACATGCTGGTATTTCAGTTCCAATAATATCTTCTAATAATTCCGATACTTTTTCAAAATCATCTAATAATGCATACTTTGCGACCTTAAACTGCCCCGCTGTAGCGGAAACATCTAGCTTTTGAATTTCTTCTTCAATACTCGGCAAACGTCCTTGATTTTTTACAGATATCCAATAGTTTACCTTATTACATAATTTATCTGCGTCACTTTGCTCTTTTTCCTTCATCATAAGATTGTATATGTATTCACTTAATCTCCACTCTGCATTTAACATATGAATGAACCCTTTTTCAAATATACGATTCTCAAGTTTTTCCTTCTCTTTCGATAATTTTCTCAAGGCCCAAAATGTCCCATACAGAATTATTTGAGTATGTTCAAATGCATTTTTTTAATATTCTCTATCAACATCCAGTATCTGTCCTTTTTGTGCACTACCACTTAAACACGGATCAATACTTTTCAAATAAATTTCATTAACTTTTCCCTGATTATGCACTATCAAATTTCTTCGATAATATACTTCTTTAAATTTTTCAAATTCATCATCTCCAAAATCAAACTTTACTTTATGCTTTTGCACAAAAGTATTATACCACTCTCCAATAGGCAGTCTCATAAAATCTTCCGCTTCTTTTTCAATAAAATGTTTTTTTACTTCCGCGATATCTGTATCAATAGACATTAATTCTGAATATGTAATAGTTTTTTCCTTTAAATAAGCTTCTGGATATTTCATTAAAATATATTTAAAGATACCTGATATAGCTTCTTCATAACGAATTAATAACATCATCAATGTGGACTCACTATGAATTCTCGGCTGTTCAAATAATTTAAAATACTCACGAGTTGCTATACGTGGATCCAACTCATATTTTTTATCTAAATCCGATATATTTTTTAATTTATAGCGAACTACCACTCCGTCTTCTCTTTTTCCCACATCACAAGTTTCAACGATTTTATTTACCTCTGATATTTCTTCTTCTGTCAATTCATCTTCTATATCCATACTTTTACTAAAAAAATATTTGTCAAGTAAAACACCGTATTTATATTTTTCCTTTTCAGCTTTTAATCGTGTTTCTATATTCGAAATTTGTTTTTCGTAATACTCCTGTAAATTCTGTATCTTATCTATTGTGTTTTCTAGCAAAAAATTAAATTCCATACTTCTCCTCCTGCACATACTTATCTTACATTGGCGGTATCGGTGGAATAACCACAAACATCGACTTCAATTCATCAATCGTTCCTGCTTTCTCCCATTCAGCCATACCTACTTTCCACACTAAGTTATCTGCTGTAAACTGCCCGGCAATCGCCATCTGTTTTAAAGTATTAAGATCAAATGGACCTGTTGCTTGTCCATTTGTCGCAACATGATACATTACATTAGGTACTGGCGGTGGTGTCATTCCGCTTTGAATTGGCTGGTTTATCCCTGACATTATATTATTCATAGAACCCGCAATATTCTGCCCAACGGCTCCACCTACTGCCATACTTGCCATCATTGCGGCCATATTGAATCCATCTCCACTACTGCTTCCACCTAAATTAATATTTCCCGCACCATTTGCCCCCATCTGTCCAAGGGCTTCTGCACCAGCAACACCAACCTCTGCCTGTTTTTCAACTTGGAAAGCACCAATATTAACAGTTTGTGTAGCTTTATGTTGTGCATACTGTCCTTCTTCTCGTTGAATACGTAATCTTTCAACATAATCTTCCATCTCAGCCTGTGTCCTAATCGTTGCCATATCCTTAGTTACAGCCATCAATTGTCTATAACCTTTACTTGTTTTATCAAGTTCTATTGCTCCAATATCAACACCTGAAACATTGACACCAAAACTATCCTTCAACCTTTCTCTAATATCCATTTCAATTACATCATTAATTTGTGCAGTCTTTGTCTCAATTTGGATAAGCGGAATATTGTTCTGTGCAGGAGCATTTGCGACAACATCTTTCACATATCTACTAACAGCATCTCTAATTTGTCTTTGAAAATCATCCAAACTAAAACTATTCAATCTATGTAATTTGATGAACTCTCGATAATCAGCAATACTAAAACTTATAGTCCCGCGTACTGCTACCGGAACACCAAAATCCATAAATCTCGGATCATAAATGTCAAAAAACGGAACACCAAACTTAACCTGTATAATCCGAGAAAGGTTAATAAAGTAAACCTCTGCCTGAAATGGCGTGCCACCTTCATAAGCTAATCCCATAATACTTGCAAGTACGGGAAAATTCGCAGTTTTTATAGGTTGGTCAAACGGTCCCTCTATAAAATCCTGCATTATACCATTTCTCTGTTTGTAAACAAAAACTGCAACCTCTCCGTCTTTAACTCTTAACGAAGATCCCCAACGAATCGCATTTTCTCTATTATTATATCCAACTCGAGAGCCTTGTGGATGCCATTTCCAAATCAAATACGAAGGTTCATCACATCTTATTTCATCCATAAATCCGCCTGCTCTAGGCCTTCCAAACAATGCCATAATCTCTCTCCCTTTCCCGCTGAAAACATCTATTTTTAAGGTTCTATTCTCAATTCATTCATTTTATCATAATATATTTTTTGTATGTGAGTAAAAACTGGATCATTCGGAAATGAAATAACAGCTTTTTGATATGCCTGACGCATTTTTTGTATCCAAGCATCTGAAACTTCTTTTCCAGAGCTACCCGAATTATCAATTTTGCTCCATAACGTATTCTTTGATAATTTCACATCAATATTAGTTGTTGCCAATAACATTAGCTCATAAATTTCATCTACTGTATTAGGAATCGGAAATGTACGAATCAACGTAAGTTTTTGACTGTAATATGTAGCATACGCATTTCTAACTCGTTCTTCATATCCTACTTGTGCAAAAAGCCCTCCTTTATTCTCTACCACTTTAACTTTCTCTATTTCCATCAACGCATCAGAGAACTTTTGAACAGTTCCACTCGCAGATTTCCCTGTAATATGCATCCCACAAGCTGGACAAACAGCATCAATAGCACTAATCACATTACCACAATTTGGGCATTTTAAGACCGTACCTGCAAATTCATGAACACGAGAAGAGTAATTTCCTGTGCTACTATGCTTAGGTGGAGTCGGTGGTGTTGGCGAAATACCTCCAGTAACTGTTGCACCACAGCTATGGCAGAATTTGGCTCCTACATTAAGTTTTGTCCCACAATTCGAACAATATGATCCTTTCGATGGTTGAACATTCGGAATAGGCGGAATTTCTGAAAATTCTTCTATAGGATTTTCATTTTCTTCATCACCTGATGCCGATTTGACATTATTCAGCTTACCTTGATTAGTCGCTCTATTCAAAACTGCTCCCGCAGCACCTTTTAAACTTGCTGCAATTCCTGAAAAACTACTTGCCGTTACATTAGATTCGCAATCGTCCTCCCTTTCCAAACCAAAAACTCTGAAAATCTCTTTCTCCCATAATGCTGCATTCTTTTTAGCTGATTCTTGAAACATAAATGTATGTAATCCCTGAATTGTCTGTATTTCAAGAGAGCAACTAAAACTATTAAAATCCCATTTTTTTAATACCATTGGCTGATTATTGCTTATTTTTATATCGGCCAAATCTAATTCCTCTAATTCTTCGCTAGCTTTTTTAAAAAGCCCATTACTTTTTTGATAAACTCCATATATTCTTTTATTAGTAAGCACAAGCACATTAAAATGTTGATTTAGATTTCTTAGTTTAGAAATCCACCAAACTCCCGATGATTCTATGAGAATTTCTTCATCATTTCCTATTTGTAAACCTACCATTTGTCTGCCCCTCCAATTAAATATAATCTTTATATTGATTCCACATTATTTTTCATCGCATCACATATATCGCCAATATTACAATCTAAATATTCACATATACGTAGAAGTATTGAAATTGCAACTTCTTCATTGCGTCGCAACTTTGTCATTGTTCCTGTTGCAATATTTAAATCTTTCCTTAGCGTAGCAGGAGCTATTTCACGTTCAGCGAGTAATATCCACAACTTTTTATAATTTATCCTCATACTGCGCCTCCAATTCGATAATATAATTTATTATACATTTTTTTGACAATTTCAGCAAGATTTTTCCCCATTATATAAAGCAAAACTCGCAAGAAATTGCGAATTTCGCAAATACTAAAGATAAACTCTCACTAAATTACAATCTTATCTTATCCCCAAGAAATCACATCACTTTAGTTACAAATTAACCTTTTCTTATTGATAAATCCTCTCATTGTCCCTATACTCCTATAAACCTCTGCCCTTCTTCCTCCGGCAAGGTAAGACAGGGGATAAGATAATCCCCTTGTCTGATATAAGTTCCGCCCATTTCTTCAAATATTGTTTTCTTCATAATCATTTCCACCTTTCTTATCGTTCTCTATCCATAGATTTTTTCTTAACTGACCGTTTTGGTTGCTGTCTGCCTTCCTGCTGATAGCGGTGTAGCTTTTCCAGTACGCTCGCTCTTTTCGGCTGTTCTAACGGTTTCTCTTTCTTCTGTTCCGTCTGATTTTTCCATCCCCTTAGTTCTTCATTGTATTCTATAATCAGTTCTTCTGCCTTATTATAGACCTTCTGAAAGGCTTGAACATTAGGGTAGCCCTCACGTTTTACTATCTGTTCCAAACTCTTGTGCAAACGCTTTTCCAAATCCTCTAACAGTTCAATTCGCCCTTCCAGAGATTTTCGCTCTTTGCCTTTAAATAGTCCTCGTAACTCTGACAGTTGCTTTTTCAAAGAAGAAATATCCTGCTGTGTGCGTTTTATCTCCCTTGACTGCCCCTGTAATTCATACATGAGTTTCTGCACATCTTTCCATTCCTGCAAATCAATCTTTGGTACAGGTTTCGGCGGCAGCTTAAATTTGAAAATTACTTCCTGTAAAAAGTCTTTCGCACCTCGGATAATCTCACGGAACATATCCGGCAACCAACCGTGTGTCCTGATAGATTGCATCGTTTTGTCTGTGATTTTTTCCTGCTTAATCTTCAAAATATCTTCTTCGGGAACACCCTCGACTAATGCCACATCAACTGTCCGATTCCATTCCTGCCTTGCCGCATTGTCCGCCTTTATCTCCTCTGCTTTCGGATTGTTCTTTCCGATTTTCTTGGTTGCCAGATATACTCCGCCCTGTTGGAATACGGACAGTTTTTCTGATTCTTCTTTTACATATCGGTTGATCGTATCGGTAAACAGTTCCTTGACTTCTTTGGTAAAGGCTTTGTTCTTAAACCATTCATCCTTTTTCGTGAAGATATGGCTTTCATAAACTTCCCCTTTGGGGATAATGCTGCACCCCGCCCGAAGATTGCCCTGCTCGTCTAAAACCTCTTTCTTTGTGCGTCTATGCTTCCCCTGCTCATCATAAAACATATTTCGGGTAGCAATCTTTACTTCGGGCTGTTCCAACATTTTCCGTTCACTGAATACCAGATGGATATGATAATTCGTCTTTGCCTTATTGTGATGAAGAGCTGCACTGCACTCCACATCATATCTTTTATGAAAAGTCTCCGTAAAAAGTCTTACCACATCATCTGCCCTGTACTGAACAAAACTTTCGGGAAGCGCTATGATAAACTCACGCCCCTCGATACATTTGCTGCTGAACCACTCGCCTTAAAGTCCAACTGATTTTCTCTTGCAAGATGTTTCCAAAACTCCGGTGTTGCGCCTTCTGTCTGATAGGTCGCATAGAGATATTCCTGTCGTTTCGGATTGGAGATATAATCAATCCTTCCTGCCACATCAGACAGCTTGCTTTTCCTGATAAATGAATGTCTGCCTATAAGCATCCTCCTTTCTCGGCTCTAGCCGATTTTGCTGTGAGTAGGTGCATAGGCACCTGTTTACGAACTTATCTGCCTATTGGCAGCATAGCTCCCGGCAGGGCGAAATACGCAGAGCATAAACGAAGTTTATGCGATGGGTGTATTTCACTCTCAATCGCCGAGGGCTGTTTTTGTATTACGTAATCTGATTATTGCTCAGACTTTAGATTTCATTTATGGGCTTATCCGCCCTTTTGATCTGCCCGTATCCGGGCTGCTTTAACATCTGCAACACTCCCCCTGCTAAAAATAAAATAAATTCAAAAATTACCCGTATAAGCGTATAAACGTATCCTCAATACTTTTCAGAAACCTGTAATCCCTTGATTTTCCTGAAGATATACGCTTATACGCTTCTTTGGAAAATTCTTTTTTATCTGTTTTTCATCCGTATCAACGATAGCTGTCTATGCGTATCTGCGTATGAATTCCTTGAAATCCTCTGGCATTTTTTCCATTATCTGAGGGAATATTCGTGGAATAATGAATGTGATACTTCTTTTCATTTTCTTTTAAGTACCCCGAAAAACTTTTTGCACTCATAGGCTTTTCCGTATTGTCCTCACACCAGTGGCAGTATGCTTGATAAAGATTCTTAGAAGTCACTGTTGTATTTTCTTCCAACCGGATATACCCGGATGACTGCATAAAAGCGATAATGTTATTCCCGGATTCCATAGCTTCGTGTAGATTTTTCTTTGCACGTTCGCTGATGGTAAAGCAGTATTTATTTTTCAGTAATCGTTTCAATCCCTCCAGACACCAGAGAAAAATATCGTCTGCTTCTCTTTGCAGTTTCTCAATCAGATAGGGATCATCTACTCTGTCTGGCGGCACATCTTTGACCGTAAGGATAATCTGTCTGCGATAAAATCCATAGGAACGATCATGTAAAGCACTCAGACTTCCGTTTCCAAAGCAGAGAAATCTGACATATAAATTCCCCTGTACGCTCTGCTTTGACTTCCTTTCCAAATCCATCTTATCCTCCAGAGTAACTATGGTTTTAATATAGTTGGTGTCTTTCAAGGCTTCCAGTTTCATATCATCATCCACCATTAAAAGCCAGTATTCCAAATCCGCCCTTGCGAAACGATTATGTTCTACTTTCTGAATATTGCTTACATTCATATTCGTTCCGAGGATTTTTCTCATAACCAGACCGATACGGGATTTTCCCTCCCCTCCTTTTCCTAAGATAATCAATAATTTCTGTGCCTTATTGGATGGGATTAGGCAATATCCCATATATTCCTGCAAGGTAGGAATATCATCTTCCTCCAACAGTTCTGAAAGAAATTTCAACCACCGTTCCGGCTTTGCTTCTTTCATTTCATAATTTACAGGCAATCGGTTCAGGCAAAACTCCTTCTTCTCTGTAAAACTGCCACTCAGAAAATAAGTTCCATTATTCACATGGATGCGATCCATTTGCACCGGAAGTTCCTCTGAATAGGCTTCCAATTTTAGAACCTCCAAAAGCTGTTTTACTTTCTTAGAAATTCCTTTCGTAAGAACCGGTTTTACCATTCTATAAATTTCTTTTTCTACTTCGCTGTCCGGCAGCATCCCATCATAGCTGAAAAAGATACCGTTGATACACTTCAATGGCATTCTTTGCAGGAAATTTTCACAAAATGCCACCTCATCAATCTGCCCATCCTCAAACCATTCCTGAGAATACGGCTTAGAGTTCATCTCTCTCTGATCCAATGCTTCTTCCAGTCTGTTCCTTGTTGTTTCGTCTATATTTTTCCATTCGTTCTTCAATTCTTTTCACATCCTTCCCACTATCCAGTAAAAATTCAATTCTGTCCTGTAACTCTCCAAACACCAGTAAATCCAGATAGTAATTTATCTTTTCTATCTGCTGACAGGTTTCTATAAATTCTGCTTCCCATTCTTCCTCTGGTGTTTTCGGTGCATATCTTATTTTCCATTCTTCCAGCAAATGAAGATAATCCGATAAAATACGGATACTTTCCCGTTCCCATTCTTCAAATTTCTTTTCGGTCTGATACAACGTTCTTTTTGGTTTTTCTTTCTTCTTACTGGTATTCCTTTTCTTTGAGTCATCCGCAAGGATTGGTATCTGAAAATCTTCTGCCAGTTTCTTTGCTGCTTCCAATGGTGTAAGATAAAAGAAATCTGCTACAAACGTAATCACATCCCCTTTCGCACCACAGGCAAAACAGCAAAATCCTTTATCTACTTTCATACTGGGATGCCTGTCATCATGAAAGGGGCAACATATCATCCCGTTTTTATTGACTTTCAATCCGTACTGTTCGGCTGCTTGCCTTGCAGTTACGTTTTCTTTTACTACCTGAAAAATATTCAATTCGACTCCTTTAAAATTTTCGTTGTATTCTCTCAGAGCCTTTGATATACTGAATTTGCGAGATAGAGTTATCAAAAGCTCTGAGAAGTTGTCCTTGTGTTACGCAAGGGCTTTTTCTTTTCCCTGCTTTTTTACCTCTCCATTGAAATATCCAGTTTCCTCCCATACTTTACGATCAGAACAGTAATAACTGAATTCGTTGGAATCCCCCATCTTCATTGCTACTCCAAATTTCAAAATTCCCTGCTGTATCCCGATACGAACGTAATGAGTATCTTTTCCGATTGCTTTTGCAATTTCTGTAATCGGCACATTTCTTCCCGTAAATGGCGGCAATTCTACATATAATCTTTTATCCATTTTCCACGTCCTCCTTTACAATCTGACTAAGTTCTTGATCTAAAGCTGTAGCAATTTTATATGCCACCTGCGGTGTACAGCTTTTTCCTGATATAATGCAGGAAATCGTCTGCCTTGACACTCCACTTAACTCAGCCAATTTCTTAATTGTTAATCCTCTTTCTTCCATCAAAATCTGCATTTTAAATACGTTTATCTTCATTTTATTTCTCCTTTCTTTTTTAATATGTACTTTTAATGCGTATTTTTATTATATGCACTTATTCTGCACATGTCAATACTATTTTATATAAATATGTACTTGTAATTCGTATTTTTCTATGATATGATAAGCGTGAGGTGAATAATGATGAGTAATGAGAAGTTACATAACAATCAAATCGGACTTAGAATCCGTACTGCTCGAAAAGAAAAAGGTATCAACCAAACAGAGCTTGCAAATTTGTTGGGGAAATCGCTTCGCACAATCCAAAAATATGAAAGCGGAGAAATCGAAGTTTCCATCGCTATGCTCAATGAAATCGCAAAAGTTTTAGACTGCGAATCCACATATCTTATAGGGTATGATGCCGAGAGAAAACCTTTAGAAAATCTTTCTGATATTATGAATTTCTTATTTCAGTTAGATAAGATAAAGGAACTTGGCTTCAATATCGAAGTCAAACGCCCGCCACATTATGATGGATGGGAATGTGCTATTACTTTTAATGGCAAAGATGTTTCTACGGAATTAAATCAAGATCTCTGTCTATTCTTGGAAGAATTTGAGAATAAAAGAAACGAAGTCAAGGACTATCAGACAAGTCTTGAATCTTATCAGAAGTGGCAGGATAAAACACTTGCTTATTACGCAAATGCAAAACTGACCGAAAAAGAAACAGAAGAAATCTCAAACGAAGAACGAATCCAGAGATTTCAAAAAATTATGAACGAGCGGTACGGTAAGAAAGAGTCCTAATTTTTAAGGAGGATTTTTAGAATATGAAATTACCGAACGGCTACGGAAGTGTAGTAAAACTATCTGGAAAAAGAAGAAAACCTTGGATGGTTCGTAAAACCATCGGCTATCACATTGATCCTGTAAAAGAAAAGAAAGTAAATGAATATATTATTATTGGATATGCCGCCACAAAAACAGAGGGCTTACAAATGCTGGCTGATTACAATCGGAATCCTTATGATACGAAGGCAGCCAAAATGACTTTTGATGAAGTGTATGAAGAATGGTCAAAGAAAAAATTTCCTACGGTATCCGAAAGCAATATCAAAGGATACAAGGCTTCTTATAAAACATGTGGCATTCTTTACAACCGAGTTTTCAAGGATTTAAAACTGGCAGACTTACAACAGGTTATTGACACCTGCGGAAAGAATTTTCCCACATTGAAGAAAATTAAAATTCTGTTCAACCAGTTATATGAATTTGCATTGAAGAATGACATCTGCAACAAAGATTATTCTACTTTTGTTGAGATCGCCCAGTACAAAGACCGCAATCCAAACAAGCATACACGTACAAAATTCACGAAAGAAGAAGTTGCAAAAGTCTGGACAATGAAAGAGGACAAATACTATCAGATCATCCTCATGCTGCTCTATAATGGTACACGCATCTCTGAATTTCTTGATTTGAAGAAAGAAAACGTGCATCTAGAAGAACAGTATTTTGATGTGATTGACAGTAAGACAGAAAATGGAATCCGAAAAGTTCCGATTGCAGATAAGCTCTTGCCTTACTATAAAGATTGGTATGAGTCTTGTCCTGATTGCGAATATCTTCTTCATACAGAGGATGGCAAAAGATTTCTTTATCGCAATTACTATGACAGCTATTGGACTCCTCTCGTGGAACAGATTGGAATTGACCGCACACCACATTGTACCCGGCATACCTGTATTTCCATGTTATCGGAAGCTGGTGTTCAGGATACAACAATCAAGAAAATTGTGGGGCACTCCGGCGCTATGACACTGACAGAAAAAGTTTATACTCACTTAGATATGCAGGTTCTTGTAGACGCAATCAACAAAACCTTAGAAAATGAGGACAGCGTAACTGCCGATACAAAATCCGCATAACAAAAAGGACACTCTCCAGTGTCTATCACCGAAAAGTGTCCTATATTTTTTAGATATTTTTGTTGCAAACGTGTTGCAAATGCGTTGCGAACTGAGTAAATTCCACCGCTTTTCACCACATCTGACAACTCCACAAACCCTTGTAAAATAAGGATTTGAACGTAAATCCGAGTTCCGAAGATTATCTCTTGCGTAACTGAAATTAACGTTTTGAGAACTGTGGAGCTCTACGAGCTGCTTTAAGTCCGTATTTCTTACGTTCTTTCATACGTGGATCACGTGTTAAGTATCCGGCTTTCTTAAGAACTGGTCTGTAATCAGCATCAGCTTGAAGTAAAGCTCTTGCGATACCGTGACGGATAGCACCAGCCTGTCCTGTGTATCCTCCACCGTGTACATTTACTAATACGTCGAATTTGTCAACTGTCTCTGTAGCAACGAGTGGCTGACGAACTACAACTTTTAATGTCTCTAATCCAAGATATTCATCAATATCTCTTTTGTTTATTGTAATTTTACCTGTTCCAGGTACTAAATATACTCTTGCGATTGATTTTTTTCTTCTTCCTGTTCCGTAGAATTTTGCATTAGCCATTATAACTTCCTCCTTTCAACCTTTCCTTAAAATGTTAATACTTCTGGTTTCTGAGCCTGCTGTGCGTGCTCTGGTCCAGCGTATACGTGTAATTTTTTGATCATACTTCTTCCCAAAGGTCCTTTTGGAAGCATTCCTTTAACTGCAAGTTCAATTACTTTTTCAGGTTTCTTAGCCATCATTTCTCTTAATGTAGTCTCTTTCATTCCTCCTACATAGTCTGAGTGATGATAGTAGATTTTCTGATCTAATTTTTTACCTGTTACTTTAATTTTTTCAGCGTTGATTACAACTACATAATCACCTGTATCGATGTGTGGTGTATATTCCGGTTTATTTTTTCCTCTTAAAACTTTAGCGATCTCAGAAGTTAAGCGTCCTAATGTGCATCCTTCTGCATCAACTACATACCATTTTCTTTCAATCTTGTCTGGATTAGCCATGTAAGTTTTCATTGGGTGACCTCCTAATAATTTTTATCAAGTTAATATCTTCTTTCTATTAGAATCAGTCCACTCCGGGGCTTTGGTGTAAACTGTTTCTTCTGTTTTCATACTGATTTATTATATTATTATTACACGATGATGTCAAGTCTAAATTTCCTGTTTTCCACACATTTCCACGCATAATCGACATTTTTTCTTCTGTATGGTACAATAAACATTATCAAATACTAATCTAGTAGGAGGTAATATATATGTGGGCTTATGAAAGTGTTTTTTACCAAATATATCCGATTGGATTTTGTGGTGCTCCAACAGAAAATGATAGTGTCACTATACCACGCATCCGCAAAATAATTGAGTGGACTGATTATCTGAAATCACTCGGCATAAATGCCGTTTTGCTGAATCCGATTTTCGAATCTGACAATCACGGATATGACACTCGTGATTTTCTGAAAATCGACTGCAGACTCGGAACAAATGGCGACTTTTCAGACGTTTGCCAGCATTTACATCAAAATGACATTCGAATTGTTCTAGATGGAGTATTTAATCATGTTGGTCGTGGTTTTTGGGCTTTTCAAGATGTAAGGGAGAAAAAATGGAGCTCTCTGTATAAAGATTGGTTCTATCTCAATTTTGACGGTGATAGCACCTACCAGGATGGTTTTTGGTATGAAGGCTGGGAAGGACACTTTGAACTTGTCAAACTCAATTTGCAAAATCCTGCTGTTGTCGATTATTTGTTAAACTGTGTAAAGCAATGGATAGAAGTGTTTGACATTGATGGTCTTCGCCTAGATGTCGCCTACAGTTTAGATCACAATTTTATGCGAAAACTTCGCAGCTTTTGTCAGGCATTAAAACCTGACTTTGCTCTGATTGGAGAAGTTCTCTTCGGTGATTATAACTTAATTGTAAATGACGACATGCTGCACAGTTGTACGAATTATGAATGTTACAAAGGACTATTTTCTAGCTTAAACGATATGAACCTATTCGAAATTGCACACTCCTTGCACCGCCAGTTTGGGACAGAACAATGGTGTATTTATCGCGGAAAGCATCTCATGACCTTTGCAGATAACCACGATGTCACAAGGCTTGCCAGCATTTTAAAGAATAAAGAACATCTTCGGAGCGCCTACGGAATTTTGATGGGCATGCCTGGAATCCCATGTCTTTACTACGGCAGCGAATGGGGTGTGGAAGGTGTCAAAGAACCACACAGTGATTACGCACTCCGCCCTTGTTTTTCAGAGCCAAAACCGAACGAACTGACAGATTGGATTCGCCGTCTCATCTCGCTTCGTCAAGACAGTGACGCACTGTGCAACGGTGATTACCGCAATATCATCATTCAGAACCATCAACTTATCTTTGAGCGAAGAACAAATGATGAGCGAATCATCGTTGCCATTAATGCTTCCGAACAAGAATACACTGCTTATCACGACATCTTAAATGGTATCGGAACAGAATTGATAACAGATACAGAAATTTCATTGAAAGATGGGCTCATACTTCCCCCTTACAGCACGCAGTATATTCAGCTTTAAAATCTGCGAAAACTTGTATTGAATCAACTATTTAAAAATGCAAGACATGACAAAACAGCTATGGAGCAGCGTCAAACTGCTTCATAGCTGTTTCTATTCTTGTCCGCCGGGAACTCCTGAGAATACAACCAGCACCGCAACGGTCATATTTACTACCACGTTACTTTCAGTTTACAGTCTTTCCAGACTTCGCAAGACTCCAAAGAAAGCTCAACCCCTGCTTCTTTCAATACTTTACAAATCTCCTTGAATACACCTAAAACTGTGTTCTCATGTTTCATATTTTCTTTGTATTTCTGATAATAGGAATAATTCGTTAATATCATCCCTTTTACAAATACTTCTCGGATATTTATCGCTGTCACCCAGCAGAAATCTCCAAACAAAAACTCGTTCAGCATCCCATCCCCAGAACCATTATCTAGTTTCTCCGGTATTATTTCTAAGCGTTTCCTTGCTTTTTCGATAATTCCATATATACTATATACAGTCTCTTTGCTTACTTTGAACATCTGAAGCAGTCTAATATCATCGAAAAGCCTGTATACACAGTACCTAAGATTTCCGTTTCCGTAAAGTTCAATCGAGAAGCCACCGTCATCTCCCTCCAGACCATTTAACGGTTCTGTGCGATACAAAAAAATCTTCATATCCTTTGTCAGTGTTTTCATTCTATACCCCTTATTTTTTTGACAATCCTTTATTCCTTTACAAGTACCTTCACAATTTCAGCCATATACATTGTATGATAATCTTTTTCCGGATACCATCTTGCATCATTCTCTTTGACATCAAAACATTCCGGACGCATCTCTTGATGGTACTGTTTTTTGCAGACCATAATCATATCCGCCTCTTCAAACGCCACTGTTCCATCTGTAAAATATGGTGTCAATCCTGCATTTTTCACCTTATCCTCGTCTCTTCCGGATATTTTTCCACAGTAAGCGAGCGCCGGACGATGGTTTTCCCCAAAAAATGCAATCGTAAACAGATCATTGTGATCTACGAACTCTTTCGTGTATCTCTGTGGACGAATGTAAACACTTACCACATTCTTTCCCCACATAACACCAACGCCTCCCCAGCTTGCTGTCATTGTATTATAGGATTCTTCCTTTCCCGCTGTAATCAAAAGCCATTCTTTTCCAATCTTTGTAAATGGATTGAACGAAAGATCTTCTATCTTCACTTCTTGAAATGCCATCTTATACACTCCTTTCACCTGCTGCCACATAAGGCAGTTATTATAAGTCTATGTTTCAGAACCTTATTTCATGATTACTTTTCTAAAATTCTTTTTCCCTCTTCTAAGCACGATGCCCTCTCCTGCAAATACGTCTTTTGCAAATACCGCTTTGATATCAGTAACTTTCTCGCCATCTACAGCGACACCGCCCTGATCTACAGCACGTCTTGCTTCAGATTTAGATGGAACTAATCCGCTCTTTACAAGCATTGTCAAAATGTCGATACTTCCGTCCACAAGATCTTCTTCTGTAAGTTCTGCTGTCGGCATGTTTGCTGCTGCACCACTTGAGAACAATGCTCTTGCACTTTCCTGTGCTTTTGTCGCTTCCTCTTCTCCATGAACAAGTTTTGTCAACTCAAATGCGAGAATCTCTTTTGCTTGATTCAGCTGGCTTCCTTCCCAGGCATCCATCTTGTCAATCTCTTCCAACGGAAGGAACGTAAGCATACGGATACATTTCAGAACATCTGCATCTCCGACATTTCTCCAATACTGATAAAATTCAAATGGTGATGTCTTATTCGGGTCAAGCCAAACTGCACCAGACTGTGTTTTTCCCATTTTCTTTCCTTCAGAGTTCAAAAGCAATGTGATTGTCATCGCACTTGCATCTTTTCCAAGCTTACGGCGAATCAATTCTGTACCTGCCAGCATATTGCTCCATTGGTCATCTCCACCAAACTGAAGATTACATCCGTATTTCTGGTACAATGCGTAGAAATCATACGCCTGCATGATCATGTAGTTAAACTCTAAGAAACTCAGTCCTTTTTCCATTCTCTGTTTGTAGCACTCTGCTGTCAGCATACGGTTCACGCTAAAGTGTGCCCCTACTTCGCGAAGCAATTCAATATAGTTCAGATCCAAAAGCCAGTCTGCATTGTTTACCATCATTGCTTTTCCTTCTGAGAAATCAATGAATTTACTCATCTGCTCTTTAAAGCAGTCGCAGTTGTGCTGAATCTGCTCCGGAGTCATCATAGACCGCATATCTGTTCTTCCAGATGGGTCTCCGATGTATCCTGTTCCTCCCCCGATCAATGCGATTGGTTTATTCCCTGCCATCTGAAGACGTTTCATCAGGCACAGTACCATAAAATGTCCCACATGAAGGCTGTCTGCTGTTGGGTCAAATCCGATGTAAAATGTTGCCTTTCCTTCATTAATCAAGTTGCTGATCAGCTCTTCGTCTGTTACCTGCGCAATCAATCCTCTTGCTTTCAATTCATCATAAATTTTCATTTTTCATTCTCCTTCTTGTCTGTCGGTTTTATTACTTTTCGGAGCGTTTTATCGCATGGCACGTAATTTGCTATGCGATTATCTTTGCACGAAGTGCATTTTTTAATTATAGGATTCCAAAGGAATTTTCTATAATAAAAAAACCCGCCCCTTATCTAACATAAAGGGCGAGTGTAATCCCGCGGTACCACCTTCATTCGCATTCACTTCACAGCAAACGCCTCTGCAAGTATCTATCAATACTCAGGCACGATAACGTGTGCCATCCCGTTGCAGCCTACTTAGAATTATGTCACTGTTCGGTGCAAAGCTCCAAGATGTATTCATAATCGACTTTCCATGCGCCTCTCATCAACCGGCAGCTTTCTGTATGGCGTCTCAATTATTACTTTTTCTTTTCTTCGCCGTTTCTTATTCTGAGGAAATACTACCCCATAAAATGATATTTGTCAAGGGGCTTATACGCCTTTTTCTTGTTCCAAAGCATCATTCCCGCCAAGAGCAGCAAGCCCGTCACAGACAATACTTTTCCCATCTTCAATCCCGGTGCATGATACACAATCTCTACCTCATGTGTTCCGTCCGGCATCTTTACTCCTAAAAATGCCGTATTGACTTTTTCATACTTCACGTCTTTTCCATCTATCTTCACTTCAAAATGCTCATCATATGGAATCGATGTAATCAGATACCCATCTTTCACGCCGTCCACACTTCCTACAATTCGGTTCCCTTTTGTCTGTGCTCTGTCCACCCTAAATTCGCTTTGGCACAGCGTCTTTAACGATTCGTCAGTATTTCCGATATAGCATCGAAGGTTTCGGATTTCATAATTTCCTGCTCCTAGTCCCAGATTCACTTCCGTTTGTCCCGCCTTTAGGTTTACCACATAAGTAAAGGTTGTGTTACCATTATAGTAAATATGCGACCCTGCGCTTAGTTTATTTTTCACACCTGCAAGCCACACAGAAACATCCTTGGATCTCTTGTAATTTTTTAGTTCAAACTGCACAAACAGAATCTCTTCCTTCTGTGCCTCCTCACTGATTTTTAATTTCACATTCTGAATTTTTTTTGACTTAATATGGTACCCATCTTCTATCTTTTCAATCGCCTGCGCATCTTCCATCGGAATCTCTGCCCCAGTCTCTTTCACCTGACTCTTCAACACCTCTTTAGGATTCACTGTATCATTTACTGATTTTCCTACGGCAAATCGCAAAAAAGCGAGCTGACTGTACGGAAATGCCAGATCTTCATACGCTTTTTCTGAAATCATCTGATTTGTCACATACGCAATCGGGAGAACTTCTTCATTTTTATAAACTGTCACATCTCCGACTTTCTTCTCCTGTTGATACCCTGTGATTTCTTGTTTAGAAAGAATGTATTTTACCCCCATCAATTTCTGATAAATCGGGTTTTCTGTCACAGACTGCATCAATACATTTCGGAATGGCTGTTCCACCAGAAATGTTTCGGTTCGAAATTTCTGGTACGCCGCATTGTAGGAAGACGAATAAATCGATGATACATACTGCTGCATATTCCAGATACGGTTCAAATTTGCGGCATTTTCACTCGTCGTGCCGCTTTGCTCCATTCGGTAAAATCCGTTCTCTTTCTCTGTCAACTCCTCAATCTCAGTTCGAATCTGCTTATTTGTCACCTCTTCGTAAAATGCCGGTTCGATCATCTTGTCGGCACTTTTGTGCAGCACCACTCCATACAGCGACAAAAAGCCAATTGGAACAGCGATGAGAACCCAATCGAATTTCTTCCAATAAAAAATAAGATAGCAGACAAGCATCGCCAGCGCATCCATCAGCACCCAGCCCAGATATTCTGAGTATTTTCCTTGTTCACGTCCCATATACACCAAAACAATTGTCAGTAAAAACGGCAAGACTCCTGCCCAAAAAGAAATCTCACGCCGTTTTTGCTTTTCCAAATAAGTTGCAATCAGATAACATAAAAGCGGCAAAAACGGAATCATCACTTTATCCCGAATATAAAGTCCTCCATTGAGCAAATAGGCAAACAAAGGTACTGTCAAAATAGCGATACAGGCAATGTGCAAAAATTTCTCATATAGCTTCCGATATGTCAATCCGGTAATCAGAACCGTGATTGCAAGTGTTGTCAATCCGATACCGTACGGCGTATATACAACCCGGAAAATCGGAATTTCCGGAATCAAAAGTGCAGACAGTTCCGTCTTATGTCCTCCTTCTCGTCCTCCCGCAAGCGCCATCGCCGTCGGCACAAGAAGTACGGCACTCATCAAAACTGCCGTCAGCATCGGTAAAAGGAAGCGAAATCCATCTGACACAAACCCTAAAATCTTTATATTTTCTCCAAGTTTCTCTTTGCCCTCGGTATACCGATAAATAACATACAATACAAGCGCAAACATTCCACCTATGCTAAAGTAGAAACTTGTCAGAATCATAAGAAATACACTTATCGTGTAGAGTCCTGCTTTCTGTTTCTCAAAACACCGATCTACACCTAAAAATGCCAGACACAAAAACGGCATATAATTGACAAACATAATCTGATTATAAGAATGATAGATCATCGGTCCGGACAATAAAAAAAGCAACGCCGTCAGAAAACTAAGCCTGCTCGTAATCCCTCTTCGCAAAAACCATTTATAAAACAATAAGACAGCTGCTAAAAGACTTATAACGCCTGCAGCCATCATATAATCGCTCATTTTTACAAAAGGCAGAAAATACGAGATCAAAACAACAGGGCTATACAACCCATAATAGGCAAAGTTATAAATATTTTGCCCTCCTCCGATATTCGCTGCAAACTCCGGAAATAGCTGTCCTGTATTATAAAACTGCTGCCGGAAATAATCCGGCAGTACGCTGTGCTGACTGATCCAGTCTACCTTCGAGCCAAATACACCATACCTTCCGCAAAAAAACCAGCAAAAAAACAGTGTGGCCATTCCCAGTATCAGATACGGAATCGTTTGTTTAAACTTCTGCCTGTTCATATTGGTTCTCCTCGCTGGAATCTTTCAATATGTAAATCGGACGGTGCTTCGTCTCCAAATATGTCTTAGACAAGTACTGCCCAACAATTCCGGTACAAAGCAGTTGCACTCCGCTCACCATAAAAATGATACACACAAGTGAAGGCCAGCCTGCTACCGGATCCCCCCACACGAGCGTGCGCACAATAATAAACACAATCATCAAAAAAGAAAGAATACAGAACAAAATTCCGACAACGGACGCCAAGGAAAGCGGGGCAACCGAAAACCCTGTAATCCCTTCCAACGAATAGAAAAATAATTTGCGCAGCGACCACTTTGTCTCTCCTGCTGACCGTTCTACATTCTCAAACTCCATCCATTTTGTGCGAAATCCAACCCACTCAAAAATGCCCTTCGAGAATCGGTTATATTCGCTCATCTCCAGAATCGCATCCACCATTTTGCGTTTCATCAATCGGTAATCTCTGGCTCCGCTTACAATCTCTGTCTTGGAAATCTTATTGATAAATTTATAAAAACGATTGGATAAAAAGGAGCGAATTCTGGGTTCTCCCGTCCGTGTAGACCGCTTTGTCGCTACACTGTCGTACGGCTCTTCAATAAGAGTTCGATACATTTCCGGCAGCAGACTCGGCGGATCCTGTAAATCCACATCCATAATTGCCACATAATTCCCCTCTGCATTGCTAAGTCCCGCATAAATCGCCGCCTCTTTTCCAAAATTTCTTGAAAACGATAAATATTTGCAGCGCCCATCCCTCTCATGCAGACTTTTCATAAGCCCAAGTGTCCGGTCCGAAGATCCATCATCCACAAACAGCAATTCAAAGTCTACTCCTTGCATCTGTTTCATAATACAGCTCATCTCCTCATAATATACCGGCAGAGCCTCCTCCTCGTTAAAGCAAGGTATCACAATACTAATTTTATTCATTTTTCTCACCTCACGTCTATTTTACAGATAAAATCTTAAGGAACTACACAACTAATTCTTAAGATTTCTTAAGTCTCTCTGATTTTTGTCATTTTTTCGCTATAATAAGCATAGAAGACAAAACACGGAGGAAACACCATGGATAATGCACACATTTTGATTGTCGACGACAACCCGGAGATTCGAGAAATCATACAGATTCTGCTGTCCGGTGAGGGCTTTTTAACACAAGAATCAAAAGACGGAAAAACCGCACTCAACCTCTTACAGACAACTTGTTTCGACCTCATCATTTTAGACATTATGATGCCTTGACTTAACGGATATCAGACCTGTCTGGAAATCCGTAAAATAACAAATGCCCCAATTCTATTTCTGAGCGCCAAAACAAAGGACAGCGACAAGACACTTGGATTTTCAAGCGGAGGTGATGACTATCTCGCCAAACCATTTTCCTACAGTGAGCTGATCAGCCGTGTCAAAGCGCTCATCCGCCGCTATCACATTTACAAGGGTAAAAAAGAAACACTACCTCCACAAACAACCTTTCAATACCATCATCTTACCATTGACGAAGCAAAAGAAGAAGTCTTATCAGACGGCAAACCGCTCGACCTGACTGACACAGAGTACCGAATGTTACTCCTTCTCGTGAAAAACCGAAAACAACTTTTTTCTGCTGAACGGCTCTATGAAGCTGTTTGGGACGAACCTTACTATTATGGCGCAAACAACACCGTAACAGTGCATATTCGGAATCTGAGAAGAAAAGTGGAAATGGATCCGAATCATCCAACTATCGTCAAAACGGTCTGGGGAAAGGGGTATCGATGTGATTAAGAAATTTCAAAACTGTAAAATACGCACCCAGTTTGCAATTGTCATACTACTCGCCGGAGCACTCTGCTATTTCCTTTTTTCGTTCTTATGGGGAAAACGCTATGAGACCTTCGGTTATCTGAACGATAAATTCGGCTTTTACCCGCAGCTAAACGACGATTCCTTTTGGGGAACACTCTATGAGGAGGCACTCAAATACGATATTCCCGAATCAGAAGATGACAAGGAAACGAGCGAAAAAATGCACCCTTTCTTTGACCTCGTGGATGACTATACAGGTATTTACATTTACCGCTTGGAAGATGGAATTTTTCTGTGCGGAAAGACTCCGATTTCCATGGAAAAACATGCGTTTCGGAGTTTTTTTGACTTCGGCTATGCTCTGACAGACGGCGAAGGCGAAACCCCTATCAGCTTTCCGATTCAATTTAAAAACGGAATGGCACAGGTACATATTACTTTTTACCATAGTTCCTTCTTTCTCTATCCATACTGTATGGTGCTTCTCGTAGTCTGTATCGGATTGTTCCTTTTTCTTGTACTGTTTTTTGTCAGCCGGAAAATGAAACAGATCATTTGCTTAAAAGACGATGTGCTCGTGATGGCAGGTGGCGATCTGTCACATCCTTTTCCAGACTACCAAAAAAATGAAATCGGAATACTCTCCCATGAACTTGATCACCTCCGCATTGCCTTTGACGAAAATATACAGTCCGAGCAGGAGAGCCGCAAAGCCAATCAGGACTTAATTACCGCGATGTCACATGACCTTCGCACACCGCTCACCATTTTGAATGGATATTTGGAAATTTTAAAGCAGCAAAAACGCCCTGATAAACAAGAGGAATACTTAAACCGTTGTCTGCAAAAGACAGCGGATATCAAAGAAATGACAGATCGTATGTTTGAGTATGCACTCGTATTTGATCCCACTGAAACACTGGAACTGCACGCTCAAAATTCCGCTCTGTTAAGACAGATTTTGATGGAGCACTGTGAATTTCTAAAATTGGTTGGTTTTCAGACAGAACTTGCCTTTCCTGACTGCGCATTCTCTTTTCTCTGCGACGTGACGATGTTGAAACGTGTTTTCTCTAATCTGTTCTCCAACATCATCAAATACGGAGATAAACAGGATACGGTAACTGTCTCAGTAAAGCATACTCCTGACTGCATTTCTATCAATCTTACAAATGCAATCAAAAAAGATTTTTCTGATGTCGAGAGCAATCGGATCGGATTGAAGAGCGCTGAAAAAATGATGCAGTTGATGAACGGCACAGCAGCTATCCACAAAACAGCTGCACTGTTTTCCGTGTCATTGCTCTTAAGAAACTCAGAGAGAGTGTTGTGACATATCTATTATAAAAAAGAGCAAAGTGTACCGACCCCCAAAAGTTAGACCTAAAAATCTAACGATTGGAGGTCGGTATTTTTATGTCTAAATATTCTTTTGAATTCAAGAAGAAAGTTGTTTTGGCATACTTAAATGGAGAAGGTGGATACGGATATCTTTCTAAAACATATGGAATTCCTGCTAAAAGAAATATTGAGCAATGGGTTCATAATTATCAAACCTTTGGAGATGAAGGTTTACTGCGTTCTCGAAAAAATAATATATATTCTTTCGAAAAAAAGCTTTCTGTTGTAGAATTGTATTTATCAAGTGAAATCTCATATCAAGATTTAGCTCTACAAGAAGGCATTACCAACCCATCTTTGATTGTTAACTGGGTTAATCG
>NZ_JBQKED010000045.1:0-25534 GCF_052121495.1 Faecalimonas sp. LCP19S3_D12 | reverse complement strand
AAATCTGAAGATGATTACTTTATGAGGGGGGAGATAGTTGTTCTATCAACTATCTGACTCTAAGTATAAAAGAAAAATGTGTCCAAAATATGATTAGATTCTAAAAGAAAAAATAATTTTATTAAAGAGATATAAAAATAGAAATAGATTAAGGATGCTGAAAAGGATTTGGAGTATGTACTGTCAGAAACCTTGTAACTGCATTTGAATCATTCTTCCAGTTGTGGGAAATGTTCGAATGGATATGTGCGGAGTCACCCGGATACAGGTTGTAGATATCGCTGCCAATCTGTAAAGTAAGAATGCCCTCCAAAATGTAGATGAATTCCTCGCCACCATGTGTATAAAGTTCTAGTTCATCCTCTTTTTGAAGTGCCGGCATCAGCTCTACCAGACGAGGAAGAAGATCAAAATCCGTAATGTTGTTGGTGAGTGAGTACTCTACAATCTCCGGATTAACAATAGTGGACTTCTGTTCATAGCGTCTCACAATATGAAGATCGTTTGCGGTATCAGACATATTAAAAAAACTAGATAATTCCACATCTAATACTTTTGAAATTTTGTCCAGCGAATCAATGGCAACGCTTGTCATTCCGCGTTCGAGCTGGGAAAGAAATCCAATAGAAAGACCAGAGTTTTCACTTAGATATTTTAATGTATATTTTTTTTCGGTTCTCAATGCTTTAATTCTCAATCCTATAATTGTATTTGTATCCATATATTACCTCTGCTATTTTTTTTAATCATATAATTTTTAGTCATTTTTGTCAATAAAATGGCAAAAGTGTCAAAAGAACGATAAAAATTTAACAAAATGAGAGTGACAAAATAATAACAATGTGTTATAATGAAAAAAATCAAACAAAATTTCATGTACATGAAAATGAAGGGAAATATGAAAACGCCAAATATTATTAATATTCAGAAGTTTTCTGTTCATGACGGAGATGGGATCCGAACAACAATTTTTTTTAAAGGCTGTTACCTGAACTGTTGGTGGTGTCATAATCCGGAAAGTCAGAATTTCGCCCCTCAGGCTATGATTAATCAGGAGAAGTGCAGCGGCTGTACAGCGTGCGAACAGGTCTGTCCGGAACATGCGGTTTGCATAAAAGACTGTAAGCAGTATACGGACAGAGAAAAGTGTCAGGCGTGTGGGAAATGTGTGGACTTCTGCGTGAAGAATGCGCGGGAGATCGTCGGAAAAGAGTATACGATACAAGAGGTAGTGAAAGAAGTGGATAAAGACTATATGTTCTATGAAGAGTCTTTTGGGGGCGTAACGCTCTCGGGAGGAGAAGTGATGGTTCAGGATATGGAATATATAGTAGCATTGCTTAAAAAGCTAAAGCGAAAAGGGTATCATGTGACAATTGATACGTGCGGTTATGCACCACAGGAAAATTTTGAAAAAGTTTTTCCATATGTGGATACATTTTTGTATGATATTAAGCTCATGGACGATGAAAAACACAAAAAATATATGGGTCAGAGCAATGAAATGATTTTCACAAATCTGAAATATTTGAGTGAGCAAGGAGCCAAAATTTATATTCGGATTCCCGTGATCGGGGGAGTGAATGATTCGGATGAAGACATAGAGGCAATCATAGAGTACCTGAAAGGGAATATAGCGGTTGCACAGGTGAATCTGCTTCCATACCATGATATTGCGACCAGCAAATATGAACGACTTGGTCTTGAATATAGGGGGGCGGAATTTACGGTTCCAGATAATGAGCGGATGGAAGAATTAAAATATAAATTTATACAAAATGGATTTTCAAATACAAAGATAGGAGGCTAATGAAATGGAAAGAGGTATGAACGAAAGAATTAGGAAACTAAGAAAGCAAAGCTTGGAAACCGAACCACATATTTATATGGAGAGGGCAAAGCTCGAGACAGAGGCGTACATGATGTATGAAGGAAGTGTATCTGTTCCGGAGCTGCGTGCGTTGTCGTTTAAGCATTTTATGGAACACAAAGCGTTGTGTATCAATGACGGTGAATTGATTGTGGGAGAAAAAGGAGACGGTCCACAGGCAGCGCCTTCATTCCCGGAGCTTTGCTGTCACACAGTTGAAGACATGAAGGTTATGGATGCAAGAGATTTGATTTATTTTCATGTTTCAGAAGAGGACTTAAAGGTTCAGGAAGAAACGATTATTCCGTTTTGGGAGAAACGTTCGATTCGTCATAAAATTCTGGAAAATATGAGTGAGGAATGGAAAGACGCCTATGCCGCAGGTATTTTTACGGAATTTATGGAACAACGTGGTCCGGGACATACGGTTGGCTCTGAGAAGATTTACAAAAAAGGTTTTCAAGATTATAAAAACGATATTATTGAGGCAAGAAATCGTCTTGACTTTTTAAACGACAAAGAAGCATTTGATAAGAAAGCACAGTTAAATGCGATGGAAATCTGCTGTGATGCGATTATGATTTTAGGTGAAAGATATGCAGCCTATGCAAGAGAACTTGCAGAAAAGGAGACAGATGAGATCCGTAAGCAGGAATTGCTGCAGATCGCGGCAAACTGTGATGTCGTACCGGCGCATGCACCGAAGACGTTTTGGCAGGCGATTCAGATGTACTGGTTTGTTCATCTTGGGGTGACGACAGAGCTCAACCCTTGGGATGCGTACAGTCCAGGAAGGCTTGATCAGCACTTGAACCCATTTTATCAGAAGGATACAGAAGATGGTATTCTGGATGATGAGAAAGCGCTTGAGCTGCTTGAATGTCTGTGGGTGAAATTCAATAATCAGCCGGCGCCGCCAAAAGTTGGAATCACTTTAAAAGAGAGTGGTACTTACACTGATTTTGCAAACTTGAATACGGGTGGCATCACACCTGATGGGGAAAATGGTGTCAACGAAGTAAGCTATCTGATCTTAGACTGCATGGATGAGATGAAATTGCTCCAGCCAAGTTCGAATGTTCAGATCAGTAAGAAAACGCCGACAAAATTTTTGAAACGTGCGTGTGAGATTTCGAGAAAAGGATGGGGACAGCCTGCATTCTATAATACAGAGGCGATTATTCAGGAATTATTAAACGCCGGAAAATCGATTGAAGATGCAAGACGCGGAGGCACAAGCGGCTGTGTGGAGACAGGTGCATTTGGAAATGAGGCATATATCCTGACGGGATATTTCAATCTGCCGAAAATTTTGGAACTCACCTTATACAATGGTTACGATATTGTAAGTAAAAAGCAGATTGGTCTTCCGCTTGGATATGCGAAAGATTTTAAGTCATATGATGAATTATATAAGGCATATAAAAAACAGGTAGAGCATCTTATCGACATTAAAATAGAGGGAAGCAATATTATTGAAAAAATCTATGCGGAATATATGCCGGCGCCATTTCTTTCTATTATTACCAACGACTGCATTTCAAGAGGAAAAGATTACAATGCGGGCGGTGCAAGATACAATACAAATTATATTCAGGGTGTTGGTATCGGAACGATTACAGACTCTCTTGCTGCAATCAAATACAATGTATTTGATGAAAAGAAATTTACAATGGAAGAATTAATAGAGGCACTTGAGCACAACTTCGAAGGATATGATATGATTGCCAATTTGGTACGCAATAAAACGCCTAAGTATGGCAACGACGATGATTATGCAGATAACATCATGAAAGATGTGTTTAATTTCTACCAGAAAACAGTTACGGGAAGACCGAATATGAAGGGCGGTACATATCGTGTTAATATGTTGCCAACGACTTGCCATGTATATTTTGGTGAAGTAATGAATGCAAGTCCAAACGGACGTCTTGCACAGAAACCGGTATCAGAAGGAATTTCACCGGAAAAGGGCGCGGATGTGAACGGACCGACAGCAGTTATCAAATCATGCTCAAAAATGGATCATTTAAGAACCGGCGGAACACTTCTGAACCAGAAGTTTACACCTAGTGTTGTAAAAGGTGAGGAAGGACTTGATAACATGGCGAACTTAGTAAGAGCTTATTTTAACATGGACGGACATCATATTCAGTTCAATGTAATTGACAGAGAAACATTGATTCGGGCGCAGCAAAATCCAGATGAGTATAAAGATTTGATTGTGCGTGTTGCGGGATATAGTGATCATTTCCGTAACCTGAGCAAAGCGCTTCAAGATGAGATTATTGAGAGAACAGAGCAGTCATTTAATTAAAAAGCAAGGAGAATAAGATTATGAAATTAGGATTTATAGGCGCCGGAAATATGGCGAAAGCAATGATTGGCGGTATTTTAAAAAATAATATTTTTAAGCCGGAGGAAGTGATTGCATCTGACTTGTATGAGCCGGGGCTCAGACAGGCAAAAGAAAGTCTTGGAATTCATGTTACTACAGACAATAAAGAGGTTGCAAGAACAGCAGAAGTGCTCGTTCTGTCTGTGAAACCACAGTTTTATGATGCAGTAATTAAAGAAATCAAAGAGCTGATTACAGAAACTCAGATTATTGTTACTATTGCACCGGGTAAGACATTGGAATATCTGGCGGGCACATTTGAAAAACCAGTAAAACTTGTACGCACGATGCCAAATACCCCTGCTCTGGTAGGAGAAGGAATCACAGGTGTTTGCCACAATGATTTAGTTACAAAAGAAGAGCTTGATTATATATGTAATATTTTGAGTGGATTTGGAATGGCTCAGGTATTAAGTGAAAACTTAATGGATGTGGTTGTATCTGTCAGTGGAAGTTCGCCGGCATACGTGTTTATGCTGATTGAGGCAATGGCAGATGGAGCAGTTGCAGATGGAATGCCGAGGCAGCAGGCTTATCAGTTTGCGGCACAGGCAGTGTTGGGAAGCGCAAAGATGGTGCTTGAGACAGGGAAGCATCCGGGAGAGTTGAAAGATATGGTATGCTCACCAGCCGGGACAACAATTGAGGCAGTTCGAGTATTAGAAGCAAAAGGTTTCAGAAGCAGTGTAATAGAAGCAATGAAAGCTTGTGTAAAAAAGGCAAAAGGGCTATAAGATATAGGATCCGCACATCGGAATGATGTGCGGGTTTTTAAATTAAACGAATATTAAGAAATTTCCTATCTGCCTCTTAAAATTTGTTTGATAATCTTGTATACTACAAGGGAGGTGATGATTATGTTTAAAATATTAGTATGTGATGATGACAAAGAAATTGTGGAGGCAATTGAAATATATTTGACACAGGAAGGTTATGAGGTATTAAAAGCCTATGATGGAGAGGAAGCGATTCAGACATTGAAAAAAGAGCACGTCGATCTCCTGATTATGGATGTGATGATGCCAAGACTGGACGGAATCAGAGCAACCCTTAAGATTCGTGAAGAGAACAGTCTGCCAATTATTATTTTATCTGCAAAATCAGAGGATGCAGATAAGATTTTGGGACTGAATATCGGAGCGGATGATTATGTTACAAAACCATTTAATCCGTTAGAGCTTGTTGCGAGAGCAAAATCGCAGCTTAGAAGATACACACAGCTTGGAAGCACAGTGCAGGATGAGAAGAAAGAAGTGTACGAAGTCGGCGGACTTTCGATTAACGATGAACTTAAAGAAGTGACGGTAGATGGTGAATCGGTAAGACTGACACCGATTGAGTACAATATTTTGTTGCTATTAGTAAAAAATCAAGGGAAAGTCTTTTCTATCGACCAGATTTATGAAAATATCTGGAACGAAGAGGCGATAGGAGCGGACAACACAGTTGCAGTTCATATTCGCCATATTCGTGAGAAAATCGAAATTAACCCGAAAGAACCAAGATATCTGAAAGTTGTGTGGGGGGTAGGATATAAGATAGAAAAGCTTTAGAAGGGAGTATTTATGAAACATTGGTACAAATCAGCACCGATGAAAGGAATTCTTCTGATTCTGGAGCATATTTTTGCAGTACTGGCAGTGCTTTGTGTTGTATTTATTTTGATTTATCCGGGGCAGGAGTATGGGAAGAATCTCAATGATCTTTCAAAGGGTGAGTATAAGGAAACCAGAGGGTTTGAAGAGAATCTGCAGTCGGCATCGCACACTATTTTGAATCAGATTGATCTTCAGAAGAATTTTGAGACAGACGGAAAATATGATGCGAATAAGCTTGTAGATATTATGGCATACATGGATTCCCAAAAGATTACAGGGGAAGATGAATCCGGAATCGCATATCGCTTAGGAGATTTATCGGACTGGATTGACAATTGGGGAACGGAGGAAAGCTCAGGAGACAATATTATCGTATGCAAAAAAGCGGATGGTACATACGCATACTATACGGAAGAAGAGTTTGCAAAGCTGTTCAAAGAAGGGCTGAAGTTCTCAGACGATACTTCTGATGTTGATCAGATGGAAGAGTTGGAAGATGGATATGTAGAAGAGAATTATTATGATGAAGATGTGATGCAGGTATTGGATGCGGATGGAAAGGTAGTCTATACGGATTGCTGGAATATGACTGCTATTCCGGAGCGCTATATGACGGCAGATGGAAAGTCATTGCTGCAGATTATAAATGAGAATCCAAAGTGGAATGGAAAGCTCAGTGAGATTTATCAAGCATTGAGTAACACGCTTTCTAATCTGGAAAGTGAACTGAGCGCATATGAGCAGTTCCAGGAATACTGGACAGAAGGAAACACAAACCTTACCTATATATTTGCAGATTTTAACAGTGGAAAATTATACACGAACCGACAGGTATATACGGACATTAACAACATGCAGGAATATGTAAAAAATCTCACCGAGAGTGGAAAGTATGTAGTTGTGACACCAAAACTTGCGGATTTCAAGACAAATCTGGATACGGAAGCGGATAATTGGTCTTCGAGAACAATGGCCGGTACAGACAACTATATGTATGTGGTTTCGGTTGATACGAAATATCCGATTCAGGACAGCTTTTATTTGCAAAATAAGCTGTTTGATAAATATGCACCAATGATCAACACAATGCTTGTTGTCGCACTTGTTTCGATTGCGGGATTCTTTATTGGATTTGTATGGCTCACCATCATTGCAGGGCGCAATGGAAAAGATGACGGTGTGCACCTTATGTGGTTTGACCGGGTTAAGACGGAGCTTGCGATTGCGTTGATTGCTGGTGTGTGGGTGTTGGCACTCTCTTTTGGCTATGCGATTATTGACACGTGGGGTGTGAAATACTGGAGGAATGGATATCGAACCTATGCGGCGACGATTTTGGAACGAGGATTTTTAGATGATGATTGGATCTTGCTTGGTTTTGCGATGCTTTTATGCTGTGCGGCATTTTTTATCGGCTATCTGAGTATTGTCCGAAGAATTAAGGCGAAAATGCTGTGGAAGAACAGTGTTCTGCGCTGGCTGATTCGTGGTCTGAAGAAGTTTTTTGCATATAGAAGCTGCACATTTAAAGTGACAGCAGGTGCACTGGCATTTATTGTGGTACACTGGATTGCGATCGGTACAATGGGAACCGGCGGCTGGATGTTTGTCATGTTCCTCGCTGAGGGAGTGACGCTGTATTATCTGATCCGAAAAGCAATTGCAAGACAGAAACTCAAAGATGGAATTCGTCACATTGCAGATGGAAATGTAGAGTATCAGATTCCGACGAAGGGCTTGAAAGATGATGAACTTGATATGGCATTGCACATCAACCATATCGGGGAAGGCTTGAGCAAAGCGGTAGAGAAAAGTATGAAAGATGAGCGTTTGAAGACGGATCTGATCACAAACGTATCTCATGACATTAAGACACCGCTTACATCAATCATTAATTATGTTGATTTGCTGAAACGTGAAAATATTCAAGATCCGAAGATTCAAGGATATTTGGATATTCTGGAGGCGAAGGCCCAGAGGCTGAAACATCTGACGGAGGATGTGGTAGAAGCGTCGAAGATCAGCAGTGGAAATATTACGATGGAATATATGAATATCAATTTTGTGGAAATGATTAATCAGACAACCGGTGAGTTCGCGGAAAAATTTGAAAATCGAAATCTTCAGATTGTGTTGAATGTTCCGGAGAAGCCGGTTATGGTCCGCACCGATGGAAGACGGATGTGGCGTGTAATTGAGAATATTTATAACAATGCGGCAAAATACGCGCTGGAAGGTACGAGAGTTTATGCGGATTTGATTGAAAAAGAGCATACAGTGGAGTTTTCGTTGAAGAATATCTCTGAGCAGCCATTAAATATCTCGGCAGATGAGCTGACCGAGCGGTTTATCCGGGGAGATGTATCAAGAAGTACGGAAGGCAGTGGTCTTGGTCTTTCGATTGCAAAGAATCTGACAGAATTACAGGGCGGAAAATTTGAACTGTATCTGGATGGAGATTTGTTCAAGGTTACGATTGTATTTCCGAAGGCGGTTGTCGGACAAAGTGTGACAAAATCTTAAAAGAGGTTACGGTTTAGTAACAAAATGAAAGGCAGGGGATGAAAAAATTCCTTGTCTTTCTTGCGTTTCGAGTGCAGAACTTGTAGAATAATGGGTGATAGTTGAAAAAAGTAAAAGAGGTCAGTTTTATGGAAAAAATAAAAGAACTGTTACAACAGAGTTTGAATATAGATTTTATTGCAGCAACGCTTAGCAATCCGCGAGAGAAAGACGGGCTAAAAAAAGTGAAGGTAAGACCGATTTTGAAAAAGGGAGTGTTGCTGTTTCAGTGTGAGGAACACCAAAACAATCAGGTGTTTCATGAAAATTGTGATGCAGATCAGGCGGTGTCTGTACTGTGCGGATATATGGAAAAGTTTCGCCAGATGCAGCTGGAGACAAAAACAGTAAAATACACAGTGCTTGTGAGTAAAAAAGGGAAGGTGACGATTCAGAAAAAGCAGCAGGCCGGCTGTGTAAAAGAAGTGGATCTTTCTCATAATAGAAGTAAGCGGTATATTTTAGAGGAAGGAACAACAGTTCCGTTTCTGCAGGATTTGGGAGTCATGACGGCAGAAGGAAAGATTGTCAGGACAAAATTCGACAAGTTTCGTCAGATTAACCGTTTTCTGGAATTTATAGAAGATATCCTGCCGCAGCTTGACAGGGACAAGGAAGTGACAATTCTTGATTTCGGATGTGGAAAATCTTATCTGACATTTGCAATGTATTATTATCTGCATGAATTAAAACAGATAGATGTTCGTATTATAGGATTAGACCTGAAAAAAGAGGTGATACGTCATTGTAATGAGCTGAGTGAAAAATATGGGTATAAAAAGCTGAAGTTTTTGGAGGGAAATATTGCGGACTATACGGGCGTAAATGAAGTGGACATGGTCGTGACGCTGCATGCCTGTGACACTGCAACAGATTTTGCGCTTGCAAAAGCGGTCGGATGGAATGCAAAGGTAATCTTATCCGTTCCATGTTGTCAGCATGAATTGAACAGGCAGATCAAAAATGAGATTCTTGCACCGATCCTGAAATATGGTCTGATCAAGGAGCGATTGGCAGCACTTGTGACCGATGCGATGCGGGCGGAATATTTGGAAGGACAAGGCTATGATGCACAGATTTTAGAGTTTATCGATATGGAGCATACGCCAAAAAATATCCTGATTCGTGCGGTGAAGAGTGGGAATCAAAAAAAGAATGGGGAGAAATTGGAGGCCTGCGAGCAGTTTTTGAATATCGCGCCTACATTGAAAAAGCTATTAGAAGAAAAAGAGGTATAGTAAATGAAAGACAGAATCATTAAAATAGGGGTTTTGACGGCTGTTTTTATCGTTGCTGTGATCGTGTTCAGTTTTATCACGAATCAGGGTAATTCTGACATGACAGTCGAGATGAATGCGGCGACATTCCCGACGATTTCCTTTGTGACAGACGGAGATGAAATCAATCATCTTGTGGGATATAAGGATGAGATGAATATTCCGGCAATGCGCGATACGATCACACCAGTGAATGCAGATAACACAGTAGAGATTCGAATGAATTTGTATGAGATGGATCCGGAGTCGCTTATGTACGAGGTATATACATTAAACGGAGAGGACCGGCTTTTACAAAAGACGGAGAAGACACTTAAAGAAACAATGACCTTGAGTGTCGGAAATGTTCTGACCGAGGGGACAGAAGGTGTTTTGAAGATTACATTGAACATAGATAAAGACACTAAAATTCGCTATTATACAAGAATTGTGAAGTCAGATGAATACTATGTGAAGGAATGTATTGATTTTGCAAACACACTTCACACGAATATGTTGAATAAGTCAGACACAGACAGTATTACAGCTGTGATTGAACCAAATGAAGAGGGAGATAATACCACACTTCAACATGTGACGATCCATTCAGATCTCGATCATGTCACATGGGGAAAACTTTCACCTGAGATTTCCGGCGATATCCAGTGGGATATTAAAGAAACAAATTCTACTTACACGGCGATTCAGTTGAAATATCAAGTTAAGTGTAAAGGAGACGACAATGATCAGGAGACATATAATGTAAGAGAATTCTTCCGTGTGCGCTATCTGAAAGGAAAGCTTTATCTTTTGGATTATGACCGGACGATGAATCAGATATTGGAGTCTTCTAACCAGATTTTATCGGGAAAAGGAATCAACCTTGGAATTGTTCCGAAAAATGTTCAATATGAGACAAATGAGGACGGAAGTATTGTGTCATTTATTCAGGAGAGAGAACTGTGGTGCTTTGATAAGAATGAAGATTCGTTGGCGCTTGTATTTAGTTTTGCAGATACGGAGAAAGAAGATGTGCGGAATTTGTATGACCAGCATGCTATCAAAATTATTTCCATGGATAAGGATGGAAATACGACATTTGCAGTCTATGGCTATATGAACCGTGGGGAACATGAAGGAGAAGTAGGTGCGGCGATTTACTACTTTAATCTGTCTCAAAATGTTGTGGAAGAGAAAGCGTTTATTCCAAGTAATAAATCTTTTGCAATCGCAGAAGAGGAGCTTGGGAAACTAGTATATTACAACAATGAGCAGAACATGTTGTATGTGTTAGTGGACGGAACTATTTATAAAGTAAATTTGAAGACCGGTGAAAAAGAAGCGGTTGTAGAATCGTTAGCAGAAGGTCAGTACGTTGCGGGAGACGACGGACATCTGATTGCTTACCAGGATAATGGAGGACTCAATGATTCTACGGAAGTGACTATTTTGAATTTCATGACCGGAGAGACACAGAAGGTGACAGCGGCAGAAGGTGAAAATATACGACCTCTTGGATTTATCTCAGAAGACTTTGTGTATGGAACCTTAAGGGCGTCAGATGCAGGAAAAACAGTGTCCGGTTCTGAGATACTTCCAATGTACAAGCTGGAAATCAAGGACTCTGATGACAAGATTGTAAAGACATATGAATTTGAAAATGTTTATATTTCTGATGTATTTGTGGAAAACAATATGATCACATTGAACCGTGTGACAAAAAGCGGAGATACTTATACTTCAATAGACAGAGATTATATTACAAATAATGAGGAGAAGGCGGAGAGCAATATTTCTTTACAGGAATATTCGACTAGTTTGAAAGAGCTGCAATACCGACTTGTATATGCAGATGGTATCGATGATAAGAAACCAAAGATTTTAAAACCGAAACAGGTATTGTATGAGAATCCTACAACGGTTGCATTTGACAGTGAGAGTGAAAAAGGAAAATTCTATGTATACGGTCTTGGACAGATGCTTGGCTTATATGACAAAGCCGGATATGCAGTTCAAAAGGCCGATGAGGTATCAGGCGTAGTGGTATCTTCAGATCAGGCGTACGTCTGGGAGAGAGGAAACCGCGATCTTCGGTATGAAGTGGAGATGGAAGGATTTACGGTTCAGGAAGGTGAGTTGACCTTTGCGGCATGTATTCGCCAAATTTTGGCGCTGGAGGGCAAGAACGTCAATGTGGCAGAGGAGATGAACGCAGGTAAATCGGCAATTGATATTCTAAGTGAATATTCCGGCGGAGAGGGAATGGATCTGACTGGATGCACAACAGAGGAGATGCTTTATATTATCGGAAGAGGAACTCCGGTCATCGCAATGACAGATAGTTCCAATGCAGTACTTTTGATCGGATATGACACATCAACAGTCACTTATATTGATCCGGCAGACGGAGCAGTCAGAACAAGTACAGCAGAAGAAATTGATTCTATGGTAGCTGGAAGTGGTCACACGTTTATCGGATATGTGAAATAAGAAAAAAATTGGGGTATCGCTTAGGCGACATCCCAATTTTTTTTGTACATGTATGTGTCGGATAACACATTTTTGTACCGATAAATGCTGAGTACAATTCCCAGAAGAATGTAAGTTACAACCATAGTAACGCCCCCATAGGAGAAAAATGGTAAAAAAGTGTAGGTAGGAAATACAAGTCCAAGTGTAACTAGCACATTCCAAAAAGCGGAGACAAAAAATACTATTCCACATCCGTATCCCATCATCATTCCAAGCTGATTTTTCTGTGAGGAAGAAATCTGGAATATTTTTCTGATCAATAAGAGAATAAGAAGAACGGCAACAAGAGCCACTAATATTCCGTAATAAGCGGAAAGTGTGGATAGAATATAATCACTGTTTTGCCTTTCCTGCAGTAGTGATTTCTTATTGCTTGCGCCGATAAAAGCGCTGTTTGTTACGATACTGCGGAGTGTTTGCAGTGCATGGTTTTCCACCGTAGGATCAAACAATGCGTGAATACGTGCAATTTGATATGGCGCAAGCTTTCCGGTCTGCATCAGAATCGTAACACTGGCAATCGGGAATGAAATAGAGATTCCCCAAAATGCCGTCAAAAATTTCTTTTTATGGAATGTAAACCATCCTTTCCATACAGCAATGGTCAATAGGCTTGCCAGCATGAAAAATAGTGAAATGGTTACCCCGAGATTCGGCAGCTCCAGCGTTAAAAAAAGCGGAAGAGCCATCCAAATGAAAATTTTTGGAACAACGCGCCAGCCCTTTCCTCGATACTGATATAGGATTGCGCCGAAAAGCGGCACGTACAGAAAGAACAACGGTGACATTATAAGCACTTTGGATAAAATGCGCATATAAAGAGTTCCGTTGAGGCGCATCTCCACTATAAATATTTGGAAAGCGAAAAACAATAGGAAGATCGTGGCAATCCACTTGGAATATTTTCCGATCAGGCTGTAATCGATCCTATAGACTACAATCATCGCACTAAAACTGATTATTGCATTAAATATATGATGGCGGAAAAAATATGCGTTATTGTCTGGAATATATCTCGTGACGAGATACTGTATCAAAATGCTGAAAAGTGTCAGTATACCGATTGCCACAATTATGCGCCAAGCCATCTGCGGGCGATGGAGCTGATCCATCTCCACACCTGTCTGAACAGGATCCCCCATATCATTTAGCGCCGCTTTTAAAGTATCGTCTTTGCTCATGTCCTCTGCTATATTGTCTGCCACCTGTTCTTCGATGTGCCCCCTGATTTCATGATAAATGGAAGCATGTGCTTTTTTACAGCGGATTTGTTCTAATAAAGTTTTCAAATATTCCTCCATATAGATTACACCTCCAATAACATGACGTCGGCTACAGCACCGACATATTCGTTCCATTCTTCTTGTTTCTGAACCAATAATGCATGCCCCTCTTTGGTTATGTGATAATACTTTCGTACTTTTCCAAGTACCTCTTTCTCGTAAGAAGCCACAATATTCTTTCCTTCCAGATTGTGAAGCAAAGGATATAAGGAACCGGCTTTCAGTTCGAAAACATTCTGTGAACGCTCACGTAATGTGGAAATCATCTCGTACCCATACATATCCTTTTCCGACAAAAGCTTGAGAAGGAGCATCGTAACACTCCCTGAAACTAATGTTTTATCAATTGACATTGAAATACCTCCTTTTTATGTGTAGGATAACTATATATAGTTTAACTATATAATATATCGGTAGACTATATATGTCAAGTGAACACAATGAGAATATTAAAAATGTAATTTTTAAAAATTACAAAATAATATTGAAGTTTTGGGGATGGTGTGATAGACTTTAAATAGGAAAATATAAGAAGTAATTTAAGAAAGGCACGATATGAATAAGTTAAGTGATCTTGTTATGTTTGTAAGTGGGTCTCCACAATTTAGAATTATAGAGAGTATAGATGAACCGTCACCAAGCTATTACGTTTATAGTCAAGAAGATTTACTGAACGATCTATCTATGTTTGAAATGATAACAGAAGAGAGAAAAGTGATGAGAACAAACGATGATGTCAATACATTATCGGAAGGAGATGTTGTATTTAGTTTGATATCTGGAACGGCGAGCAGAGTAAGTCGATTTCGTGAAGGATACTTATATACTCAGAATTATATCAAGTTACTACCATTTAAAAATATTGATCCTAAATTTTTGGTGTATCTGTTGAATGAAAATGATTTTGTAAAAAAGCAACTTAGATTGGGATTGCAAGGGTCAGTTGTGATTAAGTATACATTAAAACAATTAAAAGAAATTCAAATACCGATTTTGCCACAGTTGGATAGGCAGAAAATATTAGGAGAGATATATTTTAAACAACTTCGCCTACAAGCTTTGAAGAAACGAGTAATTCAGTATGAAACAGAGATTGTATTACAAAAATTACAGGAGGAGATGGAAAATGACAGAGCATCAGTTTGAAACGGAATTGATACAGTATCTTTCGACAGGGGAGATAGAAGAACTATTATTATCAAATGGTATTTATACTGAGCAAATTGGAGAAACAAAGGATTATATGTCCAAGAAAAAGTTATGGAAATATGAACCGGAGATTAAAACGACAGAAAAACTTTGGGAAAATTTTAAGAAAATATTGGAGCAGCATAATCAGAATACATTGGATCACCCGTTGAGTGTCGTTGAGTTCAACCAAGTAAAAAAGATCATTTCTGATTTGCGTACACCGTATGAAGCCGGACAGTTTCTGTATGGATTAAATGGTGTTTCACAAATAGAAATTGATTTGGACGATGGAAGGCATGTATTTTTAACTGTTTTTGATCAGAAACAAATAGGGGCGGGAGATACGATATATCAAGTAGTAAATCAAATCAGACGACCGGCAGTCATTGCAGGAAAAAAAGAAAGGTGTTTTGATACCACGTTGTTAATCAATGGTTTGCCAATTATTCAGATTGAGGAAAAGAGAGATACTCATGATGTGAATGAAGCCTTAAATCAAATGCATCAATATATAGATGAAAATCAATATCGAGATATATTTTCAACACTACAGATTTTGGTGGCAATGACACCGAATAATGTGCGGTACATGGCAAATACAACAGCAGATAAATTTAACAAGGATTTTGCGTTTCACTGGCAACGGGAAAAGGACAATACAATTGTTCGTAACTGGAAAGAATTTGTTGATTCAATGCTCAGTATTCCTATGGCGCATCAAATGGCAACCAATTATATGATACTTGATGGCACTAAAAATAACCAGATGCTTAAAGTGATGCGTCCTTATCAAGTATATGCAACACGGAAAGTTATTGAAGGAATTAAAAAAGTTGATTTTGAATCTGGGGACAATAAGATAGGATATGTTTGGCACACTACAGGTTCGGGAAAGACAATCACAAGTTTCAAAACAGCATGGCTGGCAAGTCGGTTGCCGCAGGTAGATAAGGTTGTGTTTGTTGTTGACCGTATTGCTCTTACAAAACAGACAAATGAGAATTATCAAGCATATGATCCAGATGGAAGTGTAGAAACAGATGGAAATCAAGGAAGCGTACAAGGAACGGATAGCACAAATGATCTTAGCCGCAAATTAAAGAGCAAAGCAAATAATATTATTGTGACATCTGTTCAAAAGTTAGGCACGTTGGTGAATAGAAAGAATTTTAAAGCCCCTGATAAAAATATTGTGTTTATTGTGGATGAGGCACACAGAAGCACAGGGGGAGAAAATTTTGCAACGATACAAAAAGCCTTTAAGAAATCAGCATGGGTTGGCTATACAGGGACACCAATGTTTGAAGAAACGACGACGGGGCTGCGTACAGAGGAAATCTTTGGGAAATTGCTTCATGCATATACAATACGAGAAGCAATTGCAGATAGAAATGTACTTGGATTTAAAGTGGATTTTGAGACAACGATTAGCGAAGAACTAATGAGAACAGAGTATTTGCCAGAATTTTATAGGGAACGCTACCCTAGTTGGAATGAAAAACAAGTTCAAGATAAAATCAATCATTTAACCGAAGAAGATATCGATGATGCGATAGAACCTAGTTTTTATGATGAAAATCCAGAACATGTCAGATTGGTTGTACAAGATGTGTTCAAAAACTGGAAAAATCGTTCGAATGAGGGAAAATACAATGCAATATTTACGACTCATGTAGGTGGTGGAAAAGCAAGTACGCCAATGGCAATGATGTATTTTGACGAATTTCAAAGAGTAAATGATGAGAATAGAGCTGCTGGGAAACCAACATTAAAAGTGGCGATTACGTTTAGTCTGAATACATCAAATAGTGATAATCAGCTGGAAAGTAATCGGGCATTATCGAGAGCAATCGATAAATATAATCAGGAATTTGGAACAAAATTCGGAATAGATGATATAGAAGGTTATACAGAAGATGTTAGAAGCCGTTTGAAAAAAACAGCAGATGATAAAAAATATCTAGACATAGTAATCGTGGTAGACCAGTTACTTACTGGATTTGATGCGCCGGAATTAAATACTTTATATATAGACCGTACATTAAAAGGCGCAAGTTTAATCCAGGCATATTCCAGAACAAATCGGATTGCAGATATGCAGGAAAAACCATGGGGGAGAATTGTAAATTATCGATGGCCGGTGCAGAACGAAAAACTAATGAATAAGGCGTTGGCAATATATGCGAACAAAGACTCTGCAAACTTAACGGAAGAAGAGAGAAAGAAGCAGAATGAAGATGATGGAATTTTAGCAAAATCATTTCAGACAATTTTTGAAGGGGTGAAAGAGCTTGTCAAAGAATTGAGAATGATTACTGATAATTTTCAGAGAGTTCCACCGAGTGAAAAGAAAAAAGAACAAATGTTGGAACTTTTGAGGCAGTACAGTATGGGGATGGCTAAATTAAAACAATTTGATCCGGAAATTATCAACGGTGAGGAAATAGGATTTGATTATGAAAAACCGGATGATTTGATAGTAGCATTAGGAATGGAGCCGGAAGAGGAAGTGATGCTTACGACTGTATTGAGTAATGAGTTAAAGCAACAACTAGCAGAAAAGAAAAAGGTATCGTTTCATCAGATTGAATTAAAGATGATACATGTAAAAGATGTGAAAATTGATTATGATTATTTGACAGAATTGGTTGAACAGTTATTGAATCAAGTACATGAAAAAGATGAAGAAGGGGTTCGTGCAACAGAAGCGAAATTATATCAATTTGCAAATGGACTGGAAGATCGGAATTACGCAGGTCAAATTGTGAATGCGACAAAAGCAATCATAACCGGATTGTACCCATCAGATCCTGACTTTAAATATCCTGCATATTTAGAAAGTGGAAGTGAAAAGATTATTCAAGAAGCAAATGCCGTGAGTTTAGAACGTTTATTACAAGAATTTAGAATTAAGTGGGGAATTATTGATATTATTTCAAGTGCACAGATGAGAGTATTGTTTAGCAGACATCGCTATGGAATTCAGGATTTAGATGATACCGGTCAGATTCAAGATATCATTGCAAAGGCAAGTTCGGATTATAAAATTTTGTCACATGACGCAGATGTTCAGGCATTGAGTAAAATAAAGTATCGTAACAAACTGCGAGAAGCAATTTATAAACTGGCAGATGAATTGGCAGAAAACCAGTAGGAAGGATAAAGTATGAATGAAATACAGTTTTTAATGTATGAGGCAGATGAGAAGATAGAAGTTGTAGTAAAAGGCGAAACAGTCTGGGCAACACAAAAAGCAATTGCGAAATTGTTTGGAGTTGGTGTGCCTGCAATAAGTAAACATTTAAAGAACATATTTGAATCTGGAGAATTGGATGAAAAAGTGGTTGTTTCCATTTTGGAAAATACCACTCAACATGGGGCACTTGAGGGAAAGACACAGACGAAAACTGTAAAGTTTTATAATCTAGATGCAATAATTTCTGTAGGATATCGAGTGAATTCAATTAAAGCAACGCGTTTTCGAATTTGGGCTACTGATATTTTAAAAGAATATATTCAAAAAGGTTTTAAAATTGATGTAGAGAGAATGAAATATGGAGAAATGGTGTTTGGACAAGACTATTTCCGTGAATTGTTGGAAACAGTACGTTCTATTCGGGCAAGTGAACGAAGAATTTGGCAGCAGATAACAGATATATTTGCAGAGATTTCTTATGATTATGATAAAAATTCGGAAATTACAAAAAAGTTCTATGCACAGGTTCAAAATAAATTCCATTATGCAATTACTGGGAAAACAGCAGCGGAGATTGTATATGATAGCGCTGATAGAAACAAAGACCACATGGGGCTTACTTCATGGAAAAATTCACCAGATGGACGAGTTTTGCAATCAGATGTGACAGTTGCAAAAAACTATTTGTCAGAAAAAGAAATTCGCAGTTTGGAGAGAAATGTCTCTTCCTATTTTGATTATGTAGAGCGTCTTTTGGAGAATGAGACATTGTTATCCATGCAAGATTTTGCAACAAGCATAGATGAATTTTTGAAGTTTAATCGATATGATATTCTTCAAGGAAATGGACATATTTCACATCAGAAGGCAAAGCAAAAGGCGATTGAGGAATACAAGGAATTTAATAAAAATCAAAAAATAGATTCGGATTTCGATAAAGAGGTACGGCGGATTCAGGGAGGCGGAAATGAGTGATGAGAAAAAGCGGGTTCCGAAGTTAAGATTCCCGGGGTTTACAGAAGAATGGGAACAGCGTAAGTTGGGAGAGATTTCTTCTTCTTTTGAATATGGATTGAATGCAGCTGCAAAAGAATATGATGGAGAAAACAAATATATTAGGATTACAGATATTGATGATAACACGCATGAGTTTTTAACAAATTCTCTTACATCTCCGGATATCGATTTGACTGGTGCAGAAAATTATAAGCTAACTAAAGGAGATATTTTGTTTGCTCGAACTGGTGCAAGTGTTGGAAAATCCTATATTTACAGAGATTCCGATGGATTAGTTTACTATGCTGGGTTCTTGATTCGTGCAAGAATTAGGGAAGAATATGATGCGGAATTTATATTTCAGAATACGCTGACAGACAAATATAACAAGTACATTGCTGTGACTTCTCAGCGTTCTGGACAGCCAGGAGTAAATGCACAAGAGTATTCTGAGTTTGAAATTAGAGTCCCAGGAAAAGAGGAGCAGACAAAAATCGGAGCCTATTTCCATAGTCTTGACAACCTCATTACTCTTCATCAGCATAGGTTAAAACATTGGGAAGAAATGAAAAAAGGGTTACTTCAACAAATGTTTCCGAAAAAAGGGGAAACATGTCCCAAAATTCGTTTTCCTGAATTTAATGATGATTGGGAACAGCGTAAGTTTGGTGATTTGGGATCAGTTGCAATGTGTAAAAGGATTTTCAAAGATCAAACTTCTTCTGATGGAGATATACCATTTTATAAAATAGGTACTTTCGGCGCTGATCCCGATGCTTTTATTTCAAGAGAACTATTTGAAGAATACAAAGAAAAATTTCAATATCCAAGTGTCGGAGATATGTTGATTTCTGCTTCTGGAACAATTGGAAGAATTGTTGAATATAAAGGCGAAGATGCTTATTATCAAGATTCAAATATTGTGTGGTTTAAACACGATGATAGGATTGATAATGCATTTTTGAAATGTATATATGGAATTGTAAAATGGGCAGGTATAGAAGGAAGCACAATAAAGAGATTGTATAACGATAATTTTTTAAAGACTGAGTTCTTTATGCCAGCATTAGAGGAGCAAAAGAAAATCGGTATGTACTTTAAGTCCTTAGACAATCTCATCACCCTTCATCAGCGCAAGTTGGAGCATTTACAAAAATTAAAAAAGGGATTATTGCAACAAATGTTTATTTAAAGCGAAAGGAAGAAAAAATGACAAATAATAATGTACAAACAATAGCGAGTAAACTTTGGGCAATGGCAAATGAACTCAGAGGAAATATGGATGCGGGAGAATTTAAGAATTATATTTTAGCATTTATGTTTTATCGATATTTGTCAGAGCATCAAGAGAAATATCTAGTTGAAAGAAATGTGATAGATGTTGTCCCTGGACAATCAGTTAATGAAGCTTATAAAGAGCAGGCACAAGGAGAAGAGTTGCCGGATTATTTAGAAGATATCTCCGCTTCGTTGGGTTATGCGATTTCACCGGAAGATACTTGGGAATCTTTGATTCAAAAAATTGATGATGCACAGGTCATTCCAAGTGATTACCAGACTATTTTTGACAATTTTAATAAAAATGCAGAATTGAATAGTGAAGCAGTGAAAGATTTTCGAGGGGTATTTAATGATATCAATCTGGGAGATTCCAGACTTGGAAATTCTACAACTGCACGTGCAAAATCTTTAAATAACATTGTAAAACTCGTTGCTGATATTGAATACAAAGGAGAAAATGGGGAAGATATTTTAGGAGAAATCTATGAGTATCTGATTGGACAGTTTGCTGCCAGTGCGGGAAAGAAAGGCGGGGAGTTTTACACGCCTCATCAAGTGAGTAAAATTTTAGCTAAAATAGTTGCGGATGGAGTAGAAGAAACAAAGGAAACTTTTACTGTATATGATCCGACAATGGGATCTGGTTCATTGCTTTTGACAGTTCGAAATGAACTTCCAAGAAGCGCAAAGGACAGTGTAGTGAAATTTTATGGACAGGAGTTAAATACAACAACGTATAATTTGGCACGCATGAATTTAATGATGCATGATGTGTCATTCAATAATATGAGTTTAAGTAATGCGGATACACTGGAAAGTGACTGGCCGGATGGTCCGGATGATAAAGGCGTAGATCATCCGAGGACTTTTGATGCGGTTGTTGCAAATCCACCGTATTCTGCAAAGTGGGATAACAGAGATACAAAACTGAAAGATGCAAGATTTAATCCATACGGGAAATTGGCGCCGGCTTCTAAAGCAGATTATGCGTTTATATTGCATAGTTTATATCATTTAAATGATACAGGAACAATGGCGATTGTATTGCCGCATGGAGTTTTATTCCGTGGAGCGGCAGAGGGACAAATACGCCAAATATTAATTGAAAAAAATTATTTGGACGCAATAATTGGTTTGCCTGTGAATCTGTTTTATGGAACGGGGATTCCGACTGCAGTTTTGATTTTTAAGAAAAATAAAAAAACAAAGGATATTTTCTTTATAGATGCCAGCAAAGAGTTTGAAAAAGGAAAGAATCAAAACAATTTAACGGATCTGCAGGTAAATAAGATTGTAGAAACATATAAAAATCGAAAAGATATTGAGAAATATGCATATCTTGCATCTTTCGAAGAGGTAAAAGAAAATGATTTCAATTTAAATATTCCGAGATATGTGGATTCGTTTGAAGACGAGGAACCGATAGATATTTTGGAAGTTATGAAGCAATTAGAGAAAGATAATCAAGAAATCGAAGCGCTAGAAAAAGAAATCAAAGAGCAGCTTCGCATATTGGGAGTTGAACTATAGTATTTTTAAACAGGGAAAGAGGATATCATCACTCTTTCCTATTTTTTACTTTATGGGAAACTTCTCATTTTGTCAGACATAGTGTATAATGTATAAGAAATAAAAAAATAGCATAACAAAAGAGCGAAAGGTTGTATTTGCCACGACGTTGATTATGAAGTTTTTTGTTTTTGGTGTGACTGCACTATCTGACGATTTTAGAAAGAATGAGATTTATGGATTCATCCATATCCCATAGGCTTTCGATATTGTTCAAATAGTGCAGTTTTTTGTGATAAACTTCCAACACCAACATAGAAGAACCACACTTTGGAAACTTGAGAGGGTCGTATCCAAAGGTTAAAAAAATAAGATTTTGCCAGTTCATATGTCGTAAGATAAAACGTTTTTTCTCGGAAGAGATACATTTATAAAGTCTAAAGCAGGAGTACATTCGGAAACAGTTTTGTTATCTTCATGTCTTGTGCAATGGAAAGTAACAGACTCACCATCATAGTGATCAATGCGAGAAGTTGCTATGACAGGTCTTCCGAGATATCTGCTGATATATTTGATTGTAACATCAGGAGTGCAGAGATTCGGTTTGGCTCTGACATAAAAGCCGTCGGCATGGTCTTTGTAAATTTTATTTTTAACAGGAATGAAAGACTTACCAATGGAATTAGTAAGGCGTTCAAGAAGAACTTTGCGGAATGCGTTTCTCAGGAAGGTATAATCGAAATGCTTCATAGGGCGCCAAACGATAGAGTTTCCAGCGCCACCTTCAGAAATAAGAGCATGAATGTGAGGATTCCATTTTAAGTCCCTGCCGAAGGTATGAAGAACACAAATGAAACCAGGAGTAAAGTTTTCAGATTTGTTTTGCTTATAAAACATGCGAAGAACAACATCTCGAACGGAATGAAAGAGACAATTGAGGAGAGAACGGTCATTGAGAAAGAAAGGGCGAAGTTCTTTAGGAATAGTAAACACACAGTGACGATGGACACAGCGAATGAGCCTACAGGACATATGAAAAGAGCGTTGCAGATTATATTTGTTACCGCAAGTAGGGCAGAATCTAGATTTACATCGAAAAGGAACAAACTTCAATTCCCCACAGTCTGGGCAAGCCAAAAAAGCGCCACCAAAAGAAGGGTCACCACAATGAATCATTTTGTTGACATTTTCAATGACAGAAGTCCTTGGATGAAGTTTGTAAATTAAGTGTTCATAATGATCAAGAAAGATCGTTTGTAAAATATTACTCATGTAAATATTTTACAACAAATAGAAGCAAAGAAAAACCCTTCCCCTCAAGAATGAGGGGCAGGGGAGCTGAGAGTGTGCTCAGCACACTTTTTTACTATGAGACTTGTTTTTTAAAAAGTATATATTGATATTTGTGTAAGGCAGTATATACAATCATTCCCAGTACACCGCATGAAATAATCTCGCCGATGCCGACTGTGAGCATCATAAATGGGATTGGGAGTAGTACACCGTAAGCATAGCGAAGTACAAAAGGAACAACGACAATATTTGCCAAAATCGGAGGAAGTGGTGCAAGGAATTTTGATCTTTTACGTAACAAATAAGTAAATAACGCACCGATTAACGTCGCAAGGCTTCCGAAAATAATATCCGGAAGAAGCGCACCACCGAGGATGTTACCAATCAGACATCCGATGAATAGTCCCGGAATAGCTGCCGGAGTAAATACCGGTAAGATAGTCAATGCTTCAGCGATACGAACCTGTACCTCCCCAAAGCTGAATGGTGCAAATACGATTGTCAACACCACATAGATTGCAGCGATCATGGCTGCCTGTGCCATAAATAATACACTTTTGTTTTTCATATTCTGTTTTCTCCTTTAGTTTTGTTTTACGAGTGGAAGGTCGCGAACACTCGATTCATTTTACGCCGGGAATCGGCGAAACCCTTATAAGACCTTGTTTTTATGGGCTTTGCAACGGGTAATAGTGTAGCATAGAGAGAGGGGAAAATCAAGGTTTGTCCAAAATTTGTCCAATTTTGAATGCTTTAATTTGATTTGTCTTTAGCAGGCGGTAAGCTGTATTTTTACCGATTGAAAGCATTTCGCATAAATCATCTAAACTTATCATATCATTATAATTTTCTTGGAACATTATCTGTCGCCTTCTATGATTATTCTCTTAATTATTCCTTATGTTAGCAAATATATATAATCATAATTCGCTAAAGAGTAATAAACGTATGAAAAGTTCTGTAAAGAAAAAGAATCTTACTAACAAGAAAATAAAGCAAGGTAATGTAACGGTGCGATAAAAGTGTCGGACATTATATTACCTGTTAATATAAGAGAATTGGAGGCACAGGCAATGAAAACAGAAGAAACAGTTAACGTTACAATTAAATTTAAGAAAAACGACCATGATAAACTTATGGAGAAGGTAAGAGAATCTAATACAAAATATAAGTAATTATATTAGACCTATTGCATTAGGTGAAATTTATAATAGAACAGATACTTTCCTTTGTAGCACAAAGGGAAAGAGAACATATAAAGAAACGTCAAGCCGAAGGAATCGATTCAGCTAGGGCAAAAGGAGTACGCTTTGGCAGACTGGAAAAAGAATGTGCCGGATAATTTAGCTACGCTCATAAAACTATGGGAACAAAAAAAGCTCCTATTAACGGAAGTCTTAGATCAATGCAATATGAGTGAAGCTACTTTCTACAGAAGACTATGTGAATACAGGATTAGGAAGGGTGGGTAGAAAAAATTACACTTTTTGAAAAAATCGAGAACGATTATTGATAGTAATTTTCGATTGTTAGAAATTTAATTGACGCATAATTTAAGAGAAAGCTATAATAATCGCAAAGACAAACTTATAGAAATATGAGGACGCAAAGGTAGAAGTCGAAGACCAATATGTATAGGCAGTTCGACTGTGATGAAATATAAGGTTTCGGTATAATTTTTGCACAATATCGAAGGAGTAATATGTTAGAAATTAAAGAAAAATATGTTCAATCCGAAAAATACAGAGATAGACATATATGTGGAAATTAGTCCCAATATAATGTAAATATTTCGGTATAGAGTGGTTTGCTCATGCAAACTGCTTTATATATAATAAGGTGACTCTAGTTGTATGCGCAAATCAATCAGAGTCTCAAAAACACAAGCACTTATGAAAAGTTCCTAAGGTTAAGATTATCACTTTTCAGACAAGTGCAAAGAAAAATAGTTAGAAAAGGATATGTTAAAAATTCAAGGCGGAAAGAATGTTTTTCGTTTAGCGAGATATTATGTAGGCCGTGCCTTACATTACTTCTGTGGGGAGTATCTCATATATACGGATAACATTTAGAAAGCAGCCTAAAAATAAATGATTTATTTTTAAGCTGCTTTTTTACGATAAAAAGGAGAAAATTAGAAAATGAAAACAATTAGTAAAATTAGTTGTGCCTTGCTAGGTGCTATGCTTTTGTCTAGCATATGTAGTGGTTTGGTTGTTGGCGTTACAGAAGCTGTAAAATTACCTTTAAGTACACAATCAATTCAGATTATAGGTGGATGCATGTCCAGTGTTGGGTATGTATATTTCTTTCAACTTTTTACTAAGAGTATGAAGAAAAGAAATATAAATAAAGCATCCTTGGGACGAAAAAATTCGATTTGTGATGGGGGTAGGTATTTACTAATATTATTAGGAATGACAACATTATTATCTAACGTTACAGATAAGATAGTTAATTGGTCCTATGTCAAGATTTAGTACAAGTTAAAATGAGGTTTTTCCTCATCTTAACCTGCTAGCTGCAATTCGCTCTGTTGAAGCCTACGATACAGCTCCTCATAATCATT
>NZ_JBQKED010000044.1:0-26493 GCF_052121495.1 Faecalimonas sp. LCP19S3_D12 | reverse complement strand
TGGAAAAGTATCGTTATCTTTTTCAATGCGCAAAGGAAAGTAATGATTTTGATTCATTTATGAAATTCGCAGTGTAGTTTTGTGCAATTTTTCAAATTTGCTCATTTATAGACTTTATCTTTAATTTCTTTATCATTTACTCTTTTTCATCCTCATCTAAAGACAACATTGTCAAATACCCATCCAATCGTTCCTTCAAATATCCTGCAAACAACTTCTCCATCGCCCCTAGATTATGTTTCCCATGATACTCATCAAAAGCATTATAATACGCAATCCGATCCGTAAACTTAATATCAATCGGTGGATACCCAGCTTTCATCAATTCCAAATTCACAAGTAAACGCCCCGTGCGGCCATTTCCGTCAATAAAAGGATGTATGCCTTCAAATTCAATGTGGAATCTTGCCAGCTTCGGAATAATATGCTCCGTACTATTATGATATTGTTCCAACAGTTGTTCCATCTGTGGCTGTATCAAATAAGGTTGTACTGGCTCATGCTTTGCCCCCATGATTCTCACCGGAACTCTCCGATATACGCCTCTATCTTCTTTTTTATCTGCCAGCACCAAATAGTGGATTTGTTTAATAATACTCTCTGATAGCGGAACATGATCCTTTACCAAATCTTTTACAAAGTCGAAGGCTTCTTTATGTCCAACCGCTTCCATATGGTCTTTCAAAGGTTTCTTATCTATCGTTAATCCTCGCAAAACCATGTCAGTTTCTCTCAAGGTCAGTGTATTTCCTTCGATCGCATTGGAGTTATAGGTGTACTCAACAATAAACTCCTCTGTAAGCCGTTCTACTTCCCCTTGCGTCAGCGGTCTTTTAGAATCCAATTCTCTTTTCTTGTTATCTATAATCGTCAATAGACTTTCTGCTGTCTTGTAACGGCCGTCCTCCGGCTTCTTTGCAGCTTCCGGAATCTTCCAACTGCGCCCTTCCCGAATTACCCCCGGTATTTTCCCTTCAGAACATAAAACACGAACTCGTCGATCGGATATGTTCCATTTTTCAGCAGCCTCTTTTACGCTAATATACATAATTTTCACCTCATCAATCCGCTTCTCTTTAAGGCATATTATATCCCACATAAGGAACAATAGCAATAATATCGGAATATTATTCCCCCTCTATCGGAACATTATCTAGAACTCCCAAAAAGCAACTGTCTTTCATCAGATACTCTATTGGGTATCCTCTAAACAGCCGACAAGGTATTCAATTTATCCATCATTCGTAACACCCTTCCTTATACTTTATCTTTTCCATCGATACTTATATTTCCACATTAGTACCAAGCGCAATCTCCAACAACTCCGCAGCCACCTGATGATTTTTAATCCGCATCAAATTATCCCACGCATCTTCCTTCCCCAGTAGATTCATACCTCCATGCCACACCAATTCCTCATCTATGACTGCAAATCGTTCTTCAACTTCTTCTTTTGTTACAACATTGATAGCTACCTCCTGCATCTCTCGGATCAGCTCGTAACACATATCCACATTACCATATATGACTTTCTCCGGATCCGTTGTAATAACTGTAACACTCACGCCGTTTTCCTGACGTTCTTTTACCAATACTAACAATCTGTCAATCTTCTCCTGCCGGATATTTGGGCTGGAAATCACGATTGTTTTTTCTGCCTCTACCAAATCCTGCTCAAATTTTTCCATATAATTGCCAGAATCAAATATCGCATGAACAACCTGCTTCTCTTGCGAATCTCCTATCCAAATAGAGAATCCTGTTTTCTTGTAGGTTCGTAGTCTCTTTCCGTACATCTTATTAAACTTTCTCATATGTGCATCAATATAATCATACACATAAACCGCTTTTTTCCCCTCGTAATCACGATTCAGTCTTCCTATATACTGTTCCAAACGCCCTTCAAAGGATACCGGCGCTGCAAGCATCAGTACATCCAATCTCGAAAAATCAAATCCTTCTCCTATCTTTTGACCAGTCGCAATCAATATAAGACTTTCTGTACGCGGAACCTGTTTTAATTGTATCCGTATTTCGGCATTTTCCTTATCCGAATTATCTCCATACAAAAGAAATACATGGTCTGCTTCGTCTTTTAACATATCATACAAGATTTTTGCATGTTCCTTGTATCGAGTTAATATAACCGGAGTCTGCTTCTGTGAAATACTTTGTTTTACATCATTTGCAATCATTTCATTTCGCACCTTGCTGGTGCTGATCAAACTATAGGCTCTATTGATATCATTCCTGCTATCCACAGTATCGATCACTCTCGTATATCTTGGAACAAAATAATGTCCGATTCCCTGCTCTTCGGCTCTTTCCAATGCAGTAAAGCGATGTCTTAATGGACCCAGCATCATATAGATAATTTTATCCAGATGATCGCCACGTTTGGGCGTAGCGGAAACCCCATATACATATTTTGCATTGATTTTCTGTAATACTTCCATATATATGTGTGATGCTGCATGATGACATTCATCCACAATTACCATTCCATAAGAATGTTTCAAATTTTGAAACTTTCCTTTGCTGTACATGGAACCGACCATCGCAATATCTACAATGCCAGTCAATGTATTCTTACTTCCATGTAAAATACCTATTGCGCTATCTCTCTTTTTCTTTCGCCCTGTCTTCGTTTCATACTCCGGCGGTTCTTCCCTGATATCGAGAAATTTATTCAATTCATCCCACCATTGAGCAAGCAAGTCCTTGCTTTGCAGCAAAATCAGTGTATTTACCTTCCGTTCCGCAATCAAATAACTGCACACAACTGTTTTCCCAAATGCGGTTGCGGCTTCTAACACACCATCTGAATTCTTTAACAACTGCTCGGCCGCAAGTTCCTGTTGCAATCGCAAATCACCTTTAAACGAGGCTCTGATCGGACGACCGATTTCCCTTTGATCAGATATATCAATTGGAATTCCTGCTTTCGTACATTCCTCAGCAATTCTTTCTCTTAGTCCTCGTGGCACCCGGATATAGCCATCAATATCTTTTCCTAAATAAACAGCACTAAAATTATAGTAGTTCGAATATCCTAATCTCTTGTTCTTATAATACTCCGGATTATCAAACGCCGCCAGGCTACGAATTTGATTTTGTATTCTCGGCATGAGATTCAGAATATCGACATAAACACCATTACTGAGTACCATATGAAACTTTCCAACCACATCCGTTTTCACAAACTCGCACTTCTTTTTCCATAGCTTTGGCCTGCTATTAGTAGCTACAAGTTTCTCTCTGCTTTCTGCCAGTTCCACTTGCCACTTCGCCATATACTTTTCTATATCTTCGATACTAAGTTTTTCTGTTTTATTAAGTAAAACATCCCATTGATCAGGATATGCATTCCAATTCTCGTCTACAAATGCACTATTACCATTTCTAAGCGCCTGTCCTTGCAGGGGCAATGCAATCAAATTGCCAATACTGCTCGCTACATCTTGGGATGGATACATACGGTCATAGTAATGAAAGGACTTTAAATTGACAGAAGCCGCCCCTTTATCTAACAATAAAAAACCAAAGTTTCTGGCAACGGAAGCCGATATTGCTTTTTGAAAAAATATCCATACATGAGCGCCTCTCCCTGAACGTGATCGTTCCACTAACAGTTTAATTCCGTTTATCTCACATATTTTTCTAAGAGCATCCACTTCTTTATGCCACTCACTATCCACGTTGGCAAAATCTGTTGCTTCTGCACCTTTTTCATGATTATCAAAATCAAACACGATAAATCTACATGTTCCATCCGGTAACAGCGGATATATACCGATTACGTCCGAACCATCTTCTTTATATCCCAACAGATGTGCAACGATTTTCTTCACGTCCAGTTTTGTCCATTTTTTATTTTCACACTCATCACAAAATATCTTTTCTCCACGCTGTTTCGGACAAAGTTTCATATTCCATCTATTATCACATTGTGGAAAATAGCCGCCATTCTTACCACGCCTGGCGTAGACATCCTCTCTTCCCCAAAACATAGAAAAGAAGCGTATCGCCATCTTTTCTGTAATAAACGTAGGATGGACAATACGCGCTCCTTGGTCGAGATCATACTCTTCTGCATTTTCTATTGTCTCTTCAAAAGGATTGATTTCATCATATGGAATATTCTCTTTTTTCAATTTGTCTTTTAATAACCTGTTCTCATATTCAAGTAATCGAACAATCTTTCTCAAAGCTTCCGCATCATATGCTTCTATATTCATACCGCCACCTGCAATTCTCAACACACAAGTTCCATTTGGATATACTTTGCCGCCTTATCATCCAGTCTCGTTGCCGTATTCTGATTAAAAAATATGTCATAAATCTTATATTTCCGCTTGAACAATACGCCCAAAATTTATCTCATCTTTAAAAAGATCATATACATATTCTGAACTTTCCATATATAAACCGGTTTCTTTATCCTGAAGTTTTTCAAAGACTTTTGAATTATAAAACTTATTCATAGCCTCATCATATTCTATATCCTGATCTGAAGAGAACATATCAACAATATCCTGAATGATATATTCTATTAATTGTTCCTGCTTGCCCATATTATTTTCCTACCTTTCGCAAAAGTTTTATACCTTTTTCTGTATGAAAAGAATACTGCGATGATGTCTTCTTATATATCATTCCTTTCAACAAGGTTTCAAAATCAATAATTTCATTTTCATACTGGCGAAACAATAATGCCATATTATCATCCGCTACAGGTCCTATAACAATGTCAAATTTATTATCCTTATTACATAAAGTGTCTTTCACATTTGTAAATGATCTATTTCTATTATTCATGACAAATTTTGCCCATTCTTCCGTTGTTTCTAAGCCAAAATCTTTAACCCTGATATCATCTATTTTTCTGAAATCATCTTGTATTTCAAAAGTATTTACAACAGGAGAACCGCCATAGATCTTTGATACCCTTACAGCCATGTTTTCTGCCTTCTCTTTTATGTCTGTCAAATAAAATCCTTTTCCAAAATCTTTATATGGTCTGCACATCGCCAAATTTATACTATCAATTACAATATTGCTTCCGTGATATAATCTCATAACACTCCTTCATTCTTTCGGCACAACATTCCCAAATCTTCTATTATTGTTCCAAAATCTAAAGTATGCTCAACTTCATAATTTTCCTTTATAAACGCAATGCCTTTAAATTGAAAAAGGTAGCGAAACGCTTCTTGTATACTGAGATTATAATATTGTGCAAATTCGTTTACACACGCAACAGTAAAACCTATTTTCTTTTTCTTTTCACTCATGCAAAACCTCCTAAAAATCCGGCTTTCCTAAATTCGTCTATCATAGCCAGTCTTCTATCCATAAAAAAGTTTTAGCCATGATTCTTCCACCTGCTTTCTATATTCTATTTTAACCGATTTTCACCCATAGCACAATAAAATCACCAAAAAGAAAAAGCCGCATTTCTGCGACCTTTTCCTATCTTTACCTCACCTCATAAACAACCTTCACAAAAACACGTCTTTTGTTACATCTATATGTATGGTACTCTTACTAACTCCAAATTTTTTTGCGGTCTGACGCACTGTCGCCTGGTTCTCAATAATATAATATGCGATTTCTACTGCTCGCTCCTCGATATAATCTTTCATATACTTCCCCTGCAATTACTGTTGTTACAGTGTATGCAACGGATTCTTTTGGTATGTCTTGATATTTCAGCCTTCCGGCTTCTGCACCTCTCTTTATTCAAGTAAATTTTTTAACCGAACAATCTTGATTCACTAAAAGTCATTTTAATTATTCATGTAATTCAAGTGGCAAACCGTCTGGATCATGGAAAAATGTCATTCTTTTTCCTGTAAAAGGATCCTCTCGAATTGGTTCTGTTTCAATTCCTTTCTCGTGAAGTTCTGCAATGATTTTCTCCATATCTTCCACATAAAATGCAAGATGCCTAAGACCACATGCCTCCGGATAATTGACGCGAGGTGGATTCCCTTTCCCTGAAAAAATCTCAAGTTCACATCCCTCTAACTCTATATCCAATTTATAATCTTCCCGCTCCGGTCGATAATTTTCCCTTATAATTCGAAATCCTAACTTTTCTACATAAAATTCTCTTGATTTTTTATAATCCGAAACAATAATTGCAACATGATGTATTTTTTTCAAATTCATTTTTAAGCTCCCTTTCACTATCTACAAGATTTTCTCATTTTGTCATAAAAAGTTCTGCCGCCACCTGATGATTTTTGATACGCATCAAATTATCCCAGATGTCTACCTTGACAAGTAGATTCATACCCCATGCCATACTAATTCATCATCAATCAGAGCGAATCTTTCTTCAATCTCTTGCTCTACAAATCCTTCATCATTCCATACATTTAAAATGTTCGGAACACCACTTCCGGCACGTTCACCTATATTAATCAAACAATTTGCCAGACCACTCCCCAGAACTAGATTGTAACCTGTCAGTCCAACGAATTGCAGAATCCATTTCCTCTCTATAATCTAAGAAATACTTAGGAAAATGCCGCACAATATCGTATTCATTTCCAAACATAAGCATACCCACTGCTATTGGATGCAATTTCCCATATTATTATATCTCCTTTTAAAATCTCTTTTCACTTTATTTATCACACATTAAAATCCAGCTTTCCTAAGTTCGTCCATCATAGCCGGTCTTCTTTTGTAATCTTGCTTCCAACAATCTGCAATATCACGTGCTATCTTTTTGCCATCCGGATATTTTGTAATCTTTTTCAGATAAGACATTAAGTATTTATATGCCTTTCTGTCTGCTGTTCGAGTTGATTCCTTTTTCACATATTGCACATACATATCTCTGACTTCATTTGGCAAATGTTTTTTCAATACTTTTTCATATTGATCCAATGCATAAACAGACTGATTCTTTCGTATTTCCTGAAGCAGTCTTTCAAATAATTGTTCTTCCACTAAAAATTCATATCGTATCCTCGAAGAAGTTTTACCTTGTAAAAATCTTTCTCTTTGTTTGTCCCATTCTGTTTCACTATACAGCTTTTTCAATTTCACAATGTATTCTAAATTATCTTGCATACATTCAAACACCTGATATTGAAGTTCTTGTTCATATTCTTTATGCATATTTCTTTTTTCGTAAATTTGAATTAATTGCTGACTATATTCTGCTACCAATCCGGCTTTATCAGCATCTAAAATTTTACTTTCTTTCAATACCGCAATGGCTTCTTCATACTTTCTGTCAGATAAATATTCCTGTATTTCCATACTTCGAATTTCAGAAAAATTCCTGTATTTCTGCCGATACTCCCTTATTTCCTGCTTAGAATAATTCAATTCTTCCATCAGATGAATCCGTGCAGTTATATTATTTACCATACCGTAATATGCAGAATAAGAATCGCCACTATAGTTTTCTTTTTGAAACTTAGCGATTTTTTCATCTAACATATGAAGTTTCTCCCAAAGTATTCCCTCATCATGAAACTCATTCAGCAAAAAATCACTAATATACTCTTCCATATAATCAATCACATAATTTTCTTGATGATGTCGAAACCACTGAAACATCTTTTCTTTTTCTTCATCATTACATTCATACAATATTGTTTGCCAATATTCATAACAATTGTTCGCTACAAATGATGTGCCACCATCCGAATCATCCATATCTCGATTTCCAATCTCATAAAAGACACAATTGACTAATTCAAATGCTTCCATTCTGCAATTTTTCTCCAGCAATAGCGGAATATTTTCATCCAAGAGGTTGTTCAACGCATCTGTATAATCTGTTGCATGATAATAATCTACAAATCCGCCTCTATCAGAATAATGATAACCTATATCATTTACCTGCTTTTTCAATCTAATCATATGACGCGGTGTTATCGGCGCATACTTTGTCATGATCCTGTTATATAGAAAATCATCAGAAGCTGCCTGCGAAAATACGATTTCCTGTAATTCATCTATTGGGATTCCGACAATAATCTCTTGCAATTCTTTTTTTTGATCCTGCACCTTTTGAAGATAATTTCCCGGCATTTTTGTATCGGGTTCTCCTTCTTCTATCTCATACAAAGCTGCCGCCATATGTTTGCAATAATTTCCTTCTGCTGCATATGGGCATGTACATGTCATATCATAAACCCGATCATCCCGAATCTCTATCTCTACATCATAATTTTCTGTTCCTTCTACTACTGCTGTATATCCTGTCAAATTCTGTTCCAGAGAAATAACATAACCTTCTTCATAATAATTTAGTCCACGTTCCAATATATGTGTACGAAACAAATCGTTCCATAGTTTCATTTACTTTATCCTCCAATCATTCCTAGTACGTGATTGCCCAATTTTCTCAACATGTCTCTCTGCTTTCTACACTTTATTTTAACTGATTTTTATCTGCAACTCAAGGAAATGAGCAAAAGAAAAAGACCGCATCTCTGCGACCTTTCTCATACTTTTTCCTATCTTTACCTTACCTCATAGACCACTTTTTACTTTTACAAACATTTTTCATGAAAATCTTTTAGAACATATTTATGTATCAAATAAACCGGCGTACAGCTCCATGCATGGCAGTAGCTATTTAAAATCGGGCTTCCATAAGGTGAATAATCCGGATCATCCGGGTCAAATGCTTCCCAAAATGTGTCTGCCCCAAGGTCAATCATCTTTCCCCAATAGTCTTTCATAAGCTGCACAGCTTCCTCTTCCAGTCCGCCTTCAAACAACGCTTCCACAATATGATGATACATATAAGGAGTCGCGATATTCTTTACCGGAAACATTTCTTGAATCATGGTAGTCATAATCTCTTTATTTTCTTCCGGAGACATTACTTTTGCCAGAACCATCCACACCTGACTCGCAATATTATACTCATCTCCTGTGGTAACAAACAATTTCTTTTCTGAATTATATAGTTTATTTCTTGCATACGAAGAAATGAGTTCGAGACTTTTCTCATACTTATCAAGTTCTTCCTCTCCAACCAAACGAGCAAGTTCTATAAACTGTTTTAAGACATAGATAGCTTCTGCCTGTCCTGCTGTATCTTTGTTAAACTCATTAGACCAGTCCACAAACACCGGATAGTCCTCATCGACCATCAACTTTCCATCCTGGTCAAACATTCCAAGAGTAATATCCATCTGCTTTTTGCAGGTAGGATACAACTCATTTACGATTTTAATATCCGGATGCGCCTCATTCAGGTCATATAATGTCGAGATAAAAAACAAACTATACTCAAACAAAAACGTGTCATCGGGAATATTCTTCGGCTTCACAAAGACATTTGCCGAAATTTTCCCCTCTTCCGTAGTCATCCCCGCGAAAAGATACAGACAACGTCGTACCAGCTCTTTATTATCGAAGGTTGCATAATTCGCCAAAGCCTGAAGACGCAAATCCCCCAACCAAAGGCGTCGGTCTCTCTTTGGTCCATCTTCAAATACATCCTGCATGCAGTCTGCGAGTGTCTTTAATCCCACATCATAAATCTTTGAAAGTTTTTCATCCTCCAATTCTGGCTTTTTCACCTTCAGCAGGTCCGCAGAGGTTTCGCTCGTCACAATCGGATTGTAAAATACCGCCTGCCATTTTGGTGAAGTATCAATGACTTTTAACTCTACATATCGAAAACTATATCTTCTCGGGAGCTCCAAAGTTGCCGGCAGCTCGTCTATATGTACAATCTCTTCCTGAATCCATGAGCGGCTGAGCCATCCATCATACTCAGAAGACTCTGCTGCAAGTTCCGCCGGCATCTCTGCAAATTTTAATCTTAAATACAAAGGTGCATCCATAGGAGATCCTGTTTGATCAATATCAATTTTAAAGGTCCCCACTCTGTGATCTCCAAAATCTAAAATCAATTTTTCATCTCGTCTCAATCCATATTCATGAATATTCTCTATTTTCTTATCACTTTCCTGTACTCCATAGCCATTTAATTTTGTATCATCTTTTACCAAGTCCACAATGGCTGTTGGAAACACTGTCTGTTTTTTTATCTGAGGGTGATTTACCTCCGCCATACTTAACATGGCTTCATCATGAATAAACTGCACCCCACTATTAATTTGAAATGTAAATGCCATGAACGTTTCCTCCTATTTCATCTGTCCGATTCCGTGTTTTCTTTGCAGCTTCAACATACAAGATCCTGCCACTGCACTGATGATTACAATACCGGCAAAACCATACATCGTAATCTGGATTCTTTCCGGCGCCACCAACATAGGTGTGATCAGCGCAAAAAGTCCGCAGCAGAATCTTGAAAAGCCATTGATGAATCCCTGCATAGAAGCTCTTGATGACACCGGGAACGATTCCTGTGTCCACACTTTATAGATAGATTCTCCAGCAAACTGATTTCCAATATTATAGCAGGCAATCATGATTACGATCATAAATACAGAACCGCCTCCTAAAGCGATACCAATCATAGCCGCCACCTGAATCACAATTCCTACATAGAAAAATTTATTTCTATGCTTGCTTCCTGCTGCCGAAGCAAATAAGATACCACAGATAAGACCTGCAATGTTTAAGATGATACCGCATCCTGTTGCCAATGACTGTGATGCATTTGCTTTCACTAAAATATAAGTCTGAAACTGTCCAAAAGTATTTGCCAACAAATTCCAACAAATGTAAAAAATCATGATACATGCAAAAAAGGAAAGATACTTTTTGCTTTCTGCACCTTTAAAAAGTCTTGTAAAAGAAATTTCTTCCGAAATACCGGTGCCTTCAGCAGCGCGATATCTATTACCTGCCTCGTGAAATTCCTTAAATTTCGACGAAAATGTTCTCCATAAAAATGCCACTGCCGCAAAGCCGGCAAGAATGCCAAATACAATTCTGGCGCCCAAAGCACCTTCTGTTTTTGAAACAATAAACGCCATAAGATAAGATGCTAAAACACCAATCTGCCAGAATACCTGCGTCGAAGCTACCAGTCCTGCCGATGTTTTTTCATCTGGTGCATCATGTGAAATCACGGTCAAACTAATCGGAAGATCTGCACCTGATGCGAATCCCGCCAAAATAAGTCCTGCCAAAAGCATCGAAAAATTTCCGGATAATACACAAATTCCTGCGCCAATTGCATACAGCAGATTCAGATAATTAAAAGAACGAATCAATCCTAACGCTTTTGTAATATTTCCTGCCAGCAAAGATCCTGCCGCAATAGCAAACGTCAATGCCCCTGACAAGATCCCCACCTGTCAATCCAAGACCACTCTGCCATACCGTAACTGTTGCCGATAAACCGATAATGATTCCTGATCCCAGCATGGACCCGATGCCCGCTGCCACAACCAAGAACCAAGGTCTGCTTTTCCCCCATCTTGTTTTTGTCTTATCGATTGCAAATCCTACCAACACATCTGTAATTGCATCAATCACCCTGCATATCATAAACATTACTGCTATGGACTTTGCTCCAAGATGTACCACATCTGTATAAAAATACAATAGGTACAACGATATTACCTGCCAGATCAAATTGCAGGCAAAGTCTCCCAGTCCATACCCCAATCTCTGTTGGTATAAAAAACTTTTGGATAACATTTCCACACTTTTCCGCTGGTCCATATTGTTCACTCCTCTCATTTGTCATGTTTTATTCTCTCCTTATTATATAGAAGAGGCAAAGCATTTTTAATTGGCACATTAGTCCACATAATTGACTTTTTTTGCACTCTATGTGAAAATATGAGTAATGTTGAACAATCTGCAGCCCTGATACACGAATAAAAAATAGAGAGGATTTTGATTTATGATTTCAAAATACGATACTTTGAAAAAAGATATCTTCCGTTTAAACGAAGACGAAGAATTTTATAAAGCCTATTACCATGCTGGGCATAGTTCTGAAGGGCTCAAAGAATTTTTATCCCAAATTGACAAAGGAGATGCCACGAGACGTCATCTCGTAATACCGGAGCTCCTTCCTGAAATTATTTCATATGAGATGAATGATGAAGAATACTTCAAAGAGGGCGACTCTAGAAATGTCTATATCAGTATGCACAATCGCTATACGCCCGCGTTTCTCCACCGACATAATTTTTTTGAAATTGTATTTGTGTATCATGGGTCTTGTGCGCAAAATATCGGAGCAAACAGAAAATTTTTTTTGGATGGCGATGTGATTTTTATTGCCCCTGGGGTATATCACACAATGGAAGTATTTCAAGATGATTCTATCGTGTTTAATATCCTGATCCAGCAAAAAACATTTCACCAGATGTTCCTTCCTCTTGCCAAGGGAGATGATATTCAAAGTAAGTTTTTTAAAGAAGGGCTCTATAACCAGCACCAATTGGAATATTTAGTTTACCACACAAAAGATTCGTGGAAATCCTTTGTCTTAAAAATGTACTACGAACACTTGAATCATGATGGATTTTCTGATCAAATTCTCATCGGAATGCTGACTTATCTCAGCGCTGACACAATGAGACGCTTTCAGGATACCATGGAATCTTCCTATTTTTTTATGCAAAGCCGGCAGTTAGATGACTTTTTAGTATTGAATTACATTCAGGAACATATTGACACAGTAACCCTTACAGAGATTTCCAAACACTTCGGATTTTCCCTTTCTTACTGCTCTAAACTGATTAAAAATACCACCGGAATGGGATTTAATGACTGGAAAAAGGCCTTGCGGATACGCAAGGGAGAACGATTACTGGTAAACACAACTGATACCATCAGCAGTATTTCTCTTTCTCTCGGTTACGAAAACACAGAAACTTTTATCCGTATCTTCAAAAAAGAGACTGGAATGACACCCGGTCAGTATCGAAAGCAAAGCCAGCAAAATTTACAATAACCAAAAAGGGATTGCGCCTCCACAATCCCTTCATTTTTTAAGAATCTTTTGAATCTTTTTCTACTAACTTACAATTGTCTACAAGCCAGTCTGTCACTTTATCCTGTAACAGTGCTCGTTTCACTTCTTTTTTTCCAACAGCTTCTTCAAGCTCTGCGGAATCTGTATAACCGTACTGTGTTGCATATTCTTCCAAACCTTTTTTGTAGTCTTCATCAGAGACTTTTAAGTTTTCTTTCTCTGCAATCAAATCCACTGCATATTCCTGTTTGATAATGTTCTCTGCCATCACCTCAGAAGTAACACCAAATGCCTGCTCTAAGAATGTATCAACATCATCCATTCCATACATAGAAGCAATCGAACCGTACTGTGTTGTAATATTATCGATTGTCTCCTGCTTTTTGTCTTTTGGATATTTTTCAACTGTACACTGCTCCATCAAAGCATCCCATACATTCTGCTCTTGCTCAGACTCTGCTGCCTGCTTATTGGAAGTCTCCAAATCTTCTTTTACTTCTTTTTTGTAATCTTCAATTGTCTTTGCGGATTCAGAAAGCTCTGCTACCAATTCATCTGTCAACTCCGGAACAATCACTTCTGAAATCTTGTCCAATGTAACGGTAAATACAACTGCCTGTCCTGCAAGATCTGGATTGTTATCATAAGTCTCTGGGAATGTCAGATTCAAATCAAATGTCTCTCCGATATTATGTCCGACAATGCCATCTTCAAACCCGTCAATAAATGATCCTGAACCAAGCTCAAGCTGTTGATCCTGTGCTGTTCCTCCATCGAATGCAACGCCGTCTTTCTTTCCTTCATAATCGATAGTAACCACGTCACCCTCCTGTGCCGGGCGGTCTGTAATATCATTCTGTGTACTCTTTGTCTGAAGTGTAGAATTAATGCTGTCTTCCACATCAGTGTCCGTAACTTTTACCGGATCCACTTTTTCTACTTCCAATCCTTTGTATTGTTTAATTGTAATCTTATCGTTAGAAATACCTTTATTTCCACAGCTGGTCATTACTGCCACTGTGCATATTCCAACCAACGCTGCTATAATTCTCTTTTTCATGACACTCTCCTATTTCTCTAATTTTCAATATTTTATTAAATATAGCATATTTACCATTTGTTGAAAAGCCTTTCCACTACTATTTCACAAACATTTCACAAATCTACCGCTTTTTTATTTTTGCAGAACAATAGCTGAACTCATTTGTATAAGAAAAGTAAAACAGCAAAACTCGCATACCTCTTAACTGTTGTATCACACTTTCTCTTGCACTTCTCACAAAACAATGATACAATATTATTCGTGTAAACGCGGATTATTTACATAGAATTACATAATTGGGAGGTTTGTCGTGAGTCCATTAACCATAACACTACTCATCATTGTAGCTGTTCTGATCATTGCTTTGATCGTATTATATTTCCTTGGGAAAAAAGCAGAAAAAAGACAGGCAGAACAACAACAGCAGCTTGAAGCAGCCGCGCAGAACGTTACTATGCTGGTCATTGACAAAAAGCGTATGAAACTAAAAGAAGCCGGTTTCCCATCTGTGGTAATCGATAACACACCAAAGTATCTTCGCAGAGCAAAAGTTGCTGTCGTAAAAGCGAAAGTTGGTCCTAAGGTAATGACTTTAATGTGTGATGAAAAAGTATTTCCACTCATTCCTGTAAAAAAAGAAGTGAGAGCCGTTGTAAGTGGAATTTATATTACAGGCGTAAAGGGGCTTAGAGGTCCTCTTGAGACTCCAGTCAAAAAGAAAAAAGGACTTTTTGCAAGATTTAAAAAATAGTATTTAAAAGGAACTGCAAACGCAGTTCCTTTTAAAATTTCATCTGTTCATATATGGAAAAACTTTTTGACCCTTTCGGCTTTACATTGATTCGTATTGTACATTCCGCAAGTGGTTCATAATTCACATCCAACGCATACTCTACCTTAATATTAATGTTATCTTCTTTCTCATCAATCTTAATATTCTTTGTAAAAATTCCCAAATTCAACTGGCCATACGGTGTGTCATAATAGGAGCGATTCTTTCTCTTCGTATCAAAAATCATATGCGCATTAGAGACACCTCGTTTGAGCACTTCAAGACTATCTTCTCCGATTACTTTGATCTGAGTCTTCGTAACTCCCGGTATGCCCTCTGATACCTCCTCAAATAAGAGATAGTGTTTCCCATTTTTAAAGAAATAATTACCAGTACTAATCGTCTCAATTGGTTCATTATTGCTCTCCATGTCATTTACATCTACTTGTAATCCTGAAATACTTATCAGTACATCTTTTGTCATCTCATCACCTAATATTCTTCTATATTAATCTGTTGCGTAGTCTCAATATCATATGGGAGAATTGAGTTCGCAAATTGTTTGAACTTGTCCGCAGCATCACTTACATAGAAGGAATACGTCGCATGCTCCCCTTCTTTTCCCGCATTCTCCATACCGCTTTCTTGCAAAATATGTTTTAAATCCATCGCAGTCTCATACGCTGGATTCACAAGCTGAATCTTATCTCCCATGTACGCACGGATTCTTGAGCGAAGGAGCGGGTAATGGGTGCAACCAAGAATCAGAGAATCAATATCTGAATGCTTCATTGATGCGAGATAATAATCAATAATCTCTTCCGTAACCTTATGCTTTGCAAATCCTTCCTCCACCAAAGGTACAAACAGTGGGCAAGCTTTCCCGATAACAGAAACAGTCGGATCCAATCCTTTGATAATCTTTCCGTACATCGCACTCTGCACAGTCGCTTCCGTCCCAATCACTCCGATCTTTTTCGTCTGTGTAATATGAAGCGCCGCTCTTGCTCCTGGTTCTACTACTCCAATGACCGGAATATCACTTTCTTCCCGAACAACATCCAAAGCCAGTGCACTAGCCGTATTGCATGCGATCACAATCGCTTTCACCCCTTTTGTCCTCAGGAAATGGATAATCTGTCTGGAATAGCGGATAATATTATCCTTTGATTTACTTCCATATGGCACACGTGCTGTATCTCCAAAGTACACTAAATTCTCATTCGGAAGCTGACGCATAATTTCCCTTGCAACAGTAAGACCGCCTACTCCAGAATCAAATACCCCTACTGGTGCTGCATTTTTATTATCTATACTCAAAGCAGTATTCTCCTTTATTCTATATCACTTTCTTATTTTACCCTCTCTCTATACTCTTTTCAAGATATAATTTCCTTAAGATACTAATTCCTACAAGACAAAAATAGACCATCTTAGTAACAGTCTATTTTCTTTTATTTTCTGTTTGTTATAACTTTTATTATTTTTATAGTATATCGCAATATAATTCTACAACACTTTAGCAAATAGTTTGATTTATTTTAGTGTAAAATAAAACAAGCAGTATCCAGAAATATATTCCAGTACCGCTTGTCTGAATTAAAGTGCAAGATCTTTTGCAACTTGATATGCATACTCAGGAATCGCTTTGTGCATCTGCAATGCCTCATTGATATCATAATCAATAAATTCACCATGCTGATAACCAACAACACGGTTCGTCTTCCCTTCTAGCAGTAAATCAACCGCCTTTGCCCCCATAATAGATGCATATACTCTATCCTTACATGTCGGACTTCCTCCACGCTGCATGTGTCCAAGAATTGTCGCTCTTGTCTCCATGCCAGTCGCCTCTTCAATTCTCTTTGCCATATTCATAGAATCACCAATACCTTCTGCATTGATGATAATATAATGCTTTTTGCCACGCTTTCTGTTTTCAATAATATCGTTGATAATCTTCTCTTCGTCGTAATCATGCTCTTCCGGCATCAAGATGCGTTCCGCACCATTGGCAATACCACACCACAACGCAAGGTATCCCGCATCACGCCCCATAACTTCAATAATACTACATCTTTCATGTGAGGTCGATGTATCACGCACTTTGTCGATCGCTTCCATCGCTGTGTTTACAGCCGTATCAAAACCAATTGTATATTCTGTACAGGCAATATCCAAATCAATTGTTCCCGGAATGCCGATTGTGTTGATTCCAAGATTTGATAATTTTTGTGCTCCGGCAAAGGAACCATCTCCACCGATAACAACAAGCCCCTGAATTCCATATTTCTTGCAGATTGCTGCTGCTTTCTGCTGTCCTTCTTCTGTGCGCATCTCTTTACATCTTGCTGTCTGTAAAATTGTACCACCTCTCTGAATTGTATCGGATACATCTCTCGCCGTCATATCAATAATCTCTTCCTGCAACAAGCCATGATATCCTCTTCTGATTCCTCTGACACGAAGTCCTTTACCCAGAGCAGTTCTTGTAACCGCACGAATTGCTGCATTCATTCCCGGCGCATCACCCCCACTTGTCAAGATTCCGATTGTGTGAATTGTATCTTTCATTGTTAATCCTCCATTATTTCCTGTATGTATTATTTGAATTGTTTTCATTTTTATACAATTTTATACTATTTTTCAAATGTTTTCAATGTGTTTTTCTACTACTTTTATTCTATTTTCGCCAAAATAATTTGTCATATTGCCAAGAATCTCTTTTTCAACATGGATATTCCAGTTTTTCGGAAGCCTTTTGATGGCTTTTTCTTTTGCACAATAAATCACTACACTGTCATTTCCCTCCGATGTTCTTAGCATCTCATAGACCTTTTTTTCCTCCGTGAGAAACGACTCCTTATCCGGAAACTGAATCCAAAGTTCACACGTCGTATTTTCAAACGGGATAATCTCCTCGCAGATCAGTTTACTTGCACTTTCATCTTCTTCCGACACTCTTCCCTTTACAAATACTTTGTAATCTTCCTCCAGATACATACGATTTTTCTCATAATCTCTCGGAAATACAACTACTTCTACCGTTCCAACCAAGTCCTCAATCGTCAAAAATGCCATTGTCTTATTCGTCTTAGTATGCTTGATTGTCTTATTGGTAATAATTCCTCCGATGATCTCTTTAGCTCCTTCCCGCACTTTCGTGTGTGCACTTTCCTCATCATATTGAAAATCCATCGTCGTGGCACTGATATTTTTGCGCCATTTTTCTTCATATTCCTGCATCGGATGTCCACTGACATAGATGCCAAGCACTTCTTTTTCAAATGAGAGCATTGTCTCTTTTTCATATTCTCCCACATCTGGCAGTTGAATATCAAATTCTTTCTTCTGTTCCTCATCCACAAGATCAAAAAGTGACATCTGGCCATTCATCGAATATTTTCGTTCCTGATTCACCTGCTCTAAGATCTTCACATAGATCACCATAAACTGCTTTCTGGTCCCATGAAGACTATCAAGTGCTCCAGCTTTGATAAAACTTTCAATTGTTCGTTTATTTACTTCTTTTCCAGAAAGTCTCTCAATAAAGTCCTTCAGATTCTTGAACAAACCATTCCGCTCGCGCTCAGCGATAATTGCCTCGATTACCGGTTTCCCAATACTTTTTATTGCCGCAAGTCCATAGCGGATGTTGCCGTTGTCTACGGAAAACTTCCCTTCTCCTTTATTTATGTCCGGTGGAAGAATTTCTATCCCCATCTGCCGGCAGGAATATATGTATTCTGACACTTTTCCCGGATTGTCAATAACAGAAGTCATAAGAGCCGCCATAAATTCTACCGGATAATAGTATTTCAGATACGCAGTCTGATAAGCGACAACCGCATAAGCAGCCGCATGTGATTTGTTAAATGCATATTTTGCAAAGTCAATCATCTCATCATAAATCTTATTTGCAACCTGTTCACTGATTCCGTTCGCAATACATCCCGGAACCCCTTCCGCCTCATTTCCATATACGAAATTCTGGCGTTCTTTTTGCATTACATCACCTTTTTTCTTGGACATCGCACGTCGCACCAAGTCACTTCGCCCAAGGGTATAGCCCGCCAGATCACGCACAATCTGCATAACCTGTTCCTGATAGACGATACATCCATATGTCGGTTCCAAAATTGGTTTCAACTGCGGACAATCGTATGTAATTGCATTCACATCATTTTTCCCTTTGATGTACTGTGGGATAAAATCCATCGGTCCCGGACGATATAGCGAAATACCCGCAATGATATCTTCCAGACTCTGCGGTTTTAGTTCTTTCATAAAGCTCTTCATCCCTGCACTTTCCAGTTGAAATATACCATCTGTCCTTCCTGTTCCGATGGAATCCAACACCGCCTTATCATCGTAATCAATACGATCAATATCGATTTTTTTACCCGTACTTTTTTCTGCCAGACCAACCGCATTCTGAATAACCGTGAGCGTTCGAAGTCCTAGGAAATCCATTTTCAGCAACCCCAGTTCCTCCAATGTTGTCATCGTGAACTGTGTCGTCACAGAACCATCCGAACCGAGTGACAACGGGACATACTCATCCACTGATTTTTGACTGATCACAACGCCGGCCGCATGCATCGAAGTATGTCGCGGCAACCCTTCCAGACGCTTCGACATATCAATCAAGTTCTTGACCTGCTCATCATTTTCATACAGTGTCCGCAATTCACTGTTCATCGTAAGTGCACGATCCAATGTCATATTGAGCTCTGTCGGAATCATCTTGGAGATACTGTCCACAAACGCATACGGTAAATCCATCACACGCCCCACATCGCGGATAACACCGCGAGCCGCCATTGTACCAAATGTAACAATCTGCACTACTCTGTCTGAACCATATTTGCGCACGACATAATCAATAACTTCCTGTCTTCTTTCAAAGCAGAAATCAATATCAATATCGGGCATGGACACACGTTCTGGATTTAGGAAACGTTCAAACAGCAATTGATATTTAATTGGATCAATATTCGTGATTCCAAGACAATAAGAAACGATACTTCCCGCCGCCGAACCACGCCCTGGACCTACCATGATGTCATGATCCCTTGCGTATTTAATGAAGTCCCACACGATCAAGAAATAATCCACATATCCCATCGTCTTGATGACATTCAATTCATATCCTAGTCGTTCCCGCAGCTCACTTCTCGGATTCTTATAGTTTCGCTCCAGTCCCTCAAAACAAAGCTTATTCAAATATTCCCATGATGTATATCCATCTGGAACATCATATTTCGGAAGCTTTGTCACCCCGAACTCAATCTCCACATGACAACGATCGGCAATCTTCTGCGTATTCTCAACCGCCTGCACTGCATATGGGAACAATGCTTTCATCTGTTCTTCCGATTTCACATAATATTGACCGCCCTCGTAACGCATTCGGTCTTCATCTGCAAGTTTCTTTCCTGTCTGAATACAAAGCAGAATATCGTGAGGCTTTTCGTCTTCTGCGTAAGTATAATGCACATCATTTGTAGCAACAAGTTCAATCCCTGTCTCCTGTGACAGACGTAAAAGCTGTTGATTCACATTTGCCTGCTCCTGCAAGCCATGATCCTGAAGTTCCAAAAAGAAGTTTCCTTTCCCGAAAAGCTTCTCATAGCGGAACGCCGCTGCCTTTGCCTCCTCATACATACCTCTGTGCAGATTCTTCTGAACTTCTCCCGCTAGACACGCACTCAGCGCAATAATTCCCTCATGGTATTCCTCCAAAAGCGCCATATCTACACGTGGTTTGTAATAATACCCTTCCACAAACCCCTTCGACACAATTTTTGTCAGATTCTCATATCCCTTCTGATTCTCCGCAAGTAATACGAGGTGATAATACCTGTCCTCATTTGCCCCGGCGTTTTTCTCAAACCGTGATCCTGGAGCGACATAGACCTCACATCCCAGAATCGGATTGATTCCAGCAGACTTCGCAGCACGGTAAAAATCAATCACCCCAAACATCACGCCATGATCTGTGATTGCCGCACTGTTCATCCCAAGTTCCTTAACCCTTGCAACATATTCTGTTATCTTATTAGAACCGTCCAACAGGCTATATTCTGTATGGACATGTAAATGTACAAAACTCATACTATTTCCCTCTTGATTCTTTTTACAGTTTCATTGCTTTTTATCATAACACAGTTTTATAGATTACGACAAACTTCTTTGCAAAATCATCCGCAAAATTTATTTAGTTCCGAATTATACAAAGTTCTCGCAAAACAGAATACATTTCAACAAGCACTTTATTTGTGGAAGTGTTATAATAATTTAGAAATAGACAAATTCTTTTATGCAAAACAACGAAAAACATTTTTATTTACCAGATGAGGAGAGACATAATTATGAATAAACGAAATAAAACTATCTTTTTTATTGGAATTGGCATTGTTGCTGCTTTCGTTATTGTAATTATCTTCTTTGCCGTTCGCTTTCAAAAAGAAAGGCAGCTTGATTTAAAAATCGGCGAACAGCAGATCAGCAATGAAGAATATCTCGCATGTATGCAGTCTGTCATGTATGACACAAAAATGCAAATTCAAAAAGAATATGATGCGGACTACGACGACACTTTCTGGGAGAAAAAATACGGTAATAAATATGGCTATGAAATCTTAGCTGAAAACACACTGCAATCTTTGAAATATATTCATGCAGTCTATGATTTAGCAAAAGAAAACGGCTATGTGGAAGACGGAAGCTATGAGGGATTAAAGAAACGTTTAGACGAGGAAAATAACTCTCGCAAAGAAAAGCTTGCCAATAATGAAGTAATTTACGGCTTAAAAGAATATTCTTATGATCTGTATCTTCAATATGAGATGAGTTCCATCAAAGAGCAGTATTGTAACGACAAGACACGCGAGGGGATGAATTTGACCGAAGAAGAGATTGTGGAACATTATAACAGCCGGGATTGGATTTTTGGAGAAGAGGCCGAAAAAGCAGATCTAGAGACTGCACGTGTCGCAGTAATTCGGGAACTGCGAGAGGAAAAATACGACGCTATCATCGAACAAAGAGTAGAGAATTCACAGGTGTCTGGGGACATGGAGTCCATGAACCAATTCACCTTGAAGAATATATAAATTTCATGTAAGGAAGGAGTAATATTATGAAAAAGAAATGGATAAGTGCAGCACTTTCGCTCACACTTGCCAGCACTACCATCACAACGATGATGCCTGCATACACCGTACATGCGGAAGAAGCAGCTACCCAAGGAACCACTTACTACATAAGTTCCGCTAAGGGCGACGACAAAAACGATGGAACATCGAAAGACAAACCATTCAAGACACTTAACAAAATCAATGAACTCACACTGAAACCGGGTGATCAGGTTCTCTTAGAGAACGGTTCTGTATTTAACGACCAATATCTTCATCTAAAAGGAAGCGGAAGTGCTGAAGCACCTATCACAGTTTCTACATACGGGGAAGGAAATCGTCCTCAGATTAACACAAATGGTCAAGGTATTTGGAAGTTGAATTATGGAAGACCACTTGATAATCAAAATCACAAATGGCACGGTGATGTGTCCTCCTCTATCCTGTTAAAGGATGTAGAGTATGTAGAAATTAGTGGTCTCGAACTCACAAATGACCGCGATACGGCAAATGATCCAGAAAAAGGGAAAGCCTATAATGACGCTGACTGTATGGATAGGACTGGGATTGCAGGAGTGGCAAAAGACAAAGGAACGTTAGACCATATCGTATTAGATGATTTGTATATTCACGATGTTGATGGAAACGTATACAACAAACACATGACAAACGGTGGTATCTATTTCATCGTGGAAAAACCTACTGATGAAAGCAAAACAGGAATCGCAAGATACGATGACGTACAGATTAAAAACTGCCAGTTAGACACTGTTAATCGCTGGGGAATCGCTGTTGGTTATACATACAACTGGGATAAATTCCAGACAGCGGAACTCAGTGATGAAGTGATGGACAAATATGCTTCCTCTGATGTGGTAATCGAGAATAACTACCTGAACAATGTAGGTGGTGACGCCATCACAACTATGTATTTGGACGAACCATTAGTTCAGTACAATGTATCAGAAAACAGCTCCAGACAGATCAACACAACGGATTATTCCAAACAACAGCCTGTATTGGACAAAAACGGAAATCCTACCGGACAATTGCAAGATGTTGGAGCCGGACGCGTTGCTGCTGGTATCTGGCCTTGGAAATGTAAAAATGCGGTATTCCAATACAACGAATGTTTCCGCACTTTGAACGCTTCAAACGGTAACGGAGACGGACAACCATGGGATGCTGATTATGGCGATGGAACAAACTACCAGTACAACTACAGCCACGGAAACACCGCAAGTACCATTATGTTCTGCGGTGGCCAATCTATCAACAACACATTCCGCTACAACATTAGCCAAAATGAAGATATGGGACCTTTAGATCCAGCCGGAAACTCTGGAAATACACAGGTTTACAACAATACATTCTACATCAAAGAAGGATTGAACGACATTTGGCATACTTCGCACGGCAATGGTGGACCAGTGAATTTGGAAAACAATATCTTCTATTTTGCTGGAGAAACTGAGGCAACTGTAAAGAACTGGAATCCAAGCGGCAACAAGACATACAGTAACAACTTATTCTACAATGTAAGCACTTATCCAGAAGATGCCAACGCTGTAAAAGTAAAAGCCGGAACTAAAGTTGTCGAAAACGCTGGTTCAGGTCCAGATGCGGTTGCAACTGATAAACAGGCAAGACATCACGATGATCCGACAAAGGCAACTGTATTTGACGGTTATAAATTAGCGGAAAACTCACCGGCAATCAACGCAGGTAAGATGATTGTCGATAAAAACGGTTACACAATCGATCAAGACTTCTTTGGAAATAAAGTATCTGGTATCCCAGATATCGGTGCTCACGAATCCGGAACAGTTGGCTTGACAATATCATCCGACAGATTTGCAATTGATCAAGCTAAGAAAGAAATCACAATCGACACAATTGATAAAGTGACTGCAAAAGATTTATTAGACAGTTTAATGACAGAAGATGGTGTTACGGTCGAACTGAAACGTGGTTCTGCCACATTGACAGGCGGTGTAAGACTTGCAAAAGGTGATACACTTGTCGTATCTTGCAACGACGAATCTATAACATACACAGTAGTTACTGTAACAAGTGAAGTTGCAAACGAGATTCCTGTAGCAGATATGAAAGCTACAGCTGGTTCCGAAGAAACTACACAAGGAAAAGATTATGCTAAAAATGTCTTAGATGGAAACCTCGGAACAATTTGGCATTCTAATTGGAACGGAGATAGTCGTGACAAACTTTACCTTACAATTGAACTCACAAATGACTATGAAGTAAACGGCTATGTATATACACCACGTCAAGACGGAAGTGGTGATGGCGCGTCAAATGGTACGATTACAAAATACGAAATCCAGACAAGTATGGATGGGAAAAACTGGGTGCAAGCTGCTTCTGGCGATTGGAAATTAGATAAAGCTGTAAAAACTGTAAAATTCGCAAAACCAGTACAGGCAAAATACATCAAATTAGTTGCTGTAGCCTCTCACGGTGGAAGCACTGGTAAAGAATTTGCTTCTGCAGCAGAAGTTCGCTTAACTGGTACTCGTATCTACGATGATAAAACTGCTCCTGCTGCTCCAACTGTAAAAGCAACAGATGTGACAGACACAACTGCTAAAATTACTTGGACACCATCAGCAGATGATAAAGACATCGTGGAATATCAGTTAATGAACGGCAACACAGAACTTGCAACATTCGATGCAACAGAGACTTCTTTCACAGTCGCTGATTTAGAGACCGCAACAGAATACACACTTTCTGTATACGCAGTAGATGAAGCTGGCAACAAATCGGATGCAGGAAACGTAACATTCACAACAAAAGCAAAAGAAGAACACAAGCACACATGGGGTGAGTGGACAACAACAAAAGAGGCTACTTGTACAACAGAAGGTACAAAAGAAAGAACTTGCGTATGTGGTGAAAAACAGACAGAAGTAATCCCAATGACAAATCACAATTGGGGCGAATGGGAAACATCGAAAGTTGCTACTTGTACAGAAGATGGCTTACAAGTAAGACACTGTACAGTATGTCATACACAGTCTACAGATACAAAAGTAATCAAAGCTGCAGGACATACTTGGGGTGATTGGAAAACAACAAAAGAACCAACCTCTAAGACAGAAGGTATGAAAGAAAGAGCTTGTAAAGTATGTGGCGCTAAAGAAACACAAGCAATTGCAAAACTTGATTCAAAACCTGTTACACCACCAACATCAGGTAAAGATAATGGCAAAAATAAACCAGTAAAAACTGGCGATTCAGGCATGGCTGGTGTAACAACAGCATGTCTCCTTTCCGGAATTGCAGCAGTTGTGGTTTTCAAAAAACGCAAAACAGTATAATTACAAAACATTTTAAAAACACTTGATTTTTGTGTCAAAATAGGTATATAATTTTTTCGGCGGTCATATCCTGACCGCCGATTTTCGTATATGAATTACAAATTTCTGAAAGGACAACAGATATGAATCAAGACACAAATTATTTTTCCCTTTACAAAAACTCGATTTCAGGGGCAGCTGTGCAATACCGAAAAGATCATTATCACTTTTCCAAGCATCTTCACACCAGTGTTGAACTTTACTTAATCAAGTCTGGAACCTGCTTTATGACAATCGGTGATACTACACTCGAATGCATCCCAAATGATTTTGTTATGATTCCACCGAATGTTGTACATTCTTTTTATTTAAATGACGAGAATGAATGCAGCTTTTACCACATTCATTTTTTCCCAGAATTTTTATCGCACATTACTTTGGAAGAAGATTCTACGGTCAATCTGATGCATTCCATGATTTTCTGCTGCTCACCATTCTTAAAGCAAAAAGTTACAAAAGATGTGAAAGAACGGATTTTATCAATTATCCATCTGTATACTACAAGCAAGGAACCTATGGCGACCGCACATATCAATCTCTATATACTACAACTGGTTTTGCTTATTCTTCAATCATATAAAGCTCTGCCTCAATCGCAACTTCCTGAAAAAATACAGGGAAAATATATATCATTTACACTGAATTATATTGAAAATCACTATATGGATAAAATTTTGATTCCAGACATCGCAGAAAAATTAAACATTTCCACCCGATATCTGAGTAAGCTTTTCTCGCAATACATGAATATTTCTCTAGCAACTTATGTTAATGTCTACCGTATCAACCGTGCAATTGAATTGATGGACACAACTTCACTTACTTTTACAGAGATTTCGGGCATGATTGGTCTAAAGGATTCTCAGCATTTTTCAAAGCTGTTTTATAACATTATAGGGACTACTCCATCACAATACAAAAAATTTATCTTAAAACACAAATAAGGATACAGCTTCTAGCTGTATCCTCAGACTGTAGACAAAGTCCCGGACAAAAGTCCGGGCTTTTCTTATGCTTCAGTTATCCACAATTCTTTTTTTGTAGAATTACTTTATCAAGAAAAAAGTGTATGTTATCCCCCCATAGTTTTATACTGTCTATTCCCTTCGTGGTATAATAATCTTAACAGGAGGGATTGCTTATGATGACAAGAGATGCTGATAAAAAAAGAAGTCAAATGCTCATGTTTTGTATGGATGACATGGTTCCCCAAGACCATCTTCTTCGAAAAATTGACAGAGCAATTGATTGGAACTTTATTTATG
>NZ_JBQKED010000043.1:0-28243 GCF_052121495.1 Faecalimonas sp. LCP19S3_D12 | reverse complement strand
TAAAATGAAAGAATCTTGGAGTTTTTTAAGATTTTTATTAAAACAGAGGCTATTTACAGAAAAGTGGTGCTGGGGATAACTCCCAGCACCAACTTTGTCTACAGTCTGAAGCTATTGCAAACCGCAATAGCTTTTTTTATGAGAAAATGAAAAAAGAGTGGCATTTTGTTGTAAATTGTTCTGAAAAAATATGAGTCTAATATTGGAAGAAAATAAAAGTCGTAAATTGTCGAAAAAGGGTAGACAATAAGCCAAAAAAGTTCTATTATTATTAAAGATATAAACTGTGCGAATTTGGAAAGTATTAAAGATTGAGGGAAAAGAAAGTGACAGACTATACGGTATATAATAATCATTATCAATATATGAATCAGATATTGAATTCATTAAAAGTACAAAATGAAAAGATTGGTTTGAGACGGAATAGTTTTTCGGAAGTGTTTTCTAGTGCGAATCAGACGACGGTAGAGGCACCCGAGAACATGGATGATATTTTTGAAGAAGCGGCAGAAAAATATAATGTGCCACTGAATTTGCTTAAAGCGATGGCAAAAGCTGAGTCGAACTTCAATGAAAAGGCGGTATCAAGTGCAGGGGCACAAGGAGTTATGCAATTAATGCCGGCTACGGCCAAGGCATTGGGAGTGGAAGATGCATTTGACGCTAGAGACAATATTATGGGCGGAGCAAAGTACATAGCGGAAAAATTGGAGCAATATAATGGAGATATTGATTTGGCACTTGCAGCGTACAATGCAGGAAGCGGTAATGTGAGAAAGTATGGTGGCGTACCTCCATTTCAGGAGACGAGGAATTATATTAAGAAAATTAAAGAATATATGGGAATGGAGTTGAGCGCACAAAAGAGTGTCATGACCACGAAAAATAGTAGTAATACAGAGAATATGTTGTCGGGTGTTATGGATGACACGGCTATTAGTAATGCACTTTATGTTGTGGAGTTGATGAAGATGAGACTGCAGATGCAGATTAATAGTCGGCTCATATAGAATGGAGGAGAAAGAGAATGAACTTTGGAAATACAATTCAGATGTCCCAGAAAGCGTTAGATTATCTGTGGAAAAAGCAAGAAATTACGATGGACAACATTGCGAATATAAGCACACCGGGATATAAGGCGAAAGAGATATCGTTTCAGGACACCTTTAGGAATAAACTGAAAGCAGCTACACAGACTGGAGATGCAAACGATGTCAGAGCTGCAATTCGAGACAGTGATTACACTGTGTATGAAAGAAGTGATTCTGCGAGAGTGGATGGCAATGGCGTGAATGTAGATGTGGAATACACAGAATTATCGAGAACCGCTTTGCACTATCAATATTTGTTACAGTCGGTAAACAGTGATATTACTAGATTGCGTACTGCAATCAAAGGACAATAACATGACGATAAAATTAATTTAAGAAGTGAAGGGAAGACGATATGAGAACGGAATTTATTCAGCAAATACAATTTGGAAAGTTTGATGAAGTATCTGGTAATAGCAATGTAGAAAAGAATGCGGATTCGTCTATGTTCAAAGGGATTTTTGAAGAGGCGGTTCAGAATGTGAAAAGCACAGAGCAGGAATTGACCAATCAGCAGTATCTTCTGGCGACGGGACAGATTGAGGATGCGCATACAGTTATGATTGCGGCTTCACAGGCACAGGTTGCAGTAGATATGCTTGTACAGCTTCGCAACAAGGCACTTGATTCATACAATGAGTTAATGCGTATCAGTTTATAATGTGCGACAGATACGGACTAAATTAATTGATTGGAGAAAAAGAGGTTATGAAAGAGAAGTTAGCGGGCGTCAAGGAATTCATTGGAAAGCTAAGCGGTAAGACGAAAAAACTAATTATAGCAGGAGCAGCGGTTCTTGTGATTGGTGCTGTGATTATAGCGGTTGTGTTGAATAACAAGCCGTATGCGGTACTTTTTTACGAACTGGGAGCTGAAGAGTCGCAACAGATAGTCGAGAAACTTCAGGAGGAAGGAATTGAGTTTAAGTATCAGGGCGACACCACAATTATGGTAAAGGAAGAGGAACTGGATCAGGTGAAAGCGAAACTGGTACAGGAAGGATATCCGAAAAGTGGTTTTACATATGACACTTACACGCAGAATGCGGGTATGATGACGACAGACTCGGATAAGCAGCTTTATAAACTTTATGAGCTTCAAGACAGAATTGGAGCTACCATTTGTCTGTTTGATGGCGTAAAAGATGCGAAGGTTACTATTGCGCTTGGCGAGGAAAGCAAATATGCATTGAATGATGAAGCCGAACAAAAGTCGACTGCGACAGCTGTTGTCACAATGGAGGATGGCGGCGCCCCTACAGAGAAACAGGCGGCAGCAGTACAACGTTTGGTAGCAAAAAGTGTTCCTAAGATGCAGTTGGAAGATGTTGCTGTGTTCGATGGCAATATGAACGATGTGACGGTTTCTAATGAGGGCTCTAATACGGGAAGTGATGCGGAAGAGATTGCAAAAGTAGTAGAAGATCAGATTGCAAAAAAAGTCATGAAGGTGCTTGGACCGATTTACGGGAATAAGAATGTACATGTTTCTGCGAGAGCACAGATCAATATGGAACAGTTGATTCGTGAAGTGACTACATATAATACTCCGGAAAAAATTGATGAAAATGACAAAAATGGAATCGTGGGAAAAGAGGAACTTTACAATGAGGAAGCGACCACGAATAATGGTGCGTCAGGAGTTGCGGGATCTGAGACAAATGCGGACACGCCGGAATATAACACGGATGGCGAAGGTGGAGCTAATTCAAAAAGTGAAAGTGTATCAAGAGAATATCTTGTGAATCAGATTAAAGAGCAGGGACAGATTAGTCCCGGAGCGTTGGAGGATTTGACTGTTTCGGTTGCGATTAACAAAAATGGATTAGGACAGTTGACAGAGGCGGAAGTAAAAGAACTTGTCGGTAATGCGAGTGGAATTGCGGTGACGGACAGAGCGGAGAAGATTGCAGTTGCCAGTGTTCCGTTCTATGAAGATGAAGAGGCGGAGGACGTTTCGAATGAGGCGGAAGGCATTAAGAAATCTACTCTGATTGCATTGATTGCATGTTTGGCGGCGTTGTTTATTATAGTGACTGTAGTCGTAATACTGCTGTGGAGAAGAAGTCGAAAGAAGAGAGCGTTAGAGGAACAGTTGGAGGAAGAAGGACTGCTTCAAGATGTTTCTGAACAAGAAGAAGAAAAGAACCGTGAGATTCTTGAGATGCAAAATGATAAAGGGCTTGAATTAAAAAGAAATGTCAGAGATTTTGCGGAGAAAAATCCGGAAATATCAGCCCAGTTATTGAAGAGCTGGCTGAATGGAGGTGGTCAAGATGGAGAGTAGTACATTGCAGCCGGAACAGAAAGCGGCAGCGGTCATCGTGGCACTTGGCGCAGAAAAGGCATCTAAATTATATAAACATTTAAGTGAATCGGAAATTGAAAAACTGACTATAGAGGTTGCTAAGTTGGGGCATGTTTCATCGGAAGAGACAGAAGCGGTTTTAGATGAGTTTTATAAGACTTGTTTGACACAGAAGGTTGTTACAGATGGTGGAATGGAGTATGCAAGAGCTGTTTTGGAAAAGGCTTTTGGAGAATCTACCGCTCAGAACTTGCTTGATAAGCTGGCAAAATCACTTAAGACGAGACCGTTTGAGTTTATTCGTAAGAGTACTGTAAAGACTTTGTTTTCATTTTTGCAGCATGAGAGACCGCAGACGATTGCGCTTGTATTGTCTTATGCGGAGCCGGATCAGGCGGCCACTGTAATCAGTGAACTTCCGAAAGAAAAGAGAATTAAAGTCGTTGAGGCGGTGGCTAAGATGGAGAGTGTGTCTCCAGATGCGATAAAGATCGTAGAGAGCTCTCTGAAGAAGAAATTTGAAAATATTCTTACAACAGATTTTACAACAATTGGTGGAATCGATTATGTGGCAGATGTTATGAATCATATGGATAGAGGGAATGAAAAATATATCTTTGATGAACTTGGCAAAGAAGATGAAGAATTGGCAGAAACAATTCGTAAGAAGATGTTCGTATTCGAAGATATTGTATCAATGGACAACAGATCTATTCAGAGATTTATACGTGAATGTGACATTAAGGATATTGTATATGCATTGAAGGGATCAGACGAAAAAATCAAAAATCTTATTTTTTCAAATGTTTCTACTCGTATGGCAGAAAGTATCAAGTCGGATTTGGAAATTACAGTCAATGTCCGTCTGCGTGATGTAGAAGAAGCGCAACAGAGAATTGTGGCGGTTATCAGGCGACTGGAAGAAGCAGGAGAACTGATCATTGTTAAGAGTGGAAAGGATGAAATCATTGTCTAAGATTAGAAAAGTATTAGATCAAGGCGAGCTCGTGCATGCGTGTGACTTGTTTTCTGAATTCACAGTTCCCATAGAAGAAGAGGAAGAAGAGGTGAACGAAGAAATCGAGGAAGAGGAAGAGACTATTCCAGTGAAAGCGGCTGAGGAATTGATCGCACAGGCAGAACAAAGTGCGAAGGAAATTCTTCGGGAGGCAAAAGAGCAGGCAGAACTTTTGAGAGAGCAGGCGTATGAAGAAGGAAGGGCTCGAGGTGAGGCCGAAGGGGTTCAGAAGGCGTATGAGGAACATCGACAAATCTTGAATAAGGAGTTGCGAGGTTTACAAAGAAATATTGCTGATGTTGTACAGAGTGTAACACGGGAAAAAGAATATATTATGGAAAAATATATTGACGAATTGAAAAATATTGTTCTCGTAATTGCTGAAAAAATTATTCAAACAAGTATACATTCTAGTGGTGAGATTATAAAGCGAATGATCCTCTCCGCTACGGACAAGATGAAGAGACGTCAGTGGGCAAAAATCTATATTACAAAATGCAATACGGGGGTCTCTATGGAAGCAGATGAAGAGTTTTTGGAGTCGCTGTCTCGCCTGTCGGAAAATGTGAAGATTATAATGATGGAGAACAGTGAAGAAGGAACCTGTATTATAGAACTTCCGGATGAGATTGTAGATGCAAGTGTGAGTACGCAATTGGAGAATATCAAAGATGTTCTGAATAACGCAAGACTATAAAGGGGTCAGAAAGAAACAATGCTGAAAAAACTTTCGGAACTGATTCGAAATACAGAATCAGTCAGTTATATAGGAAAAATCGAGAATATTGTAGGGATGTCAATTGAATCATCGGGAAATAAAGCGAGTATCGGTGATATTGCTATGATATATAGCGAAGACAAACATAAGCAGATTCCGGTGGAAGTAGTGGGATTTAAAAACGATAAAATTCAGCTTATGGCATATGAAAATATGAGTGGTGTGGCTGCAGGGAGTTTTGTCAGAAACACAAAAAAGCGTTTAAAAATTCCTGTTGGAGAATTCTTACGAGGGCGAGTAATTGATGCTATGGGAAGACCGATGGATGGTTTGGGGGAATTTGAATCACAGCGTCATTACTATGTGGAAAACTCTTATACGAACCCTTTGGAGAGACCGCCGATTACAGATACTTTAGAGTTTGGAGTGAAAGCAATCGATGGACTTAACACAGTGGGAAAGGGACAGCGTATTGGAATTTTTGCGGGAAGTGGTGTTGGAAAGAGTACATTGCTTGGTATGATTGCAAGGAATGTAAAAGCAGATATCAATGTAATTGCACTTGTAGGTGAACGAGGAAGAGAGGTTCGAGAATTTATTGAAAAGGATTTGGGACCCGAAGGATTAAAGAGAAGTATTCTTGTTGTGGCAACATCAGATCAACCGGCGATGCTTCGAATGAAATGTCCGCTTGTAGCAACTACGATAGCGGAATATTTTAAAGATCAAGGAAAAGATGTGCTGCTGATGATGGATTCTCTCACACGATTTGCGATGGCGCAAAGAGAGATTGGGCTTGCAATCGGAGAGCCGCCGATTGCAAGAGGATACACCCCATCTATTTATGCGGAGTTCCCAAAGCTCTTGGAGCGAAGCGGAAAGTTTGAAAAAGGATCTATTACCGGTGTATACACGGTGCTTGTGGAAGGGGATGACACTAATGAACCGATAGCGGATACAGTCAGAGGTATTTTAGATGGTCATATCGTGTTAAGCAGAAAGCTTGCAAACGCAAATCACTTTCCGGCGATTGATGTCAATGCAAGTATTTCGCGTTTGATGGCAAATATCGTTCCGGAAGAACATAAAGCTGTGGCATCTAAGATGCGAGATATTTTGAGTATTTACAGTAAAAATGAAGATTTGATTGCAATTGGAGCCTATAAGGCTGGAACAAATCCCAAATTGGATTATGCAATTGATAAGATTGAAAAAGTAAATCAATTCTTAATGCAGAAGGTAGATGAAAGTTTTCATGCCGATGAAATTTTTCAAATGATGAAGGAAGTGTTGAGATAATGAAGAAGTTTTTCTTTTCATTGGATACAGTTTTGAGTTACAAAGAACGAGTACTTGATGGATTGAAGGCGGAACATATGAAAGTACTTGTGCAGATGCGAAAATGCGAAGAAGAGATTGATGGGTTAGAACGAGTTTACGAGGAAAGTGCAAAAGAGTTTGATGAAAAAAAGCAACAGGGAATAGGCGTGCAAGATATGTATGTGTATGATAATTTCCTAAGAAGTATCTGGCGGCGAATTGTAAAGAAACAAGAAGAACTTATTGGATTGAAGATGGAAGAGGAGAAAAAAAGAGCGAAGGTTGTAGAGGCAAAAAAAGAGAGTTCTTCGCTCGACAAATTGAAAGAGAAACAATTTGAAGAGTACAATAAGCAAGTGCAAAAAGAGAACGAACAGATGATAGAAGAATTTGTAAGTACACAGAGTGCATTTGCGAGACTGAATGAGTAATTCTGTATAAGCAGATTACTAATAGATATTATATTAGGAAGAAAGGAGGGAGAGACGATGGAGCAGATTCATATGTCGAATCCCGCGAATATGTCATCTGGAAGTGGAATGACTTCAGGTGTAAAAGGGCAGCAACAGTCTGTCGCTGATTCAATGGGCATGTCGCAGATGGGACAGGATGCGAATGGAGCGACGAATTTTAAAGGTCTTCTTCAAGGCAAGCAATTGTTTCCGGAGATGACCGAAGAACAAGAGCAGACAGTATCTTTGTTGGCGGCTGAAATGCAGAACATGAACAATATTATGTTTTTGGGAATGCAGAGTATGCAGATGCAAGACAGTGAAAAAAATCTGAGTATTCCAGAAAATGTCGCAGAAGGCATTATCAATATCGGAGCTATGAAGCTTGCACAAGTAGGCAAGGTAGCTGAAGGACAAGTGGCACAGAACGAAGTAGTTCAGGATTCACAAAATGAACTGATTATGCCAGCTGGTGAGGAAGAGACTGTAGAGGGAGTACCGACAGAAAAGAATAGTGTTGATATTCAAAAGGAGATGTCGGAAGGATTACCACATCAGACAGAGACCCAGACGAACAAACAGTTAGAATCGGTGGAGCAAGATGCAAAAGAGATGGCGAATGTGTCATGGCAGGAGACGACGATGAAACAGCAGTCTGTTTCTGACAAACAGATAGAACAGCCAAAAGCACATGATGTGATTAAGGCGGATACACCGCAGGAGATTCCAAAGAATCTTGCTGAAAAAATTATAGAAAAGACAAATGAAGGAGTACGGGAATTTGAGATTCAGATTGAACCGAAAAATCTTGGAAAGATTGCCGTGAAAGTGGAGTATCAAAATGGTGATGCAACAATTTCTATTATTTGTTCGGAGAGCAAGACGTTGGAGATTGTCAAACAGAATGTGAATGATATCAGTACGGTAGTACAGAAAAATTTGCAGCAAGAAACGATTGTTTTGGTGGATGAAAAGAGACCCGAGGCTTATGAACAGCAACAGGGAAATGGAAACAGCGATGCTGGAAGAGAGTCTGAATGGGAAAGACAAAAAGAAGAAAGAAAGCGTAAAGAGCGAAGTAATGCAAACCGTTTCTTACAGGAGTTAAGGCTTGGCTTACTAGAATAAGGCGGAAAGGAGGAGAAAAAAGATGCCAGTTAGTGGAGTGAATGGGAACAGCAATATGTACAATGAATTATTAGGTACACAGACAGATGCAGTCTCAAATAACAGCGAGATGTCGATGGATGATTTTTGGAAATTGATGGCGGCACAGCTACAGTATCAGGATATGTCCAATCCAATGAGCAACAGCGAGATGATGAACCAGATGACCCAGATGGCAACGATGAATGCCATGACATCTGTATCGAATGCAATTGCCAACTTTGCGGTAGTTACAAATAACTTGGCGCAGGTTACACTGACATCTTATTCAACAGGGTTGATTGGAAAAGAAGTCACAGTTGCAAAAGTAGATGAGTCAGGGAAAGTGACAGGTGAGAAAAAGGGTGTCGTGACAGGAGTCGATCTCACAGGAGGACAGTACATCTACATTGGTGAAGAGAGATACAGCCTATCTCAGATCATGGGCATAGGAGAAGTTCCGAAAAAAGAAGATGGTGACACAGCTACAGGAGATGGAGGCACTACAGAAGAAGGAGAGAATACTGAAAAAGTCTAGGAAGGAGAGAGCGTATTGAAAGTTAATCAGATTACAGATGTCCGTTCGCTAAAATTGCAGCGTGGCATTGTGCAAGAAAAACAAGGCGTTTCCTTCCAGAAAATTTTGGAGAAAGAAAGCGGAAAAGAACAGAGAGTTCAATTTTCCAAACATGCATCTCAAAGGGTGCAGGAGAGAGGAATTGTCCTGAACAACAATATGCTGGATAGTTTGAACACAGCAGTAGAGAAGGCAAGACAAAAGGGTGCAAAAGATGTTGTTGTAATTGGTGAAAAAGGGGCGTTTATCGTAAATGTTCCGAATAATATTGTCGTTACAACAATGACGGAAAATGAAATGAAAGAAAACATATTTACAAACATTGACAGTGCTGTCTTAATGTAGCCGGACCATTAAGGAGGCTTTGATTTCGGTATGACTTGCCGGGGTCGAGACAGCAGAAAACGAAAGAAAAGAGAGGGATTTAGAGATGGTCAGATCAATGGTAGCAGGAGTTTCAGGACTTCGTACACATCAGTCAAAATTAGATGTAATTGGTAATAATATCGCGAACGTAAACACATGGGGATTCAAATCATCCAGCTTTAACTTTACAGATGCGATGTATTCGACATCGATTGCCGGTGCATCAGGTAGTGTTCTTGGCGGTGGCGCCGGTGGAAAGAATGCATCACAAGTTGGTTATGGTGTTGGTACAGGTTCGATTCAGGCATCATTTGGACAAGGTGCGATGTCACCATCTGGAAACAGTTTGGACTGTATGATTGACGGTACAGGATTTTTCCTTGTAGGAAACATGGTAAACGGAAGTTTTACCAATGTTGAAGATTCGGGATTGAGTCTTTCACGAATTGGTATCTTCCGTGTAGATGGGAATGGTTATCTTGTAGATGATCAGGCGAATTACGTATATGGTTACGCGTTGGAAGACGGAACAGGAGTTCCGGAAAAACCGGCTGTAAACGGAGAGTATAATATCACAGGTGCAACGGTAACAATTGATGATAAGACAAATCCGAATACGATCACAATCGGTGGAGAGAAGATGGAACTGACGTCAAAAGGTGAGTTCAAGGATAAAGTTCAGGAATGGATTGCGGACGTGACAAAGAAAGGTGGGAAGTTCGAAAATTATAATATTAGTCTAACAGATTTTGATGCGGCAAAAAATACGGTAAACCTGCGAATCGTAGCGAAAAAAGGTGGAGATGATAAAGCAAATAATACAGAGATTATCAAAGATACAACGTGGGGAAACAATGGCGCTAAAGTAGATATTGTAAGTCAGGGAAGTGACAGAGTTCCTGGCGTACCGGCAAAATATTCAGATGAGCTTTCTGCAATTCAGATTCCGATTGACCCGGATACTGGACTTCCATATGAGATTCAGAGCTATAAGATCAATGAAGACGGAACAATCATGGGAGTAGATAACCAAAGCCGTTCCATTGCAATTGGACAGTTGGCTCTTATTACAGTAGAAAATTTGAATGGTTTGGAAAAATCAGAAGGATATTATTATTCAATTGGACCAAATGCAGGAACAGTAAGTGCATTGAAACCAAATGGTGGTCCTGCAGGAAAAATCAGAGGTAGTTACCTGGAGATGGCGAATGTAGACCTTGCAAATGAGTTCTCTCAGATGATTACAACGCAGAGAGGATATCAGGCAAATTCAAAAATCATTACAGTGACAGACCAGATGTTGGAAGAACTGGTAAACATGAAACGTTAATTTAGGAAAATAAAAAACGGGGATGCCACATTTTGGGGCTTCCCCGAATAAGAGGAGAGTGTGCGATGATAACACTAACAAAAGTTAACAATGAAAGAATTGTATTGAACAGCAGGCAGATTGAATTGATAGAAACGATTCCGGAATCCAAAGTAATTATGATGAATGGAAGGTTTCATATTGTGAAGGAATCAGTGGAAGAAATAATTGAGAAAACAATAGAATATAACAGCAAAATTGTGGAATATTCAAGACGATAGATGGATGATGAATAACAGGGGATGAAAGGAATGGAGGAATAGCAATGGATTTGACAACGATTATAGGAATCGTGGCGGGATTGGCGCTGATTATCTTTGGTGGTATTGGTGCGGATAAGATTCCCAATTTTATAGATCCGAATAGTATGTTTATCGTATTTGGTGGAACCCTTGCAGCGGTTGTGGCAAGTTTCCCGTGGAGTACTTTAAAGCAGACGGTGAAGCATTTTAAAGTAATGGTTCAGGGGAAGAGGTATGATACAGAAAAGTTGATTGATACACTTGTAGATATGGCGCAGGTGGCAAGAAAAAGCGGTTTGCTTGCACTTGAAGAGAGAGCAGGAGAATTAGATGATCCGTTTTTTAAACAGGGGATTATGATGATTGTCGATGCGACAGAGCCGGAAGAGGTAAGAACACTCTTGGAAAATGAATTGGCAACGACGGCAGAAAGACATGATGAGATGATCAGCGTCTACGAAAAAGCGTCCGCATTTGCGCCTGGTTTTGGTATGATTGGTACGCTCGTCGGATTGGTTAACATGCTTATGAATATGGATCCGAGCGAGGGAGGCTCCAGTACAATCGGAACGGATATGGGTACGGCGCTCATTACAACATTTTATGGGTGTGTTCTTGCGCAGTTGGTGTTTTCACCTATGGCAAAGAAGTTGAGTATTAGAAATAATGAGGAAGTTGTCTATAAACAGATTATGATAGAAGGAATTCTTGCAATGCAGGCAGGAGACAATCCGAAATTTCTGAAAGAAAAATTAGTTACATATCTCTCCACGAAAGAACGACTGAAACTTTTGGAGGAAGAATCAGGTGGAACAAAGGTAAAGAAAGATAAGAAAAAGAAAAAGTAAGGTGAGAGTATGAAAAGGAGAAAAAAGAGAGCGGACGAAGGTGGAAACTGGATGGACACCTATGGTGATATGGTCACTCTGTTGCTGTGTTTTTTCGTGTTACTATATTCAATTTCCTCTGTGGATCAGGCGAAGTGGAGAGAAGTTGTAAAAAGCTTTAATCCAGATGCAGAAAAGCTAAGTCAGGTTGTAATAGATAAAGATGCAGACGGAGAGGATTTTGTTCAGGGAGGAACAGAAGATATAGTGTCAGAAGAACAATTCGATGAACTGTATGCAAAGCTGAAACAGGCAGTGGAGGAAAGTGGATATCAGGAAGATATCAATTTGTATAAAGGAGACAATTACACGTTTATCCGTTTTCGGGATCAGGTGTTTTTTGATGGAGACAGCTCGGTCATAAAGGCAGAGGGATATCAGCTTTTAGATAAATTTATTAATGCACTATCTGGAACCGAGAATATTGTACAGGAACTTCAAGTGCTTGGACATACGTCACAGGCAAAACCAGATCAGCAGAATGAGACGACGGGAGACAGATTGCTTTCCGCAGAACGTTCTGCAAATGTGGCTGCGTATATTCAGGACAGGGTATCGTTGCAGCCGTCCAAAATTGTATCAATAGGTTATGGGCAATTCCGTCCGATCGCTCCGTTTGACACGGCAGAAAATAGAAGTAAAAACCGTCGTGTAGAAATTGTCATTACAAAGGTAGGAGCGTCAGCGATGACCTTGGAAGAGTACTATAATCAAATAAATCAATAAAGTTAGGAGAAAAAAATGGCAGACGTACTTTCACAAAGTCAGATAGATGCGCTTTTAAATTCTATGCAGAATACCGACATGGAAGAGTTGCATGAAGACAAAAAAACTGCGAAACCAAAATACAGGAAGTACGATTTTTACAGTCCGAAGAAGTACACAAAAGATAAATTAAAAATGCTGCATAGCATTTATGATAATTATTCAAGAATTGCAGCATCCCAGATTAATGGACTGTTTCGTATTGCAAGTGAAGTAGAAGTCGTAGGAGTAGAGGAACAAAGGTATTATGAATTTGGAAATGCATTAAATGAAACTGACGTAATTACACTTGCCAGAGTTGAGTTACAAGATCATTCTAAAAACCCACCAATGTTGTTCCACATTGCGCCAGTTTTGATGGGAGCGATGATGGATCGAATGCTTGGAGGAACAGGAATTGATACTTCAATTGACATGGCATATACTTATACGGAGATAGAGCTTGCGCTGTATGAAAAGATTATCAGACGTCTGATGGGAATCACATCAGATGTGTGGGCGAGTTATATTAAATTTGATACTGTGTTTGAGAGAATTGAAGAAAACCCAAGTATGTTTCAGGGAATCAGCGTAGATGAGACCGTCGTAATTGTAATGATGAAGATTACGCTGGGAACAGTCAGCGATGTTATGAATATTTGTATACCAGGCGCTTTGCTTGGAAATATCTTTGACATTATAGAAAAGACAAAACATCTTGCGGATAAGGGAGAACGTCTTGCACAAAGAGACAACCGTAAGGAATTAATGGAAAGTATCAAAGAGGCGAAGATGGATGTCAAGGCAGAGCTATGTGTGGCAAACTTGAATTTGAACGACATCTATAATCTCCGAGTAGGAGATGTGATTGATTTGAATAAACCACAAGACTCAGACGTGGCAGTACACATTGAAGGACAACAATGGTTTACTGGAAAACTGGGTGTTTATAATAAAAATATGGCAGTTAAAATCAGAGAACGTGTTGAGCTTGCTGGAGAAGATGAAACAGAAAGTGAATTACAAGAATAAAAGAAAGAGAGAGGTAAAGAGAAATGGCGAAAATTTTATTAGTGGATGATGCAGCGTTTATGAGAATGATGTTAAAAAATACTTTGTCACAGGCGGGATATACAGATTTGTACGAGGCAGAAGATGGAGTGAAAGCAGAAGAGGTGTATCAGGCAGAAAAACCGGATTTAGTATTTATGGATATTACAATGCCAAATCAGGATGGATTGGAGACTCTGAAAAAGATCAAAGCATTTGATCCAAATGCAACAATTGTTATGTGTTCTGCTATGGGGCAGGAGAGCATGGTTATGGAATCAATCAAGTCTGGTGCAAAAGACTTTATTGTAAAACCGTTTAAGCCAGAAAGGATTTTATCGACTGTAACAAAGATTCTTGGTTAATGAGGAGGGGGCAAAATGTCTTTTTTAAATTCGTTTGATATAAGTGCGTCTGGAATGACTGCCCAAAGACAGAGACTTGATATAGCGGCTGAGAACATTTCGAATATGAATACAACGAGAACGGCAAGTGGGGGACCATATCGAAGAAAGATGGTCGTATTGCAGGAAAACCCGGTGTCTTCTTTTCGAAGTGAACTGCAAAGCAGACTGAGCGGAAAGACATCTCAGAAAGGCGGGGTAAAAGTGGCTGAAATTGTGGAGGATCAAAGAGATCTTCAGCCTGTATATAACCCGGAACATCCGGATGCAGATGAAAACGGCTATGTAATGATGCCGAATGTTGATCTTGTGAAGGAAACGGTAGATGGAATGTCAGCTACACGGGCATATGAGGCTAATATTACAGCATTTAACGCAATGAAATTAATGGCACAAAAAGCCCTGGAGATTGGTAAATAAAGAAGCGAGGAAAAGAGATTATGAGTTCAAAATGTTTTAGTACATTAGAAATGGATGCAATAGGCGAAATTCTGAACATCAGTCTTGGAGCATCGGCTACAGCTGTCTCAACAATGCTTAATGCAAGAGTAGACATTACAACGCCGGTGGTAAATGTCGTAGAAAAAGAAGAATTTCGAATGGATAGAGTAGAGCCTGCAGTTGGAGTAGAGATTACATATATTTCTGGTCTTCAGGGCAAAAATATTATGCTTTTGAAACGGCATGATGTAAAAGTGATTGTAGAAATGCTTATGGGCATTCAAATGTCTGATGAGGAATTTGAATTAAATGAAATGAATATCAGTGCTGTCTGTGAAGTGATGAACCAGATGATGGGTGCGTCTTCCACAGCACTATCAGAGTTTTTAGGGAAAATGGTGAACATATCTACACCAATTTCATTCCCGATTGATAGTGAACATGAATTTGTAGAAAAGTATTTTGATGACAATAATCCGAAGGTTGTTGTTGGATTTACCTTGAAAATAGCAGATAAATTGGAAAGTGAGTTCTTCAATGTAATGCCAATAGAACTTGCTAAGAGCCTTGTAGATGGATTTATTCCAAATGAGGAGATTGCAAAGGTCGAGGAGGAAAAGCAGGAAAATCCGATTGCTCAGGAAGTGACGGCAGAAATGAAAGAACCAGATGAGAGCAAGGTGAAAGAGACAATTTCTGATTCTGTGATTCCAGAACAGACAATGGAATCCGTTGCCACTCAGATGCCGCAGATGAGCGGTGATGCATCTATGATGCAGATGCAGATGATGCAGCAGATGATGATGCAGATGCAGATGATGCAGCAAAAGATGGAAGATCATCAGAAGGCTTCTGAACCAAGACTGATTAATGTACAGACTGCTTCAAGTCCTGCAATTGCACCGGATAAGAATATCGATCTCGCAGAAGGACAAGCTGAGAATATGGAATTGATCATGGGTGTTCCGTTGGAGCTTTCAGTAGAGATCGGCAGAACAAAAAAATTAGTGAAAGATATTTTAGACTTTACAAAAGGTTCTCTCGTTGTATTGGATAAGCTGGCAGGAGAGCAGGTAGATTTATTTGTAAATGGGCAGTGCATTGCGAAAGGTGATGTAGTTGTAGTGGAAGATAATTTTGGTATTCGAATTACAGAGATAATGAAGTTAAATCTGTCGACATTGGAGTAAGGAAGGAATAGCATGGTACAAATCATTTTTACTTTTTTTGTGTCAGTAATTATTATTTACTTAAGTTATCTTTGCAGTAAATATATCGGAAAAGGTGCGAATGCGAACGGACGTTCAAGATATATGCGTGTGATTGATCAGATACCGGTCGGACAGGACAGACACCTTGCAATTGTGCAGATTGGAATCAAGTATTTTTTGGTTGGAATTGCGTCAGGGCAGGTGAATGTTTTGTCAGAACTGCAGGAAGAGGATTTAATACAGATTGCCACACCGGAAAAATTGTCCGGTGGGGAATTCGGCAATTTTAAAGATACTTTGGAAAAATGGAAAACATTGGGGAAAAGAGGGAAATAGAAGACAATGGAGAATGCACTTGTAAATATTAATGGAAATCAAGTTCCAACACTAGACATCCTTTTGCTTCTTACAATTGTAGCGTTGTTGCCGTCAATTGTGATTATGATGACTTCTTTTACGAGGACAGTTATTATCTTATCTTTTTTGAGAAATGCGCTTGGAATACAACAGACACCACCCAATATGGTGCTTGTCGGAATTGCACTGTTCTTGACATTGTTTATTATGGATCCAGTAATCAAACAGATTAACACAGAGGCGTATACACCTTATAAAAATCAAGAGATTACGCAAGAGGAGGCGCTTACAAGGGCGTCTGTTCCGATTAAGAAATTTATGCTGGAGAATACAGAAAAGAGTACGGTAAAACTTTTTACGGATATGGCAAAGATTGAAGCACCGGAAAACGTAGAAGATCTTCCGATGAGAGTTGTAATTCCATCATTTATGACAAGTGAATTAAAACGTGCCTTCATGGCAGGATTTTTGATTTTTATACCATTTCTTTTAATTGATATTATCGTATCTAGTACATTGATGTCAATGGGAATGATTATGCTTCCGCCATCTATGATTTCGCTTCCGTTTAAATTACTATTGTTTGTAACAGTAAATGGATGGGAACTGTTGTTTTCACAAATCGTAAAAAGTTTTAACTAGCAAAGTGGAGGGAAGAGGATGTCAAGTTCACAAGTTACAGATTTGATGTATGAGGTATTTGTGTTATCTGTTCAACTGGCAGGACCTATTTTGGTTATCAGTATGTTGGTAGGCGTGTTGATTTCAATTATTCAGGCGGCGACTCAGATTCATGAACAGACGATTACGTTTGTTCCAAAGCTGCTTGTTATAGGATTAATCCTTGTATTCACAGGTGGCTCTATGCTGCAGACATTACAAGATTTTACCCTCAAAATATTTCAGATGATTTAAGTCGGTTGGAAGAAAAGGAGAGGCGTTTGTAATGAATGACATTGCATATTTAACCTTATTTTCACTGATATTGATGAGAATGTCGGGGTTTGTTTTACTAAATCCTATTTTGGGAAGAAGAAATATACCGGCTATTGTGAAAGCAGGATTAATCTTAACTTTGACGGTTGCAGTTTATTCGTACTCTGATAAAGAAGTTTTAGAGATAACAAGCAATATTGAGTACGCATTTCTTCTTTTGAAAGAGTTTGCAGCGGGATATGTAGTGGGTTATGTAATAGAACTGTTTTTCTTTGTAATTAGTTACGCCGGGTTTATCATAGATTTTCAGATGGGATTGTCTATGGCGACTGTGTATGACCCACAGAGTAACGCACAGCTTCCAATCAGTGGAAGTATTTTTCAGGCATATTTTGTGCTTTTGTTTTTTGCCGTAGATGGTCATTTGGCTTTGATGAAAATTCTGATTACTTCTGCGGATATTGTACCGTATGGAGGGATATTGATAACGCAGGAACTTGGATGGCATATGGTAGAGCTGTTTACAGAGTGTATTGTTCTGGCAGTAAAATTTTCACTCCCTATATTGGCAGCAGAATTTTTAGTGGAGATTGCAGCCGGAATTTTAAATAAAATTGTTCCTCAGATTAATATATTTGTAATTAATATTCAATTGAAAGTAATCGTCGGTCTAGTCCTTTTGGTCGTTTTATTTTCCCCGATGAGTGAGTATCTTACTGGGGTGATTTCGACTATGTTGAAAACAATTCAAGGGATATTGACGTTTTTATAGATTTGCGTAAGAGAAAGTGAAGTGAGTAAGATTGGCAGATGATTCGAAGACCGAGAAAGCCACCCCCAAGAAGAGGCGTGACGAACGAAAAGAAGGAAATGTATTTTCCAGTAAAGATATCATTGCAGTCGCGTCTCTCTTGGGAACTTTCTATAGTTTGAAATTTTTGTTTTCAGGTATATATGAAAATGTTTATAGGAATCTTATTTGGTGTGTTCAGGGAGTGTCGGCTATTAATGAGCTTTCAATGGAACAGTTGCGAGAAATCGGAATTAGTGTGATGGAGATATGTGCGGTTACGATTTTACCGCTTGGATTTATCGCTGCAGCAATTGGTATAGTGGCAACAGGAGTACAAACACGATTTAACTTTACTGCAAAAGCGGCATCTTTTAAAATGAGTAACTTAAGTATTTTAAAAGGGGTAAAGAATCTTTTTTCGCTGCGAAATGTAGTAGAGCTTATCAAAAATATTCTCAAGATTATTATTTTAAGTATCATATTGTATAAGGCAATTGAATCAGATATTATTCCGATTGCAAGAATGCTGGATATGGATATAAAGGCCTCTGCTGTTTTTACTTTTGATATGATTATGAATATCATTTTAAAGGTTGGATTAGTTTTTGTCGTTATCGCAGGGTTTGATTATATGTATCAACGATGGGAATATGAAAAGAAGCTGAAGATGTCCAAACAGGAGTTGAAGGAAGAATATAAGCAGACAGAAGGAAATCCTGAAATAAAAGGAAAAATTCGAAATTTACAGAGAAGTATGGCGAGAAATCGTATGATGCAGGCTGTTCCAGATGCAGATGTAATTATCAAGAACCCAACGCATTTTGCGGTTGCCCTAAAGTATGATATTGACCATGATAATGCACCGATTGTAATAGCAAAAGGTCAGGATTATTTGGCACTTCGTATTATTGAAATTGGAGAACAGAATCAGGTTACTGTAATTGAAAATAAACCTTTGGCGAGAGGAATCTATGCATCCACACCACTGGATTGTGAGATACCCGCAGAATATTACGGGGTGGTTGCAGAGATTCTTGTTCAGGTATTCAGGTTAAACAAGAAAATGGAGTAAGACATGAAGAAACTATTGAACAATGTAACAGCGGTAATTGTGGTAATGATTGTATTGTTACTTATTATACAGCTGAGTCCGTTTATGCTGGACGTTATGATTATTTTGAATATTTCGATATCATTGATTATTTTATTAGTCAGTATGAACATCAAAGAGCCGTTGGAATTCTCGATTTTTCCATCGATGCTTTTGATTACCACACTGTTTCGTATTGGCATTAATATTTCTTCTACAAGAAATATTCTGGTAAATCAGGGAGTTGCCGGTGCGGTTATTCAGGCTATGGGTGATTTCGTACTTCAGGGAAATGTAGTTGTTGGTTTTATTATTTTCATGATTATCGTTTTAGTACAGTTTATCGTAATCACCAAAGGTGCGGAACGTGTTGCAGAGGTAGCGGCAAGATTTACGCTTGATGCGATGCCTGGAAAACAGATGGCAATTGATGCAGATTTAAGTTCTGGATTGATTAATGAACAGCAGGCAAAAGACAGACGATATAAGATTCAAAAAGAAGCAGATTTCTATGGAGCAATGGATGGTGCTACCAAGATTGTAAAAGGGGATGCAGTTATGTCCCTGATCATTACATTTGTCAATTTTCTTGGTGGTATGATTATTGGTATGGTACAGTCCGGCATGGGATTTTCAGAAGTACTTACTGTATACTCACTGGCGACTGTCGGTGATGGGTTGGTATCTCAGATTCCGGCGCTTTTGATTTCTACAGCAACCGGTATGGTTGTGACAAGAGCTGTGTCAGACGGTAGTCTGAATGAGGATGCCACGAAACAGTTTGCAGCACAACCAAAGGCATTTATGATTACAGGTGGAGTACTTGCAATCCTTCTTGTAATTCCTGGAATGCCGAAATTACAAATAGGTGCAGTGGCACTCGCTTTAGTCTTGGCGGGATATCAGCTCTCCAAACGTATGGAGGAGATTGGAAAAGGTCACGAAGAAGAGATGCAGTCTCAGCTTGCAATGGCGGAGCAAGACAATATTGCAAGTGAGGAAGAGAACTTCAAAGATATTAATAATGTATATTCGCTTATCTCTGTTGAGCCTATTGAAGTGGAATTTGGGTATAGTTTGATACCGCTTGTAGATGAAAGCAGTGGTGGAAAATTGATAGATCGAATTGTTATTTTTAGAAGACAGTATGCACAGGATATGGGACTTGTCATCCCATCAATCCGACTTCGTGACAGCTCAGGTCTAAACACAAATCAGTATGTGATTAAGATCAAAGGGGAAGAGGTTGCAAAAGGTGAAATTCTTGTCGATTACTATCTTGCACTGGAACCACCACATCCAGAAAAGCAAATTGATGGAATCGATACGATTGAACCGGCATATGGAATTCCAAGTAAATGGATTACGATCGATAAAAAAGAAATGGCGGAGATTTATGGTTATACAGTTATTGATCCGCTTTCTGTTATGCTGACCCACTTATCAGAGATTGTGAAGAAACATTCATATGAACTGCTGAATCGACAAGAGGTAGTACGCTTAGTGGAGAATACAAAAAAGCAGTCGCCAGAGCTTGTAGAAGAATTAATTCCGGCAGTGATATCATATGGTAATTTCCAAAAGATATTGACTAATTTATTAAAAGAAGGTGTTCCGATCAAAGATATGGAGACGATTATGGAGACAATCATAGATGTGTCTATGTCAATTAAGGATATTGACAGTATTACGGAACAGATTCGTATTGCTTTGAAGAGAACGATTACAAGAAAATTCTGCGAAGGTGGAAGTATGAAAGTAATTACGTTGGATGCAGATCTGGAAAAGAGTATTATTACAAATCTTACACCAGGAGATCAAGGAATGTATCTTGCACTTAGTCCGGATACAATGCAAAGCATTATTACTCAGCTGGGTGAAGAGCTGAAAAAATTCAATGAGTTCTCGCAAAGCCCGATTGTATTGACAAGTCAAGTAGTAAGAATTCATTTTTATCATTTAATTGAACAATTTTATCCGAATGTATATGTACTGTCTTTTAATGAGATAGGCAATAACATACAGATACAGGCCGTCGGCAATATTAAGGCGTAAGAAATAACAGTGTGGAGTAATCAGCTATGGAAACACATGAAGAATGGGGAAAAAAGACAACAGAAGAACTTTTAGAACTATATGCAAAGACCGGGGAACTTGCCCTGAAACAGGAGATCGTATTGAGGTATACTGGGTTGATCAAAAGCATTGCCTTACAGATGAGAAATATTTATATGGGTTTTTCTCAAGTAGATGATATTATAAACGAAGGCGTTATTGTGATGATGAATGCAGTGGACAAATATGACAGTAGTAAAAATGCAAAGTTTGAGACTTATATATCAAAGCGCATTAAAGGGATGATCATCGATCTTGCAAGAAAGCAGGATTGGATTCCGCGAAGTGTCCGAAAGAGCGTAAAGGATGTGGAGGAAGCAATCGGTGAATTGCATAGCAGAGATGGTCAGTATCCATCAGAAGAGAAGATAGCAGAATACTTGCAGATTCCTTTGGAAAAATATCATGAGATTATGAAAAAGTCTACATTGTTCAATATACTGTCATTGGATATGGTTTTGGCAGAAGCACAGGACAGTTATAGTGGATTTCAACTTCCGCAAGGGGAAGAGTTGGAACAGCCTGAAAAAGTTTTTTTGAAAAAAGAAGTGTCCCGAATACTTGTCGATGGAATCCAGACATTGAAAGAAAAAGAACAGCTTGTAATTTCATTATATTACGTAGAAGAATTGAATATGAGACAGATTGCAGATATACTAGAGGTAAGTGAGCCAAGAGTTTCTCAGATACACTCTAATGCAATTAAAAAATTAAAAAAATATATGGAATCTTCAGACAAAAAAGAGTAGAAAGGAAGAGAAGGATATGTTTCAGGGATTTTATGATTTGGCAGCAAATATGATTACGCAAAACAGAAAGATGAATGTCATTAGCAATAATATGGCAAATGTCTCGACGCCGGGATTTAAAAGTGATAAGCTGATAGAGACAACTTTTCGTGACGAGATGATTTATCGCTATGACAGAGATGGAAAGACACCAATTGGGGTGACATCCAGAGTGAATACTGTAGATGAGCGTATCACAGACTATACGCAAGGTGGAGTGCGCGCAACGTCCAATGTATTAGATTTTGCTTTAAATGGAAATGGCTTTTTTGCAATTCAGACGGGGAATGGTGTTGTTTACTCAAGAAATGGTTCTTTTAGTATAGATAATGAGAGATATTTATGCTTAGAAGGTGTTGGTCGTGTGATGGGGCAGAATGGGCCGATTCAACTCCCAACAGATGATATTATAGCAGACGAAAGAGGAAATCTTTACAATGCAGAAACAGGTCAGCTTTATGATAGACTGCAGGTTGTAGATTTCGCAGACTATGGTCAGCTTGAAAAGATATCAGGCGGTGTTTTCAGAGCCAATGGAGCAGCTCAGGAAGCTCAGAATACAACCGTGAGTCAAAAAAGTGTGGAAGATTCCAATGTTTCGATGGTAGATGAGATGACAGCGATGATGAGTGGACAGAGAACAATCCAAAGTGCAGCGCAGTTATTGAAGATGTACGATCAATTGACTGGAAAAGCAGTTCAGACAGGTACGATGTAATTTCAGAATGAGATAGAAAGGGGAATATCATGTATACTTCATTTTATACAGCAGCGCGTGGTGTAATTGAACAGCAGAAGAGATTAGATGTTGTTGCGAATAATATGGCGAATTTAAATAACTATGGATACAAAAGTAAAAACGCTACTTTTTCAGAACTAATGCACTATAATCTGAATAATGCTTATGGAGAAGAGACAGCGGTGAAGGCGGGAACAGGGGTCTTGATGACAAAGACGAATACCGATTTTTCTCCAAATGGGGCAATGCAGACAGACAGTCCATATGATTTCGCAATTATGGACAAAGGTTTTTTTATGCTAGAGAATCCGCAAAATGGGCAGATCACTTATACGAGAAACGGACGCTTCAGCTTGTCACAGTTTGGAAATGAGTTTTATCTTGTAAATGATAGCGGGAATTATGTATTAGACCAAAATGGAAACCGCATTCGTGTGACAGGTGGTAATCTAAGTGGAGAAATCGGAATATATCGTTTTAATGTGCTAGATGGAATGCTCAGTGTTGGAGATAATGAGTTTCTGCCGACAGAGAAGAATGGGAACCCGATATTAGATGCAAATGCAAAGGTAAAAAATTATGCACTTGAGTCACCTGGGGTAGATTTGGCGGAAGAAATGAGCCGTGTGATAGAAAGTCAAAGGGCATATTCGTATGCGATGAAGATGGTACAGACATCGGATGAAATTGTAAATACGGTTAATACTTTGAGACAATAGTATTGAGGAGAAAATTATGGCAATTTACAAATATGAAGATATGAGTTCTATGGAGTTAGATATAATAAAAGAGATTGGAAGCATTGGAAGCGGCAATGCGGCAACTGCGCTTTCAAGTATGCTCAATACGAAAGTAAAAATGGGAATTCCGGAAGTTTCTATATTGGAGTTTAATGAGGCAGTTTTACGAATCGGGGAACCGGAAGAAGTAGTAGCAGCCGTTATGGTGGAGATGTCAAATGAGATTAGCGGCATCATGTTATTCGTTTTAAAAGAAGACTTTGCAGAAGAGATTGTGAAGCGTATGATGGGAGAGAATATAGTGAAACTCGCTGAGATTTCAGAGATGGATTCATCAGCATTAGTGGAGATTGGCAATATTATGGTATCTTCATATATCAATGCACTGTCACAACTGGCAAACGTAGATATTCAACTCTCAGTCCCGCAGATGGCGGTAAATATGCTTGGAGGAATTTTAAGTCTTCCGATGGCTATGTTTGGGATTGAATCTGATCGTATTATGATGATAGAAGGTAAGTTTACTATGGACGAAAAAGAAGTGAGCGGAGACATTCTGCTCCTTCCGGATGTTACATCATTGAATGTACTCATGAAAAAATTAGGAATGGAGTAATATATGAGCAAACAAGTATCAGTTGGAATTGCAGATATGAAAATTTTACGTCAGGAAGGGACACTCATTACCTATGCACTTGGTTCCTGCATTGGGATTACGTTCTATGACCCAATGATAAAATTAGGCGCATTGCTCCATATTATGCTTCCAGAAGCAGGAACGACCAACATAAATCCGATGAAGTTTGCTGACACAGGCATTCGGGAGACGCTTCGTAAATTTTATGTGTTTGGCGGTATGAAAGGTCGTATCGTTTGCAAGATTGCCGGTGGAGCAAAGATGTTCGAGATGAAAGGACAGGGTGGCTTTGGCAATATTGGGGAGAGAAATATCCAAAGCGTGAAAAAAATACTCAGACAGGAGGGAATCCGTATTACAGGAGAAGATACTGGAGCGAACTATGCAAGAACGATGCTTATGGATTTAAGTAGTGGAGAGGTAAGAATTCGCACAGTTGGGAAGTCGGAGAGGATTATTTAAATTATGTTATCATAGATAGATGTCGATATAATTATATATCGATGAATAAAGTAAAGGAGAGAGCAGTATGGCCGATACAGAGATTTTATTAGAATCCGGAACAAATGAGATTGAAATTATGCAATTTACCATATATGGCGAATTATATGGAATTAATGTGGCAAAAGTGAGAGAGATCATGATGGCGAACAAGGTGAAGCCGATTCCACATTCGCATGAGGCAGTAGAAGGAATTTTCAAGCCAAGAGATATTCTTCTTACAGTCATTGATTTACCCAAATATCTTACCGGAAAAGAAAGTGAGAGAAATGCAAGAGATTTATTTATCATAACAAACTTTAATAAAACACATATTGCATTTAGGGTGCACAGTGTAGTTGGAATTAGCAGAATTTCCTGGGAGCATATTCAAAAGCCAGACAAGACAATTACATATGGTGAAGAGGGTGTGGCAACAGGAATTGCACAATGTGATAATCAATTGGTAACAATACTTGATTTTGAAAAGATTGTTGCAGATATTGCACCAGAGACAGGAATTCAATTGGAAGAGATAGAAAAGCTAGGAAAAAGAAATAGAAAAGAGAGCCGCATTATTCTTGCAGAGGACTCAATTCTGTTAGCTAGAATGATCAAAGAGGCACTTGCAAAAGCCGGATATGATAACATACTTGCATTCAACAATGGAAAAGAGGCGTGGGATTATTTACAGAGTGTCAGAGAGGATCAGGATTTTGAGAAGAAAGTTAGCCTGATTATTACTGATATTGAGATGCCAGAGATGGATGGACACCGCCTGACAAAGCTTGTTAAGGAAGATCAAATTATGAAAGACACTCCACTGATCATTTTTTCATCTTTGATCAATCCGGAAATGAGAATTAAAGGAAAATCACTTGGTGCAGATGAGCAGCTTTCAAAACCGGAGATAGGTCATCTTGTAGAAGTAATGGATACACTGCTTGAAAGAAGGGGGCAATAATATGGACAAATGTATAGTAAGACAGACCATCAAAGATTTGAAAAATGATGTAGTGACAGGATATGAGTTATTAATTCAGTTGGATGCAGACAGTTTATACAATTCAAGCTCGGATAGCGCGGCTGCAAATGCCATCATATCTTTTTTAACAGAGAATTCCAGTCGTATTTTTAATGAAAAGAAGACATTTATGACATTTACACCGGCGCTGTTGTTCCGAAATACACCAAAGATTTTTGACAAAGAAAAAATTGTAATTCAGATTGAGGATAATGTTATTATTCATCCACTGGCAGGTGTGATCATCGAAAAATATCGAGAAGAAGGATATTGTTTTGCAATCAATGATTTCGAATTTACACCGAAGTATTTCAGCATGCTGGAGTATGTAGATTATATAAAGGTGAATATTTCAGACAAGGTAGATAAAAAGCATAGGGCATCTCTTAATAATATTATAGAGATGACACATGGATTCAATAAGAAGTTTGTTGCAACAGGTGTCAATACAACAGAATTGTATGAGTTGGCAAAAGAGTTGAATGCGGACTATGTAGAGGGAAGTTATATTTCAGAAAAGCAGACAGGAAAGATTAATAAATTAGAGTATTTACAGGGGAATTTATATCAGCTGATTGTAGAGATTATGAAAGATGAGCCAGATGTAGAGATGCTTGAGACAATTATCAGCAGAGATGCATCCTTGACCTATGCGCTGTTAAAGATGGCGAACTCAGCATATTTTTCAAGCAGACATGAGACGACATCTATCAGGCAGGCAATCGTAAGAGTTGGGATCAATCAGTTAAAACAATGGGTATATCTTTTAAGTTTTAAGGAAGAAGAGGAAGAGGAGACTTCAGAAGAATTACTGAAGACATCTTTCCTTCGTGCAAATTTTGCATCAAATTTGATCAGACGTGTGAAAAACTTTGCAATCTCACCGGCAGATGCATACCTATTGGGAATGTTCTCAACACTTCCTTATATCATTGATGCTCCGATTGAAGAGATATTGGAAGACATTCCAATTTCAGAAGAGGTGAAAAAGGCGCTTATCAGTAAAGAAGGACAGGCAGGCAGATTATATGAATTACTTCTTTGCTATGAGCGAGCAGAATGGCAGGACATTAAGCAGATAGCCAAAGAGCTTGGAATTCAGACAAATATTATGGCACAGGTCTATATGGAATGTATGGAAGAAGTGAACCATATATGGGATAATTTGGTTGAAAAAAATGAAGAAGAAACAGAGAAACAAGATTAGGAAAGAAATATCTCAGACAGTTTCAGGTATGTTTTATAGAAAGGGAACACAGGCGATTAGAAAAGGCTTGATTTTTATGACACCTTTAGCCATTATTTCATCCTTTGCGCTTGTGCTCTTGAATTTCCCAATTCCATTATATCAGCAGTGGATGCAAAGCGAGAGCACTTTCTTTATTCGAGAAGTGCTTTCACTTGTTTATGGGGCTACTGTAAATTATTTTTCTTTGGTTCTATCGCCTCTTTCCTAATTCTGATTGATGTGACAGGGGAGCATTTTACAAGAACCTATTATGGGACAGCGGGAATCTGTTCGGCTTTTGTTGCTGCTGTTTTTACGACATGGATGTTCAACAGAATCAGTCAGTGGAAGAGTGGGTACAGAAAAGAAGATTTTGAGATCAATGATGTGTATCTTGTACAGCTTGTACAGGATAATATCGATGCGGTAAAATTGGGAAAAGAGCCGGTTGAGATTATTAATAAAGTGTTTTTAGACTCTATTTCAGATATTGGTGGAGCTGGTGCGACATTGGCTCTCGTGATTGCAATTCTTCTTGTAAGTAAAAACAGAAGTACAAAAAAAGTGGCAGGTTACGGTATTATACCATCAATTTTTAATATTAATGAGATCATCTTGTTTGGAATTCCGATTGTATTCAATACAACATTACTTATTCCATTCATACTTGTGCCGGTGCTCAACCTTTTGATTGGTTATGTGGCAACAGTTATAGGAGTTATGCCAGTGGTGATACAGCAATTAGATTGGATTACACCACCAATTCTAAGCGGCTATTTGATGACCAAAAGCATCAATGGAGCGATTATGCAGCTGGTTTTGATTGTAATAGATGTGTTGATTTATATTCCGTTTGTGAAAAGGATGGATAGAAAAGGAAACGTTATAGAAGAACTCTATGAAGATGACATCGAAAAGATAAAGACGATGGAGGAAAAACAGCAGGAGAATCGCCGTTTGATTCATTCTCTGACCAATATTTTTGGAGATATTTATGAGGCAGATGTGTTACAAAAAACAGTGCATCTGGTACATTCCAAATTCAAAAACAGCTATTTCTCTTATGGAGAAGAGATTCCGTTTGAAAAGTTTGAAGAGCATTTGCAGAGAATCTTGATGATAAAAAGAAGAACACTGGTATCGGTTAAAGTTGATTCTTTCAGAGCAGCAGGATGATGAACCTACAATTATTACGATTACTATAGTTAATATAGACCTTTATAAAAAGGAATGGCAGAAGAAGTGAGAGAAAAATTACTCGAACCGTTTGAACGTGGAGATGTCTCTTATTCGGGAAGAATCGAAGGCAATGGTTTTGGAATGGCTTTAGTAAAGAATATCATCGATATTATGCAGGGAGAGATCTATGTAGACAGCACGATAGGAGAAGGAACAACGATCAGGACCATATTACATTTGAAAAAATCTGTGGAAGTAGAAAAGCAAGACGACAAAGCGAAAAAAATATCTGATCCAACTGGCATGCTCCAAGGAAAACGCATTCTTCTGGCAGAGGACAACGAATTGAACCGAGAGATCGCAATTGCGTTTTTAGAGAGTCTGAAGCCTGAGATTGACGAAGCCCAAGACGGTCAGGAGGCAGTTGACAAATTCAAACAATCACCGGAGGGATATTATACATTCATTCTCATGGATATAAGGATGCCAAAGCTGGATGGCTATGAGGCTACGAAAAGAATTCGAAGCATGGATAGGACGGACAAAGATATTCCGGTTATTGCTCTGACTGCGAATGCATTTTCTGATGATGTGCATAAAGCACAGGATGCAGGAATGAATGCTCATATCGAGAAACCAATTGATGTAGACAAGATGATTGAGGTGATCGCATCACTCAGTGAATAAAAAATAGGCTTCGCCTATTCAGCTCCCCTTCCCCTCAATCTTGAGGGGTTAGGGGGTTTCTTTTTCTTCCTTTTTCCTGCATAATAGACTTATGAATATCTTACAAA